>CAJMMQ010000004.1 GCA_905214625.1 uncultured bacterium
TTTCAGACTGATTTTGGATAACGCCTACAACTTATGGGTATGATACTGCGTATTGCCTCAAGTCGCATAGTGGGGCAAGGGGATATTGTGGGCAGAAGTGGGTATTTCAGCCTCAATTTATCTGCTAATTCAGTGATGAGAGGACGTTTAGACGCAAGAAGGACGCTGAAGAGCTTAGTTGCGGATTTGAGGTTTATCATTAGTAATACGGTTAGGCGAAAGATAGTTGCAAACAGGCTGGTTTTCTGAAGAATATGTGCCAAGACGACTCAACCCGTCAGGATAATCATAAGCATTCTGCGCATCAGCACGAGTAATCGGACTATCGTCTTGGTAAACAGACAATACCGGATTAGACACTTGCGGAAGCGAGTCCTCAACACTATCAGTTATTCTATTTGCATAAGAGTAAGCTACTTGTGCAAAAATACACGATAAAATAACAAAGTATTTCTTTTTCATAGGAAAAAACTTTATTGGTTAACAATTTGCAAATATAGCGTTTTTTTATACAGAAAAAATATTTGCTTAAAAAAAAACACGATTTTAACCTTAATACACATTTGGTTTGTTATATTAACAACTTATATTGTTTAAGCCAAACCGGACATAAGACATACATATAGTTTGCCTGTAAAACGTATATATTATCAATACAAAAAGAGCTGTATCATCAAAAAAAACATGTTAAAATACCATTTAGAATAAAAATAACGATATTGATGATTAGGCTAAAAACAAGTAACTTATGATTGTAATAACAATAGGCAAAAGGAAGCAGAAACAAAAAGCGACCAATGCACAACAAACTATTTTGACTAAAAAAATCACATCAGCGGCGAGAATACACGCACAAGCGACTCCCACAGACGATGGGTGAACGACAGGCGGCGCGTGCTCATGTATTTTTCGTAATTAATACAATGTTTCATGTCTTCCATAAAAACCGACTTGATGCGCAGGGCCATGTCGCGGTCGTAGATAAAGGCATTGACCTCGAAATTGTTGTCAAAGCTGCGGAAATCGATGTTTGTCGAGCCACAGGTTGACAGGCTGTCGTCGCTTACAAGCAACTTTGAATGATTGAAGCCGGGCTTATACAGATAAACCTTAACACCGGCATCGACGCTCTCCTGCACGTATGAGCGGCTGGCCCACTCTACAAACTTTGCATCGGAATGCAGCGGCACCATCAGCCTCACGTCTACACCGGCAAGAGCCGCGGTACGCATGGCGAAGAGCACCGGCTCGGTGGGAAGGAAATAAGGAGTTTCCATGTAGACGTATTTCTTTGCCTCAAGCAGTATGCGCACATATCCCTGCATCATCTCTGGCCACGGACTGATAGGGCTGCTCGTAACTATCTGCATTATGCAGTTGTTGATTTCAACATCGGTGTGTGCAGGATAATAACAGCGGTTGCTGATGAGCGTGCGGTCAACAAAGAACCAGTCGACAAGAAAAGCGCGCTGTATGCCGTAGACGGCGCCTCCCCTTATGCGCAGATGCGTGTCGCGCCAGGCCGTGCCGTTACGCCCTTTTACATAGCGCATGGCTATGTTCATGCCGCCGATAAAGCCCACGCGTCCGTCTATAACGCACAGCTTGCGGTGGTTGCGGTAGTTTACCTTGCTGGTGAATGCCGGAAACTTTACGGGCATAAATGCGTGAACGTCTATTCCGGCGTTACGCATGCGCTCAAAGAATGAGTTGGGAACATTCCAGCAGCCCACGTCGTCGTAGATAAAGCGCACCTCCACCCCGGCCTTTGCCTTGGCTATGAGCGCGTCGGAAACGAGATTGCCCAAAGGGTCGTCGCATATTATATAGGTTTCAAGATGTATGTGATGGCGGGCTTTGGCAATATCGCGAAGCAGGGCATGAAAGAAGCCATATCCGTCGGTGTAGATGTCTGTCTCGTTGTTCTTGAACGGCAACGCCCAGTTCTGACTTGCAAAGAGCTTTATGAGCACATTGTGTTCTGACGGCAACACCAGATTTTGCTGCTCGGCAAACCCGAGCATTGAGCGCTTTGTGAGCTGGTCCATGCTCTGCTGGCTTATCATTTTCTCCTTGCGCGTGTTCTGTCCGAAAAAGAAATAGAGCACGATGCCCACAACGGGAAGGAACACAAGCACCAGAATCCATGCCATGGTCTTGGCCGGCTGGCGGTTGTCCATTAGCACGGCTATCATCGTTGCTATCACAACGAAAGCATAGAGCAAGAAGAAAATCCAATGTACGTAAATCATACCGTATGCCTTTTCAGTTTATCTAACCTGCCGGCGCATGAGGCGCACGAGGCAGTATTTTAACAGCATCAATACAACGGCACCGGTCACGGAGCGTGAATATCCCGACTGGGCCGTCAAACTATTATCTGGCTGCCAAGTTCCTTGGCAATAGAGTTGCGTATAACCTGCATGTCCTTGTATTCGGCCATGAGGCTCATCATCTTTTCTGTATCGCCTGCCGACTGGGTTATCTCGCGCTTCAGGTTTTCCATTTTATGCTCCAGATAGTCCATGCGGAAGTCGAGTATAAGATGAACCACCTGGTTGCGCAGCGTGTCTTCATCACGCTTTACCTGCAGGCTCTGGCTAAGCTGAAAGTGGTCTATGGCCATGTCTGTGGCCACCCGACTAATCTCGATGTCGGGGTGATGTGTGAAGTAGGTTTCCGAGTTGAAGCCCTCGTCGTCGTTATGCTCCACGGCCTCACGGAGTATGCGGTTGTAAAGCTCGTTATTAAACTTCAGTCCGTCGGCACCGAGGTCGTAGCTGATATACTGCGACACGCTAAGGTCTATCTTGCCGCCGTCTTCGGTCTCCACGTCTTTATACAACACCTCACCGCCGTGGCGCACCACCATCTGCGTAAGCATGTATTCAACCTTCGACTCCACGTCTTGCCCTGTGTCTACGCTCACGGCCACAGGCCCGGCCGCGGCCTTGGCTTCCTCGCGCCTTGCTTCCTTGCGCTGCTCTTCCAGCTCGCCCTGAATAAACTTGTTTACCGTGTTTACGAGCGTAGCCTCGCTGATGCCCAGCCGGTGCGAACATTCGCTCATGTATGTTGCCCTTGTTATCTGGTCCTGAATTACCGACACGCTCTTCACAATGCTGCTTATTGCCTGCGAGCGCTTTATCGGGTCGGTTACGCCTTTGAGCAGAAGATTGGTCTTAAACTCAATGAAGTCGGTCTGGTGCGCTTCGATATAGTCGCGAAACTCCTGCGCGGTGTGCTTGCGCGCAAAGCTGTCCGGGTCGTCGCCGTCGGGCAGCAGCAGCACCTTTACATTCATACCCTCGGCCAGCAGCATGTCGATGCCTCGTATTGAGGCATGTATGCCGGCCGAGTCGCCGTCGTACAGTACGGTTATGTTGCTCGTAAACCGGCGTATGAGGCGAATCTGCCCCGTGGTTAGCGATGTGCCCGACGATGCCACCACATTCTCCACGCCGCTCTGATGCATAGAAGTAACGTCGATATATCCCTCAACAAGATAGCAGCGGTCGTTGCGCGTTATGGCCTGCTTGGCCTGATATATGCCGTAAAGCTCGTTGCTCTTGTGATATATCTGCGATTCGGGCGAATTGACATACTTGGCCAGCTTCTTGTCGTTGTTCAATATACGGCCTCCGAAGGCCACCACGCGGCCCGTGATGGTGTGTACGGGAAATATCACACGGCCTGCATATCTGTCCTGCAGCTGTCCGTTCTCCTTGCGGTAACACAATCCTGTGTCTATCAGATACTGCTCATTGAAGCCCTTTGCCAGGGCTGCGCGTGCCAGTGCGTCGCGTTCAGACAGCGCATAGCCCAGCTGAAACTTGTGTATCGTGTCGTCACGGAATCCGCGCGAGCGGAAATACTGCATGCCTATGGCCTGTCCCTCGCGTGTGTTCATCAGGTTGTCCTGAAAGTATTTCAGCGCCCAGTCGTTCACAATGAACATACTCTCGCGCTCGCTCGCCTCACGTTTCTCGTCGTCAGACATCTCTCGCTCCTGTATCTCTATGTGATATTTCTTGGCAAGCCACCTCAGCGCCTCGGGATATGTCATCTGCTCGTGCTCCATGATGAAGCCCACGGGATTGCCGCCCTTGCCGCACGAAAAGCAGTGGCAATAGCCCTTGGCTGGCGACACCACGAACGACGGTGTCTTCTCGTTATGAAACGGACACAGTCCTTTATAGTTTACGCCTGCCTTGTGGAGCGAAACAAACTCGGACACCACGTCAACAATATTGGCGGCATCCATTATCTTGTCTATAGTTGCCTTGTCTATCATAAGTGTTATCACATCCCGCCACAGCCCTGCCTGCCACCGGCGGCGTATGGAAAGGCTGAAGCCGAACTCTTGCAAAATTAAATATAAATAGTGAGATAAACAAGTTGGCCGACTGTTTTTGTTTAATCGAAACACAATATTTATCGGTAACGTTAAATGCCGGACATACTATACCTGAATGTCTGGAGGTTGTTCACAAGCAAATAATGCTTAACGTCCAAATGACATTTTGCAAACCTGCCGGGCCTTCTTACACACAAAACGTAAGTTGAGAAAATACAACTTTTCAGACCGTTCCGGAGAAACTTATGCCTTAAAATCCATCAAACGCGATACTGAACGTTATTCCCAATGCGACAAAACGACCAATAAAACAGCGAAAACGAACTGTTTAGACAATATAATATGGCGCTTTTCAATGGTCAAAAGGCCACAAAACGCACCCCAAAACATCAGCTTTCGGCATGCAAAAGATATGCTTTCAGCACATAAAACACATCAAAAAGCCGCACACATCAGCAGCAAAACCTTATAAACAGCTATAACAATGAGCGTTACATGCTGCACACTCATATCTGCATTATTCTCGTCCGATAGGATTTTATTTGCAAATACCGCAGTATGAGAGCGTCAACACAAATCAATATGTAAGTAAAACAGCCAATTCAGCGACATGAAACTAATCTGCTGCAAGACAAGGATAAAAGATTAATTATGACACCACAACAAGAAGATAAGAAAAGCATCACAGTCTGACATAATGCAATATGCAAAAAAAACGGAATTAAGCGAAACATTAGTTATTTATGATCTTTATTTTACCTGTTCATAGATAATTTGCTTAAATTTGCAGCCGAAATGGTCAAAAAGGTCACAGCAATCAGGCTTCAGGCACAGGCCGGCAAGACCGAAAGCAACCGACAACGACCTGAAATACAACATTTTATAAACTAAAAAAGGTAAAAAGAATGAAGAAAGTATTTGTAGCATTATGCATGACCGGACTGCTTGCAGCCGCAACGTCGTGCAAGACATCAGGCAGCGCAGCATCATCAGTGTCTGCACTCAACGGAGAATGGAAGATAACTCAGGTTAACGGACAAGACATATCAAATGCAGACAACGAAAACGAAGCTTTCATAGGATTCGACGTTGACAAGAAGAGCATGTACGGAAGCACAAGCTGCAACCGCATATTCGGGCAGCTCGACGCCGACGCCAAGAAGGGCACGATATCTTTCGGCAACGTAGGAAGCACACGGATGATGTGCCACGACATGAAGACAGAGGAGCAAGTGCTCAAAGCTGTGAACGAAACAAAATCGTTCGAACTTAACGGCAGTAAAGAGCTTACGCTGAAATCGGCCGACGGAAAGGTGCTCATGACTCTGCAGAAGCGCAGCAAATAACACGCGCAGAGACAGACTACGCGACATAAACAGGGGCCGACGGCGGCACCGTCGGGACGGGACAAAAGCAACGGCATGAGCCGCAAGGCAAGCCACACCGCCCGAAACATCAGCCGCCACTGCCTCATAACACTTAAATACACGGGCAAAAACGTATGTTTTCGCCCGTTTTTCTTTGGTAAAAAGCAAAAATAGTGTATTTTTGCAATCTAAGAATTTTACAATTTAAACTTAATCTATGAATTTGAAAATCATCGTACTTGCAAAACAAGTACCCGACACAAGGAATGTCGGTAAAGATGCGATGACAGCCGAAGGCACTGTTAACCGCGCCGCACTGCCGGCAATCTTTAATCCGGAAGACCTTAATGCCCTTGAACAGGCACTCAGACTGAAAGAACAGAATCCAGGCTCAACCGTAGGAATACTGACAATGGGACCTCCGCGCGCAGCCGAAATAATCCGCCAGGGACTCTACCGCGGAGCCGACACAGGATGGTTGCTCACCGACCGTCTGTTTGCCGGAGCCGACACTCTGGCCACTTCTTACGCGCTTGCTACGGCAATAAAGAAGATTGGCGGAGCCGACATCATCATCGGCGGACGCCAGGCTATCGACGGCGACACGGCGCAGGTAGGACCGCAGGTGGCACAGAAACTGGGCCTCGCTCAGGTAACATACGCAGAAGAGATACTGAAATGTGAGGAAGGAAAGCTCACAATACGCCGCCACATCGACGGAGGCGTAGAAACAGTAGAGACACCCATGCCGGTGCTTATCACCGTAAACGGAAGCGCTGCCCCATGCCGTCCGTGCAACGCAAAACTCGTTATGAAATACAAATACGCCACCGTTCCGCTCGAGCGCACGCCGGACATGCCTTATTCCGAGCTCTACGAGACGCGTCCTTATCTTACGCTTAACCAATGGTCTGTGGCCGATGTAGACGGCGACCCGCAGCAGTGCGGACTGGCCGGCTCGCCTACTAAGGTTAAAACCGTAAAGAACATTGTGTTCCAGGCTAAGGAATGCAAGACGCTTACTTCTGAAGACAGCCAGATTGAAGGCCTTATTAAAGAACTGTTGGACGAAAAGATAATCGGATAAAAGAACAAGCGGAGCTGGCATCCGGCATACATCGGCCGCAGCCGTCACGGCAACGGCGACAGCACAACTTAGTGCGCCGGACGATTACATGCTCCCGGTTTTCTTTCACAAATAAAGCAAGTAAATTATGAATAACGTTTTTGTTTATTGCGAAATAGAGGGCACTGTCGTTGCTGAAGTGTCTCAGGAATTACTCACCAAAGGCCGCAAGCTGGCCAACCAGCTCGGCGTTGAACTCAACGCCGTGGTTGCCGGAACCGGCATCAAGGGCAAAGTGGAAAGCCAGATACTGCCCTACGGCGTCGACAAGCTGTTTGTATTCGACGCTGAAGGACTGTTCCCCTACACATCCGCACCGCATACATCAATCCTGGTAAACCTGTTTAAGGAAGAACAGCCGCAGATTTGCCTCATGGGAGCAACCGTTATAGGCCGCGACCTCGGCCCGCGCGTGTCGTCATCTCTTACAAGCGGACTCACCGCCGACTGCACACAGCTCGAAATTGGCGACTACGACGACAAGAAGACAGGCAAGCACTATGACAACCTGCTCTATCAGATTCGCCCGGCGTTCGGCGGAAACATCGTTGCAACCATCGTTAACCCCGACCACCGTCCGCAGATGGCCACAGTGCGCGAGGGCGTGATGAAGCGCGAGATTCTCGACGAGAACTATAAGGGCGAGGTTGTTTATGCCGACGTTGCAAAGTATGTTCCCACAACCGACTATATCGTTAAGGTTATCGACCGCCATGTTGAGAAGGCAAAGAACAATCTTAAAGGTGCGCCAATCGTGGTTGCCGGAGGCTACGGCGTAGGAAGCAAGGAAGGCTTCGACATGCTTTTCAAGCTGGCAAAAGAACTCCACGGAGAGGTTGGTGCAAGCCGCGCCGCCGTTGACGCAGGATTTGTAGACCACGACAGACAGATCGGACAGACCGGTGTAACCGTTCATCCTAAAGTTTACATTGCTTGCGGCATTTCAGGCCAGATACAGCACATAGCCGGAATGCAGGACTCAGGCATCATCATCTCTGTGAACAACGACCCCGACGCTCCTATCAACCAGATTGCCGACTACGTTATCGTGGGCAACGTTGAAGACGTGGTTCCGAAACTCATCAAGTACTACAAGCAGAACAACAAATAACAAAATAAACAGGGAGCTGACTGAAGCCGACGCAGACATGGCGGACATGCCCGGATGAGCTGAGCCGAAAACGTGAAGCAAAAGCCAAGGACACAAGCCGCAAGACGGCACAGACAGAAAAGCAACTCCCATTTATCCCATAAAAAGAAAAACAACAATGGCAAACTATTATACAGACCATCCTGAGTTTGAGTTTCATCTCAACCACCCTCTAATGAAGAGGATTGTCGAACTGAAGGAGCGCAACTTCGCCGACAAGGATGAATATGCAGACGCACCTGTTGACTATCAGGACGCTTTGGAGAATTATAAAAGAGTGCTTGAAATCACAGGCGACATTGCTGCCAACGTGCTCGAGCCTAACAGTGAGGAAGTTGACCAGGAAGGCCCGCACCTCGTTGACGGCCGCATGCACTACGCATCAAAGACATACGAGAACCTTGACGTAACACGCAAGGCCGGACTCTGGGGCATATCTATGCCGCGCCGCTACGGCGGTCTGAACATGCCTGTCACTCCCTACTCTATGGCTTCAGAGATTGTTGCCGCAGCCGACGCCGGTTTTCAGAACATCTGGAGCCTTCAGGACTGTATAGAGACCCTCTACGAGTTCGGCAACGAGGAGCAGCGCCAGAAGTATATTCCGCGCGTTTGCGCAGGAGAGACAATGAGTATGGACCTCACCGAGCCCGACGCAGGTTCCGACTTGCAGCGCGTAATGCTCAAGGCTACATACAGCGAGGAAGAGGGCTGCTGGCTGCTCAACGGCGTTAAGCGCTTCATTACCAACGGCGACTCTGACATTCACCTCGTACTTGCAAGAAGCGAAGCCGGCACACACGACGGCCGCGGACTGTCAATGTTTATCTATGACAAGCGCCAGGGCGGCGTAACAGTGCGCCACATTGAGAACAAGCTCGGTATACACGGCTCACCTACCTGCGAGCTTGTCTACAAGAACGCCAAGGCTGAGCTTTGCGGAAGCACACGCATGGGTCTTATCAAATACGTAATGGCACTGATGAACGGCGCACGCCTCGGCATCGCAGCACAGAGCGTTGGCGTAAGTCAGGCTGCATATAACGAGGCTCTTGCATACGCCAAGGAGCGCAAGCAGTTTGACAAGGCCATCATAAACTTCCCGGCTGTGTACGACATGCTGGCACGTATGAAGGCAAAACTCGACGCAGGACGCAGCATTCTGTATCAGACAGCGCGCTACGTTGACCTCTACAAGACTCTCGAGGACATCTCAAAGGAGCGCAAGCTAACACCGGAGGAGCGTCAGGAGATGAAGACCTACACACGCCTGGCTGACGCATTCACGCCGCTGGCAAAGGGTATGAACTCTGAATATGTAAACCAGAACGCCTACGACGCTATTCAGGTTCACGGCGGTTCGGGCTTCATCATGGAATATAAGAGCCAGCGCCTCTATCGCGACGCACGTATCTTCTCTATCTACGAGGGTACTACACAGCTGCAGGTTGTGGCCGCAATACGCTACATCACCAACGGAACTTACCTCTCTATCATCAAGGAGATGCTGGCAGAGGAGGTAGCCGAAGAGCTGAAACCGCTGCAGGTACGCGTCGCAAAGATGACAGAGCTTTACGAGCAGGCCGTAAACTATGTAAAGGAGGCAGGCAACCAGGAGGTTCAGGACTTCCTTGCACGCCGTCTGTATGAGATGACCGGCGACATAATCATGTCACTGCTCATACTGAACGACGCCACACGTGCTCCTCATCTCTTCACAAAGAGCGCAAACGTTTATGTCCGCCACGCTGAGGCTGAGGTTATCGGCCACTCTGCTTACGTAAAGAGCTTCATCGAGGAAGACTTGGTTAACTTTCGCGCCATTGAGGAGAAAGCCGCAGAGGAATAAACCCTGAACAAACGAAAAGACATGAGGACGGTCTCGGCAAAGATATCTGAAAGTCTTTTTATTTGATACGTTACCATGTGTAACAACAACAGACAGGCACATACGGAAAAGATTCCCGCTATGTGCCTGTCTTCTTTTTAATCCAAATCGCCATTAAATTTCTACCGGATTGCCGTCTGATATTGAGCGAAAATAAGACGGCAAAACGATGAAAACATCAATATACTTGTAACATTAAACCATATACGGTATTCTAATGCGGTTTTTGTTAAAAGCACGCTCAATACCTTACAAATTATTCAAATATGCATGCATAACGTTCATTTCCACACCTGCCAGCCGTCAACAAGACCGAACAAGCGGCCGAGCGACTTGCCGTATGCCGCCGGATAATGCAGGGCATATACAAACCAAACGTTGTCGCCCTTGACGTATTTTGCGTAATATCGGAATCCGTCGATGAGCATCCCGTCCTCATAAAGCGGCGACGACACCACAAAGCTGTTACCCCTGCGGCGGCAAGAGTCGGCCTTCATGGCAGAGGCTATCGAGTCCATATATTCCTTAAAGCCGCGTTCCTTTCTGTCGTAGACCACGTAACATTCTATCGTAAGCTGCCAGAAATCAAAGCGCGAGCAGCCGAAATAGCGGCCGGTGGTGTCGTTGTTCTTTACGAATATGTCGGGATAACGTGCCACAAAACCAAAGTCGCGGTCTTTATATTCGGCAAGCGGCGCCACGTTGAGGCGCTCCATGAGCCGCCTTTCCATGTCGGGAAAATCATCTTTCTTGACAAGGGCGTCTATGCCGAAGGCAAAAATTGTGAGCAAAAAGGCAAAAACAAGTATCTTTCTCATAATGCTTAAACATGAACCATCCTGACTGTGATATTGCGCAAGCACGCTGACGCAGAAGCCGCACATACGCCTCACATACCGCAGGCACGCATATTGACGGCAGCGCGGCAGCGGCTTAACGCTGATGTGGCAACCATGCAAATGTAACGATTTGGCTGTTTTGTAAGGAAAAAAACTTGCTGACATTTGTCTGACATTTCACGGATAACGCCCGGAAAGGAATGTCAGACAGCAGAAACAAAGAAAGCCTGTTTTGCGAAAGGCCATGTTTCAGCCTCCAAAAGGACACCTTTTACAGGCCAAAAGGCCGTCTTTCAGAAGGCAAAAGACGTCCTTTTGTAACGTGCTGAATATGTGCGTGTTGCGAGGACCGCACGCAACGATAAAAAGATATAGCTGCTGTTTATAAAAGCTGAGTCAAAAACCGCAGCGCAAAGCATGGCAAACCGATGACAAACATCTGCTTCTGCATGCCTTACAAAGCCTCCACGGCAGACTATTTCAACATTATTATGCGGCGCAGGATGAGCGTCTTATACTGATGCTTCAAATCATCCGGCAGGAACGACTGGTCGATAAGCTCGAACCATTTGGGCAGCACGCGGCTGAACTTGCGCGCCATGTTCTCGATTACTTTCTCCTCAATGCCCGACGAAGCAATAGACTTTATGAAGTCGGTCTTGCGCAGCTTGCGTTTCTTTCCGTTTAGCGTCAGTGCCAGTTCCTCGGTGTCCTCGGGCATTACCAGGGCAGTAGAGAGCATGTCGTAGGCCGGAGTGAGCGTATAGGCACCGTCCATGGCGTTGTAAAGCGAGAAGTTTTTCAGGTGCATGTCTGCGTTGCCCGTTATCCATGAGAACACAACCACCTCCCAGAAGTTTACCACATCGAGCTTCGGGGTGGCCGAATACTTCTTTATGGCCTTGGCAATCTGCTCGTAAGAGCCTTTATATTTATACTCTGTAAGCCGCTCGGTTAGCTGGCACATATCCTCCATCGGTATCTTGTGCCCGTCGGCCGTACGGTCTATTCGCCTTGTTATGTAGCACAGCTCGCCGTCTCTGAAGCGTATAAGGCTGTGCGGCACCACAGTAATCTTGGCCGCCTCGGCCAGATGCATCGTAAGGTCTTCAAGTTCGGGCAGCGCACGGTATGTGGCGGTCTGCGGCTTCAGGATGAAGCGTCCCCACAGTCCTACTATTGTAAAGCGGTCCGGCTCGTTCCTGCCTCCACGGTCGATGTCGAGCGAGAGCTTGGCCTGCACACCCGTAAGCGTTGTCTGACTGCGTACCACCTGACGCGCCAAGTCGCCCAGTTGTTCCCTAACATAAGGCAGCGAAGGCGCATTGCGGGTGCCGAAAAACTTGCGGGCACACGCCGGATGAAAGTCGGTCTGCCCATCCTTCAACTCCTTGTAACAATAAAGACACCTCATATTTAATTCATAATTCTTAATGCGTAATTCATAATTGGGTAAACGAAATAATGGCAAAAAGAAGGGCTTTAATTTTTACTTTTTAATTTTTAATTTTTCATTCTTCCCGTTCCTCCTCCTTGTCGTCCTGCTCCGGCACCACGCTTACGGCCCCTATGCAGTCTTTACAACAGGCAAGGAGCAGCGACATGCGGTCGCGCTGGTTTATCTTCCAGCTCTTCTCGGCAATGTTGAGGAGCCAGCCCTCAGGAATAAGTCCGTCGAAAAACGGAAACAGCACTGTGTCGTGATAAGGCTTGTCGGTAAGCGGCAACGTAAGACTCACGGCCTCTGCGCCGTCGGAAGCAAGAAAGTCAGGGTCGTACAAGAACGTAAATCCGTTCTCGTCTTCAGTGAGCCGCCCTGCCACACGGTCGTAAAGATATACTATCGCTGTTTTCATAGGCACAAGGTTTTAGTAAATATGGCATTAAAAATACGACAAACATAACGGCACATGGGCACACCACGCACCATGGTTAAAGGCACGGTCTACTCCTGTTCGCGGCCGGAACGTATTTCAACGGCACCAACCTGCCGCCCGAAAAGGCTCAACACCTGGTTCACCTTGTCCATACGCAAGGTCTGTTTGCCCTGCTCCAGTTCACGCACAAAGCGCAGCCCCACGCCCGACTTGTCGGCCAAGTCTACCTGAGTGAGGTTAAACTTCTTTCGCATTTCTTTAACAAAATCTGCTATCAGTCTGTCGTCCATGTTATACCCGTTTGGGTACAAATATACAAAATAAATATAACAATTATACCTTTTAGGGTATAATTTTATTAATTTTATTTCATATTATACCTTATCGGGTATAAACATAAGTAATATTACCAAATGTTTTGTTAAATAAAATTAGGCATAAAAACTAAAAAAGGCAGGTAATTTATGATAGAAAAACCTACCTTATGGTCATGGACGGCACAGCGCTTCGCACACACGGTCTTGAAACTTACGGCCTGAAGAGGCGTGGCGTATGCCCATGTTGATTATCGAAAAACACAGCACATGGCCGTTTGCTGCCGTGCAATAGCCAGCAAGGGCGCTAACGCCTGTAACGGTTCCTGTCTTGGCATGCACGTTGCCGTGGGCATATCCGCGGCCCATGCGGTCGTCAAGCGTGCCGTCAACACCTGCCACAGGCATAACCTCACGCAGAGGCTCATATATCTTTTTATGCTTATAGGCATATTTAAGAAAGGCAACCTCAAGCTCGGGCGACACGTAGTTATACAGAGAAAGGCCGCTGCCGTCGGCAATATAATACTTTGAAGGCTTGAAGCCGAGCTGCTGAATCAGCCTGTTCATAACCTGACGGCCCTGCTTGGCCGTTGCTGGAGAAGAAGAACCTGAAGACGCAGCCAGATGATAGAACACCGATTCGGAATAAAGATTATCGCTCTTTTTCATCATCCTGTGCATCACGTCGCCTATGGCACGCTCCACGGTGCATATCGTCCTTGCGCTGCCGGGCGTGCGTCCGGAGCGCGTCCGGCCGTCAACCACAATGCCGTTCTTCTCCATCTTCCTTTTTAAAGACTCAACAAAATCATTCTTACGTGACACAAGCAGAGGCGAAAGCACCGGATTGTCGTCGTCCCAGCACCATCCCTCGCCCAGGCGGTCGTCGTCTTTCATAGAGAAATCGGCACAGATGTCACCCGCAATGGTGTCGATGCCAAGGCTCTTCAGGCTGTCAATAAAATCATTCAGGTCGGCCGTTGTGAACGCAGGATCAAAGTCTCCCTTACAATAAAGGTTGCCCCTGAGCACACAACTGTCAATGTCTCCTGAATAAGACAGCGTGGTTTTATATTTATAGTCGTATCCCAACTTGTCGAGCGCGGCCACCGCCACCATCATCTTCAGCGTGCTTGCCGGGCGCATAAGCTGGCGCTCGTTGTGCCTGAATATCACTGAGTCGGCCGTAAGGTCGTAGACCATCATGCCCACCATCGACGTCTCGAACATGTCGTTCTCAAGGAGTGAGCTTATCCTTGCCCTTACATTGGCCGGCCACGGCAGGTCGTCTTCCGATATAACGGTGTCGGCATCAGCCGTGTCTTCGTCATTAACGGCATACATGCCCATATCTCCACGACCTTCAAAGCCGCCGGCCGTGCCTGTAAAAGACACCAGCAAGGCAAGCGCGATGGCCATGAATAATTTTATAACCGATTCTGTATTTCTGCTATTCTGACTCTTCATCTTTGTTCATGTTTAAGCCTATGCGTTCCTGTCTGTCCCTGACCTCACGCATAAAGGCATCTTCGTTGACGGGCTGCACCGTGGTTTCATGCCCTGCACCGTATTCAATTAGCACGTATCTCACGCCAAGCAGTCCGGGCCTGACCACCCTCATGCGTATAATCTCGTTCACGGGAACAGACAACTCACGAGAGAATCGGCCGCGACTGATAATCAGACGGCCGTCGGAAGTGAGCACATATACCGTATGGATTATTCTCTCTATCATCAGTACGGCCACACCCATGAGCAAGAAGCCCACAAGGGCATTAACGGCAGAACGGTGCCAGAAAGAAAACATGGCCGCCCCCGCAACTATGACGATGCAGGAATAATTGAGCCACGACGCACGATAATGAAAAGAACGGTTCACTGAAACTATGATTTTATAAACTTGCCGCACGGCGTAATGCCCGCATCCGTCTTACAGAAAGAACGCTCCGCAACGGCAGGATATAAGCCTGCAAGCGGCAAAAACGTGCCGACAAAGACGCATTTCGGCCATAACAGCCGCCGACAACTGTTTTTTTTGACCATGCAAAGGTAGCTATTTTATCAGTAAAAGCGGCATTTTGATGTTTTAAAGTAACCTTATATATGTCAAAAATAGAAACAGGGCACATACAAATTCAAAAATTCTTATTACTTTTGCAAATGTTTTATAATATATCTTTATGGTATTCAAATACGACTTTTTGATTATCGGCGCAGGAGTTGCCGGTATGAGCTATGCCCTTAAAATAGCAAGAGCACACAAAGGCAAAATATGTATTATTTGCAAAACTACACTTGACGAGGCAAACACCGCGTTTGCCCAAGGCGGCGTAGCGTCAGTAACCAACCTCAAAGTGGACAACTTTGAAAAGCACATTGAGGACACAATGATTGCGGGTGACTACATAAGCGACCGCAACGCTGTGGAACAAGTTGTAAGAAATGCGCCAAAACAGATTGAGGAACTCGTTAAATGGGGCGTCAACTTCGACAAGAAAGAAGACGGCGAATTTGACCTTCACCGCGAAGGCGGACACTCGGAGTTCCGTATTCTGCACCACGCCGACGACACGGGAGCAGAGATACAGAGAGGGCTAATGGAGGCTGTGAGGAACACGCCGGAGATAGAAATAAAGGAAAATCACTTTGCCGTGGAAATCATCACGCAGCATCATCTGGGCATCGAGGTGACAAGACGCACGCCAGACATTGAGTGCTACGGAGCCTACGTGCTGAATCCTGACACAGAGAAGGTGGACACTTACCTGAGCAAGGTTACGCTTATGTGTACAGGAGGGTGCGGAGCCGTGTATCAGTCTACCACCAATCCTATTATATCCACGGGCGACGGCGAAGCCATGGTGTATCGTGCAAAGGGCACGGTGCAGGACATGGAGTTCGTACAGTTCCACCCAACGGCGCTTTATCACCCCGGAGAAACACATCCGGCATATCTCATCACAGAGGCCATGCGCGGCTACGGAGGCATACTGAGGCTGCCTAACGGCGAATCGTTCATGGAGAAATACGACAAGCGACTCTCGCTTGCGCCGCGCGACATCGTAGCACGCGCGATAGACAAGGAGATGAAAATTCACGGCCTTGATCACGTCTGCCTTGACGTTACTCACAAGGACGCCGAGGAAACCAAGCACCACTTCCCAAACATATATCAGAAATGCCTGTCGATTGGCATAGACATCACAAAAGACTATATACCCGTAAGACCGGCAGCACACTATATGTGCGGAGGCATTAAGGTTGACCTTAACGGCGAATCGAGCATACACCGCCTATACGCCATTGGCGAATGTTCATGCACGGGACTGCACGGAGGCAACCGCCTGGCAAGCAACTCGCTCATAGAGGCTGTTGTTTATGCCGACGCGGCAGCACGCCACTGCCTTGAACATGTTGACGAATACAGCTTCAACACCAACATTCCGGAGTGGAACGACGAGGGAACGATGACCAACGAGGAGAAGGTTCTCATAACACAGAGCGTCAAAGAGGTTGGCCAGACCATGAGCAACTATGTGGGCATAGTGAGAAGTAACCTGCGACTTAAACGCGCATGGGACCGCCTCGACCTGCTGTATGAGGAGACTGAAGCCCTGTTTAAGCGCGTAAAGGCAAGCCGCGACATCTGCGAGCTGCGCAACATGATTAACGTGGGCTACCTGATTACGCGCCAGGCCATCGAGCGCAAAGAGTGCCGCGGACTTCACTACACGATAGACTATCCGCTCCACGCCTACGACAACAAGAAAGACTGACAAGATGAGGGCTTTGCCGCCTGCGTGAAGAAGTGTATCTGAACGCCGGGCACATGCCTGAAACTGATGATAAAACGGACAAGAGTCTGCCGCCCGGAACTTACGGACGGCAGACTTTTTTTGTGTCTTCTCACATGGCAGACAAGAGGGATAATTATGTACAGAGTTTTCTTTAATATAGAAAACAGACATTAAACGGACGTTAATTCAAAACAGACAAAACATCCATTTAATTAACTTACGTTCACAAAAACAACACAAAACAGCTCACAAATCATCGTTTTTGCACACTGAAAGCGGTGAGTTTGCATCATGATTTGTGCCGTTTTGCACCCTGAAAGCTATGCTTTCGGCAGCCAAAAGGCCACGTTTTGCATTTTCAAGGCATGTGTATAATTATATATTTAAACGTAACAGCCTGTAACACAAAGCATTACATAAAACATCATTTTTTAGGAGTTTTTCAGTTGAAACCTCGCTTTCACGAAGAGCATGGACATTCTGAGAGCGTCAAAATCAAAAAGTTTTCTGTTCTAAGTGTCATAAAATTCAACAAAAAGAACGTGTTCCAACAGGCTGCGGCATATAGGACAAAGTGCGGAAAAACCGCCGGAGAACATGAAGTTGTAAGCCCCGTTGCTTGCAAAAATCACATAAATATCTTATTTTTGCAGACAAAGACACATGTTAAACCCTGCGGCAGGCTACGGCACAGACCAACCGGCAGCCCTGCAAAGATAAAAAACACGGCGATATGAACAGCACTTTAATAACCAAGATAACTGCATTTTTAACGGCACTGCTATGCATGGCATCATGCACAATAGGCGGTGAGGACAACAACGAATACGGAAAAGGCATGCTCGAGGAAGGTACAACGGCACCCGACTTCATTATTTATACCGACAGCCGGCCCGAGGGCTTTGCGCTCAGCTCGCTGCGGGGGCAGTATGTGCTCATTGAGTTTTGGGCATCGTGGTGCCCCGACTGCCAGAAAGAAACCGAAAACATGAAACAGATGTATGCCACCTACGCTCCCCGTGGGGTGGTGTTTTTAGGCGTATCGTTCGACACCGACAGAGACGAGTGGCAGCAATATATCAGTGAAAACGGCCTAAATTGGATTCAGTTCAGCGAATTAAAGCCGTGGAAAGAAAGTTCTATTTCCACGGCTTATAACGTAAAGTGGATTCCCACTTTATATCTAATCGACAAAGAGGGCCGCGTGGTGCTGGGCACGGTCAACGTGGCCGAGATGAACAGCAGACTGGCCTCCCTTGGTCTTAGCGGTCAGTAACGGCCGTAACAGGATTGCCGATGCTGCCGTTAGGAATCTGTATGTCTATCAAGGCACATACCGTAGGCACTATGTCTGTCATCCATACCCTTTCGTGAGTCTCGCCCGGCTTAATGTGCCATCCCATCAGCAGGAACGGTATGTGTGCGTCGTAAGGATTCCATGTGCCGTGGGTAGTACCTCCGTCTATCTTCTCTCCATACACATCATAGTTGGCAGGCTGCACAATTAGCTGTATGTCGCCGCTGCGCATGCGGTTATAGCCGTTGATAATCTTCTCGCGGATAAGTGCAGGAACCGTGGCGTCTGACACATGCTCAAGGTCAACCACATAAGCAAACATAGGGTCTTTCTTCAGCCATTCGATGGCAGCCTTCTTTACATCGCAGAGACTTACCGACAGAGCCTCAACGGCCTCATGGTCGATAAACACCTTATAGCTGTCTATGCTGCGCACCAGACTGGCCTTCGAGCCAAACTTATCCATAAGATACGCGTTGAGTTCTTTCTCAGCTTTCGGCACGACAAAGCCGTCGGCCGGTATGCCATGCTCGCGCGACAGCAGTATGCTGTTGGCAGCTCCGTGGTCGGCCATGAGGAACACAAGATACTGGCCCTTGCCCACATTCTGGTCGAGATAGCCGAAAAAGTCGGCCAGGCGGTTGTCCAAGTCAACATAAATCTCGCGTGTCTTGTCGCTGTGTGTGCCATACTTGTGGCCAATCATGTCGGTGCAAGAGAAGCTTACGGTAAGCAGGTCGGTAACATCGTCGCCGCCCAGCTGCTCTCCTGCCACGGCAGCCTTTGCCATCTCCTCGGTCAACTTGTTGCCAAGCGGCGTGTAGCAAATCTGGTCTTTAGTCACCTTGCCTATGCTCTTGTTATATTCAACAACCCATTTCGGCAGTTCTTCCATGTAGTATGTGCTGCTTATAAAGGTGCCAGTTGAATAGTCAATCCAGTAAGCTCCGTCGGCAGAATGTCCTGCGGGGAGAATAGACGCACGGTCTTTCAGCGACACGCCTACGACCTTCGCCTTAAAGTCGGTGGCTATTTTAAGCTCATCGCCGATGGTAGTAGTAAGCATGTTGCGCGGCGACATCAAGCCTGCATCTGACTTGCTGCCCACTGTTTTTACTGTAGAGTCGGCGCAGCAATATGTCATCTTGCCGTTAAACAGAAAACTGTTACCTGCTATTCCGTGTATGGCAGGCACGGTGCCGGTGAACAGAGAGGCATGGCCAACGGCCGTTATCGACGGCACATAGTTTATCATGGTGTTCTCGCAGCTGAATCCCTCATTCATAAGGCGTTTGAATCCGCCGTTGCCAAACTGGCCGTAATAACGGTAAAGATAGTCCCAGCGCATCTGGTCGACAACAATTCCAACAACAAGTTTTGGCCTTTCGGCTCCCGCCGCCAACGCCCTGGCGCTGCCAAAGGCCGCAATCAGCAACATCGTAGCTACGGCATTAGCAAGTATAAAAAATCTTCTCATGCTTTATGTTTATTAATTTCAGTTTGTTCAGGATGCTAAATTAACAACACCGGTTTACACAAATGTTTCACCGGTGTTAAAATTTAGCTACGCAGCACCACACTGAGTGCGGTGCTGTGTATATGCTTATGAAAAAATAAATATTATAAAGGTTCGCCCGTGTACTCAAGCAGCGGCAGCGTGCCTCTTAACGCTCCAAGCGCGTTATAGGCCAAAGAGCCCATCTCGTCCTCACCCGGCGTAACAACAACAGGCGCAAGATAGCCCACGAGCTGCTGCAGACGGTCGGTGCAATAGGTGTCGTAGGCAATGCCTCCGGTAAGAATTATGGCATCAACCTTACCCAAAAGCGACACGTACATGGCCCCAATCTGCTTGGCTATGGTGTAGAGCATGGCGTTGACAACGCTGGTGGCATACTCGTCGCCGTTCTCAACATCGCGTGCTATAGTTATCATATCATTTGTTCCAAGATAAGCTGTAAGACCTCCGCGTCCGCTTATAAGCTGCTTTATCTGCTTCTGGCTGTACTTTCCGCTGAAGCACATCTCAACGAGCTGCCCTGCCGGAAGCGTGCCGGCACGCTCTGTTGAGAACGGGCCTTCGCCGTTAAGCGCGTTGTTAACGTCGATTACCTTGCCCTTGCGGTGCGCCCCTACAGAAATTCCTCCGCCAAGATGAGCGACGATGAGGTTAAGGTCTTCATACTTGCGCCCTATAGAAGCGGCGTATCTTCTTGACACGGCTTTTTGGTTGAGAGCATGAAACACCGACCTGCGCTCCATTCCGGGAATGCCCGTGAAGCGTGCTTCGGGACAAAACTCATCGACAACCACAGGGTCGGCAATATACGCCGGACAAGAGCAGCGCGAGGCAATCTCGTCGGCAATGAGCGCGCCAAGGTTGCAGGCATGCTCCATTTCGGCATGAATAAGGTCGTATTTCATCTTCTCGTTTACGGCATATACGCCTCCGCTCAATGGCTTCAGCAGTCCTCCGCGGCCAATAACGGCGTCGAAGTCAAGCTCGATGTCGGCATCGGCAAGCCTTTTCAGGATGAAGTCACGACGGTATTCATATTGGTCGCTGATGTGCTGAAATGCGGCAAGCTCACTCACCGGATGATGTGCTCCGGTCATCCATGCGGGCTTCTCGTCTTCATAAACAGCAAGTTTTGTTGACGTAGAACCTGGATTTATTACAAATATTTTCATTCAAGACAAATTGTATAAATGATAAATTAAAGAACAAATTTGAACGTGCCGGCTGCCAGACGCACCCGGACACACACAGAAATGTTTAAGTCCCTGAGGCTTATCAGCCAAGCATGCCCGTGCAGGCAAGGGCCAGACTGTAATATTTAGATTCGCACGAGTCGGCACGCGAGGCCACTACCACCGGCACGGTTGTACCGCAGAGTATGCCGGCTGTCTCGGCCTTGGCAAACAGCGTGATTGTCTTATAGAACACATTACCCGACTCGATGTTGGGAAATATAAGCACGTCGGCATTTCCTACGACAGGCGAAGATATCCCCTTGATGCTTCCGCTGTCGGCATCGCACGCAGTCTTTACATCCATCGGCCCTCCAAGACACACGTCGCCGTATTCTCCGGCCTCGGCCCGTTTCTTCAGCTCCTCATAGCAGAGGGTGTGAGGAAATTTCTCGTTCACCTTCTCGGTGCAGTTAATCAGCGCCACGTTAGGACGGCTCACGCCCATGTGGCGGCTTGCGCTGAGAGCATAACGCAGGATTGCGTCGAACTGGTCGAGAGTGGGACGCGGAATCACAGCAGCATCTGTAAACACAATGAGCTTATGGTAGCTCGGTATCTGTGCTACAGTTATATGGCTCAATACTGTGCCTGGCTCCAGCAGTCCGTGCTCTTTATTAAGAATGGCGCGCAAAAGGTTGTCGGTGTTGAGCGTGCCTTTCATAAGCACGGCAGCCTGACCTTCCCTGACAAGATCCACAGCCTTAAAGGCCGCATCGTCGGGAGTAGGCTCCAGATACACCTCAACATGTCCCTCATACATCGAGCGGAGACGCTCGAACTCGGGTTTACACTCACCTGCACACACCAACAAAAAGTCGGCAATTCCTTCTTTAAGACATCGTCCTACAACATATTCAGTGTGAGAGTCGGCAGGGCATACTACTGCCACACGCTTTCTGTTAGCAACAGAACACTGACGGCTGACAATGTCATCAAAACTTTGTATTGATTCCATAGCGTTTTAAGATTTGAGTATAAAGACTATAATTTTGCAGCTAAACAGGGCCATCAGCCTGTTGTTAACTGCACAAATCGTCTTGTTTTGTGCAAAGATAGTATAACAATGGCAAATTTCAAAATAATTAAGGCAATAATAATTCGTTTTTAAGAAATTTAGGCCAAACTATACGAAAAATAAGTAATAAATGTCACAAAGGCACAAAAACATGGTGTTTACATGAATATCAGGCACTTAATATTTACAATAAGCTCAAAGATTTAGTATTTATGGTACAAAACGTCAGTTACGATTTGAAAGCGCTACAGCACCTACATGGAGCCAAACACAGCAAGAATGCACCATAAAATAGCCCGGGAACAATGGGCGAGGCAAAAAATCATAAGTAATATGCGTGTTTTTGGTTTCATCATACACGCCATATAGTCTAAATTACTTATAATCATAAGCAGTAAAGAGTTGTTTGGTTACAAATCAAAAGGTGGTCTTTTGCATTACAAAAGGTTACCTTTTAGCTTGCAAAATGCCACCTTTTGCAAGCCAAAAGCACACATAACGGAGAACGTACAGACAGACCATGCCTGAACAAAACAGATAACAGCGGTACTACCGTGTGGTGAATGTTGGCGCCAACGGTTACAAATTGTAACTCATGGCAGGCTATACCAGCGACAGCCCGTAGTCGTGCTTTATCTCGTCCATGACAAAGACGCTCTCGATGGACGAGAGATAGTCGAGCCGTCCGAGCACGTTGAGAATAAAATCTCTGTAGCTTTTCATGTCGGTTACGTTTACCTTTAGCAGATAGTCGTATCCACCCGAAATGTTGTAACACTCGGTAACCTGCGGCAACGCTCTCACCACGCCTGCAAACATGCCGGCTACATCACTGTTGAGCCGCGTGAGCTTGACCTTGCAGAACACCACAAAGCCGCGGTTAAGCTTCTCGGCGTTGAGCACAGCCACATATTTCATTATATAGCCTTCGCGCTCAAGACGCTTCAGCCGCTCGAATACAGGAGTAGACGAAAGGCTGACGCGCGCAGCCAGTTCCTTGGTTGTAAGCCGGGCGTTGTTCTGCAATGCCTGCAATATCTGCAAGTCAACCTTGTCGAGTTTGTCTGATGATGCCATAGAATATTTTTCTTTTTATATGTGAACAGACTACGTTTCACAAAACACATTTTCTGCACACAAAGACAAAAATAGTGATATATTCTGTATTTCGCAAGTATATTGGCCAAATAATCCACTATTTGTAACTTTGCAGGGCAAGAACAACATCAAGAGTAATATATAAAAGCAATAAAACAAACGACATGAACAAGGTAAAAGGAATACTAAGATTTGAGACGCTGCAGGTGCATGCCGGGCAAGAACATGCCGACACAACAACAGGAGCAAGGGCCGTGCCTATATATCAGACGGCTGCATACGTGTTTGACAACGCTGCCGGCGCCGAGGCACGCTTCAGCCTGAAACAGCAGGGCAACATATACGGCCGGCTGACAAACCCTACGCAGGAGGTACTGGAAGCGCGCATGGCCGCACTTGAAGGCGGCGTGGGCGCACTGGCAGTGGCATCGGGAGCGGCGGCTATAACATACGCCATAATGAACCTGGCAAGGCAGGGCGACCACATCGTGGCCGAAAAAAACATATACGGAGGCACATACAACCTGCTTGCGCACACGCTAAAAGATTATGGAATAAGCGTTACTTTTGTAGACATATATGACCTGAACGGAATTGAAAAAGCGATAAAGAGCAACACCAAGGCTATTATGATTGAGACACTTGGAAATCCTGCATCAGACGTGGCCGACATAAGGGCCATAGCCGACATTGCCCACGGGCACGGTCTGCCGCTGATTGTAGACAACACATTCGGCACACCTTATATAATAAGACCGATAGAGTACGGTGCCGACATCGTGGTACACTCGGCAACGAAATTTATCGGCGGACACGGAACATCGCTCGGCGGAGTGATTGTAGACGGCGGAAAGTTTGACTGGAAGGCGAGCGGCAAGTTTGAACAGCTAACACGGCCTGCTCCTGAATATCACGGTATCGTATTTGCCGATGCAGCCGGTGATGCGGCATACGTAACACGGATAAGAGCCACACTGCTGCGCGACACGGGGGCAGCCATAAGTCCGTTTAACGCTTTCATGCTGCTGCAAGGACTTGAGACATTGTCGCTGCGCGTTGAAAGGCACGTTGAGAACACTCTGAAAATTGTCGGTTTTCTTAACGGCCATCAGCGTGTTGAGAGCGTAAGTCATCCCTCGCTGCCGTCGCACAAGGGGCACACCTTATATAACAAGTATTTTAAGAAAGGTGCAGGCTCTATATTTACGTTTAACATTAAAGGCGGAAAACAGGAGGCTTTCAGATTTATCGACAATCTTAAAATATTCTCACTGCTGGCAAACGTGGCCGACGCCAAGTCGCTGGCTATACATCCGGCCAGCACAACCCACTCGCAGCTTACACCCGAAGAGCAACACAGCCAGGGCATAGAGGCAAACACCATACGCCTGTCGATAGGCATAGAAAATGCCGACGACCTTATATACGACCTTAGTCAGGCTCTTGACAGCATATAAGCCAAAGCGGCTGTAAGCATAATTTCAAATCGCATTAGACCGCATATAGTTTTCTCGATTCTGCGTATTCATGCTTTCAGCCGTCTTTTTGTTTTTTATTGGCGCAAGGCGCAATGATCAATTAAAAATTAAAAATTAAAAGTTAAAAACGCCTTGCGAAAGTGAAAAGCTAAAAGAGAAAAGTGAAAAATCCAAATGCTGATTAAGGGAAGAGTGAAGAAACGTAGTTCGGCGTAGCCAATTATGAAACGCAGTTCAGCGCAGCTAATTATGAATTATGAATTACAAAAATGTCTGCGAATCAGCTCAATATAAAGCCAAAATCCAAGCTGAATACTAATGGCAGATTTGGGATAAACGCCGAGGCGCACATATCCAAAGGGAGCCATGCCGCACGGCATAAGCTTGCTCCTGTAAGGATATGTGCGCCTTGACGTATGCTGTTATCGTGTAAGCGAGAACTTCAGACTCAGGCCAAAGTCCTGAGTGGTGGTAGGATAGCTGCTGCTCGACAGCAGCGGTGTGTTTGTCTGACAATCATAATAGAAACTCATGGTGAGCAGGCGCGACAATGAATAGTCGGCCGAAAACGACAGTTTGAACGCCGAGTTGCCGCTGCTGGCGGAACTGGTCATCGACGCAATATCGCGGCAGATGGATGCCTGCTTGCGGTAAGACAGGTCGAGGCGCAGGTTGAGGTCGGTATTGAAACCTGTGCTGCGCGAATTGTTCGACGTTGAGTTGTTGCTGTTTTCGTCGTTGCTGCGGCTGCTCTTTACCTTGCGGCGGCGGTTGCCTCCAAACAGCTTGAAGTTGTTTATCTTGTAACCCATGCCCACAACCCAGTCGTGACTGGTGGCCTCGTTTATCTGTATACTTGTCATGCTGAGGCTGAGCACTCTCGTGGTGCGGTATTCCAGCTTGCAGGTAAGATTGTTGTTGAAGGTCATGTCTATTCCCAACAGCGGCGAGAAGGCCTCGTTAATGCTCACGGTACTTATGTTATACATACTGCTTGGCACAGGATTGCCGGTAGAAACGTCGCTTACAAAGCCCAGACCGTTCATATATTCCATGAACGTGCTGTAAGAGCTGTATGAGCCAACGGCATAAATGCTCTTATAAGCGTGGTTAATGTTGACGCTCTTGAACACATCGCGGAACCATGGCAGCTGGGTAAGTCCGCTGTATTTAACCGTCCAATTGGGCAGCAGGCGCGACAAGGCGGGGAATATGCTCAGCGAGTTGCCGCCCATGCTGGTGTAGGCCGAAAGGAAGGCCGGTATCATAACGTCGGCACTATACTTGCTTACGGAGCCGTTGGCAGGGTCGAATTTCTGTCCGGCAAGCGAGCTTCCGGCAGGATATTCGGCATTGGCATACTGGGCTTCTACGCGACCACGGAATGTTTCGAGCGAATTACAGAACTTATCGAACGTTGCCGAGTGATATCCGTTGTTGGCATTTCCCGTACCCTCAAACGCGCTGCCAAGACTTATCGTGGTCATGGTGAGCGTTCCGCTCTGTGTAGTAGGCGAGCCGCTGTACATATATTGTATGCTCTTCGACTTTGTTTCGGTGCGGCTTGCGTTGAGGTCAATCTTCAGGTTCTTCACCGGTTCGAGCGTCATCCTGAGCTGCAGGTCTTCCGTAAGGCTTGTAGTTGCAGGCGTAGCTACACTGTCGTTCATAAGCAGCCAACCGCGCTCTGCACTCTTGTCGATATAGCTGTCGTCGATAAATCCGAACGCAAAGTCGAGGCCGGGCGACATTATGTCGCCGCTGCGCTGGCCAAACATATCGCCGACATTTGGCAAGAATCCCGGAAGATACATGCTGTACTGATTGCGGTAAGAGAAACTTACGTTGCGCACAAGCATCAGCCCGCGGGCTATACACTGTGCCGTCTTATACCAGCCCTTTTCCTCCAGCGGAGCCTTTGGTGTAACGGTGAGCTTCAGTGTAGTGAGAGTGTCAACCTTCGAGGTTATTTTTATGCGGTTGTTGTCCACCGCCTTATATTTCAGTTTGAACTTCTTGCCGTCCTTTGTCTTGGCTGTCACCATGAGGCGCTTGCTGTTCTTGCCGTGCGACACAAGCAGAGTGGTGTCAGGCTTCAGCACAATCTCCTTTTCAAAGCTGCGCTTGTTCTTTGGCAGCGCATTCTTTTCCTTGTCGGCATCCTTGCCGTCCTTGTCATCGCCCTTCGATGTCCTGTTGTTAGCCAAGTTCTTCGCCGGCTTCGGCTGGTTGCGTTTTTTCAGCTGTGAAGTGCGCGATATCCTCGAAGTCTTGTTAAACCTTTCATTGGCTTTCTTCAGGAACGGCACATGATTGTATAGACGTTCAAGGTTGAACGTTCCGTTAAGGTTGAACGTGCGGTTTGTTGAAATCTCGTTGCCGAGCGACGTTCCGTCCTCAAGGTCGGTTCCGCGGGTCCAGTTATATGTAGCGTTATAGTTGGCGTCGGAGTTAACCCAGTCGAAGATAGGAATAAGATTGAGCGGCAACTGATACGACATGTTGAACGTCTGATTGTAGTCCAGCGGACGTCCAAAGTCCTTTATACTTGTCCACACAGAGTCTTTCCATGCCGAATACTGGTCTGGATAGAGGTCTTTGTTTATCGGCGTGTAAGGTTCTTCTATCTCGGCATGGGTAGCACTGTTGAAGTTCATGTGGAGGTTCTTGGTCAAATCCCATCTTATAGAGAACTCACGGTTCCACAAGAACTGCTCGCTGAACGTAAGCGGCAGCTGGTTGCCCTCGGTGCTTTCCATATCGCGCTCCTGCAACTCATAATAGTTGCGCACCATCTCCGTATCGAAAGTGATGTTCTGCGGCAGCCAGTTAAGTCCGAAATTCTTAACCAGGTCGTACCATTTGCTCTTGCTCTTAATCATCTTCTTGAACGGTTCGAAGGTTTTATAGACAGGAGTATAGCTGTAGTTTATGGCCCCTCGCCAGTTGTCTTCATTCTCATATACAGTGGTCTCGCCGCTCGTATGGCGGTGGCTGTGGCTGTAAGAGAACGAGAAGTTGGCCGGGTCGTAAGGCATAGGATGGCGCTTTGTCTGTATTCCTACACGCACGTTCGACAAAGAGAAATTAGTGTTTGTGGTCTTTGTCACGGCAATACTTTCTATAGAGTCGCGCTCATGTTCGTTGGCAGTCGACTCCAGAGCATCGTCAAGGAGCATGTCTGTGTCAAGCGGATTATACTTAGGGCGGGTTTCCTCCTGCGTTATCGAATAATAAAGCGGAGCCGTAACCTTGGCCTTGTCGGGGAAGAACTTGCCCAACTCTACGTTTGCCGTAAAGCTGTAAGTCTTGTAGTCGTCCTGCGAACGCTCGGCAACGCCGTCTTCAAGTCCGCCAAATCCGTCGGTAACAATCTTTCCTGTGGCGTTTATCGTACCCACATCCGAAAGCTGAACATTGAGCGCGCCCTGAGCAGCCCATCCGCCTTCGTTATTATATTCTCTTAACCGCAGTTCGTTAACCCACACCTCTCCAGACTTTATTTCACCCGAAAGGTTGCGCACACCAATCATCATCACCTTTATTTCACCAAGGGTAGGATTACCCATGATGCTTACCTTATTGTTTGGCTTGTTATCATCATAACCTGAATATACGGTGTTGTATGATGCAAGCCCAAGTCCACGGGCCTTATTTCGCGCCTTCTTCAACGAAGTGAAAACACTCAACGGAATATCAAGCATATTGTCTTCAGGCCAAACCAGTTTACAGTCAGTCAGACTGTAACGGTTGTATTCACCCGGAGCAGTAAGTTTAAGAGGTATCTCGTACTCATAATAATTGTTCTTATAGTCACTGCCAAGACGAATAAACACGGCCAACTGGTTGTCTGAGAGATTGGTTGTATTCTGCTCAAAGGCATTGGCATGTACAAACATCTGCAGACGCTTGTACTGACGGATGTCGAGTGTAGTGTTCTTATAAACGGCCTTCGACTCATTGGTCGACATATTTTCAACCACGATGTCAAGAGCCTGCTCGTTGTCTTCAGTCAGCTGTGGCTGCGTAGGGTCTTGTCCGCGCTGTATGCCCGGGGGCAAAACGTAGTTGACAGGCACTTTATCGCTGTTTTCCTCTATGCTTACAGCACTTACCGACATGCTTCCCGTTTCGTTGGCACCGGTGTTAAGCGACTGGTCGTAGACGCGCCACTCGCCTCTCACTAAATCAAATGTTCCAAAACGCAGCACAATAGGTTTCTGGAAATTTGTAAGGAACATACGCATAAAACGTATTGAGGTAAAGTCGTTTATCGACCCAACTCTCTCCTCGTATTCGCTCAATGGTATTCTGAACTGATACCATGTGGCATGTCCCACAGTATCATTGCGCAGCGTGGGGGATGTCTCACGCTTGTCAACAATAAAGTTTCGTCCTACCACAAGGTCTTCGGGGCGGATGCTTATCTTGTACTGAAAATACTTTTCGTATTCGTTAAGCGTATAATCCTGATTGATATCCTCTACATCCGGCGTTGTCTTGTAAGACGTGTCGTAACTCTCGCTGCGACTTTCACTGTCGGGCGAATTGCCCTGAGGATTGTTTATACGCTTATAGCGTTGCAGGATAGATGCTTCAATACGGTCGAAATCCGAACCGCGGAAATAGTGATAGTCATCATTGGCCGGGTCGTTCATTATTGAATCGAGTTGTGCCGCCGACACCTTACCCTGTATGGCTGTTAAAAACTCCTGATACGGCCCAAACTCTCTTTCCTCCGCATCAGTGAGTCCGTTGTAGCCCACGTCCTGCAAAGCTCTTGATCCGCTTGTAGTTGCGAAGGCATAAGTAACAGTTGCCTGTGTAGGTATCTTACCCCACTGAGTAGTTGTGAAACTGTTTGAACCGTCAACAGGCATTCCGCTCTCATAGAATTTCTTTCCGTCGCGCAAGATGTCCTCGCTTACTTCTCCGAGGTTTATGTAGAAGTCACCGCCATACTGGTTAGCGTCGCTCTGCTCGTTAGAATATATAAACGGGTCGAGCATCCAGAACTCTATATACTCTATGTTGGCGGTTTCAAAGTCGTTAGTGTCGAGCTTGCGCATCATTCCGCCCCAGTGTTGTGCCGGATTCTGCAACGTTCCGTCGTAGTTGAGGTTAGGATTAAAGTTGTAAGGGCCGCGCTCAGAAGGATAATACGCGAGGTTGAGTATAGGCAAGGTGGCTGTAGCGCCGCTGTAGCTGTTGTTGTCACGGTTAGGGAAAAGCTCCTTTACATACACCTCACGCACATAATAGTTACTGAGCTGATCGAGGTCGCCCTTGATATGTGCGGGCGTAAGCGACGAGCTGCGGCGCGTGAACAGCGGGTCGATGTTATACCAGGCCAGCAGCGCACGGTTGTATCCGCTGGCAAGCGTGGTCTTGTCCGACTGTTCCGGGAACATCGACGGCACACTGGAAATTATCCACGATGTAGGCGTAGACACGTCTATCGTGTTTTTAGTGTTCTCAAAGTCATCTATATATGATGCGTTATCCTGCACTCCGCTGGCCTGTCCCGCTATGAGCTGGGCAAACTCTCCGGTGAACGATATAACCGAAGGCTGTGTACAGTGAAGGAAAGGCAGCTTGTCGAGCATGTTTGTCAGCCACTGGCTCTCTTTTTTCCAATTGATGTTGAAACCCCACAAGGTGTTGTTAAGCGGCTCAGACCCCATCGTAACCTTCGTTGTAAGGGCCTGTTCAGACAAATGCTGAACAGTACCGCTTATCTGGAAATCTTTTGAGAAATCGTATTGCCAGTTAAGTCCGAACATTGTTTTACGTTCCTGCGCATAGTCTGTATTGCTCTCAAGCGACACATTGATGGCCGTTCCGGCGTCAATGATACTCTGGTTAAGGATAGTAACCTCACCGGACGAATAGTCTACTGTATAGTCAGAGCCTTCTGTAAGCGTAACTCCGCCTGCCGTAACAACCACCGAACCCTGCGGCACGTTGTACGCTCCAAGCGATATAACGTTGGCCAGTGTTCCGCGGAACTGTCCTATGAGCTGATACTTATCCTTCTCGGCAATCTGCTTCGCAATAGTCTTTGTTGAGTCGTAAAGCTCTGTAAAGCTGTATTTCTCAGCCACATCGGGAGCCACACCCTTAGCCGTAAGAGCCTTATACATATAGTCGCCGAACGGTTCTGCCTCCGGGAAGAACACGCGGCCGTTGCTTACGGTGTAGCCTTCAACATAGTCGAAATATCCGTTACTGTTGGCCTTGTTGTTATTGTCGAGGCGGTCGGTACCGAGCAGTTTTATGATGGTCTGGTCCTTAACCTGCTGTTCCGGTATGTATGAAAGATACACACCAGTGGTATCGCTCTGGAACTTTACGTCAAGACGGAACTTATCTTTCTCCACAGAAGAAGCAAGATAATAAACATTCTTCATCATCAGGTCCCAGTTGCCTTGCTGCGGGTTGTTGCTGGTGTTCTTGAGCGACTTTACGAACAGGGCCTGGTTAACGTCCTGTATGTCGGAGGCAAACTCTCCCACCTGATATGTAACGCCGCCATAAGTATATTCGTAAGCTATGGCCAGCACCTGGTCGGTCTGCAGCGTCGACTTCAGCGAGATGTATCCCAACGATGTGTTCACGGTATATTCAGAACTGTTAAGCAGGCGTGCGCTCTCCAGTTTCTCATAATCAACTCCGCCCACGAAGCCCGGGATAGCATCGAGCACAGAAGAGGTCTGGTTAATGTCGCGTGCAGCTGAATAGCTGTTCACCATCGACGAATACTCGCTGTTGGCATTGTTTCCCGGCACAAGCTGCCCAGTCAGTCCCCACATGGAGTTGCTCACCTTTGTGTTCTCTCCAAGGTCGGTCAGCGCCACGATGTTGCGCGAGTTTGATGTCGTACCTGTCTTGTTGGTTACCCATATCTCCACGCGGTTGATAGTTATACCTGTGGTTATGTTGGGCAACTTCTGCATTGCGGCATCATACTTGTCGCGGAAATACTGCGAAAGGAAGAAGTGGCGGTTTTCCTCATAGTCGGCAGCATCTATCTCGAACGGCGTAAGCTGCACACCGCCCTGCGACGACACGCTCTTCGACGACGACTTCTTCTGCGAAATTACGGTCTGCAGCGACAGTTTGCCAAACTGCAGGTCGGTTCTGATACCGAAGAGCGAGGTGGCGCCGTTGACGAGCGACGAGTTGCTCGGGAACGACACATTACCGCCCTCAACCAGCTTTATTATCTCGTCTTCCTTGCCTTCATACTTCAGTTTCATGTTCTGCGAGTCGAAGTCGAAGGTAGCGTCAGTGTTGTAGTTAAGGTTCATGTTCACCTTGTCGCCCACCTTACCGTTCACGCTCAGGTTTATCTTCTCGTCGAAGTCCATCGTCGTGGTCTTACGGTTTCTGATAGGCAGCGAAGGGTTGTCTATGTTCTTGAGCGTGGCTCCAAACTTCAGCTCGGCCGTTCCCTGCGTCTTTATCCTCACTCCGCCGGGTCCGAATATCTTTTCGGCCGGTCCGAGGTCGAAGTGCATATCAGTGAACGAGAACTTCTCCTTGCCCTGCTCCTTCACAATCTCGTCGTTCTTTGAACGGAAAAAGCGGTTGAACTCTTGTTTCTCACTCCACGCTCTATACTCCTCCGGTGTCATTACAATAGGTGTCGACAAATAGCCGTCGCCCATCTTTGAGCCTATATAATAGCGGTTTAGCGTGTCATTATAGACTACCTCCTGCAAGATGTTGCCCGGCAACGACAAATCGGCCATGCCGCGGTCGAGGTCGTCTTGTGTCACGGGCACAATGCGCTGTATTTTCCAGCGCGGATGCAGCAGCGAGTCAGGGATAGAGTCGTCCTCTATTATCACTTCGGGCATGGCCACCTTGGCGCGTTTGGCCGTATCGGCCTTGGCTGTCTGGCCTATGGGGCGCTGTCCGCGGACATTCTGCCGGGTGCGGTCGTCCTGACTATACGGCACAACCAGTCCGTAACTTGCCGCGCTAACGGCAAGCATTATCAGCAAAAGTCCGTAAATAACCCTGTTTATACGCATATCAAAGTTAAAATGAAGAATGGCAGACAATCTATACGGCTATAATAAAAAATCATATTGCCGGCGCGATTACCATTCTTCGTTAATTTTGAGTTATTCTTAATTTATCCGTTTACAGCTATATTGCGTCGCTTTATTTTATCTGCTTCAAGGCCAGCTTAACCACCTGCTCTACGGGCAGGTCGGGCTGCTCCTTCAATATTGCCACAACAACCTTGGCCGACGGCGCTGGAGCGAAACCGAGCATGGTGAGTGCGCCCACGGCCTCGTCCTTAACTTCCTTGTTAACAACGTCGGCCGGCTGCCCTGCCTCCTGCGGCACTTCGCCTGTTATGCCCAGAGATGCTATCTTGTCTTTCAGGTCTACTATTATGCGCTGTGCCGTACGCAGACCGATGCCTTTCACGGTCTTGAGCACGCGCTCGTTGCCCGACGATATAACGCCGCACAGCTCTGCCGGCGAAAGCTCAGAGAGAATCATGCGTGCAGTGTTAGCTCCCACGCCCGACACAGATATGAGCAGCAGGAACATGTCGCGCTCCTCGCGTGCGGCAAAGCCGAAAAGCACATACGCGTCTTCGCGTATGCTCTCATATACGTGCAACTTTACTTCTTTCTTGCCTTGAATGGCAGTATATGTGTTTAGCGAAATGTTCAGTCCGTAGCCCACGCCGCCCGTGTCTATCACGGCATAAGCCGGGCTAAGTTCTGCCAGTTCGCCTCTTACGTATTCTATCATTATCTTGTCTGTATTGCTTTTTTACCTTATTTATAACGAGCATATTTATCTTTTATTGCATGACGCCGGGCTATTTAACCAAAAATGTCGCCGGGCACATGCTGCCTGACGACATTTTGTCTATATCTGATTATGCTTTTCTGCGCATCGGTATGTGCTTACCGTGGCGCTTACTTGTATCTCATCCACTTTATCATCTCGCCTATCGACGGCTTCTTGCCGTACATAAGTATGCCTACTCTGTAAATCTTGCCTGCCATCCATATCAGGGCCAGGGCCGACGCGTAGAGCACAACGAGCGAAAGCACTATATGCCATACAGGAGCACCGAGCGGCAGTCTTACCATTGACACTATAGGCGAGGTGAACGGTATGAACGAACACCACACGGCAAGAGGTCCGTCAGGATTGTCGGCGCTGTACATTGCGGCATAAAGGGCAAAGACAAGCACTATGACGATGGGCGTCATAAACTGCTGCGAGTCTTCCGACTGGTTGACCGAAGCGCCTACGGCGGCGAATATAGAGGCGTAAAGCAGATAGCCGCCTATGAAGTTGAGAACGAACACCAGGCCGAGCATGGGCAGGTTAAGTCCGGCTAAAGCCGACATGAAGGCGGCCATATCGTCTGAAGCCATGTCGGGAGTGGCAGCCATGCCTGTGGCCATCATGTCGGGATTAGACAGGCCGAAACCTACTCCTGCAACGCTCATTATCACGGTTATCATTATTCCCCAGATGGCAAGCTGCAGTATGCCCACAAAGCCGATGCCAATAATCTTGCCTATCATGAGCTGGAACGGGCGCACCGACGACACCATAAGCTCCACTATGCGGTTGGTCTTTTCTTCCATTACGCTCTGCATCACCATTCCGCCGTAAGACATCACAAACATATATATGAGGAACGTGAGCACCATGCCTGCCAGCATTGCCAGTTCGGCGCTCGACTCCTGCTCTGAGCCGTCGTCGGTCCATTTCACGGTTCTTATGTCGTAGCTCTTGTCGAAGTCGTCCATTATCTGCTTGAGCTGCGGGATGTTGTATTTCACGAGTTTGTCGTGGCGTATCTGCTCGTCGAGCGTGTTGTTCACAATGCGCGAGAGGCCCTGCGGCACTTCCTTGCGCGAGTAGATTGTGGCTGCCTCGGGATGCTCCAGCAGGTCGGCCTTTATCTCTATAACGGCGGCAAAGGCGGTGGTGTCCGACTTAAACTCGCCCAACATCATGGGCGTGGGCACAAAGCGGTACGACTCGTCGTCCTTGAACAGCTTGGCATATTTGCCTGTATGGTCTATCACTGCCACCTGTTTCTGCTCGCCGCTCTTTATCGTCGACAGCATCAGGGGCACAAATATCAGTGCCGCAAAGACAAAGGGCATGAGTATGGTGAGCAGAATGAATGATTTTTTGCTCACGCGGTTGATAAACTCGCGCTGTATTATTATTAGTGTCTTGTTCATGATTTGCTCTAAGTTTATTTATTGTTTGCTATCTTCTCCGGCCTTTTCTTCCGTCGCGCCGTCGCCTCCCACGGTCCTGATGAATATCTCGTTCATCGAGGGCAGACATTCGGCAAACGATGTTATCTCGTTGTTGGCCGACACCGCGCCCAGCAGCTGCGCGTTGCTCATGTCGGCCTTCTTGCGCAGGGTGTATATCGTCTCGCCGCCCTTGTTCTCTGTCTCTGTCACCTCAATGCCTTCCACGGGCACAAGCTGCTTGCCGGCAGCCAGTCCGAGGCGGTAGGTGTCAGTCTTGAAACGTGAGCGCACCTCGTTGACATCGCCCTGCAGCACCACTTCCGAATGGTTTATCAGGGCTATGTTGTCGCATATCTCCTCCACCGACGACATGTTGTGCGTAGAGAATATTATGGTGTGTCCTTCGTTTTTAAGTTCAAGTATCTCGCGCTTCAGCAGTTCTGCGTTCAAGGGGTCGAAACCCGAAAATGGCTCATCGAATATCAGCAGCTGCGGCCTGTGCAGCACGGTTATAACAAACTGCACTTTCTGCTGCATACCCTTCGACAGTTCTTCGAGCTTTTTGCCCCACCACGGCATTATGCCAAACTTATCAAACCATTGTCTAAGTCTTTTTTCTGCCTCGGCCTTATCCAGTCCTTTCAGCCGTGCCAGATAAATGGCCTGCTCGCCCACGCGCATTTTCTTGTACAGTCCGCGTTCCTCAGGCAGATAGCCGATGTTGCAGATGTCGTCTACCGACAGCGGATGTCCGTTGAAGGTAACGCTGCCTGAGTCGGGCACGGTTATACGGTTGATTATTCTTATCAGGGTTGTCTTTCCGGCGCCGTTCGGTCCAAGCAGTCCGAACACCTTGCCTTCGGGCACTTTTATACTTACTCCGTTGAGTGCAGTATGGTTAGCGTAGCGCTTCACTACGTCGTGCGTCTCGAGGAATATTTTGTCCATGTTATTTTAAAGTATGATATGTTATTGTGCCACAAAGTTAAGGTTTATTCGTCAACAAGCAAAAAAATCTGCAATCTTTATTAAGTTAAAAGTGAAAAGAGAAAAGTGAAAAATCCAAATGCAAGTAAGTAGATAATACCCACAAGACATTTGACTTTAACTACGGAACGTTAGAAAGCAACAAGACTATTGTTCTGTCGGATATGACATCCGACAGCATTAAGTATCAGAACCAACGGTCAGCGAAGCTAATCTGTGATCCGAGAATGTTAGGCGCATTAGTCTTATAACTATAATAATTTATGGCTTGGAACGAAAAGAAGCAACAAGACTATTGTTCTGTCGGATATGCTATCCGACAGCAATAAATATCAGGATCTGTGATCCGCAACTCATACCTATTAATCAAAATTGGAAGTAATCGGAGAAGCTAATTTGTGATCCGAAATTCATACCTAAGATAAAAATAGGAAGCAAGCGGATTGAAAATCCTTATATTCAATTCCGGCAGATTACAAATCAGCCGGCACATTAGCTTTGTTGGTTCATATCGGTTGCACAGGCGGTTAAATGAAAAGTGAAATAACAATAATCCACAAAAGTATCGAATTCTTCACTCTTCGTTCTTCACTCTTCACTTAAAACGCTATTAGCGTTAACACAGAGTCGACTACAGAGGCAGATTACAAATCAGCCGGCACATTAGTTTTGTTGATTCATATCAGTTGCACATGGAATACCACGTAAGTAGACAATACCCACAAGACATTTGACTTTAACTCCTAGCCAACTTGTTGGCGATAACTACTATAACTCCTTTAACTCCAAATAAAAATCCAACTCTTCACTTAAAAAGCTATTAGCGTTAACACGGAGTCTACTACAGACGCAATGGCATCTCCAATGGTGAACTTGGCATGAAAGAATATTCTTACACACAGGTATGCGAGAAACATCGTAACCAATATAAACAACGCGGCAGCAAGCAGCGTAGCCCATGAAGGATACAGCGCCACAGCCAGCGTGGCACCACTGATAAGCATATATTCTATGCCTGAAACAATACGTATTCCGCGCAGGTCTGACTTGCTTAATGTTCCCGGGTACATTCTTTTAAGTCCGGGTATCAGCATGTCTGCCTTACCCAACATCACCACAGGCGCAGCAATAAAGATGATGCAAGCAACGATGAACAAAGATATTTTCATAGGCTCGGTTTATATATTATCGCCACAAATTTAACTTGTTTACATCAAAAGCACTACAAAAAAGCTTTTAAATTTTCATAATAATACTGTCAGTCCATCTAAAACTTTCACAATATGATGTCTACCGTTATTTCTGCTGTAACGGCTCCAACTTAATGTATAACGAGACCTCCCAAACCGTATCAGGAATTGACAAATCTTTCGAAATATTGCTGTCGAGCATTGCCTCTTTTGGAATAGTCAATATTCCTTCCTGACATGATATGCGTTTCACCCTACGGTTATACTTTTTCAACATTATGCTCAGGTCTTCTGCCAAAGGAGTCTTCGCAAGCTCTTTCGTCATATCCGAATGCCAATAATAGCCATGCTCGTTAAGCTTACAATTTGCATTCAGCAGATTGGTTGTCATTACGGCTATATCGCCAAATGTAGACAAAAACCCAGACATCGCATCCATTGTTGTTAAATCGTAAACCTTGGATGCTGCGTCTAAGCATAGCTCTATTTCATGGATTGTTTCTTTATATGTGGGACTATAAAAATCATAAGAAATAGGAGATGCATATCCCACTGCCGCAGTGTCATTTTTACTGATATTTTTTCCAGTAAAACAAATTTTTGGACCAACCAAATTATAAAACTCAACATTTTTCACTTTACCATCTCTTGTCGTTATTATACACGAAAGCGCAGAAGTATCTTTTTTTGTTGTCACATAATATTCTGTGTCCTTCCATTCATCAGATGAATCAACAAACTCTGCACGTACTATCGTGTCCGGCTGTGTATTGCCTTTAGGCATACTGCAACTTTGACCGGCTAATATAAAGCTTGCAGATGCGGCAAGAAACACTATCGGCAACAATATTTTCTTAATTTCTATTTTCATTTTTACACAACAAGGTTTTTATTGTTTTAGATTTAAGTTACAAAGTGTACAGCCCCATAATTCTTTATCACAAAAGACATCAACATGCCTAATTACACTTTAATCATCGCCACAAATTTAATAAAATTAAGACAAATGAACAATTAAGAGACGGACTTTTTCATTTAACATCAGAAGTTTTGTAGACTGAAATTAGCTTTACTGACCATCGGCTACTTTATTATATTTTGCTGCGTTCAACAATTAGTATAAATCTGCCGGAATATTAGTTTTGTGGTTTCTTTACGCAACAAATAAAAACAATAAGCCCAAAGGGCTTCACTTTAGTAACCGTGGGTGGCACACCCACGGATATCCAATGAGGTATAAAAGCACCCGAAGCGGTGCTACTTCTTTATATTTTGTATTCTGACGTTGGTATCAAAACTAAGGATAACTCTGAAGTAGCACCGCTTCGGGTGCTGTCGGTTTGTTGAGTAATAATCCGTGGGTGGCACACCCACGGTTACTAAAGTGAAGCCCTTCGGGCTAAGAGTTAGCCTTAATCAGCTGCAACGCATTTGAATTCTTCACTCTTCGTTCTTCACTCTTCACTTAAACTCAAATTTCCTCTTTTTGCTTACACTCTGATTTTCCTTGACGCTCTCAGACGGCGATATTTGAAAAATAAAATCTGTCGGGCGTAAAAACGGGCCGTTTTCGTGTGCAATTATAATTAGTTGACCGAATGTGTGTTATCATTAATCATAGTCATTATGTGCAACAAAATCAGGCCTAAAACGGCCTAAAAACAGGGCTTTTTGCCTTGAAAAGTGGGCTGTTTTTGATGCGAAAACGGGCCATTTTCGGATAAAAAGTGGCCGAGTTATTTTATAAAAGCATACCTTTTGCGATTTATTGTAAATATGCTTTACCATCTGAACCAAACCAAAGGCTCTCAAAATTCTATTTCGACAGAAAATCCTGACAAAAGTCAGATATCACTTTGAACGGTATTATGCACTTATTGCTTTCATTATGAAACATCACAACAACCGCCATGACACTGAATGTGCGACTAAACATGCGGCTGCATAAGCTGTAAACAGAGACCTACATACAGGTCGTTTTTAAGCCAGGTAACAATCCTTTGCCGTTTGCCTAATTAACACGTTCAGAAAGTAAGATATATAATATTTTCAGTTACGTTTAATAACATTAACGCTGATTATTGTTGAAAAAACACATACAAATTATCCGTCAACTGAAAATTTGCATTATCTTTGCATAAGATAAGCGGCATCTCAGCATAACACTTAAACATGTTTCAACAAACAAGTTTAGTGGTTCTGCGTTCGATTTGCATTATCTTTGCATAAGATAAGCTGCATCTCAGCATAACATTCAAGCAAGCTTGATGGTTCTGCATTCGATTTGCATTATCTTTGCATAAATAAAAGAAGTAGGATAATAAAGAATCAGATAAATTTTTAGACAATATGAAGAAAATCAGAGCAGCCGTAGTGGGCTACGGCAACATAGGCAAATTTGCCGTTGAGGCACTCGAAGCAGCTGAAGACTTCGAGATTGCAGGTATAGTAAGACGCCACGGAGCAGAGAACAAGCCGGCAGAGCTGGCCGACTATGAAGTGGTGAAGGACATCACTGAGCTGAAAGATGTTGACGTGGCCATCCTTGCCACACCGACACGCAGCTGCGAGGAGTATGCAACAAAGATTCTTGCACTCGGCATCAACACCGTAGACAGCTTCGACATACACACAAGCATACGCGAATATCGTTCTAACCTGATGAAGATATGCAAGGAACACGGCACTGTGGCTGTGATTGCAGCAGGATGGGACCCGGGTTCTGACAGCGTTGTACGCACACTTATGCAGAGCCTTGCACCTAAAGGACTGAGCTACACCAACTTCGGTCCGGGCATGAGCATGGGCCACTCTGTATGCGTGCGTTCTAAAGAGGGCGTAAAGAACGCTCTGTCAATGACCATACCTAAGGGCGAAGGCATACACCGCCGCATGGTTTACGTTGAGCTTGAAGAGGGCGCAAGTCTTGAGGAGGTTACAAAGGCTATCAAGGCCGACCCGTATTTCGCAAGCGACGAGACTTACGTTATGCAGGTTGACAGCGTTGACGCTGTGCAGGACATGGGCCACGGCGTAAACCTCGTGCGCAAGGGTGTGAGCGGAAAGACTCAGAACCAGCGCATGGAGTTCAACATGAGCATCAACAACCCTGCCCTGACAGGTCAGGTGCTCGTAAACGTTGCGCGCGCATCTATGCGTCAGCAGCCCGGATGCTACACCATGGTTGAAATCCCCGTAATCGACCTTCTGCCCGGCGACCGCGAGGAGCTGATAAGCCACCTGGTATAATATAAGTGAAGAACGAAGAGTGAAGAGTGAAGAATCCATATGCCTTGTTGTTATAAGGCAAATTTACATTTGAATTCTTCACTCTTCACTCTTCGTTCTTCACTTAGACTATCAAGACTTGATTCAGAATTAGAAATAAATGGCACGCTGAATTTAATATGTTAAAACTTGGTTAAATGTAACCCCAAATTTGGCGTTTATACATATATATATATAAGATTTTTGTAATTTTGCAGTCGGCCTCTACAATCAGTCTTGTAGCCCGACGCATATTTCATCCATGCACGAGCCTTGCATCACTTGTTTGCAACGCCGGGCGGATTCTGCTTCAATGAGTTATTCTAAGCCGTCATCAACACGAAGGCAAAAAGAAGTGTGAAACATATCATTTATGCAGGCTAAGATATTTGCCATACAAAAACACTTCGCAGACGACAGAACTAAACACAAAGCCAACGGCATTGACCTTTGTGATAAAGCAAACCAAACCGCCACAAATATCTAAGAAAATAAACATAAAATAGTAATGAAACACATAAGCATTTTAGTATTATGCCTGTTGTTATGCCATATAGGCCGTGCACAAACTGGGAGAGCATTTATGACAAGCCCGGACGGAGGCATGTACGCGTATAAAAAAATCAATCATACTCTTTATGACACAACAGATGTCAACGTGTTTTATAAAGTGAGTTTCTTGCCTGACTCCACTAAAAGGGACAAATACAGGGAGGGACAAACGTTATTGATGGTATCTGACAACTACACATGGTTTGGCGACTACTACAAAATAAAGGCCGACTCCGTAAACAATTATCTAGCTAAGAGCAAAAAGAACGCACACGACAAAAAGGCAAATGATGATTTCAATATGCTTGTAACTAAAACGACATTCGACTACATCATGCTTGCCGACCTGAAAGGTTCGCAGACTACCGTGCAACTGAGATCACCATTGAACAAATACCAATACACCTACCCCACACCACAAATCCAATGGACTTTGCTGCCTGGAGACACCATAATAAACGACCTTCAATGCAAAAAAGCGACATGCCGATACGCCGGACGCAACTTCATAGCATGGTACGCCGAAAGCATGCCGCTGCCTTATGGTCCTTTTGTTTTCGGCGGACTGCCAGGACTCGTTATGAAACTGTATGACGACAAACTGAATTGGATATTCACAAACAACGGCATATCAAAAGCCGCGCCAACAGATATGATGTATCTTTATAAAGACAAGAGATATAAAAAGACAACAAGAGAAAAGGCCTTATCAGCCTACCGTAACGAAAAAGAAAACTTTATGACTATCGCTATTGAAAGCGGAGTTATGACAGTTGTAAAAAAAGGTCCAAACTTTGATAAAATGATGGCCCCACGCCCGAGCAATATGCTTGAACTGGAATGGTAAAATACTTACGATTAAGTATAACTAAGAATATATGAAACGGATATTTCCTTCATTAATCGCTATTTTATGCACATTGCCTATGTCTGTAAAAGCACAGATGCCACGCATAACAAGCTATGACGGAGGTCTGGATGCGTTCAGGAAAATAAGAAAAGAAGTGTACGACACGGCCAAAATCGCGGTGTATTACGACCTGAAATACTTGAAAGACAGCACCAAGACGGATAAATATACCGAGGCAAAGACACTGTTGCAAATATCAGATAAATATACAAAGTATGGCGACTATTATCAGCTTGCACTCGACTCGATGGATATTTACATGGAAAAAAGCAAGAAAAACGCACGCGACAGACAGGCCATCAAAACATGGAATGAAGCAATAGGCAGAATAAACTATTACACAGTTAGCATTACTGACCTTGCTGATTATCAGACCAAAGTGCAGTTTTATGACAATTTATATAACTTTGAATACTCCTTCACGCCACAGATCGCCTGGAATCTTGCAGCGGGAGACACAATAATAAGTGACATTCCCTGCAAGAAAGCCACATGCTGCTATGCCGGAAGAGATTATGTGGCATGGTATGCCGATAACATAAACCTGCCCTACGGACCGTATATATTCAACGGACTGCCCGGACTGATAATAGATATCCGTGACACAAAAGGCAACTGGATATTCACCTATGCCGGCATGGAGAAGGCACATTCTTACCGCGACATGTATCTTTATGAAAAAGAGTTTTGGGGCAAGCTGAAGACTGTAAGCCGCGAAGAAGCTCTAACTTCGTGCCGCAACGATATAGAGAACTATGATAATCTCTCAATAGAAGTTTTTAAAGTAAAGACTAAAGTGAACGGCAAATGGGTGTCGCAAGAGGCTAATTATCCACGCCGTCCGAGTAATATGCTTGAATTGAAATGGTAAAAGACTTTATCTTAATATTGTTTTCTCTGATGCTTGACTGCGTTAGTGCGGCGGCTCAGAATGACATGACGGCTTATTCGGGAAAAGTTACCGATACTGCAGGAAAAGCCGTAGGCAACGTTACGTGCAAACTGCTGGACGGCAAGGACTCGCTCCTTGCATACGCGCTGACAAGAAGAGACGGAACATACAGGCTGAAAGCCGTGAACGGCGGACGGCAGATTGAGTTTGCGTTTCTCGGCTACGAGACGCGGCGCATACCGCTCAAAGAAGGCTGCAACGTGTATGACGCGCGACTTGAGCGCAAGGCCGTAGAGCTGAAAAACGTAACCGTGACAGCCGACCCTATAACACGGCGCAAGGACACGCTGCTGTATAACGTTGACGCCTTCCGACAGAAACAAGACCGAAGCATAGAAGACGTGCTGAAGCGGATGCCGGGCATAGAGGTGAGCAACAACGGAGAAATAAGCTATCAGGGCAAGCCGATAAACAAAGTGAACATAGAAGGACTCGACCTCATGGGCGCACAATATAACCAGGCTACGCAGAACATGCCTGCCGAAGCCGTGGCGCAGGTGCAGATAATGGAGCGCAACCAGCCGATAAAGGCCCTTGAAGGCAAGGTGAGCAACGACCGCGCAACGCTCAACCTGAAACTGAAGCAAGGCTACAAGGCGCGCCCCTTCGGCGAGGCCGACGGCAACATAGGCGGAAGTCCCGTGACATGGGACAACCGACTGACGGCAATAAACATAAACAAGAAAAACCAGCTGCTGTTCACAGGAATGATGAACAACTGCGGAATAAGTCTGGAGAGTCTTACCCGAGGCATGAACAGCTATACGGGAATGTACACCACTGAGCCGCTGCCCGCGCCTTTCATGTACTCACCAACGGCACAGACGCCGCCAATCTCGCAGCTGTATTATCTTAAAAACAAGTCGTATTACATGGGACTTAACTATCTGCACGCCTTCACACAGGAAAAGACGCTGCGCATGAATGTGATGTATTATCATGACAGCGGACTGCAGCAGGACAGTATTTTCAACAGTTACACTGCCAAGGACGATACCGTAAACGTGTTTGAAAACAACGACATACACAACAGGAACGACCTTGTGAAGGGCATTTTGCGGTATGAACAGAACACAAAGAGCATGTATCTCACGGATGAAGCGTCGGCAACGTTAGGACTCGGCGATGCCCTAAACAACGGCAACAGCAACAGTGGCACATTGCAGGAGCAGGTAAAGCGCAAGCAGTATGACGTGCAGAACATACTCGAAGCAACAATCAGCACCGATGCGATGCTCTTCGACGTGTCGTCGATAGTGCGCCTTTACGGCTCGCGCGAACGGCTCGGCGTTACATCAGGCTATGAAGAAGTGCCGACAGACTATACTGCAAGACTGCGCAACCTGTTTACGCGCAACCGCATAGGCACCAACTTCAGCCTTTTCGGCGGCAGTCTCGGCATCGGTTACATCATGGAATACAAGCGCAACGAGACAACCGTGAGCGGTGTTAAGGACGATATGACGGGCAGCTACTGGCTTCACACCCTTGAGCCGAAATACGAATACAACCTGCCCGACGGCTCGCTGACACTCACCCTGCCGGTGGAATATATTTCTTATTCGTACCCGATGCGCGGCATAAAGACGCACAAGGTGATGTTCTCGCCAATGCTCGACATCGACTATAAGCTCAGCACAATGGCATCTGTCGACGCGTCAGTGGGCATCATACGCAATGCCGACACACGGAGCGTGCCTTTCTACGGGACAATGATGAACAACTACCGCACCTATACGCTGGGCACTGACTCAATGTCGTTCAGCCGTACAAAAACTGCCAGCATACGGTTGTCATGGCTCAACACAGCTACAATGCTGTCATGGAATGTGTATGCCATTTGGCAGCAGATTAATCAAGACCGTTATTTCAGTTATCTTTACGCAAGCGACCTGACGCTGATAAATCCTGTATGGGCCGACAACACGCACACATCATTCAGCGGTGTCGGCAACGTTAAGAAGATATGGCGCAACGCAATGTTCACGCTGAAAGGCTCTGTCTCTTACTCTTACAACAAGGCGCTTGCCTCACAGAATGGCGTTGAAGGCTATATAAGATATAATGCCGCCAACGCGCAAGTGGGTGCGTCATGGGACAAACTTAATTGGCTGACGGCAAACCTGACCGTTGCAGGCAACATAACATGGAAACGCCCCGACACTTTCTCGTCAACAGACAACGTTCTGAAAAACGCATACTGCTCACTGAGCCTCGACTTTATGCCGATAAAAGCTCTGCGCCTGTATGCAGATGCTGCCGGAACCACATACGAGATAACCCACAACCAATATTCAACCAACCTGTTTCTGAACGCCGGAGCAAAGTATGACTTCAACAAAACGCTCAGCGTAACGCTCACAGCCATCAACCTGCTTAACCGCGAAAGCTACGAGATTTCGTCATATCAAGGTTCAAACTACACATTCCTGCGCGTTCCGTTGAGAGGCCGCACAGTGATGGCAGGCATAAACCTAAAGTTCTGAAAAAATATTTTATATTCATAGACATAAAAAATCCGCCGGACAAAAGGACGTCCGACGGATTTTATTTTTAAGTATGAATAAAAGACAAATTAAAGAGTTAATCTTCGCAGATATCAATCGTCAAGAGCAAAAGCCCTAATCACTCCATTATCAACAAAGCATATGGCTTTAACTCCTGAGAGAAATCCACAAAACAATTGGATTTTTCACTCTTCGTTCTTCACTTAAATACGCTCCTTTAACTACTTTTTCCCGTCAAAGCATTTGTCTTAACTCCTTAACTCCATAACTTCTTAACTCCTAAAAGAACTATTCATCCAACAAGAACAGCGGATCTTCGGGCATAACCATAACAGGCTTCTGCTCATACTGCTTAAGAGTCTTGGCAGGAACATACTTCTTGTCGACAACGAGGCGGAACATATATTCGTTGAACCACTCGTTGGTCATTATCAGGCAGCCCTTCTGGCCCCAGTCGCCGCCCCAGCTGTTCTCTACCTTCCACTTTGTGGGGTTGCCCTTGGCGTCGAGGTCAACGGCCGTAAGAGTCATGGCGTGAGTAGAGCCGCTGTCGTAAGTCATGATGCGCTGAGCCTTGTTCATGCCGAATGTTGTGCCGAAGAGCGAGCCGTAGTCATAGTTGCGCGGGTCGCAATAGCCACGCTTGCGGTCGAGGAACTTGCCTACGTCGTAAGAGCTGTACATCTTCTTGCCGTCTTTCAGAGAGGCGATGGCAAGTTTGGCTATTTCTTCCATCGGCAGGTTAAGATATTTCCAGTTAGTTCCGTCGTATGTATGGCGGTCGTATTCCACCTCGTAAGTCTTGTAATACTCGCGGCGCGGGTCGTTCATAACCATGATGAAAGAGCCGCCTATGGCTTTGCCGTCAAGCATCTCGGCAGCAAACGACTTCGGGGTGTATTTCTTTGCCTCGGTAACGGTGCGTCCGTCCTTGTTCTTGAAGGCGTAAGTAAACTCCTTAACAGGCTCGCCCATAGTAAGAGCCAGCATATGGTAGATCTCGCCAAGCATCTTTGTCTTCTCAGCCTTAATCTCTGCTGCGCTCTTTCCGCCGTTTGCCATGTCGCGGAGCTTCAGTCCAAACTCGCGCAGCTTCGACTTAATCAGTGCCGTAGCCTTAGATGTATTCTCGGCAGAGAATGTCTCAGGCATTACCTCTGCAGGCACAAGTCCGTATTTGTCAACAAGGTCTGACACACCGCAGAATGTACCGCCGTCGTTGAGCGGACTCTTGAAGAAGAATTGCACGCGCACGTCGTCCATAGACTTCGACGCGCAGTCGATAACGCCCTGCAGGAAGAGATTAGACTTCTCCAGCTGATCCCAGAAGAAAAGATAGTCTTGCGACAGGTCGACACGCAGCGAGTCGGTGCGGTTGGCGAAGTTTGAGCGCAGCACATTAAATCCGCTGAACATCCAGCAACGGCCGCTCTGCTTCTGGTCGGTGATGTTCTGCGACTTGGTCTCAACGCTGAAATAGGTGTCGAGAGCGCCCTGGTTGGCGTAGTTCTGAGCCAGATTGTCGATACTGTTAGACGCCACGGCGTTAAACAAAGCCTTGTCGGCAGTTGTCAGTTTCTGCGACTGCTGAATCTCCCTGAGCATATCAGCCGATATGCCTCCGTCCTTTGTCTGTGCATGACATGGCAGCGACAGCACGGCTGCCATAATGCCAGACATGAAAATACCCTTGTTAATGTTCATTTTTTCTTTATTTTTTTGTTTGTCGCAAATTTACATCTTTTTATTGAAAAACACACCATAAGACCTTCCATTTTACATATATATTCACATAAATGCTGGCTGAAACACCTGAGAGATAAAATCAAAAGCAGTTTACACCTTAATAAAAATAAACAAATTTATTTTGTTCTTCACTCACTTTACACTATCTTTGCATTTACATTCAATAACAAGATGACCGTGGAATCTAACGATTTTAATCTTCTAAACAAAATAAATTATCCCGACGACCTAAGAAAGTTGAAAGAAGAACAGCTGCCGCAACTGTGCAAAGAGCTGCGCGACGACATTCTGAAAGAACTTTCGGTAAACCCGGGGCACATGGCCTCGAGCATGGGAGCAATAGAACTGACCGTAGCCCTGCACTACGTGTTCAACACGCCGGAAGACAGACTGGTATGGGACGTGGGCCATCAGGCCTACGGCCACAAGATTCTTACCGGAAGGAAAGACCGTTTCTACACTAACCGGAAACTGAACGGCATAATGCCTTTTCCGTCGCCTTTAGAAAGCGAATACGACAGCTTTGTGTGCGGACATGCCTCAAACTCGATATCGGCAGCGCTTGGAATGGCCGTGGCCGCAAAGAAAACAGGCAACGGAAAGAGGCACGTGGTGGCAATAATCGGCGACGGCGCCATGAGCGGCGGACTAGCCTTTGAGGGACTCAACAACGTGTCGACTACGCCCAACGACATGCTCATAATACTCAACGACAACAACATGAGCATAGACCGCAGCGTAGGCGGACTGAAACAGGCCCTGCTGAAGCTGAACACCAACAAGACATACAACAATGTTAGATTCAAGCTGTCGAAATGGCTCAACGCCAAAGGATATCTCGACGAAGACCGCCGCAAGGGCATAATACGGCTCAACAACGCACTGAAGTCGGCAATAAGCCATCAGCAAAACATATTTGAAGGTCTAAACATCAGATACTTCGGACCCTTCGACGGGCACAACATAACCGAACTGGTAAGGGTGCTGAGACAGCTAAAGGACATGAAAGGTCCCAAGCTACTGCACCTGCACACTATAAAGGGACACGGATACGCACCGGCAGAAAAGGCGGCAACAATATGGCATGCACCAGGAAAATTCAACATCAACACAGGCGAGCGCATAATGTCTGACGAAACGGGAGTGCCGCCTAAATATCAGACCGTGTTCGGCGAGACACTGCTCGAACTGGCAAAAGCCAACCCGCGCATTATTGGCGTAACACCGGCCATGCCTACGGGCTGCTCAATGAACATACTGATGAAAGCCATGCCCGACAGGGCGTTCGACGTGGGCATTGCCGAAGGGCATGCCGTTACGTTCTCGGCAGGAATGGCAAAGGAAGGACTGCAGCCATTCTGCAACATATACAGTTCGTTTGCGCAGCGCGCCTACGACAACATCATTCACGACATGGCAATACTGAAACTGCCCGTAGTTATATGCCTCGACCGCGCCGGACTGGTAGGCGAAGACGGAGCCACGCACCACGGAGCCTTCGACATGGCCGCGCTAAGACCTGTGCCCAACCTGACAATAGCGTCGCCGATGAACGAGCACGAACTGCGCAACCTTATGTACACGGCGCAGCTCGACGGCAAAGGGCCTTTCGTTATAAGATATCCGCGAGGCAATGGCGTTATCGTAGATTGGCGAAACAAGTTTGAGGAAATAGAAATTGGCACAGGCAGAAAGCTGAAAGACGGCGACACTGTAGCCGTTATGTCAATAGGCCCCATTGGAAACAATGTTGATAAAGCCATAGAAACGGTAGAGAAAGAATATGGAGAAGCAAAGATAGCCCACTACGACATGCGTTTCGTAAAGCCGCTCGACGAAAAGCTGCTGGCCGAGGCCGCATCAAAATTCAAGCACATAATAACTGTTGAAGACGGCATGCGCAAGGGCGGATTCGGCTCTGCAGTGCTCGAATGGCTCAGCGACAACGGCTACGCAACGCAAGTTACAAGACTCGGACTGCCAGACAAGTTTATCGAGCAGGGCACGGTAAACGAACTTCAGCATATAACCGGAATAGACACCGGCTCGATAGCCGCAGCAATAAAAAATGTCATAGGCAGCATATAATAACAAGCAAGACGTAAAATGAAAATCATCATTGCAGGAGCTTACGCCATAGGTACACACCTGGCAAAGCTGTTATCACGCAACGATCAGGACATTGTGCTGATCGACGAAGACGAGGAAAGACTCAACAACATCAGCAACGACTACGACCTGATGACCATCCACGCCTCGCCTTCGAGCATACAAACCCTTAAAAACGCCGGCGTGCAACACGCCAACCTGTTCATCGGAGTCACGCCTGACGAGAACATGAACATGAACAGTTGCATACTGGCAAAGGCTCTCGGAGCAAAAAGAACGGTGGCAAAGGTGAACAACTATGAGTTTATTGACGAAAAGCTGAAAGACTTTTTCAACAATCTTGGCATCGACTCGCTCATATATCCTGAGAACCTTGCAGCACGCGACATAACAAACGGTCTGAAGATGAGCTGGGTGAGGCAGCGCTGGGACGTGCACAACGGCGCACTGATAATGCTCGGCATAAAACTGAGGGAGACATGTGAGATTCTGAACGAGCCGCTAAAAGACCTCTGCAAGCCCGAATCGCCATACCACATCGTAGCGATAAAACGCGGCGAAGACACCATTATACCACGAGGCGACGACGAACTGAAAATGTATGACATGGTCTACTTTATGACCACACGCAACTATATTCCATATATCAGAAAGATTGTAGGCAAGGAACACTACGTAGACGTAAGGAACGTAATGATAATGGGAGGCGGCAACACAGCCATAAGAGCCGCGCTGACCATGCCCGAATATATGAATGCCAAAATACTTGAAGCAGACGAAAAACGCTGCGAATATATCAACGAGATTGTAGACACGGACAAAGTCATGGTAATTAACGGTGACGGACGCGACCTTCCGCTGCTGATTGAGGAGGGAATAAAGAATACACAGGCATTCGTAGCACTTACGGGCAACGCCGAAACAAACATTCTGGCATGCCTTACGGCAAAAAGAATGGGTGTGAGAAAAACCATAGCAATGGTTGAAAACCTCGACTACGTGAGCATGGCTGAGAGCCTGGATATAGGTACGATAGTAAACAAAAAGGCCCTTGCTGCAAGCCATATCTACCAGATGATGCTCGACGCTGACGTAAAAAACACAAGATTCCTGATGACGGCAAACGCCGACGTGGCCGAATTTACGGCACAGCCCGGCTCCAAAATAACAAAAAAGAAGGTATATGAGCTTGGCCTGCCAAAGGGAACCACTATCGGCGGACTGGTAAGAAACGGCGAAGGACACCTTGTTTCAGGTAACACCGAGATTGAAGCCGGAGACATCGTGGTTGTATTCTGTCATAATATCAACATGAGTAAAATAGAAAAATTTTTCAATTAAAGGCCAGATATGATAAACTTTAAAATCATATACAAGGTTATCGGCTCGCTGCTTTTTATCGAGGCCACCATGATGTTATACTGTCTGTGCGTGTCTCTCTATTACAAAGAAGACGATATCATGGCTTTCATAATAACCATAGCCGCAACTATCCTTACGGCCGTAGGCTTGAAATATAAGGGCTATCATGCCGAAAACAGCATGGGCAGGCGCGACGCCTATCTGCTGGTTACGCTTACATGGGTTATTTTCAGTATCTTCGGGGCATTGCCTTTTGTAATAAGCGGATACATACCAAACTTCACCGATGCCTTTTTTGAAACAATGTCGGGATTCACAACTACCGGAGCCACCATCATAGATGATGTTGAGAGTCTGCCTCACGGACTCGTGTTCTGGCGTTCAATGACCCACTGGATAGGCGGTTTGGGTATTGTATTCTTCACCATAGCCATCCTTCCGTCGCTTGTCGGTGGAAGCATGAAGGTGTTCTCGGCCGAAGCCACCGGCCCAATACGAACAAAGATGCATCCGCGACTTAGCACAAACGCCAAGTCAATTTGGGCGGTATATCTGTTGCTCACGGTAGGATGTGCATCTTCTTTTTATATAGCAGGCATGAATCTCTTCGACAGCCTCAACTACTCAATGTCTATTACGGCCACTGGCGGATTTGCACCCCACAACTCCAGTATATGGCATTTCAAGTCTACCGTGATGGATTATATTGCCATCATCTTTATGTTTCTGTCAGGAACAAATTTCACCCTGCTTTATCTTACAATGTTCAAGGGCAAGATAAAGTCGTTTGTTAAGGACGCTGAACTCAGATTTTACTTTTGCGTTGTAGCACTGACAACAGCCGGAATAATGTTTTTCTTAATAAAAGACATGAACTACAGCTTTGCCGACTCGCTGCGCCAGGCTTTGTTTCAGGTTATGGCCTTTATCACAACAACAGGAATATTCAATGCTGATGCAGGCCAATGGCCACATATAACATGGGTTTTACTAAGCATCTGCATGTTCATCGGTGCATGCGCCGGAAGCACGAGCGGCGGATTTAAATGCATAAGAGGAGTTATTCTGCTGAAGATTATCAAGAACGAATTCAAGCATATCATACACCCCAAAGCCATCCTTCCCGTTAAAATAAACAACAACAGCGTGCCATATCAGGCACAAGCCACACTGCTTGTGTTCCTTTCACTATATCTTGCGGTGTGCCTTTTTGCATATTTCTCACTGACATGCATGGGCATAGACAGCACAAACTCAATAACAATAGCACTGAGCTGTGCCAGCAACGTTGGGCCGACGTTAGGACTTGAGATTGGCCCCACTATGTCGTGGAGTATAATACCTGACGCCGGCAAATGGATTTGCTCCATATTAATGCTTATGGGGCGTCTGGAGTTTTTCAGCGTACTGGTGCTGTTCACACCTGCTTTCTGGAAGGAGAACTGATGTTTTCAATAAGCTGCAAAAGCAATTTTGGGGTTACAAAAGCAAAATATTTTGCATATAAGATTTTACTTTATAAAAAACTGACTTATATTTTTATATAAAAACAAACGATAATGCATCTGCTTCTGGGTTTTACTTCAACCGCGGCAGATGCATTATGCGTTATTCATGGCTTTAAGAAAAAACACCGTTACGTATGGTTTACACATTGTAAAAAACGCCAAAAGCGATTATCATTGCTGTTCTTTCTCCGTATTGTTGCTATCTAATTCTTTATTGTATGATGATGAATCTGCCGGCTCAGCACCGCCTGCCGTTGTCTTGTCTGCCTGCAAATAAGCCTCTATGTCGCGCCTCATATTCTGAAACGGCACCGAGTTGTAATAGCCGATGTTCTTCTTCAACATCTGCACAATGTCCTGAACACTGTGAGTATAGCACGAAAGCTCGTTGCGCATCTGCGTTGAGTGCACTGCCTGACGTCTGATTTCGCCTTCCCTTTCGCGTACAAGCCGCTCACACACTTTACTCATTATCGGCACCACTACCTTGTCGAACAGATGATGCCCCTGTATATAAAGATAGGTGGTGGCGGGCGTAACGCCAAGCTCCATAAGTTCCTTCTTCAAGGCCAGATACGACTCTTTGGCATTTGGGTTATGATGATTCAGCCAGTTGATTTTCTTTGAAACCTTGTTGCGCACGTTCATTATAACCTGCTCGGGCGCACCCAGATTAAAGCTGCCAATCTCTATCACACGGTTAAACTCGGTGATAGTGAATTGCGTGTATATGTCCCTGCGGTAATACCATATCGACCATACGAACAGCGGAAATATGGCTTCGCTGTACAGCTTTAGAAACTCGCTGAAGTTAAATATGGCATGGTCGTTGAGCGTAACCATTACGCAGACATTGTGGAGCGAGGGAGCATAACACTGAAGGTTCTCTATCGAATAAGCATATGTGTGGAACACAAACGGATTGCTGAGTATGTTGCGCGATGTGGCCGTTGCGCCTTGTATCAGATAGTCATAATCTGCGTCAACACATGCTATCATGTCCTGCCCAACCTTGCTGTAGAGCAGGTTCATAAGCACAGAGCGCTTGCCTCGCTCAAGCGTATTATGCGAGGGCAGCATCACTTCAAAATACCTTGTGTCGTCTTCATAATTGCCGAGAAGCACACGCCAGAAATAAACGTCGTCATAGCTCTCAACATAAGCTACGATGCGCCGGCGGGCCTTTTTCGACTTCAGCCTGTTTGCCGCCTCAAAATATTTTGAATTTATGTTGTCCTTCAGCCGTTTGGTCATATCCGTCAGACTTAAAGTCAGTTTTGGTCAGTAATGTCGCTAACCTCCGTAACATTATCTATCCATCCGTTCATTATCACGGCCGGCGAGTGCGTGGCAAGAATAATCTGCACGTTAGGATTAAGGTCGAGAATAAGGTCTATCAGCCTTTTCTGCCACTCAATGTGCAGGCTAACTTCCGGCTCATCCATAAACAGCACATAAGGAAGATTGTCTTCTATGAGCACAGTGAGTAATATGGCCAGCATCTGTTTTTCGCCGCTGGATAGCTGATACGGAAAAAGCGTCTCGCCAATCTGCGAGAATCTTATCTCGTTTTCGGTTCGTATTATCTTCTTTCCAGTGTCAGCAAAGAGGTCGTCTATCAAGTCCTGAAACTTTTTCTTGGGTTCCGACAGCTGCTGTGCCTTCACTGCCGCATCGGGCTCTCCGCTCTGCAATGCAGAGATAATGCGGTTGCCTATGTTAACCTGATAGTCAAGAAACTTGCGCTGCAACTTGAACAATTGCCAGTCGAGCTCAGTCACAAGGTTTGCGCCAACCTCGTTAAGCATGTCGGCGTTGAGCAGCGGACGGTCGAACGAGCGTATAACGTCGAACCTAATATGTGTGGCATCAGACGGACATACCTTGATGTGCACACCTTTAAGCAGATGGTTGGTTATGTCGCCTGTAACGCCGACACTTCTCACCAGCTTGCTCAAGATTGTGCTCTTGCCTACGCCGTTTATTCCGCTCAGAATGTTCACCTTTCTGTCGAGACACCATTCCACGTGGCGACGTCCGCTCCAAAGCGACTCTATCTCTATTTGTTCAATATATTCAGCGTATTTTTGCATAATATCAAATTCATAAGCACTTTAGACAGCAAATATAAGTATTTTATCCGAAATTGTGTAACTTTGCACCTGTAAATATATCAAAAAAAAAATAAAAACAACATGCAAAACAATCGTCCGCTTATAGCTCACCTCTGCCTGTTCTTCGCATGTGCGTTCTGGGGCCTGATGGCTCCGCTCGGCAAAGACGCCATGACGCACGGCATTACTGGCATCGACATGGTGACGTTCAGGGTAACAGGAGGAGCCATACTGTTCTGGCTCACGTCGTTGTTCACGCCTAAAGAGCACGTTCCGCGCAAAGATCTGCTCATGCTGATAGGAGCCGCAATATTCGGTCTTGTAACCAACCAGTGCTGCTACACCATAGGTCTTAGCATAACATCGCCCATCAACGCAAGCATCGTAACAACGTCGATGCCTATCTTCGCGATGATTCTGGCCGCGATAATACTTAAAGAGCCCATAACGGGCAAGAAGGCCCTGGGCGTGGTTTTCGGATGCACGGGAGCCGTGATACTCATCGTTACGAGCGCTGCCGCAACAAGCTCAAAAGTTGGCGACATACGCGGCGACCTGCTCTGCCTGGGCGCGCAGCTGTCGTTTGCGCTGTATCTGTCGCTGTTCAGCAAGCTGATAAAGCGCTATTCGGTAATAACCGTGAACAAATGGATGTTCACCTATGCCACAATACTTATCCTGCCGTTCACGTTCAACCACGTAGCCGGAATAAACTATGCTGCCGTACCGACAAGTACATGGCTCGAAACGGGATTCGTGGTGTTCTTCGGAACATACGTAAGCTACATTCTGATGATGGTAGGACAGCACACGCTGCGCCCCACCGTGGTAAGCATATACAACTATGTGCAGCCGCTCGTGTCGGTAACGGTAAGCATTCTTACGGGCATCGGCGTGTTCAAGCCCAGCCAGGGTCTGGCCGTAATACTGGTTTGTATGGGCGTATGGCTCGTAACCAAGTCGAAGTCGCGCGCCGACATGATGAGGGAGCAGGGCGTGGCACAGAAATAATCAAGCCACAAAAGACATACAGGCAACACACTGAAGTCCGGCAAAAGACTGTCCACGGTTTTACTGAAGCAACACCGGGGGCAAGCCTGTTGCCGGATTTTTCATTTCAACATGTTTTATAACACATTAAAAACGATAGGGATATGGACGGAATTACAAGAAACCTGACCGACCTGATAGGCCGCACGCCGCTGATGGAGCTGGCGCGGCTGTCGGCACAATGCGGACTGAAAAGGGCCATATATGCCAAAATTGAATTTTTCAATCCAGGCGGAAGCGTGAAAGACCGCGTTGCGCTGGCCATGATTGAGGATGCCGAAAGGCAGGGAAAGATAAAGCCAGGGGCAGTGATAATAGAGCCTACCAGCGGCAACACGGGCGTGGGCCTGGCCATGGTGGCGGCCGTGAAGGGATACAAGCTGATACTTACAATGCCCGAGACGATGAGCGTTGAGCGGCAGAAGCTGGTGAAAGCCTACGGTGCAGAGGTAAGGCTAACGCCCGGAAGCGAGGGCATGGCCGGAGCGGTGAAGGCCGCCGAGGAGCTGAGAGACGCCACCGAGGGTGCCGTCATCTTGCAGCAGTTTGAGAACATGGCCAATCCGCAGGCCCACTATGTTACCACCGGCAACGAGATATGGCAGCAGACCGGGGGCCGGGTGGACATGTTCGTGGCCGGAGTGGGCACAGGCGGAACGCTGAGCGGCACGGGGCGGAGGCTTAAAGAATATAACCCCGGCATAAAGATTGTGGCCGTTGAGCCTGAAGCATCGCCGCTGCTGAGCCGCGGACAGAGCGGACCGCACAAGCTGCAGGGCATAGGCGCCAACTTTGTGCCGAAGACTTACGACGCCGCAATAGCCGACGGCATTGTTACCATAGGCAACGACGAGGCCATACTTATGAGCCGCGAGATAGCACAGACCGAAGGACTGCTCGTAGGCATATCGGCCGGAGCGGCCGTGGCGGCTGCCATAAAGCTGGCCAAGACTGAAGGAAACGATGACAAGATGATAGTGACGCTGCTGCCCGACACGGGCGAGAGATACCTCTCGACGGAGCTGTTCGACCTGTGACATCTATCCGATGATGCGGACATCTGCCGCTTTGAAATAAGGAAAAATTTTTGTTTTTAAAGCCTCCAGAATGACCATGCTCTGCGCGAAACCGCGTTTCGGAGCGAAAAAACGCGCAAAATCTCCGTCTTGCATAACATCCTGCTTAACAGCAAGTTAGCTCAAGACAGGACACAAAACGGCATTGTTAAAAAATGCAGAGATGGCCTTTTAGACGGCAAAAGCATAGCTTTTATATGCCGGATGCATGCATTTTGCACGGCAAAAACTATGGTTTTGACCGTAAAAAACGGTGATTTTGAAACAGGAAACACGCTTAAAAGCAAACCAATGTTAACAAAACGGTGATTTACACAGCGTATGATTAACATTAGTTTGCTTTTGTTTTTCTAGACCAGAAAAAACACTTGTCCTGATTTTTTACTTTCCACCCTGACGGAAAACATATACCGGCATTGTGTCAAAGGTTAACAAATAACACTATTCAAAAGTCAAAAAAGAAAGCAGAAAAATTTTGACACAACAAAAATAAGGCATAACTTTGCCGGCGAAATAAATCAACAAGTAAAAATGAAACATCTGTCGATAATTCTTGCAGCTATGGTCATGGCGCTTTCTACCATGCCCGTGTTCCTTGTTGACAGATGCCTTTTCTGCGAAGACGAAGAGCAGTGCGCCTGCAACGGACAAGACGACGGATGCAGCTGCGCCGACTGCTGCTCGCCGTTCATGCACTGCAGCACATGCAGCGGATGCACACAGCCCAAGACGGCAAGCATGGGGACACCCGTTTACAAGCCCTCACCAAACGTTGTTTTTATATATAAGGTGAATTTCATATCAGGCTATTCACCCTCCATCTGGCAGCCGCCAAAAGCCTGACAAGCCTAAAGGGCAGGCACGAAAACAAGAGAAAACACATAATGCCGCAATACATGCACCGGGCCGCGACGCATACAACGTGCGCCGGAGGCTGAAGACAAATGCGCTGCCTGAACCGGCAGCAGCGGTTATATGCGGCCATAAAACAATAAAAACAACATAATCAAAAATGACAAAAAGAATAATTGTGCTCATGGCAACAGCCATGTCGGCACTGGGCATTTATGCCCAAAACACGCTGAAAGCCACCGTCAAGGAAGAAGGAAGCGACGAGCCGCTGGTGGGCGTGACCGTTAAGATAGACGGAACCGCACTGTCGGGCGTAACCGACGGCAACGGAAACGTAACCATTACAGGAGTGCCGGACGGCAGCCACAAGGCTGTATTCACATATATAGGATATGAACGCAAGAGCAAGGCGCTGACGTTTCCGCTGGACGGAGACCCAATGCTGACCATATATATGGAGGAAGACGAAGAGGAACTTGAAGAGTTGGTGATACAGACCACCAGAGGCACGCGAAGCATAAAGAACGTGCCAACGCGAATAGAATTTATATCGGGCGAGGAACTCGACGAGAAGTCGAGCATGAAACCAGGCGACATACGCATGCTCCTGAACGAGAGCACCGGCATTGCCACGCAACAGACATCGGCAATATCGGGCAATGCGGCAATACGCATACAGGGACTCGACGGACGATACACGCAGATACTGAAAGACGGATTTCCGACATTTGCCGGAGCTGCCAGCGGACTTGGACTGCTGCAGACGCCGCCGCTCGACCTGAAACAGGTGGAAATAATCAAAGGCTCGTCGTCAACACTCTACGGCGGAGGAGCCATCGCCGGACTGGTAAACCTCATATCAAAGACTCCCGAAGAGAAACGCGAGCTGAGTTTCCTGCTCAACGGCACAACCGGCAAAGGACTCGACGCAAGCATGTTCTACAGCCAGAAATTCAGCAAAATAGGCATCACGTCGCTGCTGTCATACAACCGCAACTGGGCATACGACCCTTCAGACACTGGATTTACGGCCATCCCAGAGTTCGACCGCTTCACGTTCAATCCCAAACTGTTCTTATACCTGTCTGAAAACACCGACATGAACATAGCCCTGAACACAATGTTCGAGAACCGTCTGGGCGGAGACATCAAATATATAGAGGGCAAGGGCGACGCCACTCACTCTTACTTTGAACGCAACAAGACACAGCGCCACTCGCTGCAGGCAGCACTCGGACACAGATTTGCACCAGGCAGCAAGCTCACGGCCAAGGTAAGCGGAACATACTTCGACCGCAGCATAGAGATTCCGGCATATATGTTCGACGGCAGACAGATATCATCGTTTGCCGAAGTGGCTTACACACATACGCGCGACAAGAACGAATGGGTGGCCGGACTGAACCTCTGGACAGACGACTTCAAGGAGAAAAACGCCGGAGCGGCAGGCAAGCGCGACTATACGCAGACCACGGCAGGAGCCTTCATTCAGGACAACTGGCTGACAAACTCGTGGTTTAACATCGAAGCCGGACTTAGGGCCGACCACGTGTTCAACTACGGATGGGCCATACTTCCGCGCCTTTCTGCCCTGTTCAAGGTAAACGAAAAACTGTCGTCGCGCCTAAGCGGAGGCTTCGGCTACAAGGCCCCGACCATATTTACAGAGGATGCAGAGCGCATACAATACCGCAACATAATGCCCGTTGACGACGACTATAACAAACTGGAGCGCAGCTACGGCCTCAACTGGGACGTAAACTATGCCACCGCCCTGTTCGGAGGCGAAGTGTCGTTTGCAGTAAACCAGCTTTTCTTCTACACATACATCGACTCGCCGCTGCAGCTGCGCCAGGCCGGAAACGGCATGTTCCGCATGGACAACATCAGCGGACACATAGACACCAAGGGCAGCGAAACCAACGTAAAGCTCGGATACCGCGACCTGCATCTGTATCTGGGCTACACCTATACAGACGCATGCATAAAGGAAAACGGCGTCACGTCAGAAAACGTGCTTACACCTAAACATAGAATAAACGCCATACTCATGTATGAGGTTGAAGACGAATGGCGCGTAGGACTGGAGTCGTATTTCTACAGCAAGCAGAAACTCAGCGACGGCAGCACAGGCCGATCATACACAATTTTTGGCCTTATGGTGGAAAAAATATGGGAGAAGCTGTCTGTGTTTGCCAACTTCGAGAACTTCACCGACAGACGTCAGACACGGTTTGACACAATCTACACCGGCACTGTCAGCAATCCTGAGTTCCGCGACATTTATGCCCCGCTCGATGGATTCGTGATGAATGCCGGAGTGAAAATCAGACTCTGATAAAGCCCCACGGCATGTCTGGCGGCATAACTGCCAGACGGAAAAACCGCAAGAGGACTATTGCCGTAAAAACATAAGGCACGTCCTACATAAAGAAACATTAACGTCAAAGCCGCCGCAGCATAACGCCTGCGGCGGCTTTGACGTTAAAACAAGACAGGACAAATAGCACAAAAGCCGTAAACTGACAGCCAAAACCACGACAAAATGTCACCACATGGCACACTTTATGCCACATTTTCGCCTTTGGCACACGTTTTGTATAAAAGTAAGCGAATTAATTAACATCGATAAAAACAAAAAAAATATATAATTATGGGAAAGATTATAGGAATTGACTTAGGTACAACAAACTCTTGCGTTGCAGTTTTTGAAGGCAACGAACCTGTTGTAATAGCAAACAGTGAAGGCAAGCGCACCACTCCTTCTATAGTGGGCTTCGTAAAAGACGGTGAGCGCAAAATCGGTGACCCGGCAAAACGCCAGGCCATAACAAACCCGAAGAACACCGTTTACTCAATCAAGCGCTTTATGGGCGAAACATACGCTCAGTGCCAGAAAGAGACAACACGTGTGCCGTTTACGGTTGTTGACGAAGGCGGATATCCACGCGTAGACATCGAAGGACGCAAATATACTCCGCAGGAAATTTCTGCAATGGTTCTTCAGAAGATGAAGAAGACAGCAGAAGACTACCTCGGACAGGAAGTTACCGATGCTGTTATCACCGTTCCGGCATACTTCTCTGACTCACAGCGCCAGGCTACAAAAGAGGCCGGACAGATTGCAGGACTCAACGTTCGCCGTATCGTGAACGAGCCTACAGCCGCAGCTTTGGCCTACGGTGTAGACAAAGCCAACAAAGACATGAAGATAGCTGTGTTCGACCTTGGTGGTGGTACATTCGATATCTCTATCCTTGAGTTCGGCGGCGGAGTGTTCGAGGTTCTTTCTACAAACGGTGACACTCACCTCGGAGGTGATGACTTCGACCAGGTTATAATCGACTGGCTCGTTAACGACTTCAAGGCAAACGAAGGTATCGACCTTTCTAAAGACCCGATGGCCATGCAGCGCCTGAAGGAAGCTGCCGAAAAGGCTAAGATTGAGCTGTCAAGCTCTACTTCAACTGAAATCAACCTGCCTTACATCACTGCCGAAGGCGGCATGCCAAAGCACTTGGTAAAGACTCTTACACGTGCTCAGTTCGAGCAGCTGGCTCACTCGCTGATTCAGGCTTGTCTCGTTCCTTGCCAGAACGCAATAAGAGATGCAAAACTTACCACAGCCGACATTGACGAGGTTATCCTCGTAGGTGGTTCAAGCCGTATACCTGCCGTACAGGAGCTGGTTAAGAACTACTTCGGCAAAGAGCCTTCAAAGGGTGTTAACCCCGACGAGGTAGTGGCTGTAGGCGCATCAATCCAGGGCGCAATCCTTAACAAGGAAGGCGGCGTAGGCGACATCGTGCTCCTCGACGTAACACCTCTTACACTGGGTATCGAGACAATGGGCGGCGTAATGACAAAACTCATCGACGCCAACACCACAATACCTTGCAAGAAGAGCGAAGTGTTCTCAACGGCAGCCGACAACCAGACCGAGGTTACAATCCACGTTCTGCAGGGTGAGCGCCCGATGGCAGCCCAGAACAAGAGCATCGGTCAGTTCAACCTTACAGGCATTGCTCCGGCACGCCGCGGTGTTCCTCAGATTGAGGTTACATTCGACATCGACGCCAACGGTATTCTGAAGGTTTCTGCAAAGGACAAGGCTACAGGCAAGGAGCAGGCAATCCGCATCGAAGCTTCATCAGGCTTGAGCAAGGAAGAAATCGACCGCATGAAAGCCGAGGCTGAGCAGAACGCCGAAAACGACAAGAAAGAACGTGAGCGTGTAGACAAGATGAATCAGGCCGACTCAATGATCTTCACTACCGAAAACTTCCTGAAAGACAACGGCGACAAGATTCCGGCTGACCAGAAGGGCAACATCGAGAACGCACTCAACCAGCTCCGCGATGCACACAAGAGCGGTGACATCACAGCCATCGACAACGCCATCAACGGCCTCAACACCGTAATGCAGGCAGCCAGCGCACAGATGTATCAGAATGCAGGCGGTGCACAGCCTAACGCAGGCCAAGGCTTCAACGGCGCTAATGCCGGCGGCCAGCAGGCCCAGAACAACGGCAAGGCTGACGACAGCAACGTGCAGGACGCCGATTTTGAGGAGGTCAAGTAAGGCAAAACAGTCTATACATCATAGAAAGTCCGTGTAGCTCAATGAGTTACACGGACTTTCTTCTTTTTATCCAGACTTTCAGTTAAGTGCTATAAAACTAATACACACAGATACTTGTTTGCCTTATTCGGCAAATAATATGCCTACCTGTCATAATGAAAGAACCATATCTGCCAGCAGAACGGCAGTCTCTGATTCATCTTTTGGAGCATCCTTTGGCTTCCATGCAACAATGAATCTTACTGATGCAGACCTGACACTGTAACCTTTGTTCTCCCATTCAGCAAGTGTCTTCTGCATATTGACAGACAGTTTGGCCACAGGATTACCTGCTGTATTATACAAAAGATGATTACCATAGGTAAGCCTGTCACCGCTACGCAAGGCAAGCACCTCATTTTTACGACCTTTGAAAAACTGCAGGTACACGTCTTTGTGAGAAAGCTGCAAGACTATCTCATCGGGCATGGCATACTGCTCTCGGTCTGCCATGTGGCGGTCTGCTCTCAGGCGGTCAAAACAATTGCCGTTGGTATAGACAAAGAGTCGCTGCTTAGCCCGCGTCATTCCTACATAATAGCGGCGCATCAGGCAGTCGTCTTTCGCATAATTGCCGGAGATAAGCATATACACATCGTCAAACTCACGGCCCTTTGCCTTGTGTATTGTCGATACAACGACATCGGCCCCTGACAGGTCGCAGAAATCTTCGACAGACGACTCAAACACAAACTCCTTGAAATCGCTGAGATATTTAGTCTTGCTGGTCTGCTCAAAAAGTTCTATGCAACGCTTCAGATACACCAAACTTTTACTTCTTTCATAAAACGAGAATGTTTTCTGTTTGGCATTTTCCCATAAGTCATCCTGAATCAGCGGTGAAGTAACATGCTTGCTTATGTATTTCATGAAGTATCTCACCTCTACCATGTTCCAAAAGAGCAGGCCTTCCATCGACTGTATCAGTTTACATTTTATGCCGTGTCTGCGCAGAATGGCAACAAGCGTAACCGTTTCTTCGTTGGTCTGTGTGAGTATGCACGACGAACCTTTGCCCTTATGCGACATCAAGCAATTCACAAGCGGCTTATACATATACAAAGAATTGCAGTGGACGACCTCTACCCTACCGTCGCTTTCTTTCATCGACTTTATAGGCGTTACCTTCATTCTCCGGCTTACATTACGCAAAAAGTCGTTAGAGAAATCAACCAAATGACGCTCACTGCGGTAATTCTCCGTCATTTCTATAAAACGGCTCCCCTCTTCCTTGGTCAACTGATACATATATTTAGAGTCAGACCCGCGAAACTCGTAAATGTTCTGGTCGTCATCACCAACGGCTATCACGCGCATGTCATCATTGGCATCCATAAGTGCCTTTACAAGTTTATATTCGTCGCCACTCATATCCTGTGCCTCGTCAATAACAAGCACCGTCTTGCCTATCTTTGACGGCTCCACCTCACCGTCGACAATCATCTGAGCCGCGCGCCCAACAACATTGTCCACATCGTCAAGATTACCGATACGCCCTAACAAGTCAAAGCAATAAGAGTGGAATGTCTTTATCTCCACAAAGTGGGCTGCATTGCCAATCAGCTGCATCAGCCGCTGCTTAAATTCTGTCGCCGCAGCCCTCGAGAACGTCAGCATCAAGAGTTGCTCATGCTTCACATCTTCAAGCAAGAGGAGCGATGCCAGCTTATGAACGAGTACACGCGTCTTGCCGCTGCCCGGACCGGCCGCAACAACTATACAGCGCGAATCTTTGTCGGAGATAATTTCCATCTGCCGCTCCGACAGCTGCCCGAAAAGTTGTTTGTATTTCTTTGGCGTAAGATTGCGCTGCAGATCGTTAACTCTCTCACCCTTGAAATATTTTGATATAAACTTTTTATAATCCATCCGGAAATAGTCGCTGACATACTGCAGGGCCGCGTCATAGTCTTTCACCATCAGGTTGGCATACTCACCGACAATATGCACCTGCTGTATCTTCTGCTTGTAAAACTCATTGAGCATGCGATAATCTTCCTGCTTGAACCTCGATTTGGTGTCCTTTATTCTTTGTATGTTCATCGCATTATAAAGAACAAGAAATCCTCCTTCAAGCTTGAGCGCTCCTATCCTCGACAGATACAGCAGAGCCTCTTCCACATCATCGAGTTTTACATTATCTAATTCGGTGAAAAACGATTTTTGTTTTTGCTTTATATAATTAAGGAGTCCCACAACAGAGAACATAACCGGCTTGCTGCCCGACTTGTCGCCGTCTTTATCATCCACCTGCCCATAAAGCCATTCTATCGCAACCTGGCATATCTCCATACGCTTTTCAAGACGCTTAATACCCGACTCCATATCGCCCACGCGCCTCAGCTCCATGTTATGCTGTGCATCCTTATTCTTGCACACATATCCCTTTACTGTCAGAAAATAAAGTAAGGTGCGTATGTCTTTCTCTCTCGACGTGGTTATTCCATAATTCAAGGCATTGTCGTTAAACTGCTTGCACGATATGCGAAGCGGTTCATCGGGCAGACTGCTTAATATGTATTTCTCAAGTTTCTCAAACCTCGTCAGCAGCAACATAGCCTTACGCTCTGAATCGCCAGCGTCAAGCAAATATGCCGAAATGTCCATGCTGTCGGCCAATATGCCGGCCTGACGCATACGTTCCACAACAGACACCACCTCGCTCTTGCTCAGTCCCAATATGTCTGCCAGATAGTCAATGCGCGACTCGCCCTCTGCGTCTCTCGCCTTAGCTATGTTTTTCTGCGAAATCAGCGACTTTATTATTCTCACGGCGGTCTCCGTTTCGTCGCTACCGAACAATACCGACGACGTTATGCGCTCTCTCGCCTCGTCCATGTTTTTCACGGTGATGCCTGTAGCATAAACATGCGGCACGTTGTTGCCTCTTATCAGATATCCGCTCTGCTCCAGCGTGGCGAGTGCTGTGCGCACGCGTGTTTCTATGTCATACACCGAATCGTCCCATCCGGCGCAACGCGCTATCTCCAATGCCGAACAACTGACCTTCATGCGGTGCTTTGTAAGGTTCTTCACGGCTCTCCACACCTGCTGAATTTCGCTGATGCTAAGCTTTGTCTGATTAAGCAATATGAAATGCTTGTCCAGGTCGTTGTCATTATACAACACGTAGCAGCGTGCCGTCAGTTCGGGGTCGCGCCCTGCCCTGCCGGCCTCCTGAACATAATTTTCAAGCGAATCGGATATGTCGTAATGCACAACAAGCCCCACATCTTTCTTGTCAACTCCCATCCCAAAGGCCGAAGTTGCCACAATTATGCGCACCCTGCCGCTCATAAAGGCGTCCTGATTGCTTATCTTCTCATCGGCATCCATCTTGCCGTAAAAAGGCAAAGCCTTCAGTCCGTCGGAAGTCAGCTTGCGCGCAAGGTCGACAGTGCGCTTTGTGCGCGACACATATACAATAGTCGGACAGTTGAATTCAGACACCAGCGACCTGAGTTTCAGATATTTGTCATTGTCAGTTTCGGCATATATTACCGAATAGCGCAGGTTGGTTCTTGAGGCATTAGAGGCAAAAAGTTCAAGATTGATGTTCAGCGTCTTGCTGAAATAATCGCAGATGTCCTGCACAACTTTCTGCTTTGCCGTTGCCGTAAAGCACGACACGGGTATAGGCGTCTTGCACCGTTTCCTCTTCTGATATTCGCTTATAAATTTGCCTATGTAGAGATAGTCAACTCTGAAGTCCTGCCCCCATGAAGAGAAGCAGTGGGCCTCATCAATGACAAACCTCACCACATTACGCGCTATCAATATTTTTTCGATTGTCTTCGACCTCAGAGTCTCAGGAGAAACATACAGGAGTGACGCGTCGCCGTCCTGCACTCTTTTTATTGCCAGTGAGCGCGATATAGGGTCAAGCAGCCCGTTAATGGTAACGGCGTCAGTTATGCCACGGTCTGCAAGATTGTCCACCTGGTCTTTCATCAGCGACTGCAAAGGCGAAATTACCACCGTCAGCCCATGAACGGAACGGCCCTGCATCAGGGCCGGCAACTGAAACGTAAGCGACTTGCCTCCGCCTGTAGGAAATATGGCAAGCAGCGACTTGCCGTCTATCGCAGCCTTGGCAGCCTGCTCCTGAAGCGGCACCCCGTCGTAAGTGCGAAAGCCGTCGTATCCGAAGAAAGTCTTTAGGTTATATCTCACGTTAAGCTTTGTGTTGCAGTAGTCGCAGCCTTCGCTGCAGCTTGTCTCACGCAGCAACTTTATGACAAACTCAACGGCAGGATAATTCTTAAGCACCCATCCCGGAGTAACCGAACGATGGTCTGTTGTATCTATCAGCGCCAGCGCATACGCCAGTTCACATGGATACCGCCTTATTATCATGTCCACGTCTGCATTGCCGCAAATCATTCCTTTATATATGCTGCGTACAAGGTCAGCCGGTCTGTCGTCGACAACCGTTGCACCCACCATCTTGAAAAATCCTTCAAACTCACGTTTTTCTTTCAATAACGATGCGAACAGCATGCGCTTTTCGTCGGGCAGCAAATTCCATTGTGCCACTTCGTCCATCAGCAAGTCTCTTGCCTTCTCGCAGTCGTTCACGGGATTGTTCATCTGCTCGCTCACCAGCTTGTCGTCTTTCACGAGTCTGTGATACGGACGTTCGGGAAACAGCAGCGGCGAAACATAGAGTGTGTCAACCAAAATCCAGGGACACGGCTCGTCTTCAAACAGATATTTTATGTCATGGTGTATGATGTTGTGGCCGCACAGATAATCAACGTCTTTCAAAAAACTGAGCAGTTCGCTTTTGGATGACTTATGAAACACGGCACCGTCATGGCACAGCGCACCGATATCGTGCACTTTATGATCTTTCATACCGATCTCTGTATCTATCACGGCATAACGCGGAGCATTATTATATGGGTAGGACGCAGTTTCTTGACTGAAGAATCCACTCTTATCTTCAGCTTTCATATTCCGTATTATTTTTCCCCATATTTTCATGCTTTTCAATCGTAAAAAATCTGTCAACAATGCAGTCTGACGGCATCATAAATATACCTCAATCTGCAAATATCCAATTATCAAGGTTACGTTTATCAGATTGCAAGACTCTCAATAATTCTTTACAAAAATACAAAAAACTATTTTATTCACATTAATTTAATGCGAATTCTATATAAGAAACATCAAAATTTCAGAACCAGACGTTGCCTCTCTAAATCAGTCGACATGAAAAACTTCTTCCATATCAGCCCACCATTCGCCCTTTTGTCTAGTTTCTAACGGTTTCTGGCAAGGCATGCACACATCCCACCAGCGCTGCGTCTCGGGGTCTGATGCCATCTTGGCCATATCAGCCTCATAATCAGTGCCTACATACTCATAATAGCTAAACAGGAGGCCGTCTTTGTAATAAATACTATAATTTCTAAGGTTGCACTTGTATATCATATCGAGTACTTTTGGCCAAACGGCAGCATGCAATCTCTTGTACTCCTCCAACTTATCCGGACTTATACCTATAACACTACCATATCTGCGCTTGCGGCTTGTTCCACATCCTACGGCATCAAAAAGAGCGTCTACATTCTCAGGTTTAGTGTCTATCAATATAGCCTCATGGCTTGGAGACAATATAAGTCCTGTGGGATACAAGGCCTTAAGATAAGCAACCTTTTCACGTACATCATCAGGAGTACCTTTTATCATCAGATATTGGGCGTCTACACCACCACAGAACGACACACGCCCGCCAAAGTCAACTTTCAGACGTTCCGGTTCCATATTGGCAGCCAAAGCCTGTATTGGATGAATTGCATCAACCCCCATTTCTATCAAATCAGGAATAATGTCGTGAATACTTCCACAAGAGTGATGAATAACTTTAAGTCCATAGCGCTTTGCCTGCGCAACAAGTTTTCTGGTGCCGTCGAACACAAACTCACGCAGCTGCTCAGGACCTACCATCAATCCTTGCTGACAGCCAAAATCATTGCCTATCAACACTGCATGAAGTTTACCTTGAGTAGCCTTGTAAAATATCTCGTTTGCTTTGAGATAAAAATCTGTTATCTTGTCAATTACGGCTTTAAACAGCTTTGGGGCGGTAAACATTTTTATCAATGCATCCTCCATGCCGAAAGCAGAACAGGCATCCTGAAAGTGAGCCGACCACACCACGCCCAATACAGCATAGCCTTCAGGTACGTCATCAACCACCTTTCTGCATTCCTCAGGATCAATATACTTCTCAGGGTCAGGCCAGTCAAATAATTCTACTGCAGAAGCGTCAGTATAATCCTCGAAGAATCCCGGTGCCGTAAGGGTGCGATGCTCATTTTTGCCATCACTCTTCTTCTTTGCAAAATCAAATGCAGCATATATAGCATTACTCGTCGGAGAATGATATGGCATCTCCACAGGATAAATATCGTCACCAAGCCGCGCCTTCAGGTCTTTCATGTTATCTACTCCAAAATAATCATATAGCCCTGGCAAAGCTGCGGCATCAGGAATACCCAACCATGCGGCAGGCCTATCCACCGGCCTGCGTTCTATTGTAGCGAAAAAGCGTTCAATGTGATTCATAGGTAAAATAAGGATTTATATTTTTTGATAACACAAAAATACAAAAAACTATTTTATTCACATTAATTCAACAAGATTTTATTCGAATTATTGCTACTAATGCAAATTAAATTGCAATACATTTTCATTGTTACACACAACCATGTAAATAAAATACACAAAATAGCCATGCATTGCACACTATTTCTTCTGCTCTTTGTCATTGTTAAAAAACATTCGCTCCTCGTTTACAACCTCCTGCTTTTCCAGCTTGCCATTAACAAAGACGAACGAGGTGGTAACAATATACCATGCTTCCCTATACAGTTCTTCTTTATAGAAAAGCACCTCCTGATAATCGCCTTTTTCGTTAACCTCTTTATTAATGCTATAGGGTTCGCCGAACTTCTTTATAAAATCATCCTTGGTTATCCCTAACCCAACATCAGCTTTAACAAAATCACTCACTGTCTTATTAAGATAGCAACCGCTGAAAAGCAAAGACATAAATAATATCAAGACGCTAAGTTTATTCATATGATGATTTTTTAATTTTACATGCCCTATCACAAAAGTAAGTTTTTATTTTTACAATAAGCATATTTCTGAAACAGCATCACAAGATATTTATGATTTTATTTTTCTAATTCACATTTATTATTTTCTTACGTCTATCCTTCTGTCTGATTAAATCCAGGTAAATTAAACGCGACTGAAAGCATGGCAAAAATGTTTACGCTGATTATGCAAAAATAACTCTATAACTTACGGATAAAAAGTGGCTAAGTTTTGAGTAAAAAGTGGGCCACTTTTTATCGGCAAACCATAGACTTTTTTCACGATAAATGCCTGTTGACGAATAAAGGCCTACATGACAAAATGCTAAACGTAAAGCGCAATAAATGATGCAACAACACTGACGGACTAAAAAATAACGGCAAACACACAAGAATATCGCTGCAAAATCTTATCTTTGCAGCGATATTTTTTATTTTACAAAAACAGAAGATGCTTATGAAAAATAACAGAATAACCGAACTTTTCGGCATTGAATATCCCGTAGTTCAGGGCGGTATGGTGTGGTGCAGCGGCTGGCGACTGGCTTCTGCCGTGAGCAATGCGGGCGGTCTGGGGCTGCTCGGTGCAGGCTCTATGCACCCGGAGACGCTGCTTGAGCACATAAACAAGATGAAAGCTACAACCGACAAGCCGTGGGGCGTGAACGTTCCGCTGATGTATCCCGAGATAGACAGGCTCATGAAGATGATAATCGACGAGGGCGTAAAGGTTGTGTTCACGTCGGCAGGCAGCCCGAAGAAGTTCACACCGATGCTGCACGAAGCCGGAATAAAGGTGGCGCACGTAGTGTCGAGCAGCAAGTTTGCCGCAAAATGCGAGGAGGCAGGCGTAGACGCAATCGTTGCCGAAGGCTTTGAAGCCGGCGGACATAACGGACGCGAAGAGACAACCACGATGACCTTGATACCGCAGGTGCGCAAGGCAACCACCAAGCCGCTCATAGCCGCAGGCGGAATAGCGTCGGGCGAGGCCATGCTCGCAGCCATGGCTCTCGGCGCAGAAGGCATACAGGCCGGCACACTGTTCGCACTCACCGAGGAGAGTTCGGCGTCTGAAGAGTTCAAGAAGAGATGCACAGAACTTGCCGAAGGCGACACAATGCTGTGCCTGAAGAAGATTGCCCCCACCCGACTAATCAAGAATACGCTCTACACCAAAGTTGCCGAGGCCGAAGACAAGGGAGCCACGGCCGACGAACTGCGAGAGATACTGGGCAAGGCGGCATCGAAGAGAGGAATATTTGAGGGCGACATGGAGAGCGGCGAACTTGAGATAGGACAGATTGCCTCTGCCATAAAGACTATAAAGCCGGTAAGCGAGGTGATGAAAGAACTTATCAGCGGCTTTGAAAAGGCCAAGGAAAGAGTTGCGTTTCTGTAAGCCTCAACGCTTGTTTATCATCCTTTTGTGGCAGAATAAAATGATTCTGCCACAAAATATTATACCCGTAAAACAATTCGTCATCCGCAACATCCTTATAAAACGGCAGTGAAAATCTGCCTCATGATGTTACGGATGACGAATAAAATTATCAAATTATATCACGACGGACATCCGTCCGACAGCACATATACATCTTATCTCAGCTTTGCTTTGAGCCATCGTCCGCTGAACAGGCGCCAGAGGAATATTGCGCCGCGGAACGTAAGCTCTATGGCCATGGCCATCCACACGCCGCGCAGGCCGTAAACAGGCGCAAGATAAGCCGCAAGAGTAAGGCGCACGAACCACATGCTGGCAAGGTTCATGCAGGCCGGAACAAGCGTGTCGCCGGCACCGAGGCATACGCTGTAGGCCACTATCGAGGCGGCAAACATGGGCTCGGCAAAAGCCTCAATGCGCAAGGCGCCAACGCCAAGCTCGCGAATCTCGTCAACGGGCGTCATTATTCCAATCATCTGCGGCGCCGTGATATACATCACAACACTTATGGCCGCCATGACAATCATGCCAAGAAACACGGTACGGTAGGCAAAGCTGCGCGCCAGGCGCGGCTGTCCGGCCCCTATGCTCTGCCCCACAAGCGTGGTGGCAGCCTCGCCGATGCCGTATCCCGGCATGTAACAAAGGCTCTCGGCGGCTATGGCAAACGTGTTGGCGGCTATGGCGAAGTTGCCCAACGGGGCAACAATCATCGTGCTTACAATCTGCGCTCCGCTCATCATCATATACTGCGCACCCATCGGCATGCTTATCTTTGCGGCGTTGCGAAGATAGTTCCACAGCGGCGCAAATGTCCATTTCTCCAGTTTCAGCGACAATTCGGGCGATTTAAGCGTTGCAAACCACAGCAACACTACGCCCGTAACAATGTATGCAAGGGCCGTTCCCAAGGCGGCTCCGGCCACTCCCATGCCCATTCCGGGCATGTAAATGTCGTGGCCGAGAATGCTGACATGGCGCGGACTGAATATAAAAAAATAGTTGAACACCACATCAAGGAGGCATGTCAGGACGCTGATGGCACTCGGCACACGCATGTTTCCCGAGCTTTTAAGCATGCTCGACGCAAGTATTCCCAACTGATACACAGGCAACGACATGCAGAATATGGTAAAATAGCGTGATGCGTCTGGCGCAATGTCAGTCCCTCCGCCAAGCCACAAGGGCAGCGGACCGGCTATGGCAAGACATACGGCAGTAAGAATCAGCGTAAACAAGGCCGTGGCCATTATGCCCTGACGGAACACCTGACGAGCCTTTACAAAGTCGTTGGCACCGATAAAATGGGCCGCCTGCACCGAAAATCCCATTGCGGCGGCCGACGTAAGACCGCCAAAAAGCCATGTAGTAGACTGCACGATGCCTATCGACGCCGAAGCCTTGGCACCAAGCGAGCCAACCATAGAAGCGTCGATGTAGACCATAAGGGTGTTTGTGAGCTGTGCCAGAATGGAAGGCACGCTGAGCTGAACAATCAGATTTAGCTTCTGACTGCCGTTCATTGTCCGGCCTTCGCGTATCATGGCCAGAAGTTCGTTTCCTTTTTTAGCTGAGAACATCGTGCGAAATTACTATTTTTACGATAATAAACAAAAATCACAGACAAAAAAACGCGGAAATCTTTTTATCAAAGACTTTCGCGTACGTTATTAACCTAAATCTAAATTTTCAAAATAAATTGGAGGCTCATGCAATTTCTTAAATGCTTTCCCTCACCCCCAAATACCTGTTGCTGTGTTAACAGCAAACAGGGTTAACATCTGTTACCTTAAACTAATCTTGTTTACCTATTACCTATGAAAAACTTTTCCATGCCTCACGGCATCTTTGTTATCCTTTACTTAAACAATCTTTCTTATTACCTTAACTTTATACCTATGAATTATTAATACCTATTGTTTTATTTTCACGATGCAAAGATACTGCTGTTTGCGCACACAACCAAACATTTCCTGCTTTTTTTGCATCAGGATACACGTTTTTTGATATAAATCAAAATCAATATACGCAATGCTGATTTTTACATTTTATTTGATTACACAATGCATACTGCTACGTTAACGCCGCCATGGTACAATGCACATGCCGGCATGATATGCGCTGCACGGCAGAATACGGCAAAACATAAAACCTGAAAGGAAAAGACATGCCCACACAAAATAAGAACATGTATATATATAAGAATATAAAAGGGACGGAAGCGGCATGATGCCGTCCGTCCCCAAGAACATTATCTTTACGTAAGTTTTATTCGGTTACCCAACTGCCTTTCTTGACATACCACGGGTCCGGCGACACTCCCGGACGATAGTAAGCCACGAGCGCAATGTCAAAAATCAGCGTGCTGTAAGCCGGAATACTCGTAGTGGCCGATGTTCCGTAGCCCATCTGATAAGGAATATATACGCGCCAGCGGTCGCCTATGTGCATATACTGCAAAGCCGTAGTGAAGCCGTCGATTAAGCTGCCAACATACAGTTTGCTCGGCATGGCAGTCTCAGGATTATAGTCGCCCGTATAGCTTTGGTCGAAGACATATCCCTCGGGATAAGAAGTTGAAGGCAAGAGACGGCCTCTATAGTTAACCAACACTGAGTCGGTGAACATCGGGCATCCGCTGCCCGTACCTTCCTCGAGCACCTCTACCACTATATGGTCAGTGTATCCGGCCGGAATAGTGTCCTCAAGCGAATATTTCCTGATAATCTTCCAGCTGCCGTCCTCAATGCCCATAGCTTTTTCGTAGATATTGTCGAAATAAGCCTCGTTGCGGTTTTTCCAGTCGGGAAACTCCTCAACGGTGTCTTCGCTCTCGCTGCAGGCCATGAAGCACAGCGGCATAACCATAAGCACCAGAATGGCAAAAATATTGTATTTCTTCATTTACTGAATTTTTTTAAGAAGACTTGCAATGCTTACCTTATCTTCGATAATGCCGTTGAGTTCGGCTATGTTCACTCTCTCCTGCTCCATAGTGTCGCGGAAACGCAGCGTAACTGTGTTGTCTTTCAGCGTGTCGTGGTCAACGGTTACGCAGTAAGGCGTACCTATTGCATCCTGACGGCGATAGCGCTTTCCGATAGAATCCTTCTCGTCGTACTGGCAGTTGAAGTGGAACTTCAGGTCGTTTATTATCTCGCGTGCCTTCTCGGGCAGTCCGTCTTTCTTAACAAGAGGCATCACGCAGAGCTTAACCGGAGCCAGGGCTGCGGGCAGCTTGAGCACTACGCGTGTCTCTCCGCTCTCGAGTTTCTCCTCGCAATAAGAGTGGCACATGATTGACAGGAACATACGGTCAACGCCGATAGATGTCTCGATGTCATACGGAGTGTAGCTCTCGTTGGTCTGCGGGTCGAAGTATTTGATTGAGCGGCCCGAGAACTTCTCGTGCTGCGACAGGTCGAAGTCGGTGCGGCTGTGTATGCCCTCAACCTCCTTGAATCCGAACGGCATCTTAAACTCGATGTCGGTAGCGGCGTTGGCATAGTGGGCCAGTTTCTCGTGGTCGTGGAAACGGTAGTTCTCTGCACCGAAGCCGAGGGCCTGATGCCACTTCATACGTGTCTCCTTCCACTTCTGGAACCATTCAATCTCTGTTCCGGGCTTAACGAAGAACTGCATCTCCATCTGCTCGAACTCGCGCATACGGAAGATAAACTGGCGCGCAACAATCTCGTTACGGAAAGCCTTTCCTATCTGTGCTATGCCGAAAGGAATCTTCATGCGGCCCGTCTTCTGCACGTTAAGGTAGTTTACGAATATACCCTGTGCTGTCTCGGGGCGCAGATAAATCTTGCTTGCGCTGTCGGCCGTAGAGCCCATCTCGGTTGAGAACATGAGGTTAAACTGGCGCACGTCGGTCCAGTTCTTTGTTCCGCTAATCGGGTCGACGATGCCTTCGTCGAGTATAATCTGCTTCAGCTCATCGAGGTTCATGGCGTTCATGGCCTCGCTGTAGCGCTCGTGCAGGGCGTCGCGCTTCTTCTGATTTTCTATTACGCGCGGATTGGTCTCGCGGAACTTGGCCTCGTCGAATGCCTCGCCGAATTTCTTGCGGGCCTTCTCCACTTCCTTGTTTATCTTTTCCTCATATTTTGCTATCTGGTCTTCAATAAGCACGTCGGCGCGATAGCGTTTCTTTGAGTCGCGGTTGTCGATGAGCGGGTCGTTGAATGCGTCAACGTGTCCCGATGCCTTCCATATAGTGGGGTGCATAAAGATGGCCGAGTCGATGCCCACGATGTTCTCGTGAAGCAGCACCATGCTCTTCCACCAGTATTCTTTAATATTGTTTTTCAGTTCAACACCGTTCTGTCCGTAGTCGTAAACTGCGGCCAGGCCGTCATAGATGTCGCTGCTGGGGAACACAAATCCGTACTCCTTGCAGTGAGACACTATTTTCTTAAAAACATCTTCTTGTGCCATTGTTGTTTATTTACCTTAAATTTTAATTTCACAGAAAAGCCCTCCGCGAGGGCAACAAAAAGTTATCGTATAAACACTTTTGCGTGCAAAGATAATGCAAAGCTACCGAAACACAAAACTTTTTCACACACATTATTATATTTATTTTGTTCTCCGTCCACGCTGCCGCAAGCCCGGAGCTATATGTTGCGTTATGTTTATTTAACACGGCAGAGGCCGACGCTTTTTCGTTTTTCTTGACAATATAAATTTGCAAAATAGAAAACTTACGCCGACAAATATGGGGTTACGGACGGCATAAACGCCATGAAATGACAAAAAAGCAACGGTTTGCAGCCCGAAAGACGGCCTTTCTTGATGCAAAAGCATGCCTTTTGATTATCAAAACACGGCCTTTTGCACCGCAAAAAGCCACATTCTGCACTGCAATTTGCGGCCTTTTACATGACGGAACACTGTCTTTTACCACACATTAAACCATAAACAACTGACTGACAAACACTTACAAAATTTACGATTTATGCCGGTTTTTCATTTCTGACGTTGCATTCTTGAGCAGCACGGGCATTCTGAGAGCGTCAAGCGGACGGCAGCAAGCATTTTCTGTTAACTTTATTTAACCTCGCATAATCCGGCCTCAACAGCATCATTACATAAGGCTGCGCCGCTGCTCCTTATATAAAAAATAAAATATTTATTTTGCATTGTCTCCGATTTTAGCTATCTTTGCATAAGATAAGCCGCACAACGGCATCAAGCTAAAACAAGCCGGGCTGCAAAAGCCACACCGATTTGCATTATCTTTTCTACAGACATACATCATCATGGACGACAATATTAAAGACCCCGAAAACATAGAAGAGCAGGACATGCCCGTTCAGGACGACAGCAACGACATTGAACCCGAAAGCCACTCTGACTATAAGCCGGCCAACAGGTTTGACGCTTCGGCAGTGCATCATCTGAGCGGAATGTACCAGAACTGGTTTCTCGACTACGCATCATACGTTATCCTTGAGCGTGCCGTGCCCCACATCGAAGACGGACTGAAGCCCGTTCAACGGCGAATACTGCACTCTATGAAGCGCATGGACGACGGACGCTACAACAAGGTGGCCAACATCGTGGGCCACACCATGCAGTTTCACCCTCACGGCGACGCATCTATAGGCGACGCGCTCGTGCAGCTCGGACAGAAAGACCTGCTCGTTGACTGCCAGGGTAACTGGGGAAACATACTTACGGGCGACCGTGCCGCCGCTCCGCGATACATCGAGGCGCGCCTGTCTAAGTTTGCACTCGACGTGGTGTTCAATCCTAAGACCACCGAATGGCAGCTGAGCTACGACGGACGCAACAAGGAGCCTATAACGCTGCCGGCAAAGTTTCCGCTGCTGCTGGCGCAGGGAGCCGAGGGCATAGCCGTGGGATTGTCGTCAAAGATTCTGCCTCACAACCTCAACGAGATATGCGACGCCGCCATAAGCTATCTGCACGGCGAGCCGTTTACGCTCTATCCCGACTTCCCGACAGGCGGAAGCATCGACGTGAGCAAATACAACGAGGGGCAGCGCGGGGGCACGCTGAAGGTGAGGGCCAAGATAGAAAAACTCGACAGCAAGACGCTCGTAATACGCGAAATACCTTTCGGCAAGACCACAACAACGCTAATAGAGTCGATACTGAAGGCCATAGAGAAAGGCAAGATTAAGGCACGCAAGGTGGACGACAACACGGCCGCACAGGTGGAGATACAGGTGCACCTGGCTCCGGGCGTGTCGTCAGACAAGGCCATCGACGCCCTTTACGCCTTCTCCGACTGCGAGATAAACATCTCGCCCAACTGCTGCGTCATCGAAGACAACAAGCCGCAGTTCCTAACCGTAAACGACGTGCTGCGCCATTCTACCGACCGCACCATGGCCCTGCTGCGCAAAGAGCTCGAAATACGCAAGCATGAGCTGCTCGAGCAGCTGCACTTCTCGTCGCTCGAAAAGATATTCATCGAGGAGCGCATCTACAAAGACCGCAAGTTTGAGCAGGCCCCCGACATGGACGCCGCATGCGAGCACATCGACAACAGGCTTACGCCCTTTTATCCGCAGATGATTCGCGAGGTTACAAAGGACGACATACTGCGCCTCATGGAAATCAAGATGGCGCGCATACTGAAGTTCAACAAGGACAAGGCCGACGAACTGATAGCCAAGATTAAGGCCGAAGTGGACGACATAAACCGCAAGCTTAACAGCATGGTTGAGGTTACGGCCGACTGGTTCAGGTATCTGAAGGAGAAATACGGAGCCGCCCATCCGCGACTGACCGAAATAAAGAACTTCGACACCATTGAGGCTACCAAGGTTATCGAGGCCAACGAGAAGCTGTATATCAACCGCAACGACGGCTTCATAGGCACCGGACTGAAGAAAGACGAGTTTGTGTGCAACTGCTCCGACATCGACGACATCATCATCTTCTACAAGGAAGGCAAGTATAAGGTGGTGCGCGTGGCCGACAAGATATTTGTCGGCAAAAACATACTGCACGTAGCCGTGTTCAAGAAAAACGACCACCGCACAGTCTACAACGTTGTCTACCGCGACGGAAAGCAGGGCAAATACTTCATGAAGCGCTTCTGCGTGACCAGCATTACGCGCGACCGCGAATACGACTTCACGCAAGGCACGCCGGGTTCGCGCGTGGTTTACTTCACAGCAAACCCCAACGGCGAGGCCGAAGTGATAAAGATTACGCTCGACCCCGCACCGCGACTGAAGAACATCTTTAAGGAGAAAGACTTCTCGGAGGTTGCCATAAAGAGCCGCGGGGCCAAGGGCGTGGTGATGACTCGCTTCAACGTCCACCGCATATCGCTCAAGAGCCACGGCCACAGCACGCTGGGCGGACGCAAGGTGTGGTTCGACCCCGACGTAAAACGACTCAACTACGATAATCACGGACGGCTGCTCGGTGAGTTTAACGAAGACGACAGCATACTGGTTGTGCTCGACAACGGAGACTTTTATCTCACCAACTTCGACGCCAACAACCACTATGAGGACAACATAAAGATTATCGAGAAGTTCGACGAGCACAAGGTGTGGACCGCCGTGCTATACGATGCCGACCAGCAGGGCTATCCTTACCTGAAGCGATTCACCATGGAGGCCACCAAGCGCAAGCAGAACTACGTGAGCGACAACCCGTCAAGCCGGCTCGTGGCGCTCACCGACGAGCCTTATCCGCGCTTCCTCGTAACCTTCGGAGGCCGCGACGCCTTCCGCGGAACAATGGAGATTGATGCCGAACAGTTTGTAGGCGTAAAGGGATTCAAGGCCAAAGGCAAGCGCATAACCAACTGGGAGACAGAGACCATTGAGCAGCTTGAACCGGTAAGGCAGCCCGAAGACGATACAGAAGACGGCGAGGCAGAACAACAGCCGGCAGAAGAAACGCCGCAACAGGAAAACCTCGACCCCGATGCAGGCAAGAGCCAGCAGCAGGTGATAGACGAGATTACAGGACAGCTCAGCCTTTTCAACGACAATGAAGATAATTAAGCTATTAACGCTCGCGGCCATGCTTGCCTCCTCTGCGGCGGCATGTGCCCTGCCCTGCGGCAACGGGCCTGAAGACGGGACGGCGCTGCACGGCAGCCTCAACACAGGCAACGTATATGCCCCCGACACCATAAGGAACAACAAGATTATAACCAACGCCCAGATGATAGGCATCGGGGCGGTGAACATTCTCGACACTTACCTCTCGCCCGAGAAGTATCGCGGCACCGAGCTGCGCTACATTTCACACACGCTGCGCGAGCGCAGGGACAGCCGCTGGTCGCGCCTGATAGTACATCAGGGCAACATGTCCTACAGCGACAACCGCTCGGGCAACGGCGGCGAGATAGCCGGAGCCTACACGTTCAGCTACGGCGTACACTACAACTGGAACTTCTTCGACGGCAGCCTCAACGTCAAGGCCGGCGCACAGGCCGATGTCAACGTGGGCTTTCTCTACAACACGCGCAACAGCAACAACCCCGCGCAGGCACGCCTGTCGCTCAACATATCGCCGTCGGCAGCCGCCACATACCGCTTTCGCCTGTGGCAGCACAACTACTCGCTGCGCTATGAGCTTAGCGTTCCGCTCATTGGACTGATGTTCAGCCCCAACTACGGACAGTCGTACTATGAGATTTTCAGCCGCGGCAACTACGACCACAACATCGTGCCTACCACCTTCGGCAGCACGCCGTCGCTGCGCCAGATGCTCACCTTCGACTTCTCGCTCGGCCGCACCACCCTGCGCCTTGGCTACATGGGCGACTTCCAGCAGGCCAGGGTGAACAACCTGAAATATCATTCTTACTCTAACATGCTGCTCATCGGCATTGTCAGACAGTTCAACATAACCAAAATAGTACCATGAGAAGAGTATTAAACTTTCTGTTTCCGCTCATCGTGGCACTTGCCGCCGTGTCGTGTGTCGACGAAGAGGAATACAGCGACGACCCGCGCGGCAACTTTGAGGCGCTCTGGAAGATAATGAACGAACACTATTGCTTCTTCGACTATAAGAACAGCGAGTACGGACTCGACTGGAACGAGGTGTATGCGCGCTACAGCCGGCAGATAGACGACGGCATGACGAGCACCCAGCTGTTTGAAGTATTGGGCAACATGCTCGGCGAACTGCGCGACGGACACGTCAACATGTACGCCTCGTTCGACCAGTCGCGCTACTGGAGCTGGAAGGAAGACTATCCCGCCAACTTCAGCGACTCGCTGCAACGGCGCTATCTCGGCACCGACTACAAGATTTCTTCGGGCATAAAATACCGCAAGCTCGACGACAACATAGGCTACATCTACTGCGGATCGTTCTCCAACGCGATAGGCAGCGGCAACCTTAACGACATACTTATGGACCTCGCCACGTGCAACGCTCTCATCGTTGACGTGAGAGACAACGGCGGAGGAATGCTTACCTCGGCCGAAACCCTGGCGTCGCGCTTCACCGACGAGGAGATTCTCGTGGGCTACATGCAGCACAAGACAGGCCCCGGCCACAACGATTTCTCCGAACCGGAGGAGCAAAAGCTGAAGCCTTCGAGCGGACTCAGATGGCACAAGCCCGTGGCCGTGCTCACCAACAGGGCCGTGTTCAGCGCCGCCAACGAGTTTGTCAAGTATATGAAGTGCTGCCCCGGCGTAACCGTCATCGGCGACAAGACGGGCGGAGGCGCAGGCATGCCGTTCAGCAGCGAGCTGCCCAACGGGTGGTCGGTGCGCTTCAGCGCATGCCCCATGTACGACCGCGACATGAACTGCACCGAGTTTGGCATTGAGCCAGACTATAACGTACAGCTCACCGACGGCGACTTTGCCAAGGGCTGCGACACAATAATAGAATATGCACGCTACATCCTTAACCAATGAATAACAGCAACGCTTCTGACACAATAAGGCTCGACAACCTTACCATAGGCTACAAGACGCGCGACGGCATACGCACCGTGGCAAAGGACATCAACGCTTCTATAAAGAGCGGCAAGCTGACATGCCTCGTCGGAACCAACGGCATAGGCAAGTCTACGCTGCTCAGAACGCTGTCAGGCTTTCAGCCACGGCTTGGCGGAAACATTGTCATCAACGGCAGCGAACTATCTAAATACACACCGCGCGACCTCTCGCGCATCGTCAGCGTGGTACTTACGTCGAGGCCGTCGTCGATAAACTTCACCGTAGAGGAAATTGTGGCACTGGGCCGCACGCCGTACACCGGATTCTGGGGAACGCTCAACGATGCCGACAAGGAGATTGTCAGCGAAAGCATCCAACTGGCCGGAATATCCCATCTGGCCAAGCGCAACGCCATGTCGCTAAGCGACGGAGAGCGTCAGAAAATGATGATAGCCAAAGCACTTGCCCAGCAGACACCCGTGATAATGCTCGACGAGCCCACCGCCTTTCTCGACTATCCGAGCAAGGTGGAGACCATGCTCCTGCTTACACGTCTGTGCCGCGAGGAAGGCAAGACAATATTCATGTCGTCGCACGACCTCGAACTCGTCATTCAGCTTGCCGACATTCTTTGGGTTATGGAACAGGGCGGCACCATATCTGTAGGCACGCCCAAGGCTCTTGCCGACGAGGGAACGCTCAGCCGCTTCATAGAGCGCACCGGCATAATGTTCGACAAAGAGGCGATGCGCATAACCGTATGCAAGAGCGGCACCGAATGACATTTCTATAATGATACAAAAGCTGCTGGCATACACATGAGGATAAATATGTATGCTTTGCTTAAAAAACTCCAAGAATTTATATTTTTTGTACACACCTGTGGTAAGTCATGATTAATTATTAAATTTGCATCAGAAACATAAAGTTCATAAGCCATGCAATCCATACTTATCATAGAAGACGACAAAAGAGTGGCCGACCTGCTGAAAACCGGACTTGAGGAAAGCGGATACCATACTATGGTGGCATACGACGGGGTTATGGGGCTGCGGCTGTTTGCATCCAACAGCTTCAACATTGTGCTTTCAGACGTTGTTCTTCCTAAGCTGGACGGTTTTGAACTTTGCAAGGAGATACGCAAGACCAATGCGTCGGTTCCAATACTCATGCTGACCGCCCTTGGCTCAACAAACGACAAGCTCGACGGCTTCGATGCCGGAGCCGACGACTACATGGTTAAGCCTTTCGACTTCCGTGAGCTAAACGCACGTATCAAGGCGCTGCTTAAGCGCAACACCAACATCACGACAGAACAGCCCGAAGAGCTGAAATATGCCGATCTGACGATAAGCCTCAAGAGAAAGGAAGTATGGCGAGACGGGGTAATGATAAAGCTATCGCCCAAAGAGTATAACCTGCTGCAATATCTCACCGAAAATGCCGAACGCGTGATAAGCCGCACGGAGATTGCGGAGAAAGTATGGAACACCCACGTCGACACGGGTACAAACTTCATCGATGTTTACATAAACTATCTCCGCAAGAAAGTTGACAAGGATTTTGCCGTCAAACTAATACACACAAGGCCGGGAATAGGCTTTATCTTCACCGACAAGCCATGAAAATACGCACAGCCCTGACATTAAAGAACACATGCGCCACGGCAGCCGTTTTCCTGCTGTGCACAATATTAATATATATTGTCAGCGAACGTACCCGTAGCAAGACCTTCTTTCATGACCTGAGAAGCGAAGCCATAACAAAGGCACATCTGTTCCTGCAGAACAAGGTTGACCCAAAGACAATGCAGGACATTTACCTTAACAACAAGGAATTTATCAATGAAGTAGAGGTTGCCATTTACACGCCTGACTTCAAGATGCTGTATCACGATGCTGTGCAGAACGACATAATAAAGGAAAACCGCCAGATGATAAGCAGCATCCTGAACAAGAAGGAAATAGAGTTTTATATAGGCAAATATCAGGGCATAGGCATGCTCTACACCCTCAATGGCAAGAACTACATCGTAACGGCTGCCGCCTACGACGGCTACGGATATGCCAACTTGGCTAAACTGAAGAATGCGCTGCTCATCTTGTTCATCATAGGTTTAACCCTGCTGTTTGTGACAGGCTACATACTTGCACGCACAGCCCTGCGCCCGATAAGGGAGATTGTAAAGGAAGCCGACATAATAACGGCGTCACAGATTTCAAGACGACTGCCCGTAAAGAACAGGAAAGACGAACTCGGCGAGCTTTCCACCACATTCAACGCCCTTCTGAACCGCCTCGAAATTTCGTTCAACGCACAAAAAATGTTCGTCAGCAACGTATCGCACGAGCTGAGAACTCCGCTTGCAGCCCTGATTGCCGAGCTCGACATAGCATCTCAGAAAGAACGCAGCTGCCAGCAATACCGCACAACAATACTAAACGCACTTAACGATGCAAGACGCATGACCAAACTGATTGACGGACTTCTGAATCTTGCCAAGGCCGACTATCAGCAGGAACAGATAAAGATGGAACACATACGCCTGGACGAACTGCTGCTCGACGTCAGAGAATTTATCCTGAGGGCACACCCTGACTACCATGTAGAAATAATCTTCGAGCAGGAAGAAGCCGAAGACGACAGCCTGATAACCGTAAACGGCAACCATTATCTGCTGTCGATAGCATTCTCAAACCTCATCGAAAACAACTGCAAATATTCGGCCGACCATTCCTCGTTCATACAAATATCCTATTGGGATAAATACGCTGTGGTACGCTGTTCTGACGACGGCATGGGAATGTCTGACACAGACAAGCAGCATCTTTTCAAGCTGTTCTACCGCGGCGAACAGGAGAAGGTGGCAGAAGGCCACGGCATAGGCATGGCCCTTTCACAAAAGATTATACGTCTGCACAGAGGCGATATCGCCGTACATTCGGAAAAAGAAAAGGGCACAACCTTTATAGTTGAACTTCCGCATATATAACAACAACCTGCAAAGGACATAAGTCAAGCCCTTTGCTAATATCTGCCACACAGCCTTCGCTGTTGCCAGCCCGCATTTATAATTCCGTCATGAGCATGCAGCCGTCTTATTATTTCCTATTGTCGTCTGCTTTTTCGCAAACATAGTCCGTTATGCCTGCAAAAAATCAGACAACAAGACGTTCAACAAAAAACACAATACAGCCGAATCCTTATAACGGTTTGGGTTAAATGGCATAAAGGCATGAAGATATAATGCATAACAAGCGACCAAACAAGATTCGCCCTGCGGCAGCAGAACGGCAACAAGAAAGCCCTTATAACCAAATTAAAAATTTAATATAACTTTCTCTAATTATTTTCTAATACCGTTCTAATGACATTCTAACGGCATTACAGAAAAACATTTCCGACTTTTGCGGCGCTAAAAACAATAGTATCAATCTAAAAAACACTGATACGCTATGTGGAAAAAAACGCGCAAAATGAAATTAGAATTCAATGCCAAGAAGATTTTTATGGCATCAGAACTGCCTATGAGCTCTGTGTTCAACTATTTCCAGACAGCCCCTCAAGGGCTGATTAATGAGGAAATAACCAAAAGACAATCGCTTTACGGAAGAAACGAAGTGGAGCATGAAAAGAAGATACACCCGCTGACAATGTTCATAAAAGCTTTTATAAATCCATTCATCGGAGTGCTTACGGCGCTGATAATCATTTCGTATGTCCTTGATGTATATCTTGCCTCTCCCGAAGAAAAAGACTTCACGTCGATAGCTATAATAGCCTCGATGGTAATACTCAGCACCATCCTGCGCTTCTGGCAGGAATACAAGGCCAGCGTTTCGAGTGAGTCGTTACAAAATATGGTGACAAACACATGCACCGTAATAAGAGATAACGGCACTGAATACGAAACCTGTATATCGTCGCTCGTACCCGGAGATATAGTGAAACTGGCAGCCGGCGACATGATTCCGGCAGACATACGCATCATAGAGACGAAAGACCTCTTTGTAAACCAGAGCACACTGACAGGAGAATCAGAGTCAATAGAGAAAAGAGCGGAGGCAAGCGGAGGCGACAGCCGCGGGCGGAGCATAGTGGAACTTGAGAACATCTGCTTCATGGGCTCCAACGTCGTAAGCGGCTCTGCCACGGGCATCGTTGTGTCTACAGGCAACAACACGTATCTCGGCACCATAGCCAGGAGCATTGCCGGCCACCGTGCCTCTACCGCATTCGACAAAGGCATTGCCAAGGTGAGCATGCTGCTGATACGTTTCATGCTGATAATGGTTCCGTTTGTGTTCCTTATAAACGGCCTGACAAAGGGCGAATGGCTCGACGCCTTCCTCTTTGCGGTGTCTGTAGCCGTGGGCCTTACGCCCGAGATGCTTCCGATGATAGTAACGGTCAACCTGTCGAAGGGCGCAGTTGCCATGTCGCGCAAGAAGACTATTGTGAAAGACCTCAACGCCATACAGAACTTCGGGGCAATGAACATTCTGTGTACCGACAAGACAGGCACGCTGACCTGCGACCAGATTGTGCTCGAGAAGTATATAAACGCCGACGGCACAAGCGACAACAGCAGACGGATATTACGCCACGCCTACTTCAACAGCTTCTTCCAGACAGGACTGAAGAACCTGATGGACAAGGCCATACTGTCGCACGTAAGAGAGCTTGAGATGGAGTCTGTCAGGGAGAGCTACAAGAAGGTTGACGAGATACCCTTCGACTTCACGCGCCGCAGGATGTCGGTAGTGGTTGAAGACGTCAGCGGCAAGAGACAGATAATAACCAAGGGTGCCGTGGAGGAGATGATGCAGATATGCTCACACACAGAGGTTGACAACAGAGTGATGCCTTTTACGCCTGAATTAAAGGCTAAGGCATACGAGATAAGCAAGCGCATGAACCGTCAGGGACTGCGCGTGCTGGCCGTGGCGCACAAAAGTTTTTTGAGCAAAGAAAACAACTTTGCCGTTGAAGACGAAAACGGTATGGTGCTCATAGGCTTCCTGGCGTTTCTCGATCCGCCCAAGCAGTCGGCATCCAAGGCCGTCAGGCAGCTTCAGGCCCACGGAATAGAGGTGAAGGTGGTGTCGGGAGACAACGACGCCGTTGTGCGCACTATATCAAGACAGGTGGGCATCGACACGACGAACGTGCTAACCGGCACAGAACTAAGCGCAATGAACGATGAAGAAAAGAAGGAGGCGGTGATTAGGACTAAGGTGTTTGCCAAAGTCACACCTATACAAAAAACCGAGATTATAGCCCTGCTGCAGACGCAGGGCAACACGGTGGGCTTTCTGGGCGACGGCATAAACGACGCGGCAGCGCTGCGTCAGTCGGACATCGGAATATCCGTTGACTCAGCCGTTGACATGGCCAAGGAGAGCGCAGACATAATCCTGCTCGAAAAAGACCTTATGGTTCTTGAGAATGGTGTCATTGAAGGGCGCAAAACCTTCGGTAACATAATCAAGTATGTGAAGATGACAGCCAGTTCCAACTTCGGCAACATGTTCAGCGTTTTGGCCGCAAGTGCTTTCCTGCCGTTCCTCCCTATGCTCTCGATACACCTGCTCGTACAGAATCTTCTGTATGACATGTCGCAGACCATGATACCGTTTGACCGGATGGACGACGACTATCTCAGAAAGCCTCGCAAATGGGATGCCTCCGACCTAAGCCGTTTCATGATACTCATAGGCCCCATAAGCTCTATATTCGACATCACCACATATCTGCTCATGTGGTATGTGTTCGGCTGCAGCTTGCCCGGCGCCCAGTCGCTTTTCCAGTCGGGATGGTTCGTCGAAGGCCTGCTATCGCAGACGCTTATCGTGCACATGATACGCACCAAGAAAATTCCGTTCATACAGAGCCGCGCATCATGGCCCGTAATGATCATTACACTTGTCATCATGGCCATAGGAATAGTTATACCCTTCACGCGCTTCGGGTCATACATCGGGCTTACTCCCCTGCCTCTGCCTTACTTTCCCTGGCTGGCGGCAACGCTCATAGCCTACTGCGCACTCACACAAGTAATAAAAAAATGGTATATCAGGCGGTTTAAGAGATGGCTCTGAGCAGATGAACAAGATTGCATGCCTCATCATCGCGGCGGCGGCATACGGCTGCTGCCGCGCCACGGCACAGGACATCAGCGCGCAACTTACAGCCGAGATGCAGGCTGACGCCGGGGGACATACCAATGTGTCGAGCCTGCTGCGCATTGACTGCATGCAGCCTTTATGCAAAGGCGTAAGGCTCGATATGGCTGTCATAAGCATAGCAAGGACGCGCGGCGGGGGCATAGACGGCAGCCGTCAGGGCTTCTCAAACATCGACGAGGACAACACCACGCTGGCTCCGGCCGTGGCCGGACTGACCTTAACATCGGGCGGCAACATGCTATTTGCCGGCATACGCAACATGAACGAAGACTACTTCACGTCGCACTTCATGTCTCTGTTCACCAACAGCTCGTGCGGCATATTCCCCACCATATCGGCCAACTACCGCATAGCCAACTATCCGCTGGCATCCATGGGCATTCACTTCGAGCGGAAAATAAGGGAGCTGACCGTAATGGCATCGGTCTACAACGGCGAGGGATACAAGAGTTTTTCGGGCCGTCAGAATGTTTTCAGGCTTTGTCCTGAATCCGACGGACTGTTTTCAATATTATCCGTAAATTATCAAAACAATGGCAGCACTTTTAATATTGGAGCTAACCTGCATTATGGCAATAACGTGTCTTATGAGGAACTTGCAGGCACCGCGACGGCAGAAAAGGCGCAGAAAACGCAGAAAAAGACAGCAACAGGGGCTGTATGGGGATATGCCGAACTGATGGTTGCGCCGCGGATATGCGCCATCATGCAGTATTCGGCCAACCCGTCAAAGGGCGTCATCTGCCGGAGATATGCAGGCATAGGACTTGTAAGGACTATGCACAATGCCGAACTGGGCATATTTGCCGACCGCGCCGTGTATAAGGACGAAACCGAATGGGCGGTGGAACTTACGTGCCGGATAAACTGCTTAGGCAGGGGATATCTGCAGCCTGCGATACATCTAATAAAGAACTCTGACGGGGCTTACTGCGCAGGACTGCTGCGGATGAGCTACACGATATGAACCGACGATGCTGACCGTGGCGGCGGAGCATGGCGGCTGTATAACGCCACGCATCATCAGCAGCATGTCAGCCACAAAAATGCGTGCCGTCGTGCATGCCTTAACTGCGAAAAAAACATACAAAACCTCAACCGGTTAACGCTTCCAGAATAGCGATGCTCATCACGGTTCAGCTTTTTGGCTAAAAAACAGCCAAAATAAGCATTTTCAGTTAAGTCGTTGATATATTGCGCTTTACATATTTTACTCCGTCAACCGGCAGCTTTAAAAAGTGAAAATCAGGCATTTTTTATGCCAAAAGCTATGCTTTTGCAACACAAAATGTGCCCTTTGGGCATTTAAAACGTATGCTTTCATGGCGCAAAAAGTGCCTGTTCTGCATCATTATTACGCCAAAACGCAAACAGATGTTAATAAAACTACATTCTATGCCCTACCCGTTTAACCTTCATTAACCTTCAATTTTCCAGATAAGAAAAAACTTTTGTCCTGATATTTTACTTACGGACATGCCGGCGGCAGCATAAATCTGCAACGCGAATGCAAGGGTCTGAAGCCGGCAGCGGCACGCATACGTAATCAGCCGGTGAGGCAGACTGATGTATGCCGTTATCGGTAAAAATGACGCAAAAATAGGCTTTTATGTAAAAATGGTACTTTTTTCTGTAATACGGATAGCGCGTCAACGGGACAATAAATATAACTTTGCAGAACAAAGAGCAGCCGGAGCATGCACGGCAGACTGGCATGCGGCGGCGCAACCGCTACCGGCAGGGACTGAAGAAACAACAAATAACACTATATGTATATGAAAACGTTAATAGCATTAGCAGCCGCGCTGCTGTTCAACTTGTGCGCGCAGGCTCAGCCTAAAGTTTACTTTACCAAAGAGATTTCGCCCGAAGCACTCGTGCGCATATACAAGGCTCTGGGCAAGGAGGCCAAAGGCCGAGTGGCCGTAAAGATAAGCACGGGCGAGGCCGGAGGCAACAATTATCTTAAGCCTACGCTGATACGCAACCTCGTAGACGAGGTAAACGGGACCATAGTAGAATGCAACACGGCATACGCCGGCAGCCGCAACACATCAGAGGCCCACTGGAAAACGATACACGAGCACGGCTTCGACTCTATATTTGCCGTCGACATCATGGACGAATACGGCGACATAAGGATTCCGGTGAAGGACAAGAAGCACATAAAATACGACATTGTGGGCGCACATCTGGCCAACTACGACTTTATGATAAACCTGGCCCACTTCAAGGGTCATGCCATGGGAGGCTTCGGCGGAGTGCTTAAAAACCAGTCGATAGGCGTGGCATCGAGCGCTGGCAAGGCGTACATACACACCGCAGGCAAGGTGCAGAGCCAGGAGGAACTGTGGAACAACCTGCCCGCACAAGACTATTTTCTTGAGAGCATGGCGGCAGCGGCTCAGGCCGTGGCCGACTATTTCGACGGAAACATCATCTACATCAACGTGATGAACAACATGAGCGTCGACTGCGACTGCGACAGTCATCCTGCCGCTCCGGCCATAAAGGACATGGGCATAATGGCATCGCTCGACCCCGTGGCACTCGACCAGGCCTGTCTCGACAAGATTTTTAACCACAAAGCCACTGCCGGCGACGACAACAAGCCGCTCATTGAGCGCATCAACCGCCAGCACGGCACCTACATAACCGACTATGCGGAGAAGATAGGGCTTGGCAGCAAAACCTACACTCTCATAGATATAGACGATTAATAACTTCTTCTACAACTGAATGAGCCGGACGAGACCCGGCAGAACACCTGCTCCAATAGCCAGAATCGTTGAAATCCCGACTGACAAGTCGAATCCTGATTTTGTCCTCCAACAACGGCTTAATGCAGGAGCCGGCATCTGCCTGTCCCCCCGGCTTTTATTACAGACACATCATCAGCAAGACAAACTTATGAACAAGACATTATTTTCAGCCTTATTCATAGCCTTAACTGTTACAACATCACACGCACAGACCGACTCGCTTACATATCAGCTCGACAACATTGTCGTAACGGGCACGCGCAGCACAGCCAGCATAGGGCATCTGCCTGCCACGGTTACGGTGGTAAGCCGCGAGACTCTAACTGAGACTCAGCGCACAAGCGTGCTGCCCACCCTTGCCGAATATGTGCCCGGACTGTTTGTCACCTCGCGCGGAATGCTCGGCTATGGCGTAAGCGACGGTGCTGCCGGCACTATTTCAATGCGCGGACTCAGCAGCTCGCAGGGACGTTTCATGGTGCTCATAGACGGCCATCCGCAATATCAGGGAATCTTCGGCCACTCCATAAGCGACTCTTATCAAACCATGCTGGCCGACCACATAGAGGTGATGCGCGGTCCGGCGTCAACGCTCTACGGCTCTAACGCCATGGGCGGAGTTATCAACATCGTAACACGCAAGATGAAGTCTGACGGCATAAAGACCGACGTTAACCTCGGTGCAGGCTCTTACGGCACGTTTCAGGGCGAGCTTACCAACCGCATAAGGAGCGGCAAGTTTTACAGCGTGGTGTCGGGTCAATATGCCCGCACCGACAACAACAGGCCGCGCATGGGCTTCGAGCAGTATGGCGGATACGTCAAGCTGGGCTACGACATGTCGCAACACTGGTCGGCATACGCTGACATCAACCTCACCCACTTCAACGCTTCTTATCCCGGAAGCGTGCAGGTGCCCGTCTATGACGCACGCCAATGGATTACGCGCGGCGTGGCATCTGTAGTTGTAAGCAACGACTACGGCAACACATCGGGAGCCGTCAGCGCCTACTACAACTTCGGACGGCACAAGATCAACGACGGATATGAGGACGGCGAGCAGCCCAAGGACTATTATTTCAGGTCGGACGACGCCCTTGCCGGACTGTCGGTATACCAGAACATCAGGCTGCTGCGGGGCAATCTGACTACCATAGGACTCGACTATCAGCACATCTACGGCAAGGCGTGGAACCGCGACAGGGCTTCAGGCGAGCCCACTTCAATCATAGGTCACGAGAATGGGAACGAGATAGCCGGCTACGTTGACATAAGCCAAGACCTGCTTTCGTGGCTCACACTGAGCGCCGGAATACGCCTCGACCACCACTCTCAGTCGGGCACTGAGTGGATTCCGCGCGGCGGCATTGTGTCGAGAGTTATAAGGAACGGTGAGATAAAGGCCATGGTGAGCAAGGGTTTCCGTAATCCGTCGATACGCGAGATGTATTTCTGGAAGCCCGCCAACGACGAGCTGCGCCCCGAGCGCATAATGAGCTATGAACTATCGTGGAGGAACAAAATGCCGGCGGCAGGCTTAAGCTACGGCGTCAACCTCTATTACATGAAGGGCAGCAACATCATACAGCAGCAGATGGTGGACGGACGGCCTATGAACGTAAACACGGGAGCTATTGAAAACTGCGGTGCCGAACTCGACCTTAGCTGGAGAATAAACAGCTGTTGGCAGTTGAACGGCAACTACAGTCTGCTGCACATGCACAATCCTGTTGTGGGAGCGCCCGAGTCTAAGCTGTGGCTTGGAGCAAACTATAAGTCGGGACGATGGAACGTAAACGGCGGACTGCAATATATCATAGGCCTTTACACCCAGACCGGCGCCGACGAAGTGAAGGAGAACGTGGCCTTGCTCAACGCCACCATAAGCTACAGAGCTTGCCGCATGATGCAGCTGTGGGTAAAGGGCGAGAACCTTCTGGCACAGAAATATGAAATCAACTACGGCTACCCTATGCCAAAGGCCACATTCATGGCCGGCGTAAACCTTTCGTTCTGAATGTAACCGCACCGCCGGTTAACATATCAGAATGAGCGCAAGATATGCACAGCATGGCAAAAGCAGATTACAGAATAATAAAAAAAACATAAACTTGCGCCGCCTGACGGCCATAAGAAACAGAGAATAAAAGAATTTATATTATTTTTGCATTACTAATAAAACAAGAAAAACATTATGATTGGAACACCCGAACTTATTTTAATAGTGCTCGCGCTGGTACTGCTTTTCGGCGCAAAAAAGATACCCGAACTGATGAAAGGTCTTGGTCAAGGTGTCAAGAGTTTCAAAGACGGCATGAACGGCAAGACTGACGACAGCACAGAGGAAAAGGAAAAGAAGAAAGACGAATGAGCAACCGTGACAGCAACGGCGGCGAACCGCAGACATTCTGGGAGCATCTCGAAGTGCTTAGAGGTTGCATCCTGCGCATGATTGCGGCGGCGGCAGCGGCCTCGGCCGTGGCTTTCGGCTTTAAGGAAGAACTGTTCGGCATAGTGCTTGCGCCTGCCGACAGCAGTTTCATTACATACCGGCTGCTTGGAGCAGAACCATTCAAGTTTCAGCTGATAAACACCGGACTGACCGAGCAGTTTATGATTCACCTCAAGACAGCGCTTACCGCAGGTCTGCTCATTGCGTCGCCATATATCCTTTATCTGCTGTTCAGGTTTGTGTCACCGGCTCTGTATGAGAACGAACGCCGCTACTCCGTAAGTATCACTCTGTGGGCATACATCATGTTCCTTGTGGGCGTAGCCGTCAACTATTTTGTTGTGTTTCCGCTCACCGTGCGCTTTTTGGGCACATATCAGGTGAGCACGGCTGTGATGAACATGCTGACCATAAGCTCATATATGGACACCCTTCTTGGCATGAGCCTTGTCATGGGCGCAGTGTTCGAAATACCTATAATCAGCTGGCTGCTGGCACGCTTCGGACTTCTGAAGGCGCAATGGATGTGCCGCTACCGCCGACATGCCGTAATAGTAATCCTTATAGTGGCAGCAGTTATAACGCCTACATCCGACATGTTCACCATGCTCATCGTCTCACTGCCTATATGGCTGTTATATGAGGCAAGCATAATGATAGTGAGAGTAACCGAAAAGAAATAATCCGTATCTGAAATAATATCTATACACCATGTTAAGAAAAATAAGAATTTTGTTGGCAGCTGTAACATTCACGCTGATCACGCTGCTCTTTCTCGACCTCACAGGCTCGCTGCACGCATGGCTTGGATGGCTTGCCAAGATTCAGTTCTGGCCTGCCGTGCTGGCTATGAACGTGGCTGTAGTCGCTGTTCTACTGATATTGACGCTCGTTTTCGGACGAATTTACTGCTCCGTAATATGCCCTTTAGGCATAATGCAAGACCTGATTTCGGCACTTCACGGCAGGCGTAAACGCAACCGCTTCAGTTTCTCGCCCGAACGGCGATGGCTGCGCTACGGCGTGCTGGTGGTGTTTCTGGCGTCGTGTGTTGCCGGAATAAACGTCATTGTGTCGCTGCTTGCGCCATACAGCTCTTACGGCCGTATGGTCAACAGCATCTTGCGCCCCGTATGGACGGCAGGCAACAACGTGCTGGCGTCTGTTGCAGAGCGCATGGACAGCTATGCCTTCTACAGCGTTGACGTATGGATGCGCAGTCTACCCACACTCATAATTGCCGCCGTAACGTTCGTGATAATTGCCGTGCTGGCATGGCGCGGGGGCAGAACTTACTGCAACACGATATGCCCCGTGGGCACAATTCTGAGTTTCTTTGCGCGTTTCTCGTGGTTCAAGATCAGCATTGACGGCGACAAATGCGTAAGCTGCCGCCTCTGCGAGAAGAACTGCAAGGCTTCGGCCATCGACGTAAAGACAGGACGCGTTGACTATAGCCGCTGCGTGGTGTGCGGCAACTGCATAGGCAAATGTAACAAGGATGCCATAAGATATGTTCACCCGGCTAAAGCCGAGACACACAAAGCAGAAGCCAAGCATGAAGGAGCAAACGAAAGCGGCAGCATTGACAGCGGCCGAAGGTCGTTCCTGCTCGGTGCTGCAATAGCAACTACGGCTGCGGCGCTGGCTCAGGAGAAGAAGAAGGTGGACGGCGGACTGGCTGTTATTGAGGACAAGGTGCAGCCCAAACGCGCCACACCGATAACGCCTCCCGGCTCTATGTCTGCACGCCACATGGCCCAGCACTGCACGGCATGCCAGCTCTGTGTGTCGGCATGTCCCAACGATGTGCTGCGCCCGTCGTATGACTTGTCAAAACTGATGCAGCCTACAATGTCGTATGAGCGCGGCTACTGCCGCCCCGAATGTACCCGGTGCAGCGATGTGTGCCCTACGGGTGCCATCAAGCCGATAACGCGCGAGGACAAGTCGGCCACACAGATAGGCCACGCCGTGTGGATAAAGAAAAACTGCGTGAGCGTTACTGACGGCGTTGCCTGCGGCAACTGTGCCCGCCACTGCCCCGTGGGAGCCATAACGATGATACCGCTCCACCCCGGCACCGACTCAAAGCTGACCATCCCTGCCGTGAACGAGGCGAGATGCATCGGCTGCGGAGCGTGCGAAAATCTCTGTCCGGCACGTCCGTTCAGCGCCATTTATGTTGAGGGACACGAAGTTCACCGCACGGTATAGCTTCACCCCGATGTCTCTTTATCAACAACTAAAAAACAATTACCGTTATGAGTAAAGACATAAACAGAAGAAGTTTTCTGAAACTGCTCGGAGGCGGAGCCGTGGCCACCTCGGCACTGCTCACGGCCTGCAAGGGCAACGACAATAAGACCACTGCCGCCAAGGAACCGCCCAAGGGCAAGATGACCTACCGCACCAATCCCAAAACCGGCGAGAAGGTGTCTATCCTGGGCTACGGCATGATGCGCCTGCCGGTTATTGAAGACAACGGCGGCAAGAAGAAAGAGGGTGAGGTTACGCCCATAGACCAGGAAATGGTTAACCGCCAGATAGACTACGCGCTGGAGCACGGCGTCAACTACTTCGACACGTCACCGGCCTACTGCCAGGGACAGTCGGAGCGTGCCACGGGCATTGCCCTCAAGCGCCATCCGCGCAACAAATACTTCATTGCCACCAAGCTCTCTAACTTTAACCCCGAAACATGGACGCGCAAGGCATCTATCGAGATGTTTGAAAACTCGCTGAAGGAGCTTCAGACCGACTATGTAGACTATCTGCTGCTGCACGCCATCGGACAGGGCAAAGACTCGCTTGCCACATTCAACGGCCGCTATATGGACAACGGCATACTCGACTGGCTCGTGGAGCAGCGCGAAAAGGGACGCATACGCAACCTCGGCTTCTCATATCACGGCGATGTTAAGATTTACGACATGATGCTAAAATGGCACGACGAGGGCAAATATCACTGGGACTTCGTGCAGATAGAGCTTAACTATCTCGACTGGAACTATGCCAACGAGATAAATCCGCGCAACACCGACGCCGTTTATCTCTACGGAGAACTAAAGAAGCGCAACATTCCGGCCGTAATAATGGAGCCGCTGCTGGGCGGACGGTTGGCCAACGTGCCCGACCCCATAGTGGCCAAGATGAAGGAGCGAGAGCCCGAAAGCAGCGTGGCCAGCTGGGCATTCCGCTTTGCGGGCACTCCCGACGGCGTGCTCACCGTGCTAAGCGGCATGACGTATATGGAGCACCTTAAAGACAACCTCTGCACCTACTCGCCACTGAAACCGCTTACAAAGGAGGAAGAGGCATTCCTGATGGACATTGCCAACGACATATACAACCTGAAGACCATTCCGTGTAACGAGTGTAACTACTGCATGCCCTGCCCCTACGGCATCGACATTCCGGCCGTGCTGTCGCACTATAACCGCTGCATAAAGGAAGGCAACCTGCCCAACAAAGGCAGTCAGGACCCCGACTACCGCCGTGCGCGCCGCGCCTTCCTTATAGGCTACGACCGCAGCGTGCCGCGCCTGCGCCAGGCATCCCACTGCATTGGCTGCGGCCAGTGTGTGGAGCATTGTCCGCAGGGCATCAACATACCCGAGGAGATGCAGCGTATTGACAAATTCGTGGAGGAGCTGAAGCAGAATGGATAAGCTTATCAGCATGCTCGGCCACGACGGCTGCCGCGGAGTGTTGCGCTCACCGGGCGGCAAGACCATTGTGTTCAGACGCAGGGGCGTGGCAGACCTCTTCGATGTCGTAACCTCTCATCCCGACCTTACTCGGGGCGCCTCGGTGGCCGACAAGGTTATCGGACTTGGTGCGGCTTTCCTGCTCGTCAAGGGCGGCGTAGCCGAAGTATATGCCGAAGTCATTAGCCGGCCGGCTGTCAGCAAACTGCAAGATGCCGGAATAAGCCTCAGCTACGGCAAGACTGTAGACCACATAATCAACCGCGAAGGCACCGGAATATGCCCCGTTGAACAGCTTACAGCGGAAGCCAAATCACCCGACGAGGCATGGAAACTGATTAAAGAATTCATAAAGCGTAATTCATAATTCACAATTCATAATTCATAATTCACAATTAATGGAAACAACAATATCACAGATACAACAGCTCAGCTACCGCGAAGGCAAGACCTACGCCCTGGCTGCTGCGTTCGTGGCAGGCAACATCCTGCTGCCTCAACTGTGCCACATGCTGCCGCAGGGCGGACTGGTGTGGCTGCCTATCTACTTTTTCACGCTCATTGCAGCCTACCGCTACGGCATCACCGCCGGACTGCTCACGGCCGTAGCCTCGCCGTTGGTAAACAATATGATGTTCGGCATGCCGCCGGCACCCATGCTGCCGATAATATTAATCAAGTCGGGCCTGCTCGCCCTTGCCGCTGCTGCCGTTGCATCGCGCTGCAAGAAGGTCAGTATAGTAGCCGTGGCAGCAGCTATTGTTATATATCAGGCCATAGGTACAATGGCCGAATGGGGCATGACTGGCTCGATGGCTGCCGCCCTTCAGGACCTGCGCCTCGGCTGGCCCGGTCTGCTCGTTCAGCTGTTCGGCGGATTTGCCCTGCTGAAACTCATGGCACGCAAGGCCCGCTGACAAGACAACGCGCAGCATATCACGGACAAAAAGCCAAGATAAATAGGACAAGAAGTCTTTTTAGATAAAAATCTGCCACTCGCCACATCTGCAAGTAACTCCCCAAAAAGTTGCTTAAAGATGTGGCGAGTTGTTTTTTTACTCCATCACGAAACACCAAAAAGACGCCTGCCAAAACAGCCTGTCATATAAAAGGGCAAAAAATCATAAGGGAAACACACTATTTTCATTAACAAACGTTCAAAACAAAAGCAAATAAAACGCCGACCGTAAGCAAAACAAAGTGTATTTCTTTCAAATCATTAACCTATCGTTTACGGGTCTGAAACGGGCCACTTTTGATGTAAAAGTGGCCCGTTTTTTCATCAAAAACAAGTGCTTTATAACTCCCCTGACACACGTTCTCAAGATATGCCCGAGCTGCCCGCAATTAATACGCAATCTGCATATACCATTTTCTCACTGCATCCGCAATATTATCAGCACGAGACAACTATACCGAAATCATTATTTTGTCTGTGAAGTTTATAAAAAAAATTAATTTGCTTTGCATTGTAAGGCTCATGCTATATATTTGCACAAAAAATCTTCATTAACGCAGCAAGGGCTGAAGCAACATCCCGGCTTGTTTTACACTGTCACATAACGCACAAAAGAAATGATGAAACGCCAAGGCAACATACTGATATGCATGCTGCTGTCACTGATGATGGTGGCCGGCGGAGCTGGTTTTGTGATTGTGAAATGCTGCTGCAAGGGCAACAAGGCGCAGACCGAATGCCGCAGCGCGTGCTGCCGGCAGTGCGACAGGCTGCACATGGAATCCAAGTCGTGTGCCGAAACGGTGGTGATGAAGCTGTGGCCGACAACCACGGGGCTGCAAAAGCCGGCAAGCGTGCCTGACGCTCAGGCCACGATGCTGCCGCCATACAGCATTGCCTCATACTGTCAGGCGCCCGCTTCAGCATATCTCATCTGCCGGTATGCGCCAAGACTGCTGCACGCTCCGCCACGGCTATATCTGGCCATGATAAGAGTGCTGATAATCTGATTTTATCCTGTTTTTTATCATAATATTTTTTACTCACCCTTAAGTCAGGCGCCCAAGCATGCGCGCCTGACCATATCATGCCTGGCCGAAGCCTCAGCAGCAACGAGGCAGCACCAAGGCACGACGGGGCGACAAAGACATAACGGCTGAGGCACAGACAGCACGCAGCCGGAAACTAAAGAACAATTAAAAAACGGATAAAAGCAAGAATTACTGATGAACATAAGACTTACTGCTGCAGGAGCCGCTCTGGCTGCCTGCACCACAATATGCGCCGGCAACGGCACGGCCTCACTGGCCACAGACAGCATAAGCCATAACGACAGCATACACCGCGAAAGCTCGCTGGGCGAGGTGGCTGTGGTGGCGCGCCGCGCCGGAACGACACGTATGGGCGGAGCCGTAAACGGATTCAACCTGAACCGCGAGGAGCTGTTCCGCGCGGCATGCTGCAATCTTGGCGAGAGCTTCACCACAAACCCTGCCGTAGACGTGAGCTACAACGACGCCACGACGGGCGCAAGGCAGATAAAACTGCTGGGACTGGCCGGCACCTACGTGCAGATGATGACCGAGAACATGCCCAACTTCCGCGGTGCGGCGGCGCCCTATGCGCTGGGCTACGTGCCCGGCCCATGGATGAAGGGCATACAGGTGTCTAAGGGTGCGGCGTCGGTGAAGAACGGCTACGAGGCCATAACAGGACAGATAAACGTAGACTACAAGAAACCCGAGGACGAGGAGGGCATAGAGGTAAACCTCTTCGGCGACACAAAGAGCCGCATAGAGGCCAACGCCGATGCCAACCTGCACATAAACAAGCAGCTGAGCACGGAGGTGCTGATGCACTACGAGAACAGCTTTGAGAATCACGACGACAACGACGACGGCTTCTACGACAAGCCGAAGGTGGAGCAATATAACCTGCAGAACAGATGGCTCTGGGCAGGAGAAAAGTATATATTCCACGGAGGCATAGGCGCACTGAAGGAGCACCGCAACGGCGGACAGACAGGCCACCGCGGCAACGACGGCACCGAACTGTTCAGGATAGGGCTCGACACGGAGCGGTATGAAGCCTACATGAAGCACGCCTTCATCATAGACCGCCACAAGGGCACCAACATAGCCCTCATGGCATCGGGCTCGATGCACATGCTCGACGCCGGATACGGACACAAGACGTATGACGTGAACGAGAAGAACGTGTATGCGTCGCTGGTGTTTGAGACCAACTTCACCAAGATGCACAATCTGTCGGCCGGACTGAGCCTCAACCACGACTATCTGGGACAGACCGTGCGCATGGTGAACGACAAGGAGGCATCGCCCGTAAGGATGAACGAGAAGGAGACCGTGCCCGGCATATATGCCCAATATACATTCAACCTCGACCACCGGCTGACAGCCATGGCGGGCATAAGGGCCGACCACAGTTCGGTGTACGGCACATTCGTAACGCCGCGCCTGCACCTGAAATACATGCCCACCGACATACTTACGCTGCGCCTCTCGGCTGGCAAGGGCTACCGTACACCGCACGCTCTGGCCGAAAACAACTATCTGCTGGCGAGCGGACGCCGGCTCGTGATAGACGACCTTGAGCAGGAGGAGGCATGGAACTACGGGGCGAGTGCCGCACTGAACATTCCGCTGCTGGGCGAGACGCTGAAGCTCAACGCCGAATACTACTACACACGCTTCATGGCGCAGGCCGTAACCGACTATGACACCGACCCGGGCGTGATACACATAGGCAACCTGAACGGCAAGTCGTATTCGCACACGCTGCAGATAGACGCCACCTACCCCATATTCAAGGGCATGACGCTCACGGCTGCCTACCGTCTGAACGACGTGAAGGCCACCTACGGCGGCCGACTGCTCGAAAAACCGCTGACAAGCAAGTACAAGGGACTTATCACGGCATCATACAAGACGCCGCTCGGCCTGTGGCAGTTTGACGCCACGCTGCAGCTCAACGGTGGAGGCCGGATGCCCGATCCTTACGAACTGCCGGACGGCACAATGTCGTGGAACAAGCGCTTCGGCTCATACGAGCAGCTCAGCGCACAGATAACGCGCTGGTTCCGCCACTGGTCGGTATACGTCGGAGGCGAAAACCTTACCGGCTTCACCCAGAAGACATCTATCTACGGTGCCGACAATCCATGGGGCACGGGCTTCGAGCCTACACTTGTATGGGGTCCCGTGCACGGCCGCATGTTCTATGCCGGAGTGAGGATAAACATCGGAAGGATGTAGTAAACCGAACAAAGTATAGACAAATTATCATACAAAAAATAAAACCAAACAGATAAAACAGAAATTTATGAAACGACATTTTTTATTATTGACATTGGCGCTGTGCGCTATCACAAGTTTTGCCAAAGACATCAAGACCATCATCGTAACCACAAATCCGCAGATGCACTGCGAGGCATGCGAGAACAAGATTAAGAGCAACATGCGCTTCGAGAAGGGCATAAAGGCAATAGAGACAAACATCAGCCGACAGGAGGTTACACTGACCTACGACGCCGACAAGACAACGCCCGAAAAACTGATGAAGGGCTTCGAGAAAATCGGATATACGGCTACTGTTAAGACCGGCTGCGACAAGAAGCAAACTTGCTGCGAGAAGCAGCAGGCAAGTTGCGGACAAAAACAGAATTGCTGCGACAAGGCACAGGCGGGCTGCAGCAAACAACAGGCAAACTGTGAGAAAAAACAGAACTGCTGCGACAAGCAACAGACAGGATGCAAACAAGACTGCAAAAATTGCAGCAAAACCGAATGCTGTAATAAGAAGTAAAACAGGTATAGACTTGAAAACAAAAAATACACGGCAGGGAAAAGCCCTGCCGTGCTGCAATCTGAATTTTAATGTTACGCGACTCACGTCGAATAACAATTTACCTGCATTCTACTTAACTTGTATTTTATAGATCTTACCATTCGAATATTTCACAATATTCAATTTTCCTCTAACCAATGAGTTAAGTTTCTTTCCGGTAATATCATATATTTCAACATCACCATTCTGTATATCATCGATTGTTATTCCATAAATTCCGGTTGCCTCTTCATAGTCTTTCTGAGCCTTTTCAGCATCTGCAAGGAGATTTGCAATAGCATCTTTTACAGTCTGAGAGTCGATCGTGCTTTCTTCTGTAAGCTTAACAGCCTCATAATCACTTTCTACTTTTTCCGAAATTTCATCGATTTCATCCTGAATGGCCTTAATGTCATCAACAAACTGATCAGCTACGTCCTTACACTCGGTATTGACAGTCTCTTCAGCGGAATCGAGTTCTGCCTGAAGGGCCTCAAGTTCTTCTGTCAGACGGGCATAAGCAGCCTCATTTGCATCAACCACAGTTTGAGCGGCCTTTGCCTCAGAAAGGAGTTTTTCGATAGAGTCTTTTACTGACTGAGAATCAATTGTACTCTCTGCAGTAAGTTCACCTGCCTCGTAAGCTGTCTTTATGCTGTCTGAGATTTCTGTAATACGACTCTGGATGCTGTCAATTACTTCGGTAAACTGAGAGGCGACGTCCTTACACTCAGTATTGATTGTTTCCTTTGCGGCATCGAGTTCTAACTGAAGTGAAGCTATCTCAGCTGTCAGACGGTTATAGGCTGCCTCATTGGCGGTTACAACAGCCTGAGCGGCCTTGGCGTCTACAAGAAGCTGGGCGATAGATGCCTTTACTGACAATGAATCGATTGTGCTTTCTGATGTAAGCTCTACAGCCTCATAAGCTGTCTTAACGCTGTCGGAGATTTCCGTGATGCGAGTCTGGATGCTGTTGATTACTTCTGTAAACTGAGAGGCAACGTCCTTACACTCAGTATTGATTGTTTCCTTTGCGGCATCGAGTTCTGTCTGAAGTGAAGTTATTTGAGCGGTCAGACGCTTGTACGCCTCTTCGTTTACAGCTTCCTTGCCAGCCTGGGCAGCCAAAGCATTTTCAACAAGAGCTTTTATCGATGTAGCTATATCATCGGCTCCAGCCTGAACATCAGCAAGACCTTCGGCCAAAGTTTCATTGGCATAAGAGTCATCAACAACCTTCTGCAAACTATCAATCTTTGCTACTATTGCAGCTTCAGCGGCAAGAATGTCTTCGTTATCCTTAACGTTAGCGGCATTTGCGGCAATGCTGTCAACTGCCTCGTTGTACAAATTACGCAATGAATCTACCAATGCCTTTGCCGGAGTATAGTGAGCAAGATAAGAGTTTGTAACGCTAAGTTTCACTTCGTCATAGAGGCCGAAAGCATTACCGTTCTCGTTAGAAACAATGACATCATTTATCACAAGCTCAGATTTCAGCGCCAATGTTTCGTCAGCCTTAACATAGAAAGCCAGCACCTCACCTGTTGTTCCGGCAAAATTCTCTGTTGTCATACCAGCAACAGCAATCTTCAATTTGCCGTCAGATGTCATGTTAGAGCTTATAGTAGCATTCTGAGGCAGACGGCTGCCATACTCAAACTTCGGTTTACCGTTGTCTTTAACTTCAAACGAAAGTCCTTGAGGCAAAGTTATCAGAGCCTGCATGCCTCTTACGTTAATAAAGTTGTCGAGCACAAGGCTTACCTTCTTTGATGTTCCGTCGGTCTTTATAGCCAATGTGTCAGCAGCTGTATAAAGTTTTCCTACATAAGGAGCTACATCTGCGCTAAAGTCAGCCATGGGGAAACTCTTTGTATAGCCGTCTTCACCTTTTTCATGGCTGCTGCCAAGGATATTTGTGAAGTCTATTTTACCGGCTTTTACAAAACTGTTTTCAGCCTTAACCTTAAAATAAGCTACGGCACCGCTATCGCCAAAGATAGAGACAGTGTCTGAAGGAACAATAAGCAAACGGAGATTGCCGTCAGAAAGAGTGCTCATAAAAAGAGAATGGTAGTCGCGGTCAAGACGTACTTCATCGCGTGTCAGACTGTTGGCTACATAAACGATACCATCGGGAAGGGCTATATCCATCTGCAAAGCAGTAATCCTGTCGCTGTTGTCAAGACACACAGCAACAGTCTTTTCCTCGCCTGGCTTTATGTTAAAGCTCTCTATCGTCACCTTGTTGTCGGCCAATGCGCAAGCAAAAGAACCAACCGCCATAAGGCATGCCATAATCAGCCGTGAGGCAAAGTGACATTTAAGAATGTTTGTTTTTATCATACTCAATTTTTAAACTAAATGGTTTCTTGAAATTATTTTCCTTAAACAGAAGGCGTGACAGCCTACGTGACGCCACGCCTTCATGTCCATAAGAGTATAATTCTATCTAACTTTCAGGGTCTCGATTATTTGCGAAGCACTTTCTTGGTTGAACCGTCTGAGCCACGCAGGATGTTAACACCCTTCTTCAGAGTCTTCATCACCTGACCGCCTACAGAGTAAATCTTATCCTTCAGACTCTTGTCTGCGTCAACACCGCCGATACCTGTTGTGCCCTCGCCTGTGCCGTCGATGCTGTAGGCAATACCTCTTGCATCAGAAGCAAACACGTTAGCGATGCTTATGTTGCCGTCAACCTTGCCAGCAAGTTCGAGCAATACAACAGCCTCGCCGTTGGTGCCGAGCGCGCTGTTCTGCATAGAGCTTACAACCACACGCTGTGTGCCGTCGGCCAATGTGTTCTGATAGAGGTTGTGCTCGCTGCTGCCGGATGTAGCGCTGAGCAGTGTTACACCTGCCGGGAGCTTGATGTCCATCTGTGCGCCTACATATGCAGCAGAACCATTAATCCTGACAGCCACACGTGTCACGTCGCCATTGCTTTCTGTAGCAAGTTCGAGGCTACCTGCAGCACCCTGCTGAGCTGCCTCATAGCGTGCCACTGCTCTCAGGCCTGTATTATTGTTGCCGAGAATAGCATTTGTAACAGCTGTAACGTCACCGATATTTATGTTGCCATCCTCGTTTACATCAGCTGCAAGATATTCCATTGAGCCTTCATCTACCGTCTCAACCTCAAGAACATAGTTCAGAATCTGAGTATAGTCGTCTACCAGTACCGAACCGTCGCGGTTAACGTCGCCAAGGATATAAGCATAACCTTCGGCATCTGCCTTCAGGCTGTTAAGCTGCTCTGTCAGCTCGCCATAACGCTCCCATACGGCAGGAACGGCCTCTGTCATATAGTCGATAGCCACGCCCTGAACTCCGGTTTCTTCATCGAGCAACGGATTTCCGTCAAGGTCTTGATTTACAGTACCATTATTATATGCATCTGAATTATAAGTATAAAGCAATCCAATTAATCTATTGAGACGAAGACGTTCAGCTCTAAGTTCATCTCCGTTTTCCTCTGTATACTTGCTTGTGTTTATAATATTCGAAACCTTATTATAAAGAGCCAACAAGCCAGACTTGTTCTCATTACTATTATAAATACGCTGCTCAAGCTCATCATATGTTGCATATTTATCTAAATCTGCAATACATAATTCAACAAGGGACTTGTTTACATTCTCACTATTTTCTGTCAAAGAGAACGCTGCATTGGTTTCCTCAAGTATCTGACGGTCATAATCAATTACGCCTCTAACATCTTCAATATAATATTGATATTGTTTTATATCGAAGAATTCGTAACTGCTAATCTTCTCAACAACAGCATCGAGACTTGCCTCCAGTTTGTCGAGCTCTGATGTAAGCTCTACATATTTCGCATCGTTGATTGTATATGGTTTCTGAGCATCAGCAATATCCTGTGTGAGCTTAGCCAACTCTGCCTCAACAGCTGCTATGCCGGTAGAGAGTTTGCCTTCATAGAACAATATTGAGCCGGCCTCAGCATACTTGGCTATTTCGGCACTCATATTGTCGATAGAAGTCTTAACGGCAGCGAGAGCCTCAGTGTAATCATCTTTTACATTTTGATGGCATCCGTTAAGAACTTTAAGTTCGGCATTATACTTGCTCTCTACCTCGGCTAAAGCAGAGTTAAGAGTTTCTATTGTTGTAGCAGCAAGATTTGCATCATAATATGCAGCAAGCTCGGCACGCATTGTGGCAATCTTTGTCTCAAACTCAAGATACTTAGGCTGCTTGTCTTTCTCATCGAGAGCGATGAAGTCAGCATCTGTTTCCATATCTTCAAGTTCTTCAGCCATAGAGTTTATCTTTTCGATATAAGCATCTACCTCGGCAACCTTGTCTGTACCTTCTACAGCTGCGGCAGCTTTGTTCTGATCACCCTTGAGCGAAACTATCTCATCTGCAAGTCTAAGACTTTCTCTATCATTTGCAGTGACATAAATAGATGCTATTGCAGCTTCTATGCCAGCACAATTTGTCTTAAATGCTCCCTCACCGTCATCATAGTAGTCAACACATCCGCCTGATGACAACTTACGATCAATGATTGACTGCTGTGTGTTTAAAAGATTCTGAGCTGTTACCTCACCGCAATCAACTGTAATTACATAGCCATTTACAAATTCCGCTGCAGCTTCAAGACTTGCCTGAAGTTCACCGAGAGCAGCCTTCATTGCATTGTAAGCCTCTTTATTGGCAACCTGATCCTGTGATGCAGCCTTTGCGTCAGAATAAATTGTACTGCTTTCAAACGGAGCAAGCAAAGCCTTTATTGACGGCAGACTTGCATACAAATTGCCCTTTTCTACTTCTGTATATGCATTCTTAGCAGCAGTAACAGTAGCTTCAACAAGTGCATCATAACTATCAATTATCTGCTGCTTTCTTGTTCCGTCTGCATCGCCGATATATTCAAATACTTTAAGGTCAGCGCTTTCTTTAGCCACCTGCTCGTCGATAGCTGTAATAACAACTGTCCATTCACGCTGTGCAGCATCTTCCTTACCTGCAACAAGCAGTTCGTCGATAGTGGCGAAAGCGTTAAGATGAGCATCAACAGATAATGCGAAATACTTGTCGGCAAAATCTTTATTTGCATCTGCAACAATCTTTCTTACATCAGAGAATGATTTTGCTATAACATCAGAATTATAACCGGCATCTGTCAATTCTGTAATTGCTGCATCCAACTTAGCGTTTGCCAAAGCAAAGTTGTTACTGAACACACTCTTGGCAACGGTGCTTACAGCGTTATCAAGTGCAGCTACAGCATCATTTATCTTTGTAATATAAGTTTCAGCCTCTGCCTTATGAGACTCAGCAGCATCGAATATTGCCGGACTTACAGTTGCCAGATATTCTTCTGAAACATTACTTTCAAGTACACGAAGGTCTGTAAGTATACCATTGATTGCAGCATTAGCTGTAGTTACAGCTTCATTTGCAACTGATACAAGTTCAGAATTTGTAAGGGCACTGAACTTAGCTATTGTGGTGAGGGCCTCATTATAAGTATTTCTTGCATCCTTCACAGTAGCAGTAAACGCGTCATAGCGTGCCTTGTTGTCTGCTGCAACAGCTGCATTATAGCCTTCTTCCTGAGTGTCGGCAATAGCCTTAACAGTAGTCTTAATCTCATTCAGTTTCGCCAATACATTCTCATTCTCAGCAACCGATTTACCTTCATTGTAATTCTTCAGCATCTGTGCATTCAGTTCTGTAAGAGCTGTCTGCTGCTCTGTGAGCTGCTTAAGGTATTCCTGAACGATACTTGTCTGGTCGCCGGTTGAAATCTTGTAATAAGTTTCAGACCAATATTCGTTTGTCTTTTTATACTCTGCAACCTGCTCCTCGTATGTTGTCTGGTTATTCTTTGCATCAGTGCCAACGGCCTTAATAAGGGTATTAAGGTTTTTGAGTTGTGCTATAATCGTTGCTGAAATCTCTGCGCAGTTGCGGTCTTCACCTGAATAAGCGTCAAGAGCTTTCTGCTTCAAAGTTGCGAGATTATCGCTGTAGCCGCTGATTAAACCGTCATAATAAGCCTTTGCCTCAGCATTTATACCTTCAACGGCAGCTACTGCATCTGTTGCCTTTGTTATATTAGCATCGATATCAAGATCAGCGATTGTCTTCTGTATCTCGGTATAAGCCTTATAGTTGGCCGTAGAAGCCTGAGCAGCCTCGCGTGCTGCCTCAACATCAGCAGATATCGCATTCAGCTTGCTCTCAATGCCTTCAACCTTATTGCCATCTTCATCTTCACTGTCAGCCCATGCAGCAACAAGTGTCTCTGTAGCATCTGCATCATTAACGGCCTGACGCTGCTCATCAATTTTGCCATTCAGCTCATTTACCATAGCAGTAAACTCGTCTGCTCTTGAAGCATCCTCGTTCAACTCTTCTACGCCTTTGATCGTGCTGCGGTTTCCAAGAAGCTGTGTCACTATGCCGTTAATAACTTTGTCGGCTGCTGTCTTGGCATCTTTATTGGCCTGAACCTTTTCTTTTACTCCGTTAGCCTCTTTTATCAGTTCGTCAATCTTGGTATTTATTTTGCTTACTTCTGTCGTCACACTTGTAAGCACTGCCATTGCAGCAGCCTTATCAGACTCTGTTTTTGCGCCTTCAATCTTACTTTCCTGATCTCTAAGCTCTGCTTCGATGGCAGCCTTCTTATTATTGATATCGCCGTGTGAAAGTCCGAGTTCTTCCTGGCTCCAACTATAGGCATTAATCTTACCATAAGCTCCCTCAACAAGAGTTGTTGCCTGCGCAAGAAGTTTCTCCAACGCAATGCTTACCACATCCTCATCATACTTAGCTTTATCGGTATCATAAGAATTAACCAAAGTTTCGGCTTTACCTTCAATTTCAACTTTTGCGGTGTATGCCTCGTCAGCTACTTCAATAAGCTTATCACTATGTTCTTTGCCTTCAAGGTCGAGGGCTTCATCCTTATCAGTTGTTATCTCTTTTATAGTAGCCTTGAAGCCGTCGATCTTATCGCCATAAGTTACTTTTTTCTGGTCTGTAGATTCTGCATATACATATACCGAACGGTTGGTAACTTTCTCTTCAAGGTAAGCGATGGCCATATTACAGTTTGCAACCTCACCAACAATAATCTCGTATGCGTCAAGGGCATCCTTAGCAGCTTGCTGATATGCAGCAACAGTCGCAGATATTTCGTTGATTGCATCTGTGTTGTCTGTCTGATATTTAACGCACGTTCCTTCTTTCAGAGCAGTCTCAGCACCTGATTTAAAGCCATCTATGCTCTTCTGGATAGCAGCTTCTTCTGTTGCATATTTTCCGCTTACAACATACGCCTTGTCTGTTGATACCAACGCATTTACGACTTTCTTTGCATCGTCGAATTCTTTCTGCTTATCTTTCAGAAGTTCTGTAACAGCGACCCAAGCGTTATAGTTGTCAACAGCACCTTGCGAACCGCTTGTAAGCTCATCGATAGCTATGCTTATCTTGCTTACTGTTTCTGAGTAATCCTTGCTGTCGATTGTATTTTCCTTATTATCAGCCTCTATTGTGCTGCTAAATGCGTCGATAGATGCCTGTATCTCGCTGATTGTCTCTGCAAACTCAGCATTGTCGCCTACGCCCGGAGTTTTCTTCAAAGCGTCAAGACGGTCTTGCAGGCCTTTCAATTCTGCCTTAGCTTTTGTATAGGCTTCTTTAAGGGCTTTTGCCTTAGCTACATAAGTTGTCTTCAGAACGTTGATTGAAGTTGTATATTCTGCAAGTTTGGCAAGATTTTCTTCTTTTGCAGTTGCCGCACCGGCATGATTATCGTCTGTTCCGTTAGCCTTCTCAACGGTCATGATATTTACATAAACGGCGTTAAGCTCTGTCTGTGCCTTTGTGCGCAGTGCCTCATAGACATCAGGATGAGTATCGTCACCCTGCAGGCCGCTATAGATTTCCTGCTGAGATTCGGTATAAAGAGTCTTGATTGTTGCAATAGCCTCACCCACCTCTACATAAGCGGCATGATCAGCTTGAGCTGATTCTATCGCATCAGAATAGTCTGATATAAGACCATTTATCTTTGTTACAAATTTGTTGTTATATTCTGTCGTAAACTTTACGCCGGCAGTACCTTTTGCATATGCGGCATCGGCTTCAGTTTTATATTTTTCAATCTCTTCGCTGATAGTGTCGTAAGCACCTTTTGTCATTGCCTCAACATATGTTTTCTCGTCAGCATCAGCTATTGCATCAACAGCGGCCTTAGCTGTAGCAAGAGCTGTTGTCTGTGCTTCATAAACCTTCTTAGCCTCAGCATAAGCAGAAGAGTTGTTTGCCTGAGCGTCAACTTTCTTGCTGAATTCTGCTATTTCGTTGTAAATTGCAGACTCTTCAAGAGTCTCGGCATAAAGACCATACTCTATATATTTAGCATAAGAGTCTTCATTGTCGTCAGCAATGGCAGCCACCTTAGTTGCCAATGAGCTGGCTTCCTGCAGAAGGGCCTTGCCGGTCTCATCGTCTTCATCTTCTGTATAAATCTTAGAAGTAGCCTCGCTAAGCATTGAGGTGAGCACGCTCTTGGCATTTGCAAAGTTATAGACCAGTGTCAGTTTAAATCCGCCTACTTTATACTGGCTTCCATCCTTGCTCTCAATGCTGATGATTACGTCTTTAACAGCATTAATCTTGAACTGGCCATTAGCAGCAAGTTCTTTGCCGTCAATCAAGATCTTAGCATTCTCATTAGTTTCAGCTGTAAGCGTATATGTTCCGGGATACAGCTTTCCGATATTCTGCGTGACTGTTGCACCAGACGGAGAAACAATCAGTCCGCTCTCAATTTCCAAGTCAGACGCACCTTCCCAGTCGGTTGCAGCATCTGTCTTAATCTGATCTACATCCGCATTGGCCCATGCCGGCATAGTTGAAGCCGAGGTCACAGCGAGAAGAGAAACCAGTACATTTTTTCTCATAATTCAGCGTTTTTAAAATTAAAGTTTATTTTATAATTTATGTTTCAGTATCACCATGCACACCTTATTTATATATGTGTATGCATACATTTGCAGACAAAATTAAACACATTTTATGCAGGCATGGCATTATAAAACCGTGTTATTCGTGAACCCTGTCATTCTTTTCGTGAATTTACTTCCATAAACAACATATCAGCGAAATGAAGCAATTTATCAAAGAATATACAACAACACTTTGCAGCCACATCAGACGCTCTGAGATGTTATATAAAAACAATGATTCTGCATACATCGAATTATGTTAAAAGAGCTTTGCCCTGCCTACACGAAACAGACAAGGATACAGAAAAATTCTGACACTTAAACCCAAAATTCTCAGTAAACGACAAGAATGACTATTCGACATGAACATTGGGCATACACAGCGGTTGGCAATAAGCACTTATGTTACAGGCAAGGCACATCAAAGTATTGATTTTTTTGTCCGGACAGCCATATAGTTTAATCCGCAAGAAGCAAAGACCGCCCATCCCATAAAAACTGCAAGCAGAACATATGCCTTCCGTTAAAAATCCGCCAATACGACTTTATACCGGACACAGATTGAAAGCAAAACCAGACTTAAAGGTTTCAAATCATTAACCTATCATTTACGTGTAGTTAACGGGGCACTTTTTATGAGAAAACAGCCCGTTTTTCAGCAGCAAACAAACCGTTTGCCGTTGCCACCCAAAATACTGCATTTTCCCGGTGCAGAATACGCTTAAAACTAGCATAAACCAACCACAACAATACACCTTAATTAGAGATGTATATTTCATACTTGGCTTTCATGTGCCAAACTATGTTCAATCAGAGTTCTCATCATTCCGTTTTAATAGATTAATTTCTGTGCTTGTGTTAATTCCCGCAATAATTTTATCTGTCCGCCTGAGATACGGCCTCATCCAGCAGTCCCATTAACGTACGCAATACCGGTTTAGGCAAATGTATCGTATGATTAACCCCATGACTGTCAGAAACCAGCAAAACTTGCTTTATTGCATTTACATGAAACACATATCCTATGTTTACAATATATGTTCTGCCCAGTCTTACAAATCGCTTACGAAACTGCTGTTTTTCATGTATAGCGTCTTCCACTTTTGAAAGCCCGAAAGGTATCATAAAATGCGTACCTGATGAATAATATATATGAGTATAATGATCGTCTGCCTTAAAATACATCGTCTGGTTAAGGTCAACAACATACAACTCACCATAAACAATAAAACGTAATTTAGTCTGCATAAGTTAATACCATGCCAACTGTGCGGCATATCACTGTGCCCGCTTTCCAATAAGCACAAAATTATCAAATTCTCAATTATTAGTCAATTGCAATATACAGAAAAAAGCGTGGAAAACTTGCCCGCCAGCCGTCCCACACACTGAGGCTCTCGCATTGCCCATATCAGCAGAACAGATGACGTGCAGTTCCACGCTGATATGAACATAACATCCCTACTTGCCCTTGCCCCGGCAAAATAGCCAAGATACAAAGGCAATATAGGAATGTTCTTTTGCACACATCCCGTGACCATCTGCCTCGCCATGTCTTGACTGATACTTCAAATTTGCGAGATTCCAGTGTGTCAAGAACAAAGCGTCAAAGCAAACGCCTTTCTAATACATGCACATCCTTATCAAACACAGACCTTATTTAATAACCTGCATACGCAAGAATGCTTTGCAAATATAATTAAAACATTTCATCCAAACAACTTTAAATGCCATAAATTTAAGGTCCCTGTATATTTTTTTTACCAAAAAATAACTTTTGTAAACTACTTATTTACACAAAAAAACATACACTATGCTATGTTCTGATTTTTATCCGTAACTTTGCATTTTGGAACATAGATAAAAATCTTACTTAAGGAAAGTAAAAATGAAGAAACTTCACCCCATAATGTTCGCAGGAACAGGCAGCGACGTCGGCAAGAGCGTGGTGGCGGCCGGTTTCTGCCGCATATTCAAACAGGACGGATACTGTCCGGCACCATTTAAGGCGCAGAACATGGCGCTCAACTCTTATGCCACGCCCGACGGACTGGAGATAGGAAGGGCGCAGGCCGTGCAGGCCGAGGCGGCTGGACTCAGTCCGCATACGGACATGAACCCGCTGCTGCTGAAACCTCAGACCGACAAGACGTGTCAGGTGGTGCTCAACGGACGGCCAATAGGCAACCGCGACGCCTACAGCTACTTCAACCCCAAGGGGCGCGACGTGCTGCGCAACGAGGTGAACGCCGCATTCGACAGACTCAACAGCCGCTACAATCCTGTTGTCATGGAGGGCGCCGGAAGCATATCGGAGATTAACCTGCGCGAGACTGACCTCGTGAACATGCCGATGGCAATGTATGCAGGAGCCGACGTGATACTCGTTGCCGACATCGACCGAGGCGGAGTGTTCGCCAGTGCCTACGGCTCAGTGATGCTTCAGCGCCCGGAAGAGCGCAAGCGCATAAAGGGCATACTGATAAACAAGTTCAGAGGCGACATCAGACTGTTTGAACCGGGAGTCAAGATGATTGAGGAACTGTGCGGAGTGCCCGTCATTGGTGTGCTGCCCTACTTCAAGGACATCTTCGTAGAGGAGGAAGACAACCTGCAGCTGGCGTCGAAGGCACGCCATGCAGCCGGCAACGGCAAGGTGAGCGTAGCTGTGGTGCTGCTGCGCCACATAAGCAACTTCACCGACTTCAACATGCTTGAGCGCGACAGTCGTGTAAATCTTTATTATGCCGACAGCGCCGAAGACATAAGCAAGGCCGACATCATAATAATTCCGGGGAGCAAGAGCACCATGGACGACCTCAGCCTTCTGCGCAAGAGCGGCATGGCACAAGCCATAATCAAGGCTGCCGAAAGCGGAAAGACCGTTGTGGGCATCTGCGGCGGCTACCAGATGATGGGCACGATGATAAGCGACCCAGAAGGCATTGAGGGCAGCATAAGCAGCATGCCCGGACTGGGACTGCTGCCCATGCACACCGTGATGAACCGCGAGAAGACGACAAAACAGGTAAGATTCGACCTCAACGGTAGCGGCAGCTGCGACATGGAGGGCTACGAGATACACAACGGGCGCACCGAGGCCGACAGCGGCAGCAGCATAAGGCCGCTTTGCACACGGCAGGACGGCACGCACGACGGATGCATCGCAGGCGAAAGGTGCATGGGAACTTATATCCACGGCATATTGGACAACAGCGGATTTGTTGACTTTCTGCTGAGTCCCTACACACAGGAGGAACACTCAAAGAGCGAAACGGACAACTGGAAGGAGTTTAAAGACGAACAATACGACAAACTGGCTGACCTGATACGCCGTAACGTGGACATGAAACTGGTTTACGAAATTCTGCAAAACGACAACGATGATTAACGGACACGGCGATGATCTGTATAAATATAATGTGGAGATGAAGTCGAACTTCAGCTCTAACATCTACTCGCACGCCGACCTCAGCGGTCTGAAAAAGTATCTGGCCGGCCGCATGGACGTAATAGGCAGCTATCCCGAGCCAGAGCCTTACTCGCTCGAAAAGGCTCTGGCTGAAGAATGTGGCATAGAGGCCAACGAGATTATGGTTACCAACGGAGCTACCGAAGCCATCTACCTGGCGGCAAGGCTCACTAACGAGAAACTTTCCGGCAGCGGCATCAATCTGATCAGCATGCCGACATTCAGCGAATATGCCGACGCATGCAGAATGGCCGGTGGCAAGACCATGAGCAGCGAAAGCGGATACAGGGGTAAGGCCACTCACTGGATGTGCAACCCTAACAACCCTACTGGTACCGTTATCAGCGGAAAAGAATTGCTGAACATAGCCGCAGAAAACAAGGACGACATCTTCGTGATAGACCAGAGCTATGAACACTACACCACCCTCAAGCTGATTTCTGACCGCGATGCTGCCGATGCGGACAACATCATCCTGATACACTCCATGACAAAGCAATTCTGCATACCGGGACTGCGCTTAGGATACGTAACGGCAGCGCCGCAGCTAATCAGCCGGCTGAAGGCCCTGCGCCATCCGTGGAGCGTAAATGCGCTGGCCATCGAGGCGGGACTTTACCTCATACAGAACAAAGAGAAGGCGATATCTGATGTCTGCAGCCTGCTCAACGAGGCGCAGAGACTGAGAAACGAGCTGAACAAGATTGACGGAGTGAGCGTCAGACCTACGATGACAAACTTTATGCTCGTAAGCCTTAAGGGGCGCAAGGCTGCCGACCTGAAAGAGTTTCTGGTGGCCAACTACGGCATACTGATACGCGACGCGTCTAACTTTGAGGGGCTCGACAGCTCGTATTTCAGAGTGGCGGCACAGACACGACCCGAAAACGACATGCTCGTAATGGCGATAAAAGACTTTATGAGTTACGACCATTACAGACAACAAGACAAATAACGCAACTGCATAAGAAACAAAATGACATCTATAATATCAATAATAGCCGGATGGACGGCCGACCACCTGCTGGGCGACCCTGAGCGTCTGCCCCACCCCGTCGTGTGGTTCGGCAAGACCATAGCCGCAGGCGAACGCCGGCTAAACAAAGGGAGCCATCGCAAAGCAAAGGGAGCCGTAATGTCAATATCGCTCACGATAATCACCTTTGCCGTTACGGCGGCGATAATCATGCTCGCCGAAATGCTGTCGCACACGGCGGCCATCATCATCCAGGCCTTGCTGATATTTTATTGCCTTGCCGGACAGACGCTGATAAAAGAAGTGAGGGGCGTGTTCGAGGCACTCGACCTGTCGCTCGACTGCGGACGCAAGCAAGTGTCGAGGATTGTCGGACGCGACACATCACAACTTACCGACAACGAGGTAAGAAAAGCAGCACTCGAAACTCTTGCCGAAAATCTCAGCGACGGAGTAATCGCCCCAGTGTTCTGGCTCATAGTTCTCGGCGTGCCGGGCATGATGGCGTATAAGATGATAAACACGCTCGACTCGATGATAGGCTACCGCACCGAGCGCTATAAAGACTTCGGTATGGCGGCGGCACGCACCGACGACGCTGCCAACTTTCTGCCGGCACGGCTCACGGCGCTCCTCATGGTGCTCATGTCAGGAAGGCCCGCGTTGCTCAAATTTGTTGCAACAAACGGACGCAGGCATGCCAGCCCGAACAGCGGCTATCCCGAAGCAGCCCTGGCAGGAATATTAAACTGCCGCTTCGGCGGAGGCCACACCTACTTCAACGAATATTTCTACAAGCCCTACATTGGCGACAACGAACGGCAACTGACAACTGAAGACATGAGAAAAGCCGTAAAGATAAGCCGCAGGACAGAGCTGGCCATGCTGCTGATAACACTCGCGGCGGAAACGGCACTTGCGGCAATAATATAAATATACGCAGAACATGAATTGCCGTTGACATAACATCACAAAAACGTCAACATGCACAAGAAAACAAACCCTTGCAAAACAAAAATAACCAAAAACCCATAAATATCCTTGGTTTTTACACAAAAAGGATGTACCTTTGCAAAAGTTTTTGCGAAAAGGCAAAACGGCCGGCTCAACAAGTGCTGCTTTTTTGTCGTCGCAATCAACAAAAGTCTGCGCCTGTGGCGGAATTGGTAGACGCGCTAGACTTAGGATCTAGTGGCTGGTGTCGTGTAGGTTCGAGTCCTATCAGGCGCACAGACAAAAAGAGGTGAACGGCCTTACTGGTCTTTTCACCTCTTTTTTATTTTGTATATACCTTTTTTAAGGGAAGAGGGAAGAGGGAAGAACGAAGAACGGAGAGGGAAGAACGAAGAAACAGCGTTCTGCGTTAGTAAATTCATTTGCCTGTCAATTCGGCATTCATGCCTCTTTTCACCCCGTCATCCCGGGCTTGACCCGGGATCCATGTTCCGTCCCCATGGTTGTTTTCTGGGCCCCGCATCAAGTGCGGGGTGACGGTTTGTGTGCGCACGCTTTTAACCATGTTGCATGCCTACCGTTCCACCCCGTCATCCCGAGCTTGACCCGGGACCCATGTTTCGTCCGCATGGTTGTTTTCTGGGCCCCGCATCAAGTGCGGGGTGACGGTTTGTGTGCGCACGCTTTTAACCATGTTGCATGCCTACCGTTCCACCCTCGTCATCCCGGGCTCGACCCGGGATCCATGTTCCGTCCCCATGGTGTGTTCTGGGCCCCGCATCAAGTGCGGGGTGACGGTTTGTGTGCGCACGCTTTTAACC
>CAJMMQ010000005.1 GCA_905214625.1 uncultured bacterium
AGATATTAAATTCTTCCTTTTCAGACTTACAAAACTATATGCATAACTCCCCCCCCCCATATTTATCGGGTGAGCCGGAAATATTTAATATAAAACACAAACAGCATAAATAGTTACGATTTTCCAGAATATTTCTAATAATGTTAAACAAAAACTCGTAAAATGTTTATATACATTAGAGTTATGAGTATTTTACCGAAAAAATTGAACGGATAATAGCTTTTATAAAAATGTTGGCCACAACATTAATAAAAGTGCATAAACATATGTAAAAAACTAACTTAAATATCTATAATCAATTTTACCTAACAGCAACAATTTGGCATACAATTTGTATTTTAAATAATGTATTATTAATATTAAAATAAAATAAGAACAATGGAAACATTCAACGACGTAATATCAGGAAACACAATAGTTCTTGTGGATTTCTACGCAACATGGTGCGGACCATGTAAAATGATGCACCCAATATTAGAACAGATAAAAGCCACACTCGGTGACAAAATAAGAATAATAAAGATTGATGTAGATAAACATGGAGATACCGCAGGTATATACGGAATAAAATCAGTGCCCACACTTATGCTCTTTAAAAACGGAGAAAACCTGTATAGACAAAGTGGCGCCATGTCTAAAGCCGATCTGTTGGCGCTTCTTGACCCTTTCATAAAATGAACAGGAATTTATAACCTAAATCATTAGAACTCGAGGATACCCCCAAATAATTAGACAGTATATAGTTTTATCTATTTTGTTTATTCATGTTAAATCCTAATGCGATTTGGACCAAACACAGGCCATAGCATAAACACCGGTGTGACTGACGATGCTATGGTCTGTGTGTCATTTTACGCCTACATCAGCAGCTGTCATTACGGCTCCTTATAAACACAAGGCACTATAAAATATTTTCCATTTACACAAAATTTTGGACAGTGTCAAGCACTAGCTGACTTTTGGGAATTTAATACCATATAGATAAACACAATAAACGCAACATTATTCAGCCCACGTGAAATTCTCCTTACCGGCACCTATCTCAAAATGACACTTAGCTATACCTAAATCCATTTTGGTAAAGCCTACCAAAGAGAATTTATTTACGGCACGTACTTTGGCCGGACTAACGCCGTCAACATTCATATATTCAAAATAAAACTTCTGCTGATTTACGGCCGTAGGGGCAAACAGGGCGGCCTCAACTCCCTTTTTAAACCATTCAGGAACAGCGTCATCCACATTACTCACTTGTTCCATGCGCTTTATTTTGTGCGACACGCCCGGCGTCTCACCATAGCCTATTGATATGTAGGCCCTTATCACTTCACCGTCATCAAGCACATACGTTCCGGGAACTTTTGAATAGCTCTGCCCTACCCAACATGTGTTCAGCCCTGCCATCTGGGCCGACAGCACCAGCTGTTCACCATAATAGCCAATGCGCTCATCAAGGCCGGCCGTCTTCTTTCCGGCCATGACAATATAGTTGCTTACATTCCTGAATTTGCCGTATTTAGCCAGCATACACTGAAAAGCCCTTGGCTCATTCTGTATCAGCTGCATGTGCAGATGCCCCTTGGCGTTAAGTTCCTTAATCTTATTTTCAATTTCATTTGCGGCATCTTCAGCCAAAAGCATGTTCTTATACGCCCTTACGCTGTGCCTGTTAATTATAGCTTCCTCTATTGTCATTATCAGTCCTCCTTGGGAATATCTTTCCAAAACTTTCTTAATTCATTAATTATGCCGTCATAGTCGTTTTGCGTGAACGTTCCATCGCCCAACAGCAATATAGTGTAATCAATGCCCTCAAAGCTCTTTGCCGTCCAAGTGTCGCGAAAGCCGTTACGCTTATAAAACTCATATCTTCTGCGACGCTGTTCAATGTTGTTGCAATTGGTCTGTTCTGGCGATTCTATGTCGATAACCAATTGCCTGTCTGCATATTTAGCCTTCAGCGCCGTAAGTATCTGCTGACCGTATCCCCTGCCGCGCAGTTCTTCCTTTACGGCGAAATACCAGCCCCAGTTAAAGTCTGTTCGGTTAAGCACCATTGTCAGCCCGACAAACATGTCTCCGTCATAATATGTCATAAAATCTATCGGCATCACGCCCAACAAGCGTTTCAGCTCATCATACGGAATACGCTCCTCTTTCGGAAACGCGCTCTCATACAGATACCTAAGTTCCGCGTTGTCAACATTATCTGCTGTTATTCTCTCTGTCCTCATCATATTTTTTTATGGCTTTGTCAATAATATAAAACACCATGCTTACAACCGTCGGGCTTTATTCAGAAGTATTTTGTGCCAACAGTCTTTCTGTCAGCGGAACATACCATTCCTTAACTTCGTCTGCCGTAGGAGTATGCCCTCCCGGAAAATGATAAGCATATTTGTAATGCTCCAAGAATAAAGGCTCAAAATGAGCCAATGAGTCATTCTCGCCAAACAGCCCCAATATCCGTTCCTTGTTCTCGCATTTACAACAGTCAAACTGAATTGCCTCCATTTCAGCAAACTCCTTTATCAGCTCTTTGTCAATTACAAGACATTGTCTGCCGTCTTCGCGTGGCGACTTATATTTATGCTCTCCAATCCTGGTTTTCAGAAACTCCGTCATCTTAAAATATGGATTGCCCAACAGAGCAGGTACATCATTAATATTGGCAGCCATCTGAGCGTAAAACGAACCGCAGCTGTTGCCTATAATAACATCAGGTTTCTCCCTGTCGCAAATGTTCATTATAAGAGCCATAGCCTCCTTCGGATGTATCGGAAGGTCGGGCGTCATCACCTCTGCCCTTCCACAAAACGCCTCTTTCAGGCTCAATGCCGGCACACATCTGCCGCTGGCAAAGAAGCCGTGAAGAAACAATATTTTATTTTCTTTATTCATATTCATCGTCACAATATATAAAATATTACATTTGCCGTCTGCCAATGGTCATGTCTGCTGCCGGCAAATATTAATGCCCCGACAACATACATTTATCAGACAAATAAATCTGGTGCAACAAAGATACGCAAAGGCGAGTGAAAAGACAAAAGAAAACCTATGTTTTTTATTTTGGCTATTCCGAGCCGCCCCTTATCTTATATAAAGATACGCAAAGGCGAGAGCAATACAAAATAAAACACATTTTTTCTACATTATAACCACATCTAATCTTATTCTAAGAGTGTAAGTCAAAATCCAAACAGTAACAGGTCTCATTACTTTTATATATTTTATATGCCGTCAGAAATTGATATTAAATACCCTGGCGAGCACATAAGAAGTTTATAAAGCCTGTGATTGGGTTATAATGAAATAAGTGAAAAATAATAGATGCGGACTAATGCAGTTTTGGTTTAGGACAAACTAAAAAATATACCAACTTTACATGTATCATTATAAAATATATTGTTCATGGAGAATAAAATAATTTCAATAATTTTGAATTCACCATGATTTGATGTATCTTTGCATAAGATTGCAACATGGGACACAATCACTTAAAAACGGTACTGATAATTACGCGAAAGCTGAAATATGACAGATTCTGAGATAATGACGGAAACAGGATTTGGACAGGAATGGCTCAACAGAGCCTAACAAGGCAAACTCTACGCGAAATGAAATAATAAAAACAATCTAAAACAAAAGCAAAAACATGAAAAGTGATCCTAAAGAGTGTCTTTATTGCCAGAACAATGAGACACAGCACGAACTGATGATTGAAGTGGCTAAACTTAGTGTGTCGCGCCTGTTTATATTCAAGGAGCAGACGTATCACGGACGTTGCCTCGTGGCATACAAAGACCATGTTGACGACCTCAACCTTCTGAGCGATGAAGACAGAAACGCCTTTATGACCGACGTAGCCAAAGTTACCAGGGCCATGCAGAAGGTGTTCAACCCCGACAAGATTAACTATGGCGCATATTCTGACACACTGTCGCATCTGCACTTCCATCTTATTCCGAAATATGTTGGCGGACCAGACTTTGGCGGTGTGTTCCAGATGAATCCTAAGAAGGTTTATCTTACAGACGAGGAATATGCCGACATGGCCGGAAAACTGAAAAAAGAGTTGTAAAAAAGATAATAACGATGCCGCCTGTAAGGTTTACTTTATAAAACCAAACAAGCGGCATTTCTTAACATAATTGCACTACTAAACATAAAATTAGCGTTGAAAGCATAAGCATGAAACAGGCTGAACGAACATGTATCAACGCTTATCGGTAACACCGAAATCAATCCATTTTTCATGCGGATAATTCTGCTTAATTATTTTCTTGTAATCAAAAAAAGAGTCTTTCACCATATTAAGTCATATTCATACCCTTAACCTTAACAGAAATTTCGTTACGCAGTTTGTCACATTCGGCATTAAGTTCAACAAGTTTGCCAAGGTCGCCGTCCATAGCGTTCAACTTATCTTCTGTAACTCCCATGGATGACAAAACACCTATGTTGCGACGGAACCCACCGATGAGCATTTTGCTCTTGTCTATTTGCTTTTCTATTGTTTTTGACATAATGATAAATAATTAGTTTTCTGACAAAATTTTCATCACAAATTTAATAAAAAAAGACTTTCTGATAATATTTCAAACATGCGTCTTTTTAGAAACTTTAATCAATAAAAGGCTATAAATTTACGTATTTTCACTGATGCAATTATTGTTTTTAACACAAAGAAACAATGCCATAAAACTAAACCGACTGCATATTTTACCTGCCTTTTATGATAAAAAATATAAAAATAAAGACTAAATATTGTGATATTGACAGAAAATTAGATAATTTTGCAAATATGCGAATTGATATAATTACAGTTTTACCAGAAATGCTTGAGGGATTTGTAAGAGAATCCATATTGGCACGCGCACAGAAAAAAGGATTGGCAGAGATACATCTGCACAACCTGCGCGACTACTCTACCGACAAATGGAAACGCGTGGACGACTATCCTTACGGCGGATTTGCCGGAATGGTGATGCAGTGTGAGCCAATAGACAGGGCCATATCGGCACTGAAAGCCGAAAGAGAATACGACGAGGTTATATTTACTTCGCCCGACGGCGAACAGTTTGACCAGCACGTGGCCAACGACCTGTCGCTGAAGAAAAACCTGATAATTCTGTGCGGACATTATAAGGGCATTGACCAAAGAATACGCGACCACCTCATCACGCGCGAGATAAGCATAGGCGACTATGTGCTTACGGGAGGAGAGCTGGCAGCTGCAGTGATGGCCGATGCCATAGTAAGACTTGTGCCTGGAGTTATAAGCGACGACCAGAGTGCCCTGTCTGACTGTTTTCAGGACGACCTGCTGTCGGCACCGATATACACAAGACCGGCCGACTATAAGGGATGGAAGGTGCCTGACATACTGCTGAGCGGCAACGAGGCCAAAATAAAAGACTGGGAGATAGAACAGAGTTACGAGCGCACCAAACGGCTGCGCCCAGACCTGCTGAAAGAGTAAGACAGACAGAGAGTTTAAATACATTTGCAACATTAATTAATCCAAACATCCAGACTGGCTGAAGACAGGGCCTGAATATATGAAAATATAGCCCATGTCTAAAACCGTTGATATAACAAACATAATTAACAAATAATTTTATTGAAACTATGGAAGACATCGTAAAATTACCGCAGATGAGTTTCGGCGAATCTGTAAAAACAGTGTTAAGCAAACTAACTGATTTCAAAGGCCGCGCACGCCGCTCAGAACTATGGTGGTTCTGGCTTCTTTATGCCGTTGTAAGCATAGTGGTAAACATGTCACTTTCAGGAACACATATTGTAAGTTCGATAGTATCATTACTGCTCCTACTTTCTGTATGCTCCGTAACGGTACGCCGGCTGCACGACAGCGGACATGGAGGTTGGTGGGTTGCAGCAAGCATAATAATCAATATTTTCTACAACATCTACATGTCGGCCACAGGCTATCTCGATGCGCTGTCTACAATAAACCCAGACCCTGACTTGGCAATCAAGGTGATGAGCGACCCTATTGTAATTACTTCTATTTTGCTGCTATGTGTCCTGAACATCTGCATATTAGTGTTCTGCCTTATGGACAGCAAACCAGAAGAGAACAAATACGGACCGTCGCCTAAATATATTGTAAACAACGGCGACTTTCAGGAAATTAAATAAAAAGCAAATAGACAGAGGGCTGCAATAACAGACTTTACTGCATAACGACGGTAAAATACATAAGCGGATAAAGCCGCCGGATTGTTGCATCACTCTTAACAGACAAACCTGACAACAATTTACGAAAAAATATTGTAAAAACTCATGTAAGAGTTTACAAACATGCAATCATCCATTTTTCAATATGCCTCCTTTCGCCACGCAAAAGGAGGCATATTAGGTTATAAAAGGCCATGTTTTGCATTGCGAAACATGGCCTTTTACAACACGCTGACAATCAAGACATTAGAACGAAGCAATATTTTCCTGACCTTACATGCTTAGCACTCATCCTTATTGCCATGCCGCCACAACTCATTAGCAGCCTCAGCAATATCCTTGTCCACGACAAAACTTTTCACCCAAGGCATACCCTTCCTCATAAAGGCGTTCAAGCTTGTCTACATCCTTCTCAATTCTGCCAACCTCCATAGGGCGCTCAGGACGTATGCAGAATATCTGTCCGGCACGCTCCATATCCTCTATCATTTCAAGTTGGCGGTTATAAGCTTCACAACGATGGCTGAGCACAACACGCAGACGAGGATAATTTCTATAGATGAAATGAGGAATTTTATGGTCTTTCTCCTTACTACGAAAGCCGTAATTACGCGTAAGCACCACCACATTCTTATAATGCCCCTGCTCCATAGCGCGCACAACAGGAATGCTGTCAACAATGCCGCCGTCGAGCATCGGTATGCCGTCTACATTTACAATCTTGCTGACATAAGGCAGACTGCTGCTTGCACGCACAATGTCGAGCAGGCGCTGGCGGTCGTGTTTCTCCGTAAGATAGCACGCACGGCCTGTAAGACAGTTTGTCGTAACCATCTCAAAAACATCGGGATTATTGAAAAAAGTATCAAAATCGTAAGGCAACAGTGTGTTGGGAAAATCATCATAAAGCAGTTTGCGGTCGAAGATGCAACCCTGTGTAACCAAATGCCGCAGGCCAATATACTTATATTTTGAAAGGTAGTCGATGTTGGAAATACGGGCGCGGCGTATCTGGCGGCTCATATACGACAGGCCGTTACATGCTCCGGCCGAAACTGCAACAACGTAATGAAAATACATTTCATGCTTCATAAAGCCGTCAAGCACACCACAGGTAAAGACACCACGCATACCTCCGCCTTCAAGAACCAATCCTGTATTTCTGTCAATACGCATAACTCACTAAAAAACAATGCAAAGTTAATGATTTAAGTCTAAAACCTACATATTTTCAACGATTTTGATATATTAAAAAACAAAAAATAAACATCTGAAACATTTTTACACAAACAGACATATACAATGACACTATTCACAGTGTTTACATAAGCCTTTAAATTAAAATAAGTAACATTTTGATATAAAAATAAATTGATTTTATTTTGTTCTGCACCCGATTTGCATTATCTTTGCAATATTGAAGTCATGTATCTGTGAAAAACGAGTTGAAAAACCAAAGGCGCTGCAAAAAACGTTAAATGGCCAAAACAACAGTTACGCAGAATTGTGAAATATCATAAAATTAAGTTTTTACAATATGTTCAGCAGAGAAACCTACGTAAGCCGCCGCGCCGAGCTTAGGAAACTCGTAAAGAGTGGCATCGTGATATTGTTCGGTAACAACGATTCACCCGTAAATTACCCTTCAAACGGATACTATCCGTTCCGTCAGGACTCTTCATTCCTGTATTATTTTGGACTGAACCGCGACGGGCTTGTGGGCGTAATAGATATTGACGAGGGTACCGAAACGCTTGTAGGCAACGACATCGACATTGAAGACATCGTATGGTTCGGCTCAGTTAACAGCGTAAAAGATATGGCCGAAAGCGTAGGCGTGGCCAATACAGCCCCGATGAAGTCGTTGCAGATTATATGCAACAACGCGCTGAAACAGAAAAGAGCGATACATTTTCTGCCTCCATACAGATATGACACAAAACTGCAGATATTCGACCTTTTGGGCATTCATCCCAATCAGCAGAAAGAAGCTGCATCACTTGAGCTGATAAAAGCCGTGGTAAAGATGCGTTCTACAAAAGAGCAGCAGGAAATAGCCGAGATTGAAGACGCATGCTCAATAGGCTACAAGATGCACACAACGGCAATGAGACTGACAAAGCCCGGACTCACAGAGAAATTTATCGGCGGACAGGTTGACGGAACGGCACACTCTTATGGAGCGATGGTAAGTTTCGCAACAATATTCACACAGCACGGTGAAATAATGCACGGAACACCGTCGTGGAACATTCTTGAAAGCGGACGCCTGGCACTGTGCGACTCAGGTGCTGAGAACCGAAACAACTACTGCTCGGACAACACCCGCACATATCCCGTTAACGGAAAGTTTACTCAGCGTCAGCGTGAAATATACAGCATTGTGGAGGCATGCCACGACTACGTACTCGACGTTGCCAAGCCAGGAATTAAATGGTATGACGTACACATGGCTGTATGCCGCCTGATGACCGACAAGCTGAAAGAAATCGGCCTGATGAAAGGCGACACCGAAGAGGCCGTCAACGCCGGGGCACACGCCATGTTCCTGCCTCACGGACTCGGACACATGATGGGAATAGACGTACACGACATGGAAGGACTGGGACAAAACTATGTTGGTTTCGATGACGAAATACAGCCCTCAACACAGTTTGGCACAAACTGTCTGCGCATGGGACGCCGGCTCGAAAAAGGCTTCGTGGTTACAGACGAACCGGGCATTTATTTCATACCTGCCCTCATAGACGACTGGAAATCGCAGGGACTGCACAAAGATTTCATTAACTATGAAATGCTCGAGACATACAAAGACTTCGGAGGAATACGTATTGAAGACGACTTGCTGATAACCGAAGACGGATGCAGATTCCTCGGTAAGGAACGCATACCCTATCATCCTGATGACGTTGAAGAATTTATGAGAAACAACTAAAACCCAAAACAATACTTATAGAAAATGAAAAAGTTATTTGCAATGGCTCTGTTGGCTTGCATAGCAACAGGCATGAACGCGCAGGACAAGAAAGAGACTGCGGACAAGAACAAACCTGTGTTCACAACCGTCAAGGAGAACAAAATCACAAGTATCAAAGACCAGAACCGCAGCGGTACCTGCTGGGCTTACTCTACTCTGAGTTTCTTTGAGAACGAGATTCTGAAAAAGACAGGCAAAACTTACGACCTCTGCGAGATGTTCGTAGCCAACAAGGACTACATGGAGCGCGCCATCCTCACTGTAAGAATGCACGGCGACAGCCAATTCTCACAGGGCGGAAGCTCTGAAGACGTGCTCTATATCCTGAAGACACACGGTATCTGCCCCGAAACAGCAATGCCGGCTCCAGGCACACTGACAGGCGATTCTCTGGCAAATTTTGATGAATTTTTCGGTGTAATGGAACCGTATGTTGCCGCCGTTTCAAAAAGCAAGGCAAAAAAAATATCAAAGCAGTGGCAGAAAGGCATACAGGGAATCATAGATGCATATCTGGGAGAATGTCCTACAGAGTTTGTCTATGAAGGCAAAAAATATACTCCGCAGACATTTGCAGCAAGCCTCGGTCTCAACTTCGACGACTACGTTTCAATAACAAGCTATACACATCATCCGTTCTACACACAGTTCCCTGTTGAAGTTCAGGACAACTGGCGCTGGGCAACATCTTACAATGTCCCCATGGACGAAATGATGAAGATAATCGACAATGCTATTAACGACGGCTACACAATTGCATGGGGCGGAGACGTTACAGAAGACGGATTCACACGCATGGGCCTCGGTATTGCTTACGACGTGAAAAAAGTTCGCAGCATGGCAGGAACAGATGCCGACAGATGGTTCAAACTTTCTTCTACAGAGAAAAAGAGCAAGCTCGACTCTCTCGGAGTTGACGCTCCTGAAATAATTCCTACACAGGAAATGCGCCAGGAGGCTTTCGACAACTGGGAGACAACAGACGACCACGGTATGGTTATCTTCGGCATTGCTAAAGACAAGAACGGACGCGAATATTACATGGTAAAGAACTCATGGGGCGAATATGGCGACTATAAAGGCATCTGGTACATGTCAAAGAACTATGTTGCATACAAGACTATGAGCATAATGGTCAACAAAAACGCCATTCCTAAGGATATCCGCAAGAAGCTCGGCATATAACAATATAATCAATGGCACAAAGCTGTAAGAACTAAAGCTGTTATAATAGCTTTAATATGATTTGAGACAACGCTTTCAGCTCACGCCATAATTCACAAGCTGTCGGATATTGCCGACACAAACAAAAGCGGTGATTTCTGAACTTTTCTGTCAGAAATCACCGTTTTCTTGTTTTTTATTTGTAACTTTACACGCCATTTTGTATAAATTGACAATGGCAACCGGGATAGAGAAATAAAAAACAATATAAATGCACTTCAAATGGAACTACGAACCACCAACATCAGAACAGAAAGAGGCAGCTGAAGAGCTGGGAGCGAAACTCGGCATAAGCCCTGTTATGGCCGGAATACTCATCCGGCGAAACATTACCACCGAATCTGCTGCTAAACGTTTCTTCCGTCCTCAGCTGAACGACCTTATAAACCCATTCTTGATGAAAGACATGGACGTGGCCGTTGACAGACTGAACGATGCAATGGGACGAAAAGAGCGCATTATGGTGTATGGTGACTACGATGTTGACGGATGCACAGCCGTCGCACTCGTGTATAAATTCTTACAACAATTCTACTCTAACATAGATTACTACATTCCCGACCGTTACGACGAAGGGTATGGAGTGAGCTATAAGGGTATTGAATACGCATGCGAAACAGGCGTAAAACTGATAATAATTCTCGACTGCGGTATAAAAGCCATAGACGAAATTGAGCATGCCAAAAAACTTGGCATCGACTTTATCATCTGCGACCATCACGTGCCTGACGAGGTAATGCCACCGGCCGTGGCAATACTCAACCCAAAACGCCCGGACGACACTTATCCGTTCAAGCATCTGTGCGGATGCGGCGTAGGCTTTAAATTCATGCAGGCATTTGCGAAGAACAACGGCATACCTTTCTCGCGATTGGTACCGCTGCTCGATTTCTGTGCCGTTAGCATAGCGGCAGACATTGTACCCGTAACAGAAGAAAACAGGATTCTGGCCTATCACGGTTTAAAACAACTAAACCAAAATCCCAATATCGGGCTGAAAGCTATCATTGACATCTGCGGACTTAGCGGACGCACGATAACAATGAGCGACATCGTGTTTAAAATCGGCCCAAGGATTAACGCTTCAGGACGCATGGAAAACGGACGCGAAAGCGTTGACTTATTGGTAGAAAAGGACCTTGGCAGCGCACTGAAAGAGGCCAAGCACATAAACGAATACAACGAGCAGCGTAAGGACATCGACAAGCAAATGACCGAAGAGGCCAACCAGATTGTGGCTAAAATAGAAAGCCAGAAAAGACGTTCAAGCATAGTTCTGTATGACGAGAACTGGAAAAAAGGCATCATAGGCATTGTTGCATCGAGGCTAACCGAAATTTATTTCCGCCCGACAATAGTTATGACACGCGAAGACGACCTGGCAACAGGCTCTGCAAGAAGCGTTACAGGCTTTGATGTCTACTCTGCCATAAAAAGTTGCCGCGACCTGCTGATAAACTTTGGCGGACATACATATGCGGCCGGACTGACACTAAAATGGAAAGATGTGCCTGAATTTATGAAACGTTTTCAGAAATATGTCGACGAGCACATACAACCGGAGCAAACAGAAGCAATACTTAATATCGACGCTGAAATCGACTTCAAAGACATTACACGCAAATTACACTCTGAAATAAAAAAGCTCAGTCCGTTTGGCCCACAAAACCCCAAGCCACTATTCTGCACAACTGAAGTTTACGACTTCGGTACAAGTAAGGTCGTAGGCAGGGAGCAGGAACATATAAAACTTGAACTTGTAGACTCAAAATCGAACAACGTGATGAACGGCATTGCATTTGGACAAAGCGGCTCAGCACGTTATATCAAATCGAAACGCAGCTTCGATATTGCATATACCATTGAAGACAATGTGTTTAAACACAACGGTATCCAACTTCAAATAGAAGACATACGCCCTGCAGAAGACGAAGAAGAAAACAACAACCAATAACACTATTGCTGCCCAGGGAAAATGAAAAATAATCCTTGGGCAGACAATTTAAAATAGGATATACAAAGGATGCAAACGCATGACGACAAATACAGAAAAATTCTTCGCGAGAACTGGGGATATGATGACTTCAGAGGCATTCAGCGCGAGATTATAGACAGTATTTGCGCCGGACGCGACACATTGGGGCTCATGCCCACTGGCGGCGGAAAATCTATAACCTTTCAGGTACCTGCCCTTTCGATGAAAGGCGTATGCATAGTTATAACCCCTCTCATCGCATTGATGAAAGACCAGGTCGTCAACCTAAGACATAAAGGCATCAAAGCTGCTGCGGTTTACTCAGGCATGATGCATGCCGAAATAATAACAACACTCGAAAACGCAATATTCGGCGGTGTTAAAATACTGTATGTATCGCCGGAGCGTCTGTCGTCCGAACTGTTTCAGAAGAAAATTAGCCACATGAAAGTGAGTTTTATCACTGTCGATGAGGCTCACTGCATAAGTCAATGGGGATACGACTTCCGTCCGTCTTACCTTAAAATATCCGAAATAAGAAAACTAAAACCTGACGCACCAATACTTGCACTCACCGCAACGGCCACCCCGCATGTAGTTGACGATATTCAAGACAAACTCGGATTCAAGGAGAGAAACGTGTTCAAAATGAGTTTTGAACGCAAGAATCTGGCCTACATAGTAAGACATGCAGATGACAAGCTAGAAGAGATGATACACATTCTCAACAGCGTTAATGGTTCGGCTATTGTGTATGTAAGAAGCCGAAAGCGCTCAAAAGAACTTGCAGCAGAACTTTGCAAAAGAAAAATAAGCGCAACATTCTATAATGCAGGACTGGAAAGCGCGGCAAGAGACGAGCGCCAGAAAGAATGGCATGAGGGCAAGGCACGCGTGATGGTAGCCACTAACGCCTTTGGTATGGGCATCGACAAGCCAGACGTAAGACTCGTTATTCATCATGACTGCCCTGACTCGCCCGAAGCTTATTTTCAAGAGGCCGGAAGAGCAGGACGCGACGGCAAGAAGGCTTATGCCGTATTGCTATATAACGGCAGCGACAAAGGCAAACTGGAAAGAAGAATTAACGAAACTTTTCCTGATAAAGACTACATACGACTTGTATATGAGCATTTGGCGTATTTTTACCAAATAGGTATGGGCAGCGGACAAGGATGCCGCTTTGAGTTCAACATCGACAGATTTTGCATGGCTTTTAAACATTTCCCGATACAGGCCGGCTCTGCTATAAAAATTTTGTCAAGAGCCGGATATATTGACTACGACGAAGAGTCGGACAATAAAGCCCAGATAAAGATGCTGCTTGGAAGGAACCAGTTATACATGCTCGACAATCTTAACGAAAATGAAAATGCTGTGATAACAGCACTGCTAAGATGCTACGGAGGACTTTTTGCCGACTTTTGCTATATTGACGAAAGTCTGGTGGCACAACAGGCAGGACTAACCGTGCCTGAGACATATATCATACTGAAGGACATGACTGCACGCCGCATACTGCACTTTATTCCAAGAAAAAAAATACCTCACATAACCTATACACAACGCAGGGAAGATATGGAACGCCTCGTGCTGAGCAAAGAAATTTACGATGACCGAAAAAAAGAATATATACAACGCATAGAGGCGATGATAAACTATGCAACAAACAATGATATCTGCCGCAGCAGACAATTGCTCAGATACTTTGGCGAAGAACGTTCTACTGACTGCAGCCAATGTGACGTATGTATTGCCCACAAAAAGCAGCATGAAAGCAAGGAAGCCAATAAAAAAGCAGAAGAACTAATAATAAAACTGCTTGACGACAAAGCCCCACACTACATAACCGAGATAAAAAGCATAAACTTTAACAGGGATATTGTTGAAAACGTTTTTGAATACATGATAAGCGAAGAGAAAATATATGTCGCGGACGGAATGGTCATGCTCCGAAAAAAATAAGCCCAAACATGCCATTGCATGTTCAATCATCACAACATTATTTCAATAACCGCTTGTCATACTCCGAACGGCCCTTTCTGAAGTTTCGGCCTTTATGCCAAATCCGGCCGAATCCTATTGCAATTTGGGGTTATTAAGACTTACATTTGCAGTTTTACCAAAAATCTAACGTCAATACCGAGACAAGACAGGCTGAAAATATCGATAAACACAAACAACAAAAGTCAACAAAAAACAGACGCAAGACTAACACAGCCTCACGCCTGCCAAAATATCAGCATGTCAAGATAAAAGTCAATTATTTTCAGGACGCAGCTTGCGCACTGTCATACCGGCTTGCCACATTTCGCTCTCGCGCATCTGCCTCAATTCCTCATTGAGTTTCTCACGATAGTCCGGCTTAGAATTACTGTCAATAGAAATCTGAGCCTCGTTGCCAGATTTAACCGAAAGATAAAGCCACTCCATAACCGGCTTTATTGCCTCACGGAAACGCGGAGCCCAATCAAGCGCGCCACGCTGTGCCGTAGTAGAACAGTTAGCATACATCCAGTCCATACCCTTCTCTCCAAAAAGCGGGCCAAGACTCTGAGTAAGTTCCTCAACAGTCTCGTTGAAAGCCTCAGAAGGAGAATGACCATGCTCGCGCAAAACCTGATACTGAGCCTCAAGCAATCCCTCTATAGCCCCCATCAGTGAGCCGCGCTCACCCGTAAGGTCACTTGTTGCCTCACTCTCAAAAGTTGTCTTAAACAAATAACCTGCCCCGATACCAATACCGAAAGCAATAGTGCGCTCCTCGGCCTTGCCTGTGGCATCCTGATAAACGGCATAAGAACAGTTAAGCCCGCGTCCCTCACAGAACATTGTACGAAGCGATGTACCAGAGCCCTTGGGCGCAACCATAATCACGTCTACGTCTTCAGGAGGAACTACACCCGTTCGGTCGCTCCAGTTTATGGCAAATCCATGAGAATAGTAAAGTGCCTTGCCCTTAGTTAGATATGGTTTAACTTTAGGCCAAGCAGAAATCTGTCCTGCATCAGACAAAAGCATACATACAATTGTACCCTTTTCAGCAGCCTCTTCAATTGAAAACAATGTCTTTCCCGGCACCCAACCGTCAGCCACGGCCTTATCATAAGTTTTGCCTTCACGCTGACCTACAATAACATTAAATCCGTTGTCGCGCAAGTTACAAGCCTGCCCGGGTCCCTGAATACCATAACCTAATACCGCGATTGTTTCATTTTTAAGAACTTCACGCGCTTTCTCTAAAGAAAATTCTTTACTGGTGACAACAGTTTCGATAACGCCACCAAAATTCATTTCAGCCATAATGATAATGTTTTATGAAAGCTGCCTCAATCACGAGGCAGCCGATTAAATGTTACATATTTATTACTTTCCCATCAAACCGTTTGCAAATATACGAATTTAAAACGAAACAAGCAAATTTACTTTCAATCTTTTACAAATTCTATTTTACTTCTGCAAACTTCAACTTCGTCAGATGTGTCAGGCGAGATTCTTGTGATACGCACGCAGAACACATTTTCAGAGATGGTCTCTTTATAAAAGTTCAGTGTGTCGCCATAATAACTTTCTGCCACATAAGCTATGTCAAAACGCTTTATTCTATATTCATGGTATATGCCAAGCCCAAACAAATCGAGCACATGCTCTATGTATTTCACACTGTTTATGTGGCCGTTTACGTCGACATCGCTATAATGCGTAGGCATAGAAGCGACCAGAGCTGCATCCTTGCCCATCCTCACACGCGACAGACTGTCTATGGGACACACCTTCTCTGTATCTACATAATTCATTATCTCTCCGTCACGAACGTCCATTATATTCTGCGGCTGACGCGAGTCTGTGTCTATCAAAGCCCAGATACTACGGCCATACCCATAAATAAGATTTTCATTTTCTGCGTCAACAACACGGAAATTACGGTTGGTGAAATATTTCATAACACTTTCAACCCATGTCTCAACATAAAACTTAGTATACTGCGGAGGCATTTTTTCCATTTCAATGGCAAGACGCGACAACACCCATGTCTTGTGAAGAGGGTTAAGATATGTCATGCCGAAACCGCGATGGGCTGCATGAAAGTCAGCCGCATTAAGCATGTGATTGCCAAGATGGCCCATAAACAGGCGTTTTGAAAAGTCACAATGAAACGGCTCTGCCAAAAATTCGTATCGTCCTACTTTGTCTAACATATTTTATTTCTGTTTTTTTCCTGCAAATCTAAAAAGTCACTCACCTGCTCTACCGTACTGCGTGTTATGGCAATACGCCCGCTACGGGTGTACTGCAACAGGCAATTAAACTTGTCGAGAGCATAAAAAAGCCCTGTTATGTCTTCTGTCATACCGTTAAGCATAACGCTGCAAAACGTAGAATTAACCTCTATTATACGGGCATTGGCCTTTCGTATTACGCGAGATATTTCCGGATTGGCCAGCACTTCCTGAGTAGAAAGCTTGTATAATCCGACCTCACGTATGAACAGCTCGTCGTCAGTATAATAATTTGCCTTTATTACATCTATTTTCTTCTCTATCTGCTTGGTTATTTTTATTATCTGACTTTCGTCGCTCCAGGCCGTAATGGTATATTTATGCACGCCCTCAATACTCGATGCCGACACATTCAAGCTTTCGATGTTAACCTGACGGCGTGTAAATACGGCTGTTATCTGATTGAGGATACCGGCAATATTCTCTGAATAAACCAGTAACGTATATAATTTCTTTTCAACTGTTTCCATAACTCTCACTTAATAATTTATCTCAAGCAACATTTCGTCAATCGAACATCCCGGAGGTGTCATCGGCAAGACGTTGTCTTCTTCTTTTACGGCACACTCAAGCACAAACGGGCCGTCCGTATTCAGCATCTTGCCAACGCCGTCCTCAAGCTCATCACGCTCCGACACAAAAGCATAAGGAATGTCGTATGCTTCACACACTTTTGCATATTCAGGATTCATCATTTTAGTAAACGACTTGCGCTGATTGAAGAACATATCCTGCCACTGGCGTACATTGCCCAGATAATTGTTGTTCATCAAGATTATTTTCACAGGTATTCTGTGCTCCATTATCGTACCAAGCTCATGCAGGCTCATCTGAAAGCCCCCGTCACCGGTAAACATACATATTGTACGTTCAGGGACGGCAAATGTCGCACCTATTGCCGCAGGAAGTCCGTAGCCCATGGTGCCAAGTCCGCCGCTGCTTATTATAGAGCGGCTCTTGTTATACTTAAAATAACGGCTCGAGAACATCTGGTTCAGTCCAACATCATTAACAAGAACGGCATTACCCTCTGTTGCATCTGCCACGGCAGTAACAACCTCACCCATAAGCAACGGTCCTCCGTCGGGATGCAATGCGGGACGTATCACCTTTTCATACTCCATGTTGTAGAAAGGAATGAAACTCTCGCGCCACTCTTTATGACAATTAGGCTTGAGCAGCTTGGTTATTGCAGGCAACGACACCTTGCAGTCGGACACCACCGCCACATCAGTCTTCACATTCTTGTTAATCTCAGACTTGTCTATATCCAAATGAATTATCTTTGCCTGTTTTGCATAAGTGGCGGCATTACCTATTACACGCTCGCTGAAACGCATGCCAATGGCAATAAGAACGTCACATTCCTGCTCCTTCATGTTTGGAGCATAATTGCCATGCATGCCAAGCATGCCTACATTAAGCGGATGATCTGTAGGAAGAGCCGAAAGTCCGAGCAGGGTTCTTGCTGCAGGTATGTCTGCTTTCTCTATAAACTCTGCCAGTTCTTTCTGCGCATTGCCAAGCTCTACGCCCTGCCCTACAAGAGCCAGAGGCTTTTTAGCATTATTTATCAAATCAGCAGCACGGCTGACTGCGTCGAGGTCTAACGTGGGAAAAGGCACATAACTGCGCACGAAATTAACCTGAACCGGCTCATACTCAACCATAAGTTCCTGAACATTTCTCGGAAAATCCAACACTACCGGCCCAGGACGGCCTGAACGTGCTATATAAAAGGCACGGCTGACAGCCCATACAATGTCTTCGGCACGACGTATTTGATAGCTCCATTTGCTTATAGGCTGGGCCACACCAACAAGGTCAACCTCCTGAAAGGCATCTGTTCCAAGCCCAGACAGGCTTACCTGTCCGGCAATAACCACAATAGGAGTTGAATCCATCATTGCGTCTGCCACGCCGGTAAGGGTGTTTGTAACACCGGGGCCGCTTGTTACAATGCAAACGCCCACCTCACCGCTTGCACGGGCATATCCCTCTGCGGCATGTGCTGCCGCCTGCTCATGTCGTACAAGTATATGGTTAAAAACTTTCTTTTCACCGCGGGTATAATCATAAAGAGCATCAAAAACCGGCATAATGGCCCCACCGGGGTAACCAAATATAGTCTTTACATTTTCTGTTTTAAGAGCTCTCATCAGAGCCTCCGCTCCTGTTATTATTTCTTTTGCCATACCTTTTTATGTTTGTGTTTGCAAGACGTAAAACATAACCGACGCCATAACAGCTCAGAAAATCGCCACAGCCAATATACGTCAGAAGCCTCGCAGTCTCTTACGCAGCGATATCATCGCAGGCGCCGGTCATGAAACACACTTCACAAAAACTTATATTATTCAATTATTCTCACTCCCCCCTTGTCTGCCGAGCTTACACTTTGTGCATAAGCCCTTAGGGCCTTGCTCACCACACGGTTGCGGGTAAGCGGACGCTGCGGACGCAAAGTCAGCTCTTCGTCGGTCAGCCTTACGTTTATCGAGCGGTTGGGGATGTCTATGTCTATAATGTCACCGTCAACAATTTTTCCTATATTGCCTCCGGCCGCTGCCTCGGGAGAAATATGACCAATGCTCAGCCCTGATGTACCTCCACTGAAACGCCCGTCGGTAATAAGCGCACACTCTTTGCCGAGGTGCATGCTCTTGATATATGATGTGGGATAAAGCATTTCCTGCATACCCGGACCGCCTTTGGGCCCCTCGTGGGTAATAACCACGCAGTCGCCGCTCTTGACCGCACCTCCGAGAATGCCCTCGCATGCTGCCTCCTGAGAGTCGAACACCTTTGCAGGGCCACTGAATTTCCATATTGCAGGGTCCACTCCGGCTGTTTTCACCACACAGCCGTCTATGGCAATGTTGCCAAACAGCACAGCCAGTCCGCCATCCTTTGTGTATGCATGTTCAATGTCGCGTATGCAACCAGCCGCACGGTCGGTGTCTAACGTATCCCACAGCTCGTCTTGCGAGCCCATGGTGATAGAGAACTTTCTGCCCGGCGCACTGCGGTATATGCGCTCGGCCTCGCTGTCAATACAACTGCCTGTTATGTCATACTTTCTTAGCTGCTCACCAAGCGTCTTCCCGTCAACGCGCATAACGTCTTCGTTAATAAGTCCGCCCTTGGCCAGCTCATTTATTATTCCGAAAATTCCGCCCGCACGGTTACATTCCTGCAAACTATATTTCTGCGTATTGGGAGCCAGTTTACACAGACAAGGCACCCTGCGGCTCAGAGCGTCGATATCAGACATAGTGAAATCGGCCTCAGCCTCTTGAGCTACAGCCAAAAGATGCAGCACAGTGTTGGTGCTTCCGCCCATGGCAATGTCAAGAGTCATGGCATTAAGAAAAGCCTCACGCGTGGCAATATTGCGCGGAAGAACGCTCTCATCGCCTTCATCGTAATATTTCATGGCGTTTACGACAATCTGCCGTGCGGCATCCTTAAACAGCCGTATGCGGTTTTTATGCGTGGCAAGAATGGTGCCGTTTCCGGGAAGCGAGAGTCCTATTGCTTCCGTAAGTGAGTTCATCGAATTTGCAGTGAACATGCCAGAACAGCATCCACAACCCGGGCAGGCACAACTCTCAATCTGGCGCATCTCATCATCGCTCACGCTTGAGTCTGCGCCCTTAACCATGGCAGTAATCAAATCAGCGTTCTCGCCGTTCCACCGCCCGGCTTCCATAGGTCCTCCGCTGCAGAACACAGTTGGTATATTAAGGCGCATGGCAGCCATAAGCATACCCGGAGTAATTTTGTCGCAATTTGATATACAAATCATCGCGTCAGCCTTATGAGCGTTAACCATATATTCCACCGAATCGGCGATGATGTCCCGCGAAGGCAGCGAATAAAGCATGCCGTCGTGCCCCATGGCTATACCGTCGTCAATAGCAATAGTGTTGAATTCGGCGGCATAGCATCCCATTTTCTCTATCTCGGCCTTTACAATCTGACCAATCTCGTGCAAATGAGTATGCCCGGGAACAAATTGCGTAAACGAGTTGACAACAGCAATGATGGGCTTTCCGAATTGCTCCGGCTTCATGCCTGTCGCAACCCACAGAGCCCTGGCTCCTGCCATACGGCGTCCCTCGGTACATACCGCGCTTCTCAACTTGTGTTTCATATTCTCTCAAATGTTTTGTTCATATGTTCGTGCAAAGTTATACTTTTTTCTCATATTCAGCAACAAATACACTAAATAATTGAACTATATTATAACTTTTATCATAAAACCAATATAAAATGTGATAAATTGAAAGATTTTATTGCACATATTTCTTTTAAATGTGCAATTTCAAGATGTCACAATTATCCCATATACACAAAACACATGTCACGATTATCGACAAAATAGTGAAATAATGACACACCACAAGAAATGAAATATTAGACGTAAAAGCGAAAATATGAAAAGAAAGATAACAACGACACCAACGATTTATTGCCAATACATAACTAACCGCATGACATATATTTAACAGAATTGGCATGTCAACTAAAAGATATAATTCAGTATCGGCAACAAGAGACAAAAGCGCCAACAGATTTAATATCAAAAATTCGTAACATTTTAGTTTAAATAAATTACGAATTAAATTTAAATATATGGAAATCACTCCAGGAGATAAAGTAACAATACCATATTTTGTTTCAGAATGAAAGTGGGCTGTTTTTAATGTGAAAACAGCCCACTTTTAATACAAAAACAGGCCGTTTACGACAGCTAAACCGGCCATTAATTCTGCATAACTTTATCCAGTTGCGAAATTATACAAAAAAAATCTCCGTCCGAACCAGAACGGAGATTTTTACTGATTTACTATGTAAATTTACTTAGTGTTGTCGTTGAATGTAGCAACACGGTTGAATTCAACCTGCTCAAACAGCTTGTCTGTAGCGCCACAGCCCTTTGTTGTAAGACGGTCAGCAGAAATCTTGTATTTGTTAACCAAAATCTTCTTAACAGCTTCTGCGCGCTCCTCTGACAACTGCTGGTTGCGCTCTGCAGAACCTTCAGGAGAAGCATAGCCCTTAATCTCAACCTTTGCATCAGGATGATTCTTCATGTACTGTGCAATAAGCTCAATCGGAGCATACTGAGCCGGGTCTACAACAGACTTGCCCTGACGGAACAATACTGTAGGCTGCAGATTAGTAGCCGTAGCGGGTTTCTCATATTTTGGTCTTCTGTTGCACTCGTCAAGAGCTCTCTGCAAGTCAGAAATCTGACGGTCTTTGGCTGCAAGCTGAACATCCTTGTCGTTCAAGTCGCCGCGGAGATCGTTGATTTTAGCATTGAGTCCGTCAATCTCAGACTGGTCACGCAGTTCGGCAATAGTGAAATTGTGTGTACCGTTAGAATTCTTAAACTTATAAACCAAGCCTACATTGAGTTGGAAGCCAGAGTGGTTTACGTTATATTTTATTTCACTTCCACCATACTTTGAACCTCCAAGAGTCCATATCATAGCCGGTTCAACGTAAATCTGCCATGCTTTAGCCTTTCCAAGATTAAACGCAAAGTCAACACCGGCCTTAGATGTCAGAGTGTTGTCTTTGTAAATTTCAGACGGATGGCCGAAAATGTGCCCCCATCCGAAGCCACCTACAGCAGAAACCTCAAATACACGCGGCTCTCCAGGATATCCGCCAAACCAGTTGCTAAGATTAACCGTTCCCAGCAAAGATGTATTCATCGAACGCACAAATGTTCCGATAGACTCACCCGGCTTGTTTGACAAATAAACATTGCTCTCAACAGCAAGGCCAAATACCGGCGTGAAATTACGGCCAATACGCAATCCGAGATTAGGATTCAAATCCTTAAGCCATGCATGACCGGTAGATTTGGTTGCAAAACCGCCATTGACCCCAATATAAAAATTATCGAAAGTCTTGCTTTCAGTTACGGTCTGAGCTGATACAGATGCAGTTGCCAATACAGCAACAAACATTAATAATAACTTCTTCATTTTCTTTAAATTTTAATTAAAAACAATTTTATTATATAATTGCAGTACACAAAGATACGAAATTATATTTACATTCCAAATTTATTATGAGCAAATACGCATTTTGGAAAGACAAATATGCATTTTGACGTAGAAAAGGACAAAATATGTGTGATTTGCAATATGGAGCAAGCAAATTAACATTGATTGCCCCATGATATTTACAATATGACATTTTTTACTTTATAAAATAAAAATATAAAATTATGGCCAAAAAGTATGTATCCAGACAAACATGTATAAACATAGGCCGATGTTGACAAGGACATACGCAAAAGAACGTTATTGACAGAAAAAACAAACAAAGTTTGTTTCAAATTTATGCAATTTGCATTACCTTTGCACTATATGAAAAAGATTATTCTTATCACAGGAGGACAACGCTCGGGCAAAAGTGTTTATGCAGAAAAACTTGCATTGAGCCTTTCTGACAATCCAGTATATCTTGCAACAGCCCATGTATGGGACGACGAGTTCAGAGAAAGGGTAAAAAAACATCAGGAACGCAGAGGTGAGCAATGGATAAACATTGAAGAGGAAAAATATCTCAGCAGGCACAACCTATATAATAAGGTGACAGTAATAGACTGTGTTACGCTTTGGTGCACCAATTTCTTTTTTGACCGCAAAGCTGACAGCGACAGCCAGCCAACAGTTAACGAAGCCCTTGACGATATTAAGAAAGAATTTGACAAGTTTACAAGTCAAGATGCTACCTTTATATTTGTCACCAACGAAATAGGCAGCGGTGAAGTCAGCGGCAACGCCGTACAACGCAGATTTACCGACATGCAGGGATGGATGAACCAATATGTTGCGTCAAAAGCCGACGAAGTGATAATGATGGTTTGCGGCATTCCGGTAAAAATAAAGTAAGCCTCAAGATTTTATCCGGCAGAAAAAGTCCTTAAACTATATGATTATGAAAAATTTTGAAATAAAAGCACCTGACAACAGTATAAAAAAGGATATAACAAAAAAAATAGACAACCTTAACAAGCCCAAAGGCTCACTCGGAAGACTTGAGAGTCTGGCCATGCAGATTTGCCTTATTCAGCAGACACTGTCGCCAAAGCTTACAGGCCAGTGCCATATTCTCTTTGGCAGCGACCACGGCATAGAACGCGAGAACGTAAGTGTGTCGCCACGCGATGTTACTTGGCAGCAGATGATAAACTTTACACGCGGCGGTGGCGGTGTCAACATGTTTTGCCGCCAACACGGCTTCAAGCTTTATATTGTTGACACAGGCGTAGACCATGACCTGACGGAATATAAAGAGATTATCAACCGCAAGATTGCTAACGGAACTGCCAACTTCAGATATAAGGATGCAATGACTGAAGAACAGTTTGAACAGGCTATTGACATTGGCTGTGAGATGTTAGACAAGTGTGTAGCTGACTGTGGATGCAATATTATCAGCCTTGGCGAAATGGGCATAGCCAATACGTCTCCGTCAAGTGTATGGATGAGCCTGTTCGGGAACATTGAACTCGAAAAGTGTGTAGGTGCAGGCGCGGGACTTGACACGCCGGGAATAAGACATAAATATGAAGTTCTTTCTGAAGCAGTAAACAACTTTAAAAGAAGACACGACGATACATCCGACCCTAAAACTATAATACGCTGTTTTGGCGGATTTGAGATGGTAAGCGCAATCGGCGCCATGCTGCGCGCGGCTGAACTACACATTATTATAATGGTTGACGGATTTATCATGACAGCCTGTGCCCTTGCGGCAAGTATGCTTTATCCTGACGTTAAGGATTATATGATTTTCGGACATAAAGGTGACGAAACGGGACACCGCAAGATGCTCGAACTTCTCGGAGCGGAACCACTGTTAAACCTGGGTTTGCGACTTGGCGAAGGCACCGGTGCACTGTGCTCCTTCCCTATTATAGACAGCTCTGTAAGAATGATTAACGAAATGAACAACTTTGACAATGCGAATATCACTAAATACTTCTAAATGGTACGACAACATCTGGGCTTCGTTCATTTTCTTTACAAGACTGCCCTTCTGGCGACTATACGAACCGCCAAAAGAATGTTATCGCACGGTGGTTGAACACTGGCCGCTGACAGGATTGCTTACGGGAGGAATTATGGCTGCCATCATTTATTTTGGCGGAATGATAATGCCGCACACAACAGCCGTGCTCATTGCCATTGTGGCAAGACTGCTGATAACTGGGGCACTGCACGAAGACGGTCTTACAGACTTCTTTGACGGATTTGGAGGCGGCGGAAACAACAGACAACGTATTCTGGACATCATGAAAGACTCACGCACGGGAACATACGGCGTAGTGGGCATCGTGATGTATCTGCTCCTGCTCTTTTTCGCACTTACGGCCATGCCGGCAAAGCTGGCTGCACTGACAGTTCTGGCAGCCGATCCTTACAGCAAGATGCTTGCGAGCCAGATTATAATGATGATGCCGTACGCCAGAACGGAAGACGAGTCGAAGGCTCACGTTGTTTACCGCAAAATGAACATTAAGGCAGGCATAAGCCTGTTTATACAAGGAATGGCACCACTGGTTCCACTTGTACTGACATGCTGGAGTCTGGTGCGCTGGGATCTGATAATCTTCATTCCCGGCCTTGTTATGTATTTTCTTTATCTCTTTATCTGGCGCAGACTGAGAGGATATACGGGCGACTGCTGCGGAGCGATGTTCCTGCTCATTGAGCTGTCGTTTTACCTTACAGTTTCATCCCAATTTTTTAACAACAGACAATTATGGACGTTATTCTCATAAGACACACAAGCGTTGACGTGCCTAAAGGCACATGCTACGGCTGGAGCGACGTGCCCGTTGCCGATACTTTTGAACAGGAGGCTGCCGTAACAAAGAAAAGCATAGAGCATCTTGAATTCGACATGATATTTTCATCACCGTTGACAAGAGCCAGAAAACTTGCAGAATATTGCGGATGGCCTAACCCTGTTGTTGACGACAGACTGAAAGAAATGCACATGGGCAACTGGGAGATGAAACTTTTTGACGAGATAGAAGACGAAAATCTGCAAAAATGGTATGACGACTACATGCACCAGCCTGCAACAAACGGCGAGAGTTTTCCGATGCTGTACGCACGTGTAGCCTCATTTTTAGACGAGCTGAAACAAAAGCCATACAGGCGGGTTGCAGTTTTTGCGCATGGCGGAGTGCTTATGTGTGCTGGAATATACGGAAAGCTATTCAGCGAAAAAGACTGCTTTAAACATCTTGCGCCATACGGAGGAATTGAAAAAATTACCATCTGAAATATTCAGCATTAATAATCACCCACGCCACAATTTATAATGTGACAAACACTCCTTTTGCTGTGATGAGTTATAAATTTAACCTAAAATTAAAACAATCTTGATTATAGTTTATACAGTATTCAAGCCACTCATTGCATCAACCGTAATTTGTTCAAAATGAACAATCAATATGAAATAAATAAAATCAGACCGTTTTCAACGCAAGTATAAACAAATATACTAACCTTTGAAAACGGTCTGTCGGTTATCTAACATCCTGCTGTCATAAAGACTTGGCAAGAATAATGATAACATTATATTTAACCGATGATTTCCTTACCGGCTGTTATAGCCTCCATGTTAAGAGGAATAAGTCCATGATGACGCTCAGGCAGAGTCTTATACAGAGCCTTCTCAACACCCTTGTCACTTACAACAGGACAAACCTTGAGCAGTCCTCCAAGAACAATCATATTGAACACCTTTGAATTTTTCATCTCAACGGCCTTATCCATCGCTGCGATAGGACATACTGTGATATCCGTGCGCTTAGGAGGATTGATTATACCTGACGTGTCATAGATAAGGAAGCCTCCCTTCTTAACTTTCGGCTCAAACTTATCCAATGAAGGCTGGTTGAGCACGATAGCGACATCATATTCGCTCACGATTGGAGAAGACACACGCTCGTCACTTACGATAACAGTAACATTACATGTTCCGCCACGCTGCTCGGGACCGTATGCCGGCATCCATGTGACTTCCTTATCCTCCATAAGTCCAGAATAAGCAAGAATCTTGCCCATAGACAGCACACCCTGTCCGCCGAATCCTGATATAATAATTTCCTTTTTCATAGGTCTGCTTTTTTATTTGTCCTCCGTTGTATCCTTTAGGTCGCCCTTAGGATAGAACTTGAATAAGTTTTCTTTCATCCACTCGTTAGCCTTTACAGGTGTAAGTTTCCATCCGCTGTTACATGTACTTACCACCTCAACAAGGCTTGAGCCCTTACCGGCCATTGATGCTTCAAAAGCCTTACGTATAGCCTTCTTTGTTGAACGGATAGCAGCCACAGTTTCAACGCTCTGACGTGTAACATAGCATGTACCTTCCATTAAGGCTGCCATTTCTGTTATCTTCAGCGGATATCCGTGAAGTTCAGGTGTACGGCCGTAAGGACATGTAGATGTTTTCTGTCCGATAAGTGTGGTAGGAGCCATCTGTCCGCCTGTCATACCGTAAATGGCGTTGTTAATAAATATTATTGTTATGTTCTCACCGCGGTTAAGAGCATGTATTGACTCTGCCGTACCGATACAAGCAAGGTCACCGTCGCCCTGATATGTAAACACCAGACGATCAGGCCATACACGCTTAATAGCAGTAGCAACAGCAGGAGCACGTCCGTGAGCAGCCTCACTCCAGTCGATATCAATATAACGGTATGCGAAAACAGAACATCCTACAGGACATACACCCACAGTTTTGTTCTCCATGCCCATTTCCTCAATAACTTCTGCAACCAACTTGTGAACAACTCCATGAGAGCAACCCGGGCAATAATGCATCGGGGTTTCGTTCAACAATGCAGGTTTTTTATATGCTAAGTTCTCCGGAGAGATTATTTCATTCTTATCCATGGCTTATTTCATTAATTTGTTTTTTAAGGCTTCTACAATCTCGTCCGGTCCTGGCACGATTCCGCCAAGACGTCCGAAATGCTCAACAGGAACTTTACCATTAACAGCAAGGCGAATGTCTTCAATCATCTGTCCTGCGTTAATCTCAGCAGAAAGAATACCCTTCTTTCCTTCAGCAAGGGCTGCAATCTCTTTCTCCGGGAAAGGCCACAAAGTAATAGGACGGAACAAGCCGACCTTGATGCCTTCTTCACGTGCCAGCTCGACAGCTTTCTCTGCAATACGTGCTGCACTACCGAAAGATACAATTATATATTCTGCATCGTCGCAGAGAGTCTTCTCATATCTAACCTCATTGTCCTTAATCTGCTGATATTTACGCAGCAATGCGAGGTTTCTCTGTTCCATCACTTCCGGCTGCATCTCAAGAGATGTCATGATATTGGGCTTACGGCCGTTTGTACGTCCCATTGTAGCCCAAGGACATTCTTTTGCAATCTGCTCTTCTGTACGGCGTGGCTTATATGGAGGCAGAACCACCTTTTCCATCATCTGACCGATAACACCATCAGAAAGAATCATTGCCGGGTTACGATATTTAAATGCAAGTTCAAAGGCCAGATCAACGAAGTCTGCCATTTCCTGCACACTGTTAGGAGCAAGTGTTATAACATAGTAGTCACCATTACCGCCACCACGTGTTGCCTGGAAATAATCTGCCTGAGACGGCTGGATAGTACCTAGGCCAGGGCCTCCACGCTGTACGTTTACAAACACACCGGGAATTTCAGCACCTGCCATATAAGCGATGCCTTCCTGCATGAGGGCAACACCAGGGCTTGAAGAAGATGTAAGCACACGCTTACCGGCACCGGCAGCACCGTACACCATATTAATAGATGCAACCTCACTCTCTGCCTGAAGCACAACCATACCAGTTTCTTCCCATGGTTTCAGTGCAGCAAGAGTTTCGATAACTTCACTCTGCGGAGTAATTGGGTATCCGAAATAAGCGTCAGCACCACAGCGTATAGCTGCATGGGCAATGGCCTCGTTACCCTTCATCAAAATAGTTTCTTTCTCTGCCATTTGCTAATCCTCCATCTTTTTCTTATAAACAGTGATACACCCATCCGGGCATACAATTCCGCACGAGGCACAGCCTATACAATCGTCAGGCCTTACAGCCTCGGCATAGGCATACCCTTGTACGTTTACACAAGTGGTTGTGAGCGCTATGACATCTTTAGGGCATGCCACAACACATAGCGAACACCCCTTGCAGCGGTCGGTATTGACCACAATAGCTCCTCTGATTTTACTCATAAATACTATTTTAAGGTTATTATTATGAGCGGCGGAATAAACCACCGCCCGTGTTAATTAAATTTTTTGTTCTGTTAAACTAAGAGACCCAAACAAGCAAATCACGCATATAAGCATGATGGATGAACTGAGTATTGGCATCAGACTGTCAAAAATGAGCATCTTATGGCACTTATCTGCCATAGTTGGCTCATTATTGACAGACCTATGGATTAAACATATCCTTGCAATAATAATTAAGGATGCTGTCAATCATTCGTTTAGCTTCAACCGCAGGACTCTCCGGGTCAAGCTTTATGGCCTCAAGATAATTGTTGAGCGCAGCCTGCCAGTTGCCTTCTTTGCGGTACTTGTTGCCTTCCAAATAATATTCTTCTGCTGTCATCACTTATAATATTCCTTTTTCCCTGCTGCCAAGGTGTTTTTCATAAGAGAGCATATAGTCATTGGCCCAACCCCACCAGGCACAGGAGTGATAAACGAACATTTCGGTGCAACCTCATCAAACTTCACGTCTCCGTTAAGACGGAATCCGCTCTTTCTTGTTGCGTCAGGAACACGTGTCGTGCCGACATCAATAACAACAGCTCCTTCCTTGACCATATCGGCTGTTACGAAATCGGGGCGGCCTATTGCCGCAATGATTATGTCAGCCTCGCGGCACTCGTCCTTCAATGTCTTCGAACGGCTGTGACACACAGTAACTGTTGAGTCGCCATACTGTTTCTGCATCATCAGCTGAGCCATAGGCTTGCCGACGATATTGCTTCTACCCAGAATTACGCACTTGCGTCCTGACGTCTCTATGCCATAACGGCGAAGAAGAGTAAGTATGCCTAAAGGAGTGGCAGAGATGAAACACGGCAAACCGATTGCCATACGTCCTACATTAACCGGATGGAATCCGTCAACGTCCTTACGGTAATCTATTGCCATGATGATTTTCTGCTCGTCGATATGCTTCGGTAAAGGAAGCTGAACAATATATCCGTCAACATCGTCATCCTCGTTAAGTTCCTTAACCTTAGCCAGCAGTTCATCCTCTGTGACATCATCTTCAAAACGGATAAGAGTGCTCTTGAAGCCGCACGCCTCACAGGCAATAACCTTATTCTTTACATAAGTCTCACTGCCGCCGTCATGCCCTACCAGCACTGCCGCCAGATGAGGACGCTTGCCGCCTCCGGCCACTATCTGTTTTACTTCTTCAGCTATTTCGGCCTTTATCTGGGCCGCCGTAGCCTTGCCGTCAATTAATTGCATATATTATGGTTTTCTTATAATCAAATTTCACACTTCACCAATTTCATACCCATTTTCAATAAAAAAAAGAAATTACATATAAAATCGGTGTATTAGCTAACAACATCAAAGCTTCGGCATTCCGCCCTTCATACCTTTCATGGCACCCATCATCTGACTCATTTTTGAACCTGTAACCATCTTCATCATCTTGCGGGTCTGGTCAAACTGCTTTATCAGACGGTTTACTTCCTGAATGTTTGTACCCGAACCTTTAGCTATACGCTGACGACGGCTCGTGTTAAGTATTTCAGGATTAGTACGCTCCTTTGGTGTCATACTGAGTATTATGGCCTCAATGCCCTTAAATGCGTTGTCGTCGATGTCAATATCCTTGATGGCCTTGCCTACACCGGGAATCATAGAAGCCAGGTCTTTAATATTGCCCATCTTCTTTATCTGCTGTATCTGGCCGAGGAAGTCGTTGAAGTCGAACTTGTTTTTCTGTATCTTCTTCTGCAGGCGCTTAGCCTCTTCTTCATCAAACTGCTCCTGAGCGCGCTCAACAAGGCTCACGATATCACCCATGCCCAAAATACGGTCGGCCATACGTGAAGGATGGAACACATCTATAGCCTCCATCTTCTCGCCTGTTCCGACAAACTTTATCGGCTTGGTAACAACCGTGCGGATACTTATGGCTGCACCTCCGCGTGTGTCGCCATCGAGCTTTGTAAGCACAACACCGTCGAAATCAAGACGGTCATTAAACTCTTTAGCTGTGTTTACGGCATCCTGACCGGTCATTGAGTCTACGACAAACAGAGTCTCATCGGGATTAACCGAATTTTTCAGAGTCTCTATCTCGTTCATCATCTCCTCGTCAACAGACAGACGGCCGGCGGTATCTATGATTACGACATCGTTACCTTTGGCCTTGGCCTCCTTTATGGCGTTGTTGGCAATCTCCACAACGTTCTTATTATTGTCTTCCGAATATACGGGAACTCCAATCTGTGCTGCCACAACCTTGAGCTGCTCTATAGCGGCAGGACGATAAACGTCGCATGCCACCAGCAAAGGATTCTTGTGCTGCTTTGTCTTTAGCATATTGGCAAGTTTTCCACTGAACGTGGTCTTACCAGAACCCTGCAGACCCGACATCAATATAATTGCGGGACGTCCTTCAAGTTGCAGGCCGACGCTCTCGCCGCCCATAAGCTCTGCAAGCTCATCGTGAACAATCTTTACCATCATCTGCCCCGGCTTCACAGCCGTAAGCACGTTCATACCCAACGCCTTTTTCTTGACTGTATCCGTGAATGTCTTTGCCACCTTATAATTAACGTCGGCATCGAGCAATGCACGTCTTACGTCCTTAAGGGTTTCGGCTACGTTAATCTCGGTTATCTTGCCTTCACCTTTAAGTATTTTAAAAGAGCGTTCCAGTCTGTCGCTTAAATTCTCAAACATAATTATGTATATATATTATCTTAAATTTCGTTTTATTCTCTAAGTAAAATCCGGTTCAAATAATTTCATCTGCCGGCCAGTATCCCAATCCTCACAACACCGAAAACGCATCGTCAACCGGGCATAAAAAACGGCATTAGCCAGCATAAAATATAATCGCCTTTATCTTATGCAAAAATAAGAATTAAATAATGAAATCCACCATAAGTGGCATTGTATTTAAAATATTTTAAAACACTGACACGAAAAAAATGCTCATACACATTTCAATTGTGCAATATTTTCCTCTTTATGTCATATCAGAAGGGCCACAAACGGCAAATATGGCACGTAAAAAGCCCGCAAACATGCAGTTTAAGTCAGAAATCATAACAAAATGTCATTTAGAAACATAATGACTGCATGCATTCACAATATGAAAGAATATACATCAAATTTGATTATAGTTTTTGTTTTTATTTAAAAATTATACTGTATCTTTGCCGGCAAATGAAGACAACCGTGCTATATATCAAGAACATGGTTTGCGACAGATGCAAAATGGCTGTAGAACATGAGCTGCGCAATCTTGGACTGACACCCGTTGAGGTTGGGCTGGGGGTTGTATGTGTGAAAGAAGACGTAAGCCCGGCATGCCGCATGAAGATACGTGCAGGGCTCGAGGCTCTCGGATTCGAGCTGCTTGAAGACAGACAGCAACAGACGGTTGACCGCATAAAGAGCCTCATCATTGAACTTGTGCATTACAGGAACAACAAGTCAGGCACAAATCTCTCGGCTTATCTGTCAGAAAAGCTGGGCTCCGACTACAGCGCACTGAGCAGGCTGTTTTCAGAAAGCACGGATATGACTATAGAACGATATTTCATCCTGCAAAAAATTGAACGCATAAAAGAGTTGCTGTTTTATGATGAAATGTCACTGAGCGAGATAGCCGACATGATGAACTATTCGAGCGTGGCCTATCTGAGCACGCAGTTCAAAAACATAACGGGAATAACCCCGTCGCAGTTTAAGTCTCTGAAGAAAAAGGACCTGACACAACTGGACAAGCTGTAGTGGCAGCTGATACATTATCAGGTACCTGACCAACGCAACAAAACGACAAAATGTTATAAATGTTTTCCATTATTTCGTAACGCTTTCACCACACATTATAACTACCTTTGCACGCAAAAGCAGACGTAGAGGCGCTGAAAAAGCCGGATGCAACGGAAAAATTGCTACAATACGACTTGCAGCCAAGCTCTGCAATTACTTAAAAAAACATACTAAACGATGGAAAAGAAAACAATAGCCGTAATAGGCATGGCATGTGCAGGGTGCGCGGCCAACGTAGAGAGAAGGCTGAACGAACTGAGCGGAGTAAGCTTTGCCGCAGTGAACTTTGCTGCACGCACGGCACTTGTTGAATACGACCCGAAAGTGATAACGCCGCAAACGATGAAAGAAGAAATCATTAAGGCCGGATACGACCTGGTGATTGACGAAGACGAATCGGTTGCAGCCATAGAACGGCACGCATACTGCCAACTGCTCAGACGCATGGTTGCGTCGTGGATTTTCGCCATTCTAACCATGGGCATATCCATGGGCTGGCTGAATGTCGGCAACACTTTTGCAGCCAACCAGACCATGCTGATTATCTCACTTATCAATCTTTGTTACTGCGGACGCATATTTTACGTCAACGCGTGGCGACAGCTTATGCACAAAAGTGCCAACATGGACACGCTTGTGGCCATGAGCACGCTCATATCTTTTCTGTTCAGCGTGTTCAATACCTTCTGGGGCGACTCGTTCTGGGGCTCCCGCGGCATTGAAAACCATACTTATTATGACGCGTCGGTTATGATAATCACGTTTGTCCTTACCGGACGCGTACTAGAGGAGCGCGCCAAAAACAGCACCGCATCTGCAATAAGGGCCCTTATGGGCATGGCACCTAAAACGGCGCACCTTATTAACGGGGACAACATAGACGAAGTGCCTATTGCCGCCCTTGGCTCTGGCGACATCATAGAGGTAAGGGCCGGAGAAAAAGTTCCCGTAGACGGCTCGATAACAACAGACGAGGCTTATATAGACGAAAGCATGATTACGGGCGAGCCTACTCCTGCACGGCACACCGGAGGAGACAAGGTGTTTGCAGGAACAATACTGAAACAGGGCACATTACGTTTCCGCGCCGAGGCAACAGGCGACAAGACTATGCTCGCACAGATTATAAGAATGGTGCAGGAGGCCCAAGGCAGCAAGGCTCCGGTGCAGCGTGTGGCTGACAAAATAGCACGTGTGTTCGTGCCGGCCGTACTGTGGCTGTCGGTCATAACGTTTATTTTATGGTATGCAGTCGGCGGCGACAGTCAGCTCCCGCGCGCAGTTCTTTCTGCCGTATCGGTATTAGTGATAGCATGTCCGTGCGCACTCGGACTGGCCACGCCCACAGCTCTGATGGTTGGCATAGGCAGGGCGGCACGCAACAACATCCTGATAAAGGACGCAACAGCCCTTGAAAACATACGAAACATTGATGCCATTGTGATTGACAAGACTGGTACACTGACAATACCTAATAAAGATGTAGACTTCACCAAAGCCGACTCGCTGACGCTTGACGAGCGAGAAACACTCAAGCCCCGGGCACGCGAGGCCATGCAGATGCTTCATAATGAAGGTGTTGAGGTGTATATGATGAGCGGAGATAAAGAAGAAGCTGCCAGATACTGGGCCGAGAAAGCAGGCATAAGCCACTGGAAGAGCCGCGTTATGCCGCAGGACAAGGAAGACCTGGTGAGAAAGCTTCAGGCCGAAGGCCGCCATGTGGCGATGGTCGGCGACGGAATTAACGACACTCAGGCACTGGCAGCTGCGGACGTAAGCATTGCCATGGGCAAAGGAACCGACATAGCAATAGACGTGGCTCAGGTAACGCTTATGGGAACCGACCTGCGCAGAATTGCCGACGCAATAAAGCTGTCGCGGCAAACCGTAAGAATGATTCACCAAAATCTGTTTTGGGCATTTATTTATAATGTGGTATGCATACCTCTTGCGGCCGGCCTGCCCTATGTTTTTGGCGCTCATTGGCAGATAACCCCTATGTGGGCAAGTGCCCTCATGGCATTCTCAAGCATCAGCGTGGTGATGAACAGTCTACGACTGAAACTTATGTAATTAAGAATTAAGAGGTAAGAATTAAGAGGTAAGAATTAAGAAAATATGCCATGTGTGTTCGTTCTCAAAGGCAATTTTCTTAATTCTTACCTCTTAATTCTTAATTATTTACGGTCTTTTCTCCGCCGAAACGGTTACCTGGATGCTGAATTTCGGGTTGAAATTATACTTTACTGCCGCGCCGATGCGGTCGCCTATGTTGCTCATGTCATAAAGAGGCAGAGGTATCATCTTGTTAGTCATCGACTTTTGCCCGAATATATAGCCCTCCCAATGCTCATTAAACTTATATCCGAGCACGGCGTTCAGGCCGGCGTCATGATAAGCGTCGTGCGCCCAATAAAGGTTATTGAGATAGCCTCCAACGGCAAGTGACAGTTTATCAGTAAGCGGAACGGCGTACATTGCGGATATGCTGTTAGTAAAACCGGTGCCGCTCCACGGACCGTCACCGAAAGTGGCGAACACCGAAGCACCGAGATTAACGTTAAGCCCCTTATGCAACTGCCAGTCGTACCAGCCGAACCAGCTATACGGATACATATTGATGTAAGTCTGCCCAAAGCGGTTCAACACAGGCAGATGCAGCGAGTCGGTCTGCGCCAACGGCTCTCCGTGGTAGCCGTCATATACGTACATATCGGTAACACAGTCACTTCCGCCAATTATCTCACCCACGGGAGCGACGGGCACAACAGCTGCCGAATCAGGCAACGACATCTCCGTATTTATCTCCTGCGCACCAACGGCACTACATATTGCGCCGACAAGCAATATAAAAAACAATCGTTTCATCAGTCACAAAATTACTTTTATACTGCGTAAAAACAAAACTTGCAGTCCGGTTTTTTGTTTTAATTATCCTTTTCTACCCCTGATTTTTGATTAATTCACAACCGCCTGACAGTCAGCATATTACCTTCTGCGCTGCAAAACACGGCCTTTTAACGTTCGAAAGACGGCAAAACGCAGCCCGAAAGATGACCTTTTGCAAGACGAAAGGCCTCATATTGCAGAACTCTAAATGTTGATACGAAATGCAGACCGCAACCATCGGCAAATAACATGACGGCAAAATAAATTCACGGCGATGCTTGTTTTTTTGGCTGAAAACACTTAACTTTGTAAGGAAATTATAACAGATACCTTTATTTCAGGCTCTGTTCGGTGGGGAAAAGAATGATTGGTTCAAACATATTTACAATCATATGTTGCAGAAATTTTGAATAGTTAAATTAATTAAGAGTTATGTAGATATACATATCTTTTACATTTTTATAAAACACTAAGTTCTGCAACTCTATCTCAACTGATAAAATCATACAACAATAAAATAAAAATATAATCATAGACTGATGTTCTACTCTTTTTATTATTTCAGAAATATGAAAATACTATTCTGCATCTTTTTTCTTTTATTGCCTTTCCATACTTTATGCACCAATATAAACAATCACAAAATACAAACGACTATGAAAGGTGAAACTTCAACTACCATTGTAACAGAACACAACCATAAAACAAAATCCACAATAGGCATACAACAAAACAATCAACTCAATAAAAAGAAATTGACAGCAAAACAGACAAACAATACTATGACATTATTATTAATAATGATAATGCTCGAAACAGTATTCATAATGAAAAAAAAACATGACGATACGAAAAGCCTGCAACAAAGATACAAACAAGATAAAGAATTAACCGCACAAACATTGAAAAATCTAAGAATGCAACTTAAACATACAGAAAAGGAAAGGATGTCACTTGCTGAAAAATATCACAAAACAGTCTGTGAACTTAATTCTTTACAATGCAATATTAATGCAGCTTCTGTTGAGGAAAAGCTGCACACATCACCTATAACAAAACGTTTTAAGCAAATAGCAGCAAATCCACTACTGCACCCAACAAAAGAAGAATGGCATGAAATGCGTAATATGTTCAATAATGTAATACCATTATTTTATTCTACGCTTAATTGTCATCATACATTACGCCCTGACGAATATGATCTTTGTATCTTAGTACGATTACAATTCAAAACATTGGAAATGAGTAATCTCATGGGATGTTCTCGGCAAAATATATCAGCAATGCGGAGAAGAATGATGCCAAAACTTCTCGGACAGGAAGGCTCGCCAAAGGAATTTGACAAATATATTATGAGTATAACAAAATAATCACGACACGTATCTCTCTGTATTTCAACACATTACGATTTTGTAAATTTTTGTATACAAACTATAGCAAGAAAAATTCTTTTCTTGCCACAAACAAACTATATTTGCATAAAAACTTTTGCAAATATTTATTTAATTACAATTTTATGTTTAATCAATTAAAAAAATTATTATTATGAAACACTTTTATTTGTATCTTTCTCTTATCTGTTTGTCAACTCTACTGATTTGCTGTTCCAATGATGACACAAAAATTGAAGAAGAGCAACCTATAAATGAGTTTATTACCAATGGTAAGAATTTTGCTTTAATACACAATGAATGCTTATCCTATATGTTTGAGAAACTTAAAAATCAGAAAAAGACTAAAGCTATAACCTTTGGTTCCACAGATTTCACAAACACTATTGTTACTTTAGCAAATGCTTTCATTGATGAAAAAAGTTCAACAACACGTGCAGATGAAAAGATTACCAATGAACAATATGAACAATCATTAGAGGAAATCAGAAGTAACATTCCACAAACTGACATGAAATACATTAATATGGTATCGAATGAGAATGTTGATATTGATACATTATTACAAGAAGTTTCAACCGATCCTCAATTACAAGCAATCAATAAACAAGCTGTGATATGCTATATCACAACATATGTTGCATCTTCAGAATATTGGCAAGAACACTATACTGATTGGGCTGAAATTTTAGATCTAACACTAACTCGAACAAGATTCAATTGGAAAAATGCTGCAGTTGCCGATGCCCTATATGGCTATCAAGGACTATTATTCTCTGGCTTTAACCTAATGATGGGTGGAGCATCTGCAGCAGTTGGTTCCGTACTAAGTGGCTTGGAATAGTTTTATATATTTATATCCTTTTTCTTGTATGCAAATGAACAACAATATTAAATATGGATTAGTCGTAATGATCATATGGCTGGTACTTGTAACAACCATAATAACTTTTTATGCGAAATATCACCAAATGTCGTTATCTGAATATTTTTTTGACAAAGAGACAGGAGGTGTTATATCCATAACAATGTTTGTTATATGGGCCGGAATTTGGTATGCAATCGGTTTTCATGCGAGGAAAGATTATACAGAACGTATTAACACATATAAAAAAGAATACCCGTTAATTGGAGACAAAATGTTGTGCAAAGAATTTAAAAAATATTATTTTTCAAGATGCACAAAAACATTGTCGCGCATTTTTACAGCTGGCATACCGACATGGTTATTATTAAATATATATACACTTAATATCAAAGACTACATCGTGATGTGTTTTTTCAGTATATGTGCATTAAGCTGTTACATATATTATAAAATTAACACATAATCTGTAACAAAAGGATGCGTCTGAACTCATATTCACTAAAATATGAATTTTATATTTAGGCTTAATTTAAAAGCCTAACTAAAACCAATAAAAAGAACCGCACTATTGCTTTAAATGCAATTTTAGTACGGCTCTTTTAATCCTTAATATATTGAATTTACAACTTTCTTGAATAATTATTGTAATCCAAAGCAGTCATTAGAAATTTTTTGTAAGCAAAGTGTAAGCCAAAAGTTCCCTATATGACTTTATATTGTTATGTAACTTAATTCTTGCCATTAAAGCAATGTATTTCATTCAAAAAGAAAGCAGATTTTTCTAATGACAAATTTTGGCATTAATAAATGCATTGTACTCAACAGAAAGCAGAAAACAGCAAACTGCATTTCACTTGACTAATAACACGGCAACAAAATAAATTCACGGCGATGCTTGTTTGTTTGGCTGGAAACACTTAACTTTGCAAAGAGTTTTCAACCTTAAAACAATAGATTATAACAGATGAAATTCTTTAAAGCACTGTTCGGCAGCAAGGAAGAAAAGCCGGAAGAAAAGAAAAAGGCCGAAGAGGCAAAAAACTTTGACGTGTTGAAATATGACGGAGTGCGCGCATTACATTCCGGCCAGGCTGAATATGCAATAAGGTGCTTCACACATGCCCTGCAAATGCAGGACGACCTCGAGATACACGACTATTTGTCGCAGGCGTACATACGCACAGGCGAACTTCCGCAGGCTTACGAACAACTGCAGAAGCTGGCCGAAGCACAGCCCGACAATCAACAGATTTTTATACGCATGGCCAACGTGGCTTATATGATGGAAGACTACGGAGCTATGGCCGGAGCCTGCGAAAAGGCAATGCTCATTGACGACAAAAATCCTGAAGTGATGTACCTCTACGCCAGGGCATGCATCGGACAGGAAGACGTAACCAATGCCGTGGCAATGCTGACAAAGGCAATATCTCTGAAAGAAGACTACGGCGACGCATATCTGCTGCGCGGAGAGACATTGCTGAAAAACGGTGAGACAGACGAAGCCGACGAAGACGCCACATGGCTGCTTGAACACACACAGGACAATGAAGACGTGCTGATACTGAAGGCCAGAATAGAACGGGCGAAAGGAAATCCGGAAGAGGCCATAGCCTACTATACCAAAGTAACCGACGCCAATCCGTTCAACATAGACGCATACCGCGAACGAGGAGAGCAAAAACTGGCTTCAGGCGACGAAAAAGGCGGAAACGAGGACATTGAACATGCCGGCGAGCTTGTGGCCCAACTGCCGGAGATAAACGGCGACGAGGGCATAGAGAAAAAGATTAAGGACAAGTACAAGTCTATTGATCCTTATGGAGTGTTCTGACAAACAATAAGACATTATTATAATGATATTAAAGCAAAAATGAAACCTCGCACCAAAATTTTCATATAAAATGTTTGTCTGTTTCATTTAAATATTATATTTTTGCAAGCAAATAATAAAATATATCAAAAATGAGAAATAATTTATACGCATCTTTCTTTTACTTTTATTTTTACTTTGCAAGGAATTGTGAAGCGGGAAGTTGCGTGTAGATTTCAACTTATGACAAGACAATCTTTTAAGAAAGATACAATCAAGTCCCGCTTCATAACAATGAGGCGGGATTTTTCATTATAAAGAAAATAAAAATAAATATATGAAAAGAATTGCAATACAAGGTTCAATCGGGTCGTTTCACGACATTGCGGCACATCAGTACTTCAAAGACGAACAAATACAGCTGATATGCTGCTCAACGTTTGAACAAGTGTTTGAGAGCATAAAACACGACCCTACTGTGATAGGCATGCTTGCCATTGAAAACACCATAGCAGGTTCATTGCTCCACAACTATGAACTGCTGCGCGAATCGGGCACTACAATCGTAGGCGAACACAAGCTGCACATTGAACACAGCATTTGCTGTCTGCCTGAAGACTCATGGGAGACGATAACAGAGATACACTCCCACCCTGTCGCCTTGATGCAGTGCCGCGGTTTTCTGGCTGAACATAATGAAATGAAGGCCGTTGAAGCACAAGACACAGCCGGAGCCGCAAAGTTTATTTCAGAAAACAAATGTAAGGGATGGGCTGCTATATGTAATGCAAACGCAGCACGGCTTTACGGAATGAAAGTGCTACAGGAATCGATAGAAGACAACAAGCATAATTTCACAAGGTTTCTCGTGGTGTGCAATCCAAATAAAGCTGACTTCATGCGTCCAATAGAACATACCAACAAAGCCAGTCTGGTTTTCTCTCTTCCACACGAGGAAGGCAGTCTGTCGCAGGTTTTAAGCATCTTTTCATTCTACAAGATTAACCTGACAAAAATACAGTCGTTGCCTATAATCGGACACGAATGGGAATATATGTTTTATGTAGACCTTGCCTTTAACCAACTAACGCGCTATCGTCAAAGCATTGACGCAATAATGCCTTTAACCAAAGAACTTAAAGTAATAGGAGAATATCAAGATGACGGAATGCAACCAAAACCATAATATAAAACCGGCCGAAAGAATATCGGCTGTAAGCGAATACTATTTCAGCAGGAAACTGAAAGAAGTGGCAAAACTTAACGCAGAAGGCAAAGACATAATAAGCCTCGCAATAGGCAGTCCGGACATGCCGCCGTCTGAAGCCGCAATAAACAAACTGTGCGAAGTGGCCCGTCAGGACGGTTCACACGGTTATCAGCCCACCATGGGCACGCCAGAACTGCGTGAGGCCATGGCCGGATTCTACAAACGCTGGTACAACGTTGACCTTGACCCACAGAAAGAGATACAGCCGCTCATAGGCTCTAAGGAAGGTATACTGCACGTAACGCTTGCCTTCGTTAACCCGGGAGACGAAGTGCTGGTGCCCAATCCCGGATACCCTACATACACATCGCTCAGCAAAATACTCGGTGCCAAGGTCGTTAACTACAATCTGCACGGTGACAACGGATGGCAGCCTGACTTTGACGAACTTGAAAAAATGGATTTGAGCAAGGTAAAACTGATGTGGACAAACTATCCCAACATGCCGACAGGAGCAAACGCGCAAGAGGATACATACCGCAAACTTGTAGACTTTGCGAAAAGACATTCGATAGTTGTGGTAAACGACAACCCCTATTCGTTCATCCTCAACGAGAAACCGTTATCGCTGCTGCAAGTTCCGGGAGCAAAAGACTGTTGCATAGAATTCAACTCCATGAGCAAAAGTCACAACATGCCCGGATGGCGCGTCGGCATGTGTGCATCCAACAGCCTTTTCATCGAGTGGATTCTCAAGATAAAAAGCAACATCGATTCGGGCACTTTCCGCGGAATACAGCTGGCTGCCGCTGAAGCATACAACAACAGTGACGAATGGCACCGCCAGGCCAACATCACAACATATAGAAGACGACGCGACACGGCAGAGCAAATAATGCGGGAACTCGGCTGCACATTCGACCCTAAGCAGGTTGGAATGTTCCTATGGGGCAGGATTCCCGATAAATATGGCAATGCCGAAGAGCTGACAGAACGTGTTTTACACAAGGCAAGAGTGTTTATCACTCCGGGATTTATCTTCGGAAGCAACGGCGAAAAATACATACGCATATCTCTCTGTGCCAAAGATAACAAGATAAAAGAGGCTCTCAACCGAATAAAAGCCATGAAACAAGATTGAGATTTATTATAAACAGAAATAAAAATAAAAAATAAATAATTATGGAACTTGATTTACAACCGCTGAACCTTCCCAGCGACAACGAGAAAATTACTGTAATTGCCGGACCGTGCTCAGCCGAGACGGAGGAACAAGTAATAGAAACGGCACGACAACTGGCCTACAAGGGTTGCCACATATTCCGTGCCGGAGTGTGGAAACCACGCACAAAACCGGGCGGCTTTGAGGGAAACGGCGAAACTGCGCTACCTTGGATGAAACGGGTAAAAGAGGAAACTGGCATGCTTACCGCAACAGAAGTTGCAACGCCGGAGCATGTTGAGCTGGCACTAAAATACGGTATTGACGTACTATGGATTGGAGCACGTACATCAGCCAATCCGTTTGCCATGCAGGCCATAGCCGACAGTTTGAAGGGCATAGACATCCCTGTTATGGTAAAAAATCCTGTAAATCCGGATTTGGAGCTATGGATTGGAGCCATGGAGCGCATTAATCAGGCAGGAATTAAGCGTATAGCAGCCATTCATCGCGGCTTCTCAAGCTATGACAAAAAAATTTACCGCAATCTGCCTATGTGGCAAATTCCAATCGAACTGCGACGTCGCATACCAGAATTACCTATTATATGCGACCCAAGTCATATTGGCGGACGACGTGAGCTTGTGGCTCCTCTGTGCCAGCAGGCAATGGACTTGGGCTTCAACGGACTTATCATTGAATGCCATTGTGATCCCGACAAGGCGTGGAGCGACGCTAAGCAACAGATAACCCCTGACATTCTTGACTATATTTTAGGACTTCTCGTCATTCGTGACCAAAGTGTAACAACAGAAGGTATCAGTGCGCTGAGAAAACAGATTGACGAACTCGACAATCAACTGATGGAACTTTTGGCTAAACGGATGAGAGTATGCCGCGAAATAGGACAATACAAGAAAGAACACAACATGACCGTATTGCAGACATCACGCTACAACGAGATTCTGAACAAACGCGGAGCACAAGGATCTCTGTGTGGAATGGACTCTGATTTTATCAAAACTATATTTGAGGCGGTACACGAAGAATCCGTAAGACAGCAAATGGAGATTATAAACAAGTAATATGAGCATACGGAACGCACGCATCATTCTGCAATATCTGAATGGTGCGTGTCATCCGGATACTTACACAAAAAGGCAACAAACATGAGAATACTTGTATTAGGAGCAGGCAAAATGGGAAGTTTCTTTCTCGACCTGCTCAGTTTTGAGCATGAGACAGCAGTATATGAAAAGAATCCTCAACGGCTGAGGTTTACTTATAATACGCTGCGCTTCACCACTCTTGAAGAAATAGAAGAGTTTCGCCCAGAACTGGTAATCAATGCAGCTACAGTAAAGTACACTATCTCGGCTTTCACTGAAGTGATACCGCATCTGCCGGCCGACTGTATCATAAGCGACATTTCGTCGGTAAAGACAGGGCTTAAAGACTTTTATGAGCATTGCGGACACCGCTACGTTTCAACCCACCCTATGTTCGGACCGACATTTGCCAACCTGAACCAGTTAAGCCACGAAAATGCAATAATAATAAACGAAGGCGACTATATGGGCCGTATTTTCTTTAAAGACCTTTACAGTCGGCTCGGTCTCAACATATATGAGTATTCTTTTGAGGAACACGACAAAACAGTTGCTTACTCGCTGAGCATACCCTTTGTCAGCACATTCGTGTTTGCTGCCGTAATGAAGCATCAGGACGCTCCTGGAACAACATTCAAGCGCCACATGAACATTGCCAAGGGTGTGCTAAATGAAGATGATTTTCTGCTGCAGGAGATACTGTTCAATCCGTACACATCCGGACAAGTGGAAGAAATCAGAACTGAACTGAAGCAACTTCTTGAAATAATAGACAACAAAGACGCAGAAGGAATGAAGGCGTATTTAACTAAAATACGCGACAATGTTAAACGTGACATCGCCATAGACTTATAGCGAGCATATACATCCTCTCCGATATGGCATCACCATAAGGGGAGGATGAACCTATAACCTGTAACGACTAAATATTATGAACACATTTCTTTTCCTCACAGCTTTTATTACTCTTGTTGAGTTTAACTGTGAGAACTTGTTTGACTTCCGGCACGACAGTCTTAAAAACGATATAGAGTTTACTCCCGAAGGTGACCGCAAATGGACTGAAAGAAAATATTGGAACAAACTAAACAATATATCAAAGGCAATAATTTCTTGTGGTATGGACGGAAAAGACTGGCAACTTCCAGACTTGATTGCTTTATGTGAGATTGAGAACGACAGCGTGATGCGCGATCTTACCAAACGGTCACTACTACGCAACGCAAATTATGAATATTTGGTTACAAACTCTCCCGATGAAAGAGGTATTGACGTAGCATTAATCTATGCACCAGAACATTTTCAGCCAATCATACACTATCCGTTGCGCATAAAGCCTATTGAAGACATGCGCCCGACACGCGACATACTGTATGTATCAGGAAAAGTTATTACAGACGACACTCTGCACGTATTCGTAGTTCATGCTCCCAGTAGATACGGAGGCGAAAAACTTACCCGACCACACCGCATACAGGTTGCCAAGACATTATGTGGAGCTATCGACTCAATTCGTCTTACCAACAGCAATCCGAACATAATAATAGCCGGCGATTTTAACGACTACGCCGACAGCAAGGCACTTATGCTGCTACAGCTTCACGGTATGAAAAATGCTTCGTATGACGCAAAAGGCAGCAATGGAGCCAAAGCCACATATAAATATAAAGGCGAATGGAACAGCATTGACCACATCCTTGTGAGTTCACGACTGTTTGACATGAAGGTTTTCGGAAGGATAAACGATCAGACATTCATGCTTGAGCCAGACGAAAAATATGGCGGAGTACAACCATTCCGAACCTACAGGGCATGGAAATACCGTAACGGCTACAGCGACCACTTACCACTGGTTGTAAGGTTCTCGCTGCACAAACATGATAAGTAACAAACGCATTTAATACTATCTGCATGACACTATGTCTTGCCATAAAAACAATGTATCGACAGTTGGAAAAGTAATAAAATTACGTGAAAATCAATTTCATTAATAGTATGTTTGAGGCAAAATAAGTATATTTGCGAAATATTTATTATTTTATGAACAGATTAATTTTATCAATAATGACTTTAATTTCAGGCAGTTTGTGCAGCTGCGGACAACAAAATTTCAAAACGGTTGATGCCAATGAATTTGAAAACGCGATTTCATCAGACAGCGTTCAGTTGCTTGACGTAAGAACAGCAGAAGAATATAATGAGACACACATAGCAGCCGACAGTGTTATTAACATTGACAAACTGCAACCTGACTTTATGATAAAGGCTCGCCAAATACTGAATAAAGAAAAAACAGTTGCGGTTTACTGCCGAAGCGGAAGACGAAGCGCTGATGCCGCAAAGCTGCTCTCTGAAGACGGATATAAAGTTATAGACCTGGACGGAGGTATAATTGAATGGGAAAAGAGAGGTAAGAAAACTTGTAAATGACTTTAATTTATGCCTTAAAATAAACATAAATCTAAAAACAATATGAACAACTTAAAAAGAATTATCGTCCTGAACAGTTTGTTGGTGATGCTGACTCAACTGTTAGCACAAGGGCCTAACAACAGCGGAACTTATTACAAGAACGCCGACGGAAAGAAAGGCAGCGAACTGAAAACGATACTTTCTGAAATAATCCGAAATCACAAAGAATTGTTTTACGATAACTTGTGGGACTGTTTCAGAACAACAGATGTACGGAATGACGGAAAAGTCTGGGATATGTATTCTGGTATAACAAACTTTACTTTCGGCACCGATCAGGCAGGAAACTACAAAAAAGAAGGAGATGTATATAACCGGGAACACTCTATGCCTAAAAGCTGGTTTAATGATGCTGAGCCAATGTATACAGACCTCGTTCATCTTGTCCCGACCGACGGATACGTTAACGGAAGACGAAGCAACTATCCTTTTGGCGAAACAGACAGTCCTACATATACATCATCAGGAGGTTTCAGCAAGTTAGGCCCTTCATCTGTAAGCGGATACACAGGCATAGTATTCGAGCCAAATGATGAATACAAAGGCGATTTCGCACGCATCTATTTCTACATGGTTACATGCTATGAAGAAAATGTGTCGACATGGAACAGCGATATGCTGGCTCACAACAAGTATCCGGCATTAAGCGGATGGGCATTGAAGATGTTGCTGAAATGGGCTGCAGAAGATCCGGTAAGCCAAAAAGAGATCGACCGTAACAATGCGGTATATGAATTGCAGCAAAACCGTAACCCTTATGTCGACTATCCGGGACTTGAACAATATGTATGGGGAAACAACACGGCAGACAATTTCAGCTACGACAACTACGTTGCACCTGATATAGAGCCTACACCTGACCCGGATCCAGGACAAGAACCGACGGACGGCGAACAAATTTACAGAAAGGTGACATTGGCCGATGAACTCATTGCCGGATATGGTTATATCATAGTGTGTGAAGAAGCCGGCACCGCACTGGCTGAAAGCGGAAACAATATAAGAAACAGCGCAACAGTGGATGTGTCTGACAATCAGGTAACTACAGAAGTTAACAAAAACGGCAAGCCTTACCAGCTCATTCTCGGAACCGTTAACGGAGCTTATACTTTCTATGACGCAACAGAAAACGTTTATCTGTCGCTCAACAACAATGGAAACAACCTTGGAAACAGCGATAATACTGCAACAGAAAATGCACAATGGACAATTAATGTTAACGGCGGAAGCACAGAAATAAGCAACAAAGCGTATCCAGAAAGATACATCAACTATAACAAAACGAGCCCGCGCTTTGCCTGCTATAAAACCAGTAGTCAACAAACAACAGTATGTCTTTATAAAAATACCGTATCGACAGGTATTGAAAACATAAACAACGGCATTAATGAAAAGATTGACGTATATAATCTTGCCGGACAGAAGATACGCTCTAACGTAAACGCAGACAACGCCCTAAACGGTCTGACAAACGGCATTTACATAATAAATAAAAAGAAATATGCCGTAAAATAGTTATACGGAAACAAATATACGCAGACAACAAATACAAAAAAGTCGAATAACAAAACCAAAAGTTATACTTACTGCATAAGTACAAACAAAGAGGGACAAACCAAGAACGGTTTGCCCCTTTTCGTTTATGTAAAAATAAATATGATGCAGATTGTATTATCCAACAAATCAAAGGATTATCAGAAACTCCACTGTAATCCGATTAGCAACAGCGTACAAGGATAACAAGATTGTCTAATACACAGAACAGCTCATTATGACAGATGCTCCACCCTCTCAGGATTGCGGTCGATAACCGTGCCGTTAGCCTGGTGTGTGGCAAGAACAAGCACCTCTGCAATCTGGACATGCTCCGGGGCACTGGCTGCATAAAAAGCCACATCGGCTATATCATCACCGGTAAGAGGCTGAACACCTTTATATACATTGTCGGCCTTCTCCTGATTTCCATGGAATCTGATGACGCTAAAGTTGGTTTCAACCAATCCTGGCTTAACATTTGTCACACGCACAGCCGTATGTGCAACATCGATACGCAATCCGTCTGAAAGCGCCTTCACAGCAGCCTTTGTGGCACAATAAACGTTTCCTCCGGCATATGCAGCGTCACCGGCCACAGAACCTATATTAATAACATGTCCCCTGTTGCGCTCCACCATTGCAGGAACAACGAGGCGTGTCATTGTTAGCAGCCCCTTTATGTTAGTATCAATCATGGTAGCCCAGTCATCCATGTTGCCCTCATACTCCTTGTCGAGTCCTAATGCAAGACCGGCATTATTTATCAGCACATCGATATTCTTCCACTTTCCATGCAAAGACTCAACGGCAGACACAGCAGCCTCGCGGTCTCTAACATCGAATGCCAAAGGCAGCACGTCTGCTCCACATTCCTTTACCTTGGCACATATAGCCTTGAGTTTTTCTTCGTTACGTCCTGTAAGGATTAAATCGTAACCACCCTCGGCAAACTTACGCGCACAAGCCTCGCCAATACCGCTTGTGGCACCGGTAATCAAAACAACCTTTTTTTCCATTTTTGTTATTTCATTTCTAAAAGAATCTGCACAATACGCTCTGCCGTGCGGCCGTCCCAACGGTCGGGCAACGAGCACTTTTTCCAATTTCCGCCAACCATATCGGTAACAGCCTCAGCCAATTTATCAGCATTTTCGCCAACAAGCACGTTAGAGCCGCATTTTACCGTCTCGATATGCTCTGTATAGCTATTAAGCGTTATACACGGAATATTGTTGAACGTTGCCTCTTCTGCAACATTGCCCGAATCTGTTACTATGCCCATTGCATTAGCCGTAAGATAGCCAAACTCCAGATAAGACAGTGGCTCGATAATGACAAGGTTACCACATTCAGCCGCAAACGGCTCAACAACAGCCTTAGCAGCTGCACGCAGAGGCGCCACAATCTTGACATTGCCGGCAGCACGACACATGGAAACAACCATGTTCTTCAGATTTTCGGCATCGGCAATGAGAGCCTTACGGTTAAGAGTGAACACAATGTAGCTGCCATCGCAAATGCCAAGTTCGCCAAGAACGGCGGGACGCACAAAGCGTGAGCGGTTGTAGCGCAGTGTGTCCATAAGGATGTTGCCAACCATATAAACCTGCGACAGCTCTGCACCCTCGCGCGTAACGATGCTGTTGCTGCCCATACCGGCCGTGAAAAGGAGGTCTGAAAGGCCGTCGATTACAAGACGATTGATTTCCTTCGGCATGCTTATGTCAAACGAGCGTGTGCCGGCAACAAGGTGCGCAAGTGTAACGCCATGCTTCTTTGCAACAATGGCAACGGCCATTGTTGACGCCAAATCGTCTACAACGATAACCACGTCAGCCGGATTGGCGTCAATATATTTGTCAAACTCGGCCATGACACGGCCTGTAAGCTCATTAAGACTGACACAATCGACACCCAGATAAACATCAGGCTCGCCGATTTCGAGGTCACTGAAAAGGGACGCCTCAAGCGTGGCATCTTCTTTTGTTCCTGTGTATACCAGACGATAGTCAATCTCACGGCCTTCTTCCCTGGCCTTGATTACGGCTCTGACAAGCGGAGCAACTTTAATAAAGTTAGGCCGTGCGCCGGCAACTATACATATATTCAACATAACAAATAAAATAAACTGGGAAACGGATAAACACATCCGACATATGTTTCGCTAATAACGTGAGAAGCCACAAAAGCCTGCATACAATCATCATGACGAAACACGACAGCAGAAATGACATCCCGGCTGAAAACATCCTGACCGACTATGCCTTTCTGACAGGAACATTATTATATTTTTCCGGTTCTCCTTTATACCATAAAATTTTAAAGTTATTATTCTGACTTAAACAAATCTTTTATACCGCCGATGCTGCCCATAAGGTTAGTGGCCTCGTAAGGCAGATAAACGGTCTTGGTCTTGTCGCCGCTGGCAACGTCTTCAAGCATCTTGATATACTTCTGCGCCAACAGATAATTGGCAGGATTGGTGCTCTTGCCCACAGCTTCGGTTATCTTCTGTATGGCTATTGCCTCTGCCTCAGCCTTGCGTATCTTTGCCTGTGCCTCACCCTCGGCATTGAGTATGGCCATCTGCTTATCGGCTTCGGCCTTGTTTATGATGGCTGTCTTCTCGCCTTCCGACTTCAATATTGCAGCAGCCTTCTCACCTTCGCTTGTAAGAATGGTGGCACGCTTGTTGCGCTCTGCCTGCATCTGCTTCTCCATTGCCTGAAGCACGCTCTCCGGAGGAGTGATGTCCTGGAGTTCAACGCGGTTAACCTTAATACCCCATTTGTTGGTAGCATCGTCGAGCACGGCGCGCAGTTTGGTGTTTATCGTGTCGCGCGATGTCAGAGTCTGGTCGAGTTCAAGCTCACCGATGATGTTACGCAGTGTAGTCTGCGTAAGTTTCTCAATGGCGTTAGGCAGATTGCTTATCTCGTAAACGGCCTTAAACGGGTCAACAATCTGAAAATAAAGCAGAGCATTAATCTGTGTCTGCACATTATCTTTTGTGATTACGTTCTGCTTGTCAAAGTCGTAAACCTGCTCGCGTAAGTCTATGGAGTTGCTGTAGATATAACGGCCGCGGCGCAAGGTTACAATCTCCTTTGCGCGGTCAATAAACGGAATTATGATGTTAATTCCCGGTTTAAGCGTGGCGTAATATTTGCCAAGTCGCTCTATTATCTTTGTCTCTGACTGAGGTATGATGACAAGACTCTTCTTAACCACGATAAGCGCACATATTATGAGCGCGATTAGGATGTAAACAACGATGTCCATTTTACAAAAGATTATTAGGTTATTAAATTAAACTCTCTCTACTGTGATGATAATGCTCTCGCGCCCTATCACCTTCACATTCTGTCCTACGGCCACACTCCCTCCGTCGGCCGAAACTGCTTTCCAGTCGTCGCCGTCGATTGCCACGCGGCCAAATCCGCCCTCAACAATAGTTTCGCTCACACGGCCAGTACGGCCAATTATCGCATCAGCATTGCTTAGACGCTCCTTATGACTGCCATGAATGTATTTCAAGGCAAAGGGACGGACAAAGAATATGCACAAGACTGAAAACAGCACGAAAAGAAACAACTGCAGATAAAAACTTGGCGCAAACAGCGATACAACCATAGTGAGCAGTGCTCCAATAGAAAAACACATAACATAAAAATCACCGTTTGTAAGCTCAAGAATCAGGCAGATAATAGCTATCAGTGTCCACATCTGCCACAGGTTATCGGCAAAATATTCAATCATACAAATTAAGTTTATTTATTTGCGAAGATAATGAAAATTATTCGTTCTGACAAATAATAAGGAACAAATTAAGCATATAAAACACTATGCAGGCGCATGATGCCACACATAAAGGCGTGCAGAGCTACTGAAGCCACAAATTACACGTGGCCGACTTCACAGCCGGCCACGTTTTAATTTATACAAAAACATTATGAATTTTACTTAGCGAACAAGATTTCTAAAAAAGTTTACCATCTACTTTAAGTCATTGTGCTTTCATACAACTGCGGCACTTGCGTTCACAATAGCGCTCACACTGTGCGCAGATATCATATCCGAGCATTGCCCCGAGGATGAAGTCTTCTTCGGGCGACAATTGGCTCAACGGACGTGTGACCATGAGACGGATAGCCTCGAGACACTCCTTGCGGCCGAAAAACAGGTTTATGCGGTCGTTGCCCACCGGCTGAAGTATATAGCTGATGTTCTGGCGCTGAAGACGCGCCGTGGCATAGCCTTCATATCTCTTGTTGAAAGTAAAGAGCACCATACGGCGCACGCCTTTCTTATATTCGTAAATATGATTCATCAGCACCTTCATGTCGGGTGGCAGTATCTCTGTTATTATGGCATCCGTTTTCATCGTCACAACTATTTTTACATACTAAAGACTGCTTTTTATATCTTCAATCCATGCATCTATGCGGCTGTCGGTCTTGTCAGACTCGTTTACATCGTCGAGCGCAAGCCCCACAAACCGCCCGTCAATCACGGCCGCAGAGTCGTCATAGGTATAGCCGTCTGTAGACACAGTGCCCACAAACCTTGCGCCGCTGTCTTTAAGAGCGTCGTATATCTCGCCCATGGCAGAGCAGAACGTGTCGCCATACGACTCGCTGTCGCCGCAGCCAAACAGTGCAATGGTCTTGCCTGCAAGATTTGCCTTTTTAAGAAGCTCCAGTCCGTCATACCAGTCATCCTGAAGCTCGCCGGCACCCCATGTAGATGTACCTAAAATCAAATTCTGATAAGCATCAGCGGTGGATGAACTTATGTTTGCAACATCAAGCACTCCGGCAACACCTATTCCCAACTTTTCTGCAATACTTTCAGCAATAGCCTGACAGGTTCCTGTGGACGAGCCATAAATTATACATGTTTTTTCCATATTCAGTTTTTTCGTTTATTTGTTTTTATCTTACGGTTGCAAAGATAATGCTCTTTTATACGTTGCACAATACCTAAAAATAGGGTTTTTGACAATACCAAGAAATGATTACTGACAACAGAAAACATATCGTAAATCAGCAATAATAACGGGCATAAGGCACATATTCCGGAATATAATAAAAAGTAAAAAATCAGGACATGAGTTTTCTTTGAAACAGGAAACATAATGCAAACAAACATTAACAAAATAAGGTTTAAAACGTGTAACTAATAACACTAATTTGCAATTACGGCGTAATATCGGCCAAAATTCACTCACTTTTACGCCCAAAAGCAATGATTTCGACACATAAAAAGCACCGTTTTACATGCCAAAAGCTATGCTTTTGCAATGCGAAACGGCACCTTTTAGCTGATACACTCTCTGATTTCAAATAGCCACATACAGTAAAACCCTGATTTACAGCAACTTAACAAATATGTCATTTTTTAGTGTTTTCCCGCTCCAAATACGGTTTTATGAAGAGCATCGCTATTCTGAGAGCGTTAAAATAAACGAGTTTTCTTATTTTAGACATACAACAATGTCACAGAATAACACCTCTGATAAGATATGACAATAATGCATTTAAGTATAATCTGACATACATTCAGGACAGTACAAAACAATAAAGAAAATAACTACGGCACACCTTAATCAGCAATATAAGCACAAACAAATAAAAACACCGCCATGACATGTAAAATATTGCAACATGACAAATTATGTATTTATTCGGAAACAGACTAAAAAAACAAAAAGTCCGCCTGCGCATACACACAGGCGGACTTTTTAAATATACGATAATAATTATCTTTCAATACCACGATTGTTGAACGTTACGTTCAGAAGCATCAGATACTTACGGAACTGGTCACCGGTAAGAACGTTACGCATGTACTTCAAATCTTTCTCTACGGCACTGTTAACCATAGCCTTACGTTCATCTGCGTTAGCGTTGGCGGCATTCAACATATCTGCGCAGAACGAAGTGTGAATGTCCTGAACAGCCTCAAGCTGGTCTGAAGAAAGCCCCATAAACTCGGCAAGCTTCTCGTAATTCACTTCCATGTTGTAAGCCTTTACGCTCTCAACATTGTTCAACTTCTCGTCTTCTGCAAATGTCATAGTCATGCTGAGCACAGCTACGACGGTTAAAAACAATCTTTTCATAATCCTTAAAATTTTCATTTAACCTTGAGCTTTGGTTCTCTTCTCACGAATCGCCTCTGCTCGTTATCCTATTTTAATTATCTCTTTTTGTCTTTCGACGGTGCAAATATACATCAAATCCCGACAACGCGACGCATAAATATCATGCTGTTTGCGTTAACAGCTTACTTTTTTGACCTAAATCAAATATTTAAAATACTTTTAGAAATATGTTTGTAACATATTACAACAAAATGAAACAATGGCGGCGTATTTGTGACATAAAGTAAGACTATTGCCCTTCCTTCATTCAAAATAGCAACAAAAGATGCGGCATGAAAAGGATATAACATGGCATGAGAATAAAATACAGGCATGAGAATAAACAGAAAAGCAGAAAATTTAAACACGATTTATTTCATTCTGAGCGCAAATTGCATTATCTTTGCACACCAAAGAACAATAATAATAAAAAATGGAAAGTAACAATAACAAATACATTGCCGTAGCTTACAGGCTGTATGTTGTGGACAACAACTCTAACGAACTCGTGGAAGAGGCTACCGACAAGGAGCCGTTTCAGTTTATAAGCGGATACGGAATCACTCTCGACGCATTTGAAAAAGCCACCGTCGGACTGAACAAAGGTGAGGAATTTGACATCACGCTGTCTAAGGAAGAGGCTTACGGCGACTATGAGGATGAGCATGTACTCGACCTCGACAAGGGCATTTTCTGCATAAACGGACATTTCGACCACGACAATATATATAAAGACGCCATAATTCCGCTGCAAAATGAAGACGGTAACAGATTTTTGGCAAAAGTTGTATCAGTAGGCGAAGACAAGGTAAGAGTGGACCTCAATCATCCGCTGGCCGGAAAGACACTCAACTTTAAAGGGCATATTGTTGAATCAAGAGAGGCCACAAACGAAGAAATTCAAGGTCTTATTAACCGTATGAGCGGCGAAGGCTGTTGCTGCGGACACCATGGCGAGGACGGAGGCGACTGCTGTTGCGGACATGGACACGGACATGGAGACGGCTGCAACCATGAACACGGAGAAGGATGCCACCACGGACATGGGGACGGATGCCATCATGAACACAGCGGAGGCTGTCATCACGGGCATGAAGGCGGCAACGGATGCTGCTGCAACTGATATCAGCAAATATAGACAAGGGCCTGAAAGAGCAATAAGCGCCGACTGACCAAGGCCCTTACTTATTACGGCAAAAGGCTATGACACGACAAACGCTGTGGCCGTTTTGCCGATTTTTTTATATTAAATAAAATCGTTCTGCGAAACATGAGTAACTCTTTCGGAAAATTATTCAGACTTACCACCTTCGGCGAAAGTCACGGCGAGGCTATAGGCGGAGTTGTTGACGGCTATCCTGCCGGCATAGACATCGACCTTGACTTTATTCAAAGAGAACTGGACAGAAGAAAGCCCGGACAAAGCGCCATAACCACGGCAAGAAAGGAAGCCGACAAGGTTGAAATACTGAGCGGAGTGTTTGAAGGAAAATCTACAGGCTGCCCAATAGGCTTCATCGTGAGAAACTCTAACCAGAGGTCGGCTGACTATGACAACATGAAGGATGTTTTCCGCCCGTCGCATGCAGACTTCACATATAACTATAAATACGGCATACGAGATTACAGGGGTGGAGGCCGCTCATCGGCACGCATAACAATAAGCCGCTGCGTGGGCGGAGCGCTGGCCAAGCTGGCTCTTAACCGCTTAGGCGTATCGGTTAAAGCCTACACTTCGCAGGTAGGCAACATTATACTCGACAACGACTATAGGAAATACAACCTCGAAACCATCGAGGAAAATATAGTAAGATGCCCCGACAAGACAAAGGCCGAGGAGATGATAAGGCTTATTTCTGAAGTTAAGGCTGAGGGCGACACCATAGGCGGAACGATTACATGTGTGATAAAAGGCTGCCCCGCAGGACTTGGAGAGCCTGAGTTTGGCAAGCTGCACGCAGCGCTCGGAAGCGCCATGCTTGGCATTAACGCCGTTAAGGGTATAGAGTTTGGTGCCGGATTTGACATGAGCACCAAGCGCGGAAGCGAGGTTAACGACCTATTTTTCAACAACAACGGACGCATTGCTACTAAAACAAACAACAGCGGAGGCATTCAAGGCGGAATAAGCAACGGTGAAGACATATATTTCAGAATAGCCTTTAAACCTGTGGCTACACTGCTGAAAGACCAATGCACAGTAAACAAAAACGGTGAAGAAGTCAGCCTAAAGGCAAAAGGTCGCCACGATCCTTGTGTATTGCCGCGTGCCGTACCTATAGTAGAGGCAATGGCGGCAATGACAATACTTGACCAATATTTGTTATCAAAAACAATAAAAGTATAAAATACACCTTGGAAGTGTAAAAAAGCGCCCAATTATTTGGTAGCTAAAAAATAATGTCGTATATTTGCATCGACAATTCAGGGTTTGTGAAAATCTTGATTTCGTCTAATTAAGTCTAGTTTAGTTTTTGTGTTGGTTGAGAGCGGTCAATTGGCCGCTCTCTTTTTATATCACATCATAACATGCTAAAAAATACACTTTACGACAAAATAAAGATGCAATACACAAAAAATTTTCTTTTCATTTCGTTTTTGTGCTACAATTGGCTATCTTTGTACTGAATAGTTTTTTAAATGTCAGAATAAATGTACAACATCATGAAAAATCTATCTATGAAAAGAATTTTATGTTCTGCACTTTTACTGCTTGTAGCGTTTATCGGCACACAGGCTCAGCTTTTATGGAAAATATCAGGCAACGGACTGAGCAAGCCGTCGTACATAATAGGCACATACCATCTTGCACCGGCATCGTTTGCCGACAGCATACCCGGACTGAAAAATGCTCTCGACACATCTGAACAGGTTTACGGAGAAATAATAATGTCGGAAATGACAGCCCCAGAAAACATGGCAAAATTACAAAGCATAATGATGCTGCCCGAAGGCCAGACGATAGACAAGATGTTCACAGCTGAGGAAATGGCACGCATCAACGCCATGATGAAGGACATTATAGGCATTGACATGACCAACCCTATGGTGGCACAACAATTTGAAAAGCTTTCACCGCAGGCACTGACAATGCAGCTGACAGTACTGATGTATCTGAAAAAGAACCCGAAATTTAACCTTAACCAGACTTTTGACGAGCATTTTCAGGCTAAGGCCAAAGAACAGGGAAAACCTGTTGGCGCACTCGAAACAATAGATTTCCAAATAAATCTGTTGTATAAAGGACAGTCGGAAGAGCGTCAGAAAGAACTGCTGCTGTGTCTCGCCGATAATAAGGATATGTACGAAATGCAGACAGAAAACATCATTAAAGCCTTCTTTACACAAAATCTTAAGGCCGTAAACGATGCAATGGACGAAAAACTGAACAACAGCTGCGACTACACTCCGCAGGAAAAGGATGAGCTGATATATAACCGCAATACCGACTGGATAAAGAAAATGCCTGAGATAATGAAAAAGAAATCTACATTCTTTGCCGTCGGAGCCGGACATCTGCCGGGAGAGCGCGGTATGCTCGAGCTGCTGAGACAAGCCGGATATAAAGTTGAATGTGTGAAATAGGAGTCTACAAGGCTTACGGAGAATCATCACGCTACACGGCAAAACAATAATGAAAACGGCAACGCCCTGCCCTTCACGTGCAAGAACACCTGATAACTGAAGTTTTTTGCATGTACGATAATGCTCCGAATAAAGATTATCCCATATTCGGAGCATTTTAATTCTTACAGAAACAAACTTTATAATAAACCTGTTATAAAGCCTATACCGTATTAGTTAGCTTTCAAAGCGTCACACCATCAGTATTTAAATTACAGCACTTTTATTACGTTGTGACGATATTCAGAAAACTTTTTATAAAAACTTCGTAAAAAGCAGAGGCATCAGCAGTCTTCCAGCGTACCGATAATCTCCTTAACCGACTTGCAGCCGTGGCCGTCGAGCCATTCATTAATGCCATCGCGCACTTTTATCGTAACCTGCGGATCAATAAAGTTGGCTGTACCAATTTCTATTGCCGTAGCACCGGCCATAAGAAACTCTATGGCATCGTGGGCATTGCAGATACCTCCGAGACCGACAACAGGGATATTAACGGCTTTGGCCACCTGCCATACCATACGCAGGGCAACAGGCTTTACGGCAGGACCACTAAGTCCGCCGGTGTTGATGCTCAAGAGCGGCTTGCGCTTCTCTATATCTATAGCCATACCCATAAGAGTGTTGATAAGCGACACGCTGTCGGCTCCCTCATCCTCAACGGCACGCGCAATCTCTGCAATGTCTGTAACATTGGGAGAGAGCTTTACAATCATTGTCTTGTCATATCTGGCACGAACAGCCTTAACAACGCTTGCCGCACCGGAACACGTAACACCAAAGGCCATACCTCCCTGCCTTACGTTTGGACATGAAATATTCAGCTCTATAGCCGGGATGTTATCAAGTTCATTGATACGTGCCGCACACTCGGCGTAGTCCTCGGGAGACGAACCGCTGACGTTGACAATCATATTTGTACCAATGTCCTTTATCTCAGGATATATATGCTCGCAGAAATAATCTACACCTTTATTCTGCAGTCCCACGCAGTTGAGCATACCCGAAGCCGTCTCTACCATACGGGGATAATCGTTACCCTCACGCGGCTTTAAAGTAGTTCCTTTCACAATAATACCGCCAAGCTCTTCCAACGGTATAAAATCGGCAAATTCGGGACCGTAGCCAAATGTTCCCGAAGCAGTCATTACAGGGTTCTTCAACTGCAATTTATTGATATTTACGCTTAAATCTGCCATAACAATTTCTTTATGTTTACAACCGGTCCTTCCTTACATACACACACGTTGCCTTCTGTGGTCTTTTCTACGCAGCAGAGGCAGGCTCCCAATCCGCAGGCCATCTTATTTTCCAAAGACACCTCACATTCAATGTCTTTTGCCTTGGCATATCTGGCCACGGCAGCCATCATTGGCTTCGGACCGCAAGTGGCTATACGGCCGAAAGCCACCTCATTGAGCACAGAATGGTCTGTAACAAAGCCTTTCTCACCCATAGAGCCGTCTTCTGTAGTTACGCATACGCGCCCGTACTTTTTAAACTCATCCAGCAAAAGCAAATCCTTGCCGGAACGTGCCCCGAGAAGAAATACAGGGGTTATACCGGCATCACAGAGTTTCTTGCCGAAATACAGCAGCGGAGCCACACCCACGCCGCCACCAACTAGCAAGATCTTCTCTGAGGCGTCTTCAGGCATTGTAAAGCAGTTACCCAAAGGGAACATGCAGTTAAGCACGTCTCCGGCCTTTAATTGGGCCATACGGCGTGTTCCGTCGCCTATAGCAGCAACGAGAAGCCACAGCTGATTTGTGTCATAATCAACGAAATTAATTGAAATGGGACGCCTAAGGAATGTAGAAGGCGATCCGTCGACCCTTATCTCAACAAACTGTCCCGGAAGCATTTCCGGAAGACGTTCGTCCTGAGTAAGCTTTATCAGAACATATTTGTCGTTTATATGTTCTACAGAAACGACCTTGAGGTCTGAAACATATTTTTTCATAAGAAACGAATTTATCTTATTAAACCAGACGCAAGAAAGACTTTATCTCCTTACTTACAGAATACAAAGGTACAAAATAAGCCTGCGCTTTCCAAAAAAAACGAAAGTCACAGGCTGTTAAATATATGTTAAACGGCATATATAATGCCATAAAAGGCTATTTAACGTCAAGTAAAACGCACAACAATGAAAAACAGACACATGACAGAGCCAATAAATGCCTCAAAAAACGTATGTACATACCATAAGCCTACAAAAAAGGCATACAAGCAAAGCTAAATCAGCATATTGTCAGTTTTTACACGGCAAACCTATTTCTTTGGGACGAAAGTCTCATAGGTAAGGTCGTCAAAATAAACTCTTATCTCTGTAATCTGTCTTTGCGGACGCTCAACATATTTCACTTCAGGCCGAATAACGCTCTCTACATGTCTGTGCACAGGCTGTTGCACAGATGCTCCAGTCTGGTTGCCTCCAAAAAGATCAGGCACGCCGCCTCCAAAGTCAGTAACATGCTCACTGCCCATATCAGTATCATCAGCAGTAGTGGGGTCCATAGCCGGAGCGTCATCGATAAACATCGAGCCTCTTCCGAACATGAGCCAGTCGGTACTCAGGCGAGGCATTTTGCTCTTAATCGCCTCAACGGTGTTGAGCGTCGGTTTTGTACGGTTATTAAAGATGCTGCTCAATGATGCAGCAGACATTCCGATGAAGTTCGCGAAGGTCTGTTGACTCATATGTTGAGACTCCATTATCTGCCTGATTCGGTCTTTCATTTCTTCCATTTTCTTACCTTGATGTTGTTTTTTGCTATTTTTCTTAGACTTTACAAAGGTAAATCATTTTTTTGACATGCGCAACAAACCTAAATGTTATTTTAAAATTTAAATATTAAATTTATAAATTTGTGTTTGTAAATGTAAATATCTAAATCTTACAATTTGGTATTTAAAAATACAAATGTAAATTTATACTATTAAAACGCCCGATAAGCCTTTATTTAAAGGTTTTTGCTAACTAATTCATTAGGCGAGCGTTATTTGCGCTAATAAAAAGCGTAAATCTGGCTTTATGCAGTCTTTTAAGGCGAAAATAAGTAAAATTGCATTAATTCACTTCACAAATTATCGTATTTTGGCTGATAATCAGGCATTTAACCCATAAAACAAAAAATGCATAAATATAACTTGTAATTTGCAAATTTAAAGATTTAAATATTAAAATATAAATTTGACTGTCAATGTATTTATATTTAAATATAAATTTACGCTTTACATTTGTGTTTTATATAAACAAATGTAAACATTCAGATAGCTAAATTTCGATATTGTAAATCATAATAAATGCAAACGCTAAATTTTAACACCTGTTTTTCGGTCGAAAAACAGAAAATTTAAGTATTTCGAAACAAGGTAAAGAATGCTCAAAAATACGCGATTCTGAGAGCGTCAAAAATCGTAAAAGGCTCTGATTTTTACGACTTTAACCCAATTTTTTTTGTTCGGAAAAAAATGCGAAAGAGAAAAAAACAGCCCCAAAATGGGGCTGTTTTTAATGTAAAATGAAGAAAATTAGCTCTCTTAACAGCTCCCCAACAGGGGTATTCGGGTTGTCTAAACCCTTACTTTTGGCATCTGTCTCTCTAATTTTAGAAATTATCTGCATCACTTTTACACCAGTATAATTTCTCATACCCGTTATGTAATCCTTCGCAGCCCACCCCGATTTAAGGTCCAACCAGCGTGCAACACTCTCGTCAGTTTTAGGTTGAGGAGCATAAAATGCTATAAGTAAATTTTGAAAATAAGAGAACAACATCGGTATGAGCATATATGCATTTCCGGCTTTTGGATTATCGTTGAAATAATACAAAATTCGTGTTGCCTTCAACACATCACGGTTAACAATAGCGCTACGCAATTCGTATGCATTAAAATCCTTGCTCACTCCTATCCTCTCCTCTACAATCTCTGGAGTAACACGTCTGTCATTTTCAGACAAAGAAAGAATAAGCTTATCAAGCTCACTCGTCAGTCGACTCAAATCTGCACCGATATGGTCGGCTATCATCTGCGCTGACTTATGGTCTATTGCAGCGCGTCCATAGTTTTTAAGATAACTCTCAATGAAAGCCGGCAATTCATAATCACGCTTCTTCTTGCTCTCAAACACTACACCGGCGGCGGCAGTCTTGACCAATATTTTCTTTCGGCCGTCAATACTGCCGTTTTTATGACACAAGACCAAAACTGTTGATTTTACAGGTTTTTCAACATATTTTTCAAGATGCTCCCAATTTTTTATGTTCTGGGCCTCCTTCACTATCACAACCTGCCGCTCGGCCATCATCGGAAAACGCCTTGCCATGTCAACAATCTGACTTGAAGAAACGTCAGAGCCAAAGACAACAGACAGGTTGAAGTCGCATTCTTCCGGAGTAAGAGCGTTCGTCGCGATATAATCTGTTATCTTATCAATATAATAAGACTCCTCGCCCATAAGAATATATACGGGCGCATAATTACCTGCACGCAAGTCGCGCATTATACTCTCAAAAGTAGCAATCTTTTTCTCTGCCATATCTTTATGTTTTACCTGAAAGCCATTGCTGCCAAAAAAGGGCGCTGACGTTCACCATTTAAAATAATAATGGCTAACTTTGCAAAAATTACAGAGCAAACGGCCTGAAGACATAAAAATCTGTCTGCGGCAATAAACTCACACGCCCTAACACATGGCAACTTAAAACCATTCAGAATGCAAATTTAATAAAATGTATCGATTAAACCTACCCCAATACGAAATAAAAATAAAACAGCAGAACGGCAAGACGCAGATTCTTGACACGCTGAGACGCAAGTTTGTAAGTCTTACACCGGAAGAATGGGTGCGTCAGCATTTTGTTCATTTCCTGACAGAGCACAAAGGTTATCCGGCATCACTCATTGCCAACGAGACAGAACTGACATGCGGCCAGAAGAAACTGCGCTGCGACAGCGTTCTATACGACTCACAGGCACATCCGCGCATGATTATGGAGTATAAAGCTCCCACTATAGCTATTACCCAAAAGGTGTTCAACCAGATTTCGGTCTACAACATGCTGCTGAAAGTGGATTATCTTGTAGTGAGCAACGGCCTTCAACACTATTGCTGTCGCATGGATTACGAACACAACAGCTATTGTTTTCTGAAAGAAATACCTGATTTCAGCGAACTTTAACCCAAATTGCATTTTGATTCCGGGTAAAGCTATATCAACAATAAAAACATTATCATTTGTCAAAACATTACCCCAAAAGTCTGATTTATAATTATAATTAAAAAGCGGACAAACACCAGATACATTCCTAATGGTATTTGTCCGCTCTTTATTATATTCTAAACTGCACAATTAAAAAACTGGCAGATTAGCCGTTCAGCATAAACATGAGGATATTTAACCGACTAAAACGTCTACATACCCCTTGCCTTATATATCTTTTCTTTAGCCTCGTTGATTTCCTGGAATTTCTTTTCTGCCGCACGCCGAATATCCTCACCGAGCGCAGCCACACGGTCGGGATGATGCTTCAATGCAAGGTTACGATAGGCCTTTCTCACTTCATCGTCTGTCGCGTCAGGCGATACGCCTAACACTGCGTAGGCATCTTCCAGTGTGTCTTTCTGCAGATTCAACATCGAGTCGAGATCTGCCATATCCATGTGCATATAGCGAACACACTCTCTCAATGCTGCAATTTCCTCATTTGGCATAGAACCGTCGGCCCTTGCTATCATTACTAGGAAGTTGAGCAGCTGCAAACGCTGGCCATAATCAAGATTCATGGCAATCTGCTCACAGCTCTGGCGTATCACATCCCTAAAAGCGTAAGGATTTGTGGCATTAAGCCTTTTTTGCTCATCAAAAAGACGCAAAAGTATGCTGTTGCCCTGCTCCACGGCCACTTCACCGAAGTTTGCGCGCAAAAACTTCCGCACAAACTCCATCTCGCTGTGCATCACCTTGCCGTCAGCCTTAATAATATATGACGCCAGAACAAGCAGCGAGAACAGAAAACTGTTGCGCTGACCCTCATAATATTGCTGTTCACGTGTCGCGTTGCCAAAGCCCTGACGGCCCGATGAAGAACTTCCGTAGCCGTTTTCAGGCTCACCATCTTTATTTACCGCCTTCAATCCATAATCAAACAAGGCTCCAAGTACCACTCCGGCCAATGCTCCAAGCGCACCGCCGGACATAAAGCCCAATATGCCGCCTATCCATTTTCCTGCTGCCATAATTTTCTTTTTCCGTTTAAAGCGCCATACGAACCTAACATATAAGGCCAAAAGTCTGACATAAAGTCACAAAAGCGCTTTTTTAAATTCATTTTGTAGTATATTTTTCCTTATGCAAATATAATGCAAACAGCGTACTGAACAAAATAAATTTATTTAATTAAACCCAAATCGGTCTGTATGTCGTGAATGTATCGCCATAAACACCCCAGTTTACAGACTTTTTGGATAATATATGTCTGAACCTTTGAAAATTCAGACGAATAAAACTGGCCCCCGGAGTTCACATACATCAGACAATTTTTATCATCACTTTGTCAGCTTATTATACGCCAATGGCGGGCTGCATCAATCACTACGCCATAAAAGGCAGACAACTCAGTAACACAAAATCCTATCGTCTGACGCCTGTGTCCCATTGTCAGCAGCTCTTTTTCCTGAGTCATCATACACATTTTCATGCCTTCTGATATGACCATATTCAGACTTATGTCGCCGCTTGCCGACCTTACCACGATGTTTTTGTCTAATTTTTCATCACGCTCCACAGCCCTTGTCACATAGCCTATTGTATCATAAAACGCCCTGAATTCGCTGCGGTCCATGAATATTTTGTTGCGCTCATACTTTCCGTCTGCCGATTTTGTGCTTTGAGTAAGCTTGATATAAACATCCTTTCCGGCCTCATTAAAATCGAAAAATATCGTGCTGTAGCCCAAATCGAGCCTGCGGCTCCACTGTCCGCCGCCATTATCGGCCTGTCCTGCCACAGATCTGCCACCCATGCTGAATCCATTGGAAGTACTCTGATTTGCAGAAAAACTACGTCCGCTATACGAGCGTCCGCCCTGCTGCGGTGACGAATCCTTAGTTTTTGCCCTATTGTCTTGATTGTCAACAAGGTATCTCACGTTGCTGTATCCTGCCAAGCCGCGCTCCAGATTGCCGCCTTTTGAGCAATATCCGACGACAATTTCGTCAGCAAGAGCCATCATCAGTGCGTTGCGGTCAAATGCCGAGCGGGCGCATACCGCATGCACCTCAGGCCCGCAATGGGTTATTATCAGCAGTTGTCCGCTGCCCAAAGCCTCGCTCACCGGCTCGCTCCACTGCTCATGCATGGCCTCAGCCAACACCAGTATTGCCGGAATTTTTCTTTCAAGCAATGATGAAAACACGTGTTTCTCCATTGGCGACTGGTCGCCGCACATAACACACACTTTGTCCGATTGCAGGCATCCTATCCATCTGTCCACAGCCGTCTGAACTCCGGCAGGCTCTTTTCTCGAGCAGAAAAATGCCGTTTTTCGCAGCCGCATGATGTTTTCGTTGCCCAGTTTACTTCTTATTTCCATGTTTTTCGTTTTGGTATCAAATTCAAGACTATAATGCAAATCCTGGCCATAAGCCTAAAATTAGCCCCTGTTTTATGCCGAAATGCAGATTATCTTATACTAAGATTTATGCAAATATACAAAAAAACGGCATGCCGCGTATAAAAACTGATGCCGATTAATGCCTTCAGACAATAAAAACATCATAATCTTCATATGCGGCATGCCATAAAGTCAACACACATTTGCCGTCTACATACGGTTCTTCTGGCTCTGTCCTGCTCCCGTGCCCTTATATTTGCTCTTGTCAACGTTGAACTTATAGCGCACCGTAAGGCTGATTCTGCGTTGAGCCGGAGTGCCCCAAAGCGACTCGCGCATGGAGCCATAAAACATGGTCAAGCGCTGGCGTGAAGTCTTGAACAAGTCTTTTACTTGCAACTGCACCGTAAGCCGGTCTTGCATAAATGCCTTATACAAAGACATATCTGCCCTGAACGACGGCTTCCGCATATATACATTCTCGCCTCCTCCACGTGTAGTATAACGCATGTTAAGCGAAACGCGGCAGATTTTAGTGTCTAATGTGTTGTCAAAGCGGAATGTTCCAACGGGGTTGTCGAGCGGATTATGCCCGTGAACCTGCATGGCAAACCACTGCTTCTGCACGCCGAACATGAGCGACGGATGCCACACTCCAAAGGCCGGACTTATATTAAGCGAGGCATACATCTTGTCATACGACTCACCGTTTACCTGCCTGAAAAGCACCACCGACGGGTCGTCTCCGTAAGGTTCGCTGTGCTGTATTATCGGATCAATTACATGCGACCATCCAGCATTCAACATTATCCACTTATATGTAAGCGCCAAATTGACGTTGTTTGACCTCGACGGCAGCAAAAACGGATTACCGCCCTCATAAGTGTAGCGATTGTCGTAGGTTATATTGCTGCGAAGCTGGTTATAAGACGGCCGGGATATGTCTGACGCATAGCCCAACTGAACGCCAAAATCGCCGAACATGCCCGAAAGCGACAACGACGGAAAAACATTGTTAAACACGCGGCTCTGCTCACCTACATACACTCCGTCGTCATAATAGTCAAAATCAACATTCTCATATCTCACTCCGGCCTGCATGCTCAACGGTCCAAAATGGCGGACATATTCAACAAAGGCCGAGGCCATACCCTCCTCTATACGGCTCTTGTCATCTTCGAGAACATCTGCCGGAAGCACGCCATAAAGAGTCTTACGCACAGAATAAGAATACTCTCCGCCAAAAGCCAGGGTGCCGCCAAACAACGGAGACGTCAGCACCAACTTTGACGCCACAAGATTATTGCGGCTGTCTGACGACGTGCTGACTTGCTGATTTACAGGCTCCTGCCCTGTTTCCTGATAGTCCTCAACTGTCGTCATGCCTCTTCCCGTCTTGCTCCAATACCAGTCTGTATTAAAGTCAATACCCAACTGACCGATCTTTCCGACATAATATAAATTTCCTTGCAGCGTTGTGCTTTGTCCTGATGCGACGTAAGAGCTTAAAAGCTTTTCTGTGAGCAAATCGTCCTTAACGACACTCGATTCCATATATCCCGAAGCGTTGTCCCACGGCATGCGATACCAGCTAAGGCTTGCCCCCAACGAATGATTCTCGTTGAACATATAGCTCAGCGCCAGCCGTCCATAGATATTCCTGTCTTTATACACTTGGTCAAGCGAGCTTGGCTGCCGCCATGTCTTGTCAAGATATGTTATCTGCTCCACCTGCTTTGGGTCAAGTATGTTAGTTCTTGATATATTGAACGTTCCGCCAATGTCGAGGCCTCCGCTGCGCCAGTTCATGTTTATGCGCTCCTGCCCCGAGGCATAGCCTCGCTCTTTAAGCTCACCCGACAGTCTGTTGTCAAAGCCAAAGCCCTCGCCAACGGCCTTCTTGGTGGTTATGCGTATAACCGACTTGACACTTGCGCCATATCTTGCACCGGGATTTGTTACAACCTCAACCGACTTTATGTTGTCCGAACTAAGGCGTTCAAGCTCCACTTTGTCGAGCATCTTGCGCCCGTTTATATAAATTTCGGGCTCTCCGCGCCCAAAAACCTCTATTTTCTCGCTGTTTGCCGACACATTTGGTATGCGGTCGAGCAAATCTTCCATGCTTCCTGCCGTCTCCAGCACCGTCCCAACCACGTTTGTCACCATGGCATCGCCCTTCAGCCTCGTCTTCGGCATACGGCTTCTGACAACGACCTCGCCAAGCATCTGCATATCTTCTTGCAGACAAATGCGGCCCTCATCGTCAGTTCTGTCGGCATAAACGGTCTTATATCCCACGCCCGAAACGCGCAACAGGCGGCCATCTGGCGGAACATCAAAACCGAAACGGCCTATGCTGTCGGTCATAACGCCCGTAACATAAGCCGAATCAGGCAGCGACAAGGCCACCACATTTATATATGGTATGCCTTTACCATGCGCATCCACCACTTGTCCGCTTACGTTCTGTCCTGCTGCCGTCAGTGTCATCAACGTTGCCGGAAGCAGCATCATCCGCTTTATATCAACACGTATCTTTGTCATCTGTTATGCTTTTTTACTGAAAATATTTAACTTCAAACAGCATTTCTGACCTTATAAAGGCAGCCGCACCTTTGATTTTTTTCACTTTTAAGACGGATAAGCCATAACAAACGTTGCACGGACAAGCTTATATTTACTCTTTTTAACGAATATGGTTAAAAACTATATAAAGCAACAAAACGTCTGCCGATGAATTACGGCAGACGTTCAGAAAGACTATTATGTATAACAACGGCTGAAATTTATTCAACTATCACCTTTCCGTAGTAGCTTTTGTTGCCTTTTATAGCCTTAACAATATACAGGCCGCTGCCCATTGCATTTGTGGCAATTGCTGTTCCTGTATAGCGTCCGGCCAATGCACCGTTAGAAGAATATACCTCAACGCTCTCAGGCTCAACACCTTTAATAATAATCTGCCTATTGTCTGAGTCGTTATAAATCCTTACGGGAGATGTCTCTGCCTTAGAAACGCCTGTAGAGTTGCCTTCTTCCTTGATAATCTTGAACGAATCAAACAGTGTTGCGCTGCCTGCGTCGTTAACGGTGTATGTGCTTACAAATATCGTGTCGGCCGTAACCGTAACGTCGCTGAATGTAGGTTCGCCTGTCTGACCGAACTTTCCAGAGAAAAGTCCCCAGTAATTGTCAACTCCATGAGCCGAATATGCGTCAATCATGGCCTGCTCGTCGCGCGGCTCATACTTCTTCTTGCCGGCTGAATTGTTGAGGAAGTACAGAGTGCCTTCGTTTACGTTGAACACACCACCCTGCTTTCCTGTCATATTCTCACGCACTCCGCCGGGAACAACGGTCTCAATCTCTTCTACTGCACCGTCTACAAGAGTCTTTGTCAGGTTATTAACCGGGCCGATAACTTCGTAGATATGGTCGTGGCCCTGCAAGGCTACGTCTATATGAAGCTCGTTGAACACGGGGAGCATGTTTTCACGTACAAGACGTCCGTCGCTGTCGCTCTGGTGCGACTGACTGCCTGTAAACATGTTCTTATGGAATGTGGCAATGCGCCATTTAACGTCTTTGTGCTCCTCTACCTGCTTTCTCATCCAGTCAGCAAGGGCGTCAAAGTAGCCTTCTTTCTTGTAGTCCTCATAGTTTATCACCATAAACAAGGCGTCGCCCTGAACAAACGAATAGACTGTTCCTTCCATTGTAGTAGGCACTGCCGAAGTTGTGTTGAACGTGTTGTCTGTGTTAAAGTGCCATGCAAAGTTGCTGTTTGAACTTGTATCGTGGTTACCCTGCGCAACAACCAGCGGATAGTTCATCCAGATATCCTGCATTGTGCTGAACCACTGCTCATATTCCCATTCAGAGTTGTTGGCTCCTGAAGTTTCAACCAAGTCGCCGTTCACCAGCACAAACTTGGCATCGGGCACCATCTTCTGTGCTGCATGGGCTGTTTTCTGAGAAACATCAAACATGCCGTCATTCTGTGCCTGGGTATCAGTTATATAGATGAACGAGAATCCTTCTTTCTTGTCGTATGACTCGGCGGCTGTGGTGAAGTGGCCAATCTCGCTCCAACCCTCCTCGTTACCAACACGGAACGAATAGGTTGTACCCGGTTTCAGGTCTTTTGCCAGAGCCTTATGGCTTGTGTATGAGCGCTTTGTGTTGGCCTCAATGCCTTCCACTCCGTTTTTGCTCGTCACGTAGTTAAGATCTTTTACATCAGCAGAAACAGCATCAATTGTGATGTCGGGCTTGCTGAAATCTTCTACACTTGCGTCTGCCTTCAAGACAATCTGCACCTTGCCTGTCTTCACAGAACTGTTGGTAAACCAAGCAAAGGCCATACGCGTAGTAGGATCTCCGTTAAGTGTCATGTTGATGCTGTAAGGCAGACTTGCCGACTGCATTTCTGCCATGAGGCGTGTCAGACGTGTCCATGACGGAACGGTGTAGTTGTCCTGATTCAAACTGATTTCCTGTGCTGATGCTGACAGCATACCGGCTGAAAGGAATGCCACAACTACGCCAGACTTGATTGTGTTAGAAATTTTCATAAATAATTTTGTTTTAATGAAACATAATTAAATTTTCGTATGCAAAATTATCAGTATGGTGTTTCATCTTTCTTACAGCATAACTACGAGTTTGCAGCAAAATAATTACGAAAATAATACACCCAAAAAGCCCATATTTTAATGTACACGTAAGAGATTTTTATTAAAATGAAATAAAATCAAGATTAAGTTATGGTTAATATAACAGGACGGACAACAGCGCCAGCAAATAACCTTCGGAATATGCCTTTCCGCAGAATTTTTATGACTATATTTTTACTCGAAGCGAAAAGACGCTCAAAAATCGAAAGTTTTTACCACGGAAATGCTTTCGATCAAACATATACCCAACATAATTTACATGGTTTGTTAAGCAAACAGCAGTTCTTTACTTTCAAACTGTTAATGGCCGAGTTACGACCCGTAACTGGGCCACTTTTGATGCAAAAGTGGCCGCTTTTTCAATCGCAAACCATAGGATTTTTTCTGATAAGATGGCTTTGCTTAAATAAAAATCGGTTATTAGAGATTCGTGCGGATGCGGATGAACTAAAAAAACAGCAATATATACGACAAGAAAAATGGCGCAACAAACTTTTTGCTGCTGCAAAAGGACGATAAAAAGATAAAAGACAAAACTACAAGCAACAGCCTGTAGTCATGTCTTTTATCGGCAAAAAAACATCAATGCTGTCTAAAACATTCTCTTATGCTGTGTAAACGTGCGCAAAGTTGCGCTTCGTTCAGTCCGGCCATACTGTTGATACAGCCCAGCATTGCAGCACCGCCGAAGTTTAGAGACTTCAGATAGTGTATCTTATCCGGCGTAACACCGCCAAGAGCCACAACCTTATTGTCCAGAATGCCCTGTTCTGACGCCTGACGGAGCGTTGCATCAGTGAAGGCAGAGGCATATCCCTGCTTTGACACGCTGTCGAATATCGGGCTGAGAAATACATAATTGCAGTTATCTTTGTGCTGTTTTACCTCTTCAAGAGAATGACACGAACGGCTGACACGACCGCTGTAACCTTCGGGCACAATGTTTCGGCGCGCGTTAAGGTGTATTCCGCGCAGGCCATAAGGCTCAGCCAGTTCAAAAAAGTCGTGAACTACAATATGCGAACGGTCTGCTGCCGACAGCCCTTCAAGCAGGCGGGCACAGTCTGCTGCCGATACTCCGGGCTTACGCAGATGTATTATGTCAACGCCGTTGGCCAACAAACGATGAAGAAACGTAGCCTCATCTGATAAAAAAACGGGAGAAGTAACTACAATCCAAAGCATTGTTTAAGCAAAAATGAAAAGCGAAAAGTAAAAAAACGAATTTTGGTGTCTGTCTGCACTGACAAAATGCCTTACGGATACACCTTATTATATATAAGGGGCTATGAAGTCCGGACAAAAAGCCGCTACTTCATAGCCCCACACCAAAACTATTTAAGTTTCTTGATAATCAGTTCGGCAACCTTCTTGCCCGACATGAGCATACCGCCAAAGATAGGTCCCATACGCGGAGTTCCGCTCACGGCAGAAGCAGCCATACCGCAGACATAGAGTCCGGGATAAATCTCCTTTGTGCCGTTAACAACCTCATTCTCGCCTTCTACAACATCGAGAGAACGCTCACCTATAACATCGCCCGTATCGGTTGCAAGGCGAATGCCGTTCTTGCGTGCTACGGTCTTGCACATCTCGCTGTCATGACCTGTTCCGTCGATTACACACTTGGCCATGATGTTAATCGGGTCAACATGCATACCTTCACGCAAAACCGGAGTCCAGTTGACTACGACACCGCTGACAACATTGTCCTTGAACACAACATCCTCAACAGAATAGCAGTTGAATATTGTTGCTCCGGCATGAACGGCCTTATATAACAGAGCAGAGGTGCTCTCAACAGAATCCATCACAAACAGGTCTTCGTCGTAGCTCTCAAAATTGATGTCAAAGTCTTTCACAATGTCGATGGCTTCTTTCTGCACGACAATCTGATTGAACATCATTGCGCCGCCCCACATACCGCCACCGGGAGACAACTTGCGGTCGAACTGGGCAACCTTAAGTCCGGCCTTTGCCAGATAATATGCGGCAACAATGCCTGACGGACCTCCGCCTACAATGGCAACATCGAGGTCAAGATTACGTTCCAACTTGCTGAAATAGGTACTGATAATACCCTGTGATACTTTTTTTTCTATCATTTTGTTTTTATTTTTTATATAGTAAATTTCTTATTTTCAATGAGTTAAGTATTTCCTTTCTTCATGCTTCATTGCACTCACGCAAGTAAGGCATAACGGCATGACGGGCACATATACAGCCTGTCATACTGCTGCGCTGACAGCTTAACGCCGAGGCATTAAAGCCCACTGGCATTAAACGTCGCACTCGCCTTCCTTTATTGTCTGGCTTATACGCATGGCACAAAAGTTAGGACCACACATAGTGCAGTATTTTCCGCCCACATGGTTGGCCGTCTTGTAATATTCAAGCGCACGTTCAGGGTCAAGACTCAGGTTAAACTGGTCTTTCCAGCGGAACTCATAGCGGGCCTTGCTAAGCGCATTGTCGCGCACAATGGCACCGGGATGATGCTTAGCCAAATCGGCCGCATGTGCAGCCAGCTTGTATGTCACCACACCCACGCGTACATCGTCGCGGTCGGGCAAGGCAAGATGCTCTTTCGGCGTTACATAACACAGCATGGCAGTGCCGAGCCATCCAATCTGAGCCGCACCGATGGCACTTGTTATATGGTCGTAGCCGGGCGCAATGTCGGTTACCAACGGGCCGAGCGTATAGAACGGAGCGTTGTGGCACTTCTCTATCTGACGCTGCATATTCTCAGGAATCTTATCCATAGGCACATGGCCCGGACCTTCGATAAATGCCTGAACATTCTTTGCCCAAGCACGCTCCACAAGCTCTCCCATCGTGTCGAGCTCGGCAAACTGGGCGCGGTCGTTGGCATCATAGACACTGCCCGGACGCAATCCGTCGCCAAGCGAAACGGCTACGTCATATTTAGCCAGAATGTCGCAGATATCATCAAAATGCTCATATAGGAAACTCTCTTTCTGATGCATCTGGCACCACTTTGATATAATGCTTCCTCCACGGCTAACCATGCCTGTCATGCGGTTGTCGGCAAGATGTATGTTCTGCAGACGTATGCCGCAATGGATGGTGAAATAGTCAACTCCCTGCTCACACTGCTCGATAAGTGTGTCGCGGAACAGCTCCCAAGTAAGGTTTTCAGCATGGCCGTTAACCTTCTCCATGGCCTGATACATAGGCACGGTGCCTACGGGCACAGGACAGTTGCGAACAATCCACTCTCTTGTCTCGTGAATATTTGCTCCTGTAGACAGGTCCATCAACGTGTCGCCGCCCCATTTGCAGCTCCAAACAGCCTTCTCAACCTCCTCGTCTATGCCCGAAGTTGTGGCCGAATTGCCTATGTTTGTGTTGATTTTCACAAGGAAATTGCGGCCTATAATCATAGGTTCTGCCTCCGGATGGTTGATGTTTGCCGGAATTACGGCGCGTCCTGCGGCAATCTCGCTGCGCACAAACTCAGGAGTAATGTGCGTGTCGATGCCCAGTTCCTTGCAGTTCATATTCTCTCGTATGGCGACATACTCCATTTCAGGGGTTATTATGCCCTGCTTTGCATAGTAAAGCTGACTCACCTGGCAGCCCTCCTTAGCCCTGAGAGGCAGGGCTATATGTTCAAAGCGGAGAGAATCGAGCGAGTGGTCATCACGCCTCATGCGTCCGTATTCTGACGAAATCTCCTTCAGGCGCTCCACTCCTCCACGCTTCAGTATCCACGGCTCGCGCATACGCGGCAAGCCTTTACGCACGTCAGTGACAACATCAGGGTCGCTGTAAGGACCGGAAGTATCATAGATATACACAGGAGGATTAGGATGCTCCGTGCGTTTGTCACCATCAACGGTAACCGTGGGGGTCTGCTTTACGACACGCATACCTACACGAATGTCGGGAAAGAGTTCGCCTTTAAGATAAACTTTCTCTGAGCCCGGATAAGTTATTCTTACATTATTTTCCATAAATATATTATAAGGTTTGTTCTTTTTGATTTATCAGATCTGCTATACGGCGCATCTCGCTGACCGGATCAGCGGCACGCAGGATGCTTCCGCTAAGGGCTATGCCCGTAACACCGGCACCGAAAAGGTCAGGAATGTCGTCATAGCCTATGCCGCCAATAGCTATCAGCGGCAGGTTTATTCCTCTGTCACGCATCTGTTTAAGCAGGCGTTTGTATCCGTCGAGCCCGAGAATGGCGGCAAGATTCTTCTTTGTAGTAGTGAAACGGAAGGGGCCGCAGCCGATATAGTCGGCACCCTGCGCAGCAAGACGGCATATATCGTCGAACGTGTTGGCCGTACCGCCTATTATATAATCAGGACCGAGAATCTTTCGCGCCTCGTCCACCGGCATGTCATTTTTGCCAAGATGAACTCCGTCGGCACCAACACGCTGCGCTATAATCACATTATCGTCAATTACGAACGTGGCGCCATAACCGGCACAAAGACTCTTCACCTGCAATGCCGCCGTTTCAAGCTCTGCCTCTGTGGCATCCTTCATGCGCAGCTGAATCCAACGGCATCCGCCCTCAAGGGCTATTCGGGCAGAGTCGACATAAGTATATTTGTCAGTAAAATGTGTGATAAACTGAAGTCTGTTCATATCTTTTTGTCTTTATTCTTTATCAATTACGATTGCCGGCACAGGACCGAAAAAGTGGTTTAGAGGTCCCGTTCCCCTACCTATTGTTATATCTGCTCCAGCCGTAAGCGCAGAAGTAAGATAGCGTTTAGCCTTGCCGACAGCCTCAACAAGACTATTACCGCGGGCAACAAAAGCGGCAATGGCAGACGAAAGTGTACAGCCCGTGCCGTGAGTGTTGCGGCTCGCTACAGAAGGAGCCGAATATTCATTTAAGGAGATGTTGCCGTCAATGACGCTGAAAAGTATGTCTGTCTTTACGCAGCCCGACGCATGACCTCCCTTTATCAATACGGAACGAGTGCCATAATCAAGAATGGCACGTGCGGCAGACTCAACATCATTAGCAGAGACGGGCGGCATTCCTGTCAGCACTGATGCTTCAGGAATATTAGGAGTAAGCAGGTCTGTTATGGGCAACAGTCTTTTTTCAAGCAAAGTGAGTGCATCTGAACTCAAGAGCATCTTTCCGCTGCTCGAAACCATGACAGGATCGACAACAAGAAAAGGCGGACGGCAGTCTGTCAAGGCATTTATTATGGCATCCAAAGTTGCTGCATCGTTAACCATGCCTATCTTAACGGCATCTGGATGCAGGTCTTCCATGACAGCCACAATCTGGTCGTAGACCACCTGTGCGGGCACGGAATGAACATACTTAACGCCCATGGTGTTCTGCACGGTTAAGGCTGTAACGGCTGCTGCACCGTAAACGCCAAGCGCCGAAAAGGTTTTTATGTCGGCCTGAACGCCTGCACCGCCCGAGGGGTCAGAGCCTGCTATGCTTAAAGCTGAAATATATCTTTTCATCGTTCTGTCTTGATATTTATAACAAAATGTACAAGGAAAAAGACGGAACGTATGAGATATATCTAAACGTTTGAAAAAAGAATGTCACCAAAAATTCCCGACGTCGGCATTATCCGTACCGGTACAATGTGTATCTTCTCAGCCGTAAACGGCACAACAGCCGCACAGCACCACCTTTTTAGTACATTGCAAAGATACTGTTTTACGGTGCAACAGCCAAATTTTTGTGTGCTTTTATTTATGAAAATACAAAAAAATAATTGCAAAGAAAAGCCCCTTTCATCTACAATCTTATGCAAGATAAAGATGAAAGGGGCCTGATTATTTTATTAAAGCAAGCCTAAACTTACTTTACATTGATACCAATCTTACTTCCGAAGTTGCAGAACCAAAGAATATATGCATAATAAACAAACATGATGCACATTGCAACAACGACACCAGTTGCGTCAACAACAGAACCCATAACCGGCATAAGTATGGCTGCGCCAATAACGCCAGTATTGATAATACCTGTGGCAGCCTTTGTGTGAGGGCCGAGAGCCTGAAGACCGAGATTAAAGATAAGCGGCCACATAACAGAATGGAACAGGCCGGCTGCAAGCATACACCAGATGCCAATCATGCTGTCTACAAGCACAAGCGACAAGGCTATGCACAAAGCACCGAGACACAAACATGCCGTAAGCAACTTGCGCGGCTGGAACTTGGTAAGGATACCCGCACCGATGAAACGTCCAACCATCATGCCACCCCAATAGAATGCAAGATACTGTGTGGCCAAAGCAGCAAGGGCTGCCGAATCCATTTCAGGATGAAGTGTCTGGAAACGGTACGGCAACATAGAAGGAACGCCAATCTCAACACCCATATACATGAATATTCCGAGAGCTCCAAGCCATACATGAGGATACTTGAACACACTGTCCTTATACTCATGATGCTCACCGGCAGCTTCTGCCTGGGCACCTTCATCTATTCGCGGCAACTTGAGGAACACAAGAATAATGCATATCGCAATGGTGAACAGGCCAAGGCCAAGGAACGGACCGGGCACATATTCAGGAGCCGGAGCCTTGCCGTTGATTATCACATAAGTGATAAACAGCGGGGCAACCGTTGTTGCAACGCTGTTGAGAGCCTGACTCAGTGTCATGCGGAATGCTCCCTTTTCAGGTGAGCCTAACACCATAACATAAGGATTGGCAACATTCTGAAGCATAACAACGCCCATTGCTACAAGGCACATTGAAGCCAGGAAAATAGCATAGACATTGGCTCCAGCGGCTATTGCCGAATTGATGCCGATGGAATTGATTACAAAACCTATACCTGACACAGCAAGGCCGAGAATCAGAGTGTTTTTGTAACCAATCTTGCTCATAAGCAATGCGAATGGTATTGACAGCAGATATGCGCCATAAAAAGCGGTGTTGACATACTGTCCTTGTTGTGCAGAGAGGCTGAATGCTTCAGAGCAGAATGCGATCATCGAATTGTTCATTGTTGTAATAAATCCGATAAGGAAGCACACAATGAACACGACAATCAGAGCAAATGTGTAATTTTGCTTGGGTTTTTGATTCATGGTCGTAAAGTTTTTATGATTATTATTGTTATTCTATAGCATGTTGAACTGCTTAAGCCTGACGCCGCAAATATTATTTATTAGCCGACGCCACGCCTAATGCACGTTCTAAACAAAATTATGACAACCTTTCCTCCGGTATGAAGTCGTCTTCTTCATCCTTCTTTGATGTGCGCTTGCGTATAACACGCTTACGCTTCGGCTTCTCCTCCACCGGCTTTTCGCTCTTAACACCGGCCAGTTCCGGGTCTATCATGATGCGTCCGCAATACTCACATACAATAATTTTCTTGTGCATTCTGATGTCGAGCTGGCGCTGTGGCGGTATCTTGTTGAAGCATCCGCCGCATGCATCGCGCTGCACGTAGACAATACCCAGACCGTTGCGCGCATTCTTGCGTATGCGCTTGAAGCTGGTAAGCAGACGCGGCTCTATCTTCAGTTCAAGTTCCTTGGCTTTCTCCTTAAGCTTCTCTTCCTCGGCCCTTGTTTCGTCCATTATCTCATCGAGCTCATTTTTCTTCTCCTCGAGAGCCATGCGACGGTCTTTTATAAGCTCCTCGTTAGCCTTCAGGTCGTTGTTTTTCTCCTCAATTTTAACGTTTGCCTCTCTTATCTTCTTGTTGCAGAGCTCAATTTCGAGCGACTGGAACTCAATCTCCTTGCTCAAAGTGTCATACTCGCGGTTGTTCTTAACGTCGTTAAGCTGCTCCTTATAACGTTCAACACTGGCCTGAGCCTCGTTAATCTCGGCTTTTTTCTGCACAACGGCATTCTGAAACTCCTTGATGTCGTTCTTTATTTTCTCAATACGTATTGTAAGACCGGCAATCTCGTCTTCGAGGTCTTGCACTTCAAGAGGCAGTTCACCTCTCAAAGCTCTTTTTTCATCGATAGCCGACAATGTGGTTTGCAATTGGTAGAGAGTTTTCAGTTTCTCTTCTACAGACAAATCTGTGGGATCTTTTTTAGCCATATTTTACAAGTAAATTATAGGATTTGTGTTGGTTTTTGTGAGATAAGTCACAACTCCCGGACACGCTTCCTCGATTATTGATTTAAATATTTCGTTAGTATACTGTTCGCTCTGATAGTGGCCAATGACGGCAATCTGTATTTCCTGCTCATGCCCGAAATACTCGTGATAGTGCATCTCGCCGGTAATGAAGGCGTCGGCACCCAAGGCAATGGCATCAGGAAGGAGGAACGAGCCTGCGCCTCCGCATATGGCAACAGTCTTGATGGGACGGCGCAAAAGCTGATTGCACTGCACACACTCCACGTCGAACGTGCGCTTCAGCATGAGCACAAAGTCGTCGGCTGCAAGCGCCTCGGGCAACTCTCCTATCACACCGCTGCCGCACTCGATGCCGCCTACTGCCTTTTCGGCAAAGAAACGGCAATCTTGAAGCTCCATCTTCTCCGCTATCTTGAAGTTAACACCGCCACGGGCGTTATCCATATTAGTATGCATGGAAACCACCGTGATATCATTTTTCAGAGCCTTGGCCACGGCGCGCTGCACGTCGTCGGCATAAGTGATGCGCTTCAGCGCATGGAAAATCAACGGATGATGGCTCACTATGAGATTACATCCCAAAGCAACAGCCTCATCGACGACTTTTTCTGTAACGTCAAGGCACAATAAAGCCCCTGATACTTCCGCCTCTGTCAGTCCTGCCTGCAGGCCAGCATTATCAAAGCTCTCCTGTAGGGGCAGAGGCGCGAAACGTTCAAGGGCGTCAACCACTTCTCTTATTTTCACGCTTTTCAGCCTTTTAATATAATAATGTGCAAAGATAATAATTTTCTGCCGGCTTTACAAACCACGGCTCTCTTTATTTACATTCTTTAACCTTAGGCCACAGTTCGTCGCCACTTACCGCTGCATGCAGTCTATCCGGCAACACAACTGCGGCCTAATGCATTATAAATCAAGACAAATATGATTTACTCTATTTTCAGTACCGGGGCTATGTTGTTAAGTTTTTCGGGCAGAAAAGCCTCAAGTCCGTTGTCCGTAACCTCAAACTTTACCTTTCCGTATCCAAGCAGTTCCACGCTTTTTATATTTCCGCATGGAGCGGTCTTGCCTCCTTTTGCAAGCGACTTTATCACAATCTTACTTTCGGCCGGCCATGCCAGCGCTATGGCATAGAGAGTTTTTCCCTTTGTGGTAAACCTTATCTCGTCGGCTCCTGCCTTGCCGTATGAGCCCTCATTAAATCCCTGTGCGTTGAGCGGAATGTCAGAATCGGCTATAGGGCCTTCTCCAAATACAATCCATGGGCGTGTGTCATATATCGCTTCATTGTTAACGGCCATCCAGTCGCCAAACTCGTTGAGTATTTTTTCTTCCTTTTCGTCGAACGTACCGTCAGCCCTAAGCGGAACACTGAGCAGCAGATTGCCGTTTTTGCTCACTATGTCGGCCAGCAGCTTTACTACGTTGGCTGCCGACTTATATCCGTTTTTCTCATAGATACTCGTGTTATAGTGCCAGCCGCCTATACATGAGCACGACTGCCACGGACGCTCTATTATCTCGTTTGGCGCGCCGCGCTCCACATCCCATACAAGGGCACGTTTCTGCTGCTCGTCGAGTATCTTGCCAAACATCACGGCTTCAAGTTTGCCATTATGCGTTGCCATGCTGTGGTTATAGAAGTGAGCGGCAATCTTCAGGCCGGCATTGCAGAACGGATAAAACGGAACGCCCGTAACATCAAAATAAAGGAGGTCTGGGTTATATCTGTTTATAACATCGAGAGTACGGTTGTAGAAGTTGGTGCAAAACTCTTTCGACGGCAGATTGGCGCCGTTGCCCCATGCCCACTGGCCGTGTATCGAATTATTGTTCCAGCTGTCATTGCTCAGCGGATGGTTCTGCGCGTAAAGCTCCTGCGGGTCGTATCCTTCCCACCATTTTCCCTTTCCGTCTTCTTTTGTCAGTTTGCCGTCATAAGGAATTCCCTTTTTAGGCCCAGTCGTGTCGTGGCGCTGCGATGGCTCATACCATATCCAGGCATGGTCGGCATGCAGGCTTACGCCGAAATAGAGTCCGTTGTCGCGCGCTGCCTTAGCCCACTCGGCCAGGATATCGCGCTTTGGCCCCATGTTCATAGAGTTCCACGGCTGATACTTGCTGTCCCACAGGTCCATGTTATCGTGATGATTTCCAAGCGCAAAGAAATACTGTGCGCCTATTTTTTTATAGAAAGCCACCAGCTTTTCGGGATTCCATTTTTCGGCCTTCCACAAGGGTATTATATCCTTGAATCCTACCTCCGACGGGTGTCCGTAGTGTTCAACGTGATATTTATACTCGCGCGTACCTTCCATATATAGCGAACGTGCCATCCAGTCGCCCGTGCCCTCGACACACTGCGGCCCCCAATGGGCCCATATTCCGAACTTAACGTTGCGAAACCACTCGGGCACCTGATACTGTTCGAGCGACTGCCATGTAGGCTCAAATTTGCCTTTCATCATCGGCTCGTCGGCCTCCGACACCGTAACCTTATATGTCTGAGCCGACAACGGCATTACCACTGACAGCAAAGACGCCAAAATGAGTTTGTATTTCATGATATTTTCATTGTTGTTTAGTTAACATCTAACAAATATACCGCTTTTTATTATACGGTCAAAAAGTAAGGTCTGACTTTAAACAACTTTAACCATTAATTACCTAACAAAGGTTAAAGCAACACATATAGGCCAGTTCCGTAAAAAAACTCACTGAAAAAGGCAACACAAAAGGCCGTGTTTTGCATTGTAAAAGGCCGTGTTTTGTACGATAAAACGGCATGTTTTGCAGCGCGATTTGCGGCATACTACAACACCACTGATTATCAGATAGTTACACTTATAAGCACAATTACATACAACAAAAAATTGCATAATACGGCAAGATTTGCTGTTTAAGTTTATTTAAACATTGCATATTACACTCTTCCGAGTCTCAATTTGATGGACAGACACATTTATACAGGCTATAAAATTCATCCAGAAAATATGTCAGACCTTAAATTAAATCGCCAGGTACATTCAATAAATCTGCCGAAAGCCAAATGCCGGCATACCATAAAGCACAGCCTGCGACAAACTGCTTCAACGTATTTTATTCCCTGTAAATAAATATGACACGAAATGTCTGTAAAATACTTATTTACACACCTTTATGCAACAATCCTGCATGTTTATTCTTAAATTCTACAAAATGTGCCGATTTATTGAAAAACAGCCGGATTTTGCAGACTTAATATCAACATAATTATTACTTTTGCAGCCAAAAACTTCAATAGGCACATTTATGAACAATAAAACAAGAATACCAAATCCTGCTGTTGCAATCACGCCGCTGGCAGTGCTTGTAGCCCTGCTGGCAATGGTAATACCAACCTTCGGAGGCGACGCACTATTAGGCGGAAGTCAGGTGTCGCTGCTCATAGCCTCGGCTGTTTGTGTGGGCATAGCAATGATAAAATACAATTACAAGTGGAGCGTGCTCGAGGAAGGAATGGCCAAGAACATAAAGAAGGTTACTCCTGCCATTATTATACTTCTGCTCATTGGCGCCATATCCGGCACATGGATGCTGAGCGGAGTTGTGCCTACTCTGATATACTACGGCCTGCAAATCCTCACACCGCAGTTCTTTCTTACATCGTGCTGCATAATTTGCGCCATTGTGTCTGTCATCACAGGCAGCTCATGGACCACCATTGCCACTATAGGCATGGCACTGCTGGGCATAGGCAAGGCACAAGGATTCGACGAGGGATGGATTGCGGGAGCAATAATATCGGGAGCCTATTTCGGCGACAAGATTTCGCCGCTGTCAGACACGACAGTGCTGGCATCGTCAACAACGGGCACAAAGCTGTTTACCCACATACGCTATATGCTCATAACCACCGTGCCGTCGATAATAATTACTCTCGGCATATTTACCGTGGCAGGACTTGCCATGAGCCACAGCGGAAACGAGCAGAGCGAGCTGTTTGCCGGCACGCTGGCACAGACATTCAACCTGTCGCCGTGGCTTCTGCTGGTACCTGTCATTACGGCTTGTCTCATTCTTGCCAAGCTGCCAACCATCATTACGCTATTTATCTCGTCTGTGATAGCCGGAATATGCGTTCTGCTGTTCCAGCCTCACATTCTTCTGCAGATAGTAGACGGCAACGTTCTCGACTTCGCAACAGGCTTTAAGGCCCTGATGACGTCAATATTCGGAAGTATATCCCTCTCAACGGGCCATGCCGAGATAGACGCTCTTGTGGCTACAAGGGGCATGCGCGGCATGATGGACACCATCTGGCTGATAATCTGTGCCATGTGTTTCGGCGGCGTAATGTCGGCAAGCAACATGATAAGCAGCATAACCAATCTTTTCGTGCGTTTTGTACGCGAACCCGTTAGTGCCGTGTGCTCTACTGTGGGCGCAGGACTCTTTTTCAATACCTGCACTGCCGACCAATATCTGTCTATCATACTTACAGGCAACCTGTTTAAAGACCTTTACCAAAGCCGCAGACTGGAAAGCAGACTGCTTAGCCGTACTGTAGAAGACTCGGTTACAGTAACATCCGTGCTCATACCATGGAACTCATGCGGAATGACTCAGGCAACAGTGCTTGGAGTAGGCACTCTGACCTACCTGCCCTATTGCTTCTTTAACATACTCAGTCCGCTGATGTCCATCCTTGTTGCCTTCACAGGCTTTAAGATAAAACGGCTGATTACGCCAACAAGCGACGAAGTTGGCGTTGAAGCAATAAAGCAGACAGCATAATCACTTGAAATAAACTTCAAAATTAGCACATACCGCAATAACAACGCACGACAGAAGCTATCCGACACATGACCGGCCGTTATCATACAGCCCCATGCCGGTAAACTTCTGTCGTTTCAGAAAATTGCCATAAGGCATTGCCTATCACTGCAATTGTCTTACATATCCCTAATCATGTCAGATATGAATGTGTTTTTGCACTTTTTGTTGTATCAGAACACATATCCAAGAGTTAGACGCAGACTATTGTTGTTGATTTTATAATAGTTGTCCTGATTAATCAACCCACGCATATATCCGGCCGAAATCACATAATGGTCTTTCACGGCCAGCTTAAGTTCTGCGCTACAGCCAAAGTCCCATCTCTTCATCGGTGAAATTGAATATGCAGCAGTCTTACTATTGGTGTATCCGTCATAGGGTTTCCAACTCTCTGTAGTAGTTTCTGGCTTTGACGTGTCGCCGATGTTTGATACGATGTCACCTTTAAATGAGTCGACACCATAACGCCCATAAACCCCAACCATAGGAGTAAGCGATATGCTGCTGCCCAACCTGAAGGTATAGCCCACTTTCAGAGGTATCTCGAGCGACATTGTCTTCACGTTAACCTCGCTGAACTTCATCTCTACCGGATAGTATTCCGTCAATGCGCTGAACTGTCCGTTAGATACAAGCAGGCTTAAACCAGACATCAAGGCAATATTATTATTGAATGTATAAGCAATGTCGCCGCCTACAACAAATCCTGATTTCATCTTTGACTCATCAAACGGAGGATTGTTCTTTGCTGAATACCATAAAAAGTCTGTTCCTGCATGTACACCAAACTTCAATTCCTGAGCGCTGGCATGCAGAGCTGCGACGCATAGCACTAATAATAAAATCTTTTTCATGTTCATTTTTATTTATTGTATATTATTGTATCTTCAAACTAATTTTACAAATTTTAGCCTTACTCAATAAACATTTCGGAACAATATGCCCTTCTATTGTCTCATTTAATTGGTTTCCTTTACTATCATGTTCAGATGTCATATCTGTCCACGTTCTAATTTCACCTGTTATTGATTGTCCATTTACTATACCTAATATAATATTGAACCCATTACTTACATTATTCGTAAAAATGTATCTTGGAAGACGTTGACTTATTACAGCCGCACCAATTTGGCATTGATATTTGAAATTTGAACTTAGATATGAATCAAAGAAATATTGGCGATGGGGATCGTTCTTCCAACCATACCACATTTTTTTGCGTGTATACATTTGTACCCATAAATTTCGTCCTTTCAAATAAGCATTAAAATACACCTTTTTATTCTTTTTCGGACTATAAACAAAATGATTTACATCCTCTGTTGCACAAATTGATATACCATTATCATAATCACGAAAAACTGTTGAAGCATTCTCTACTATTTCAGGTAATTTATTTCGCAACCTCAATGAAAAGATTTTCTTCCCTATTACAACTTGCATTGTTTCATTAACTAGATAAGAATTTATATTATCGCCATCAGGTACATACAAAGACAAATCTGTTGTATCTACATAATTTTTAATAAGCAATCCGTTATATTTTTCAACATATTGAGCATATAACCTCCTAAAAGACTGTTCATCTATCGCAATTTTTCCGATGTTTTCAAGTTCCGTATCTGCATCATATGACACATTATGTAAATTTCTAAAACCTAAATTTTCTATAACCTTTTGTTTTTCATCATCAGAAATATTCTCCAATGAATTCTTAAAATTCAAGAAGCTGTGCTCATCATTAAAACTTAACACTAGTTTTGAACTATCAATACCAACACTATTACGCGTAATAGGAAATATTTCTCCTTTATCAACAAGCACAACTTTAGGTTGCATTGAACCACAATTACTCGTGCTATCCAAAGATAGCATTTGATCGTCCTGACTACATGATATCATCAATAAAGTCAAGAATCCAACAAAAAATAAATTACTTTTTTTCATATTGCATTAAAATTTAAACGACCGCAAAGGTATACAAACGCATACAAACCTGCAAACAGCGCGGACAAAATCAATTTTCGGTAATCACTGAAAATCAATAAGTTACATAAACAAAAACGGACAAAATCACTTGATTTTGTCCGCTATATCAATAGTATTGACATCACATCGCAACTTATTAAGTGCCCTGTTGCGCGTTTTGCGGTAAGCTTCGTCCGAGAGACCAAGCATGTATTTTATTGCATTTTCATCTTTACCCATATTGCGCAATACGCAATATAACTTTTCCTGAATAGTAAGTTTGCAGCCTTCAAGGCCTTCAATACGATGAACGAATGCAACATCAATAATCCGATAGCATTCTATAAGCGATTCACGTTCACTCTTATTGAGTTGTGAAATATTCTGATCACACATCACACTATAAAAATAATGCAACCCCTGCTCTATCTCATCAAGACGTGTTGAATAACCGTTTAATTCTTCTTTGCTTACAGACAGGCGACTGTTCAGCTTGTTTATGGCCATCTGTTTTTCACTGATAATAGCTTTAAGTTCCTCCGTCTTATCCATAACAGACTTTTCACTGTCATCTTTTATCTTATTTATCCTTATCTGCATTTGCAGCAGGTCGTTTTTCAGAGCACTAATCTGCGCTGCGCGCTTACGCAGCCTTCGCCCGGAAATAACAAACGATGAAAGCACCAATGTTATAACAACAAAACCAATAAAAACTATCAAGGCTATTTTGCGCCTTGCAAAACGCCTGACAACCTCGCTGTCGTATTTCCGCCACATGTCTGTTGCAAATTCCACATCAAGCTGTTTGTCTACAACGGTCATTATCGAGTCGCGCTTTAGCCTCATGGCATATGCATCCTTAAATCTGCCCTTCTCTGCATAATATTCACTAAGCGAATTGTACAGCCAGATATTAGACCTTGCATTGTCTGAAGACATTAAAGCACCAATAATTGAAAAAGCTTCATCATCACGCCCCGTCTTTAGATATAAATCGGCCAGCAAATTCAATGTACGCCAATCGGTGCCGCCTGCTATTGATTTTTTCAACAGATGTTCAGCCAAACTCACGTCGCCGTGTCTCACATGCATCTGCATAAAAGCTACCTTATTATAAACTCTGTTCATACCTGGTACAACACTATCGGGAATACACATCACGGCCATACCTACATAAAGCATCATACTATCACGCTGCCCTGCCAGCCCCATGGCAAGCGCCATGGCGTTATATCCCCGCATACGCCATTCCCCATCTGTCGTACATACAGACAAACTGTTCAACAACCGTGCATAACGCAGGGCATTTATAGTATCGTTCTGCTTTATATTCAAAACGGCCAGACGCTCATATATGCGCATGGCAACAAGCGTGTCGCTAACATCTTTAATCAGTCGTTCCGCTTTCACAAAATCATTCTCAACGCTAACCAAAGGAGCTCCACTCCTAAGCCGTATTGTCCCCATATACAACCAACAACGCTGCAACATTGGTTTATTGCCGACTTTTCCATAATAAGCTATACTATGCGACAACGGCACCGTGTCTGTTTTCATTGTCTGCTTATTCAACACATATGACATCAACATACCATAATACGCAACATTATCTTCTGATGATACATCATAAGAAGTCATCGAATACAATATGTTGTAAGCAGAATCGGGATTGACGTCTGAAAGGCTGTCAGCAACTTTAAGCATGGACGAAGAACGTCCGTGATTGCAAGACACGGCCATAAACATTACTGCAATGATGATGAAAAAATATTCAAACCGACAAACAATTGTTCTCATAGTCTTATTTAAAAATATGTGTTGATTAAGTAAAATATTCACCAGTTTGCAATATCAGCCGTAGCCTCAACCTTATTCTCCACATCGTCCGGAAGCGAAGGGAAGAAGTCGATGCCTGTGATGCGCTCCACCTCGTCTACTGTGTTAACGTATGAATCTTTTGGCCGGTTGCCTGAAGTATTCTTGTAGATAAAGCCTATTGCCTGCGGATTATCGCCCGTGCGCAGCACTACTTTGAAAAATGCCTCGGGCACAACCACCTTGTTCTTGCCTATTGTCTTGTGCTTACCTTTATATAATATAGGGCCGCAGACTATATACAGGTCGCCGTATTTCTTAGCCCATTTGCGGCATGCCATCTCCATCTCGTTCCAGTCGCCGCGGTTAAGATTGCCGTTCTGCGGACACATGTTGGTAAAGAGGAACGACTCTTCCATGGCTTTCTTGCTCCATTTGTTGTCGGCAGCCGGGCACATGTGGCCACGGTCGTAGCCCGAATTATAGTAGTCCCAGTCTGTTGCGCGCGGCTCCGGCACTTCCGTGTCTTCTGCAAAGTCTACGCCCGAGCGCTTTGCGCTTCCCTCTGTGCGTTCAGCCGTAAGATGCCATGCCACCCAGTTCGGCAGCAGAGTGGTCTTGTTATACGATGCCACATACCCTGTGCGCTTCAGTATCTGCTCAGGTGTCCCCTTCGGTGATGTCTGCATAACCAGCTTGTCATCGGTTTCTGCAGTTCCGGCAGACGCATCACCAACTCCGGCCTCACTGCCTTTATTGTCAAGTTCTTCTATCAGAGCCTTGCCAACCTCATTGACCAGCGCCCTGTTATTCTTTGCGAAGTCGCACGAACACAGCGCGGCGACCACGACAAATGTAACAAAATAAACTCTAATCTTACTCATAGCATCGGCGAAGATAGCCATTTATACGGTTATAAACAAGAAAATCGGGCTGATTTTACAGCTCCCGCTATAAGACCAGCCCGACTCTCATATTCTACGTCAGCTTTAAACAGGCATGTTTACGCGTCCGTAGTTGTACATCTTCAAAACGTTCACACAATACTTGTTGAACTTCTTGTTGTCTAAAATCCTGTTAACAATCTTTTTCATAATCTTTTTACCTTTCCTATTTTTAGGTTTCACATGTAGGATGCATCTTCACATCCTTGTTATCCTTTTCCCTTATTTCCATGGCAAAGGTAATACCATTTTCAACATGTATGAATGATTTTTGTGGTGAAATTAGCTTATAGTGCCGCTATTTTGACCTGCGTCAAACAGTTTGATTTACATCAACGAAAATATGACATAATGACACCTTATATAATAAAATACACTTTTTATTTGCTCATTATCCGCACTTATATTATTTTTGTAAAGCAATCAGAAAAGGCATAAGACACTCTGATATTACTTAAATAAAAACCATAAGAACAGCATGAACAACAATGCCATACTGCTGCCTGAATGGGCAAGACAAAGCGCAATACAGCTGACATGGCCACACACTGGCACCGACTGGCGTGACTATCTTAACGACATTTGTGCCACATACATCGAAATGGCCGACGCCATAACACGATACGAGAAGCTGCTCGTGGTTGCGCCCGAGCCGCAAAGCGTTGAAAAAGAGCTTAGAAAAAAACTGACAGATTGTCAGATGAGCAACATCGTGTTCCACAAATGTCCCACCAACGACACATGGGCACGCGACCACGGATTCATAACGCTTGAAGACAACGGCACATACAGCCTGCTCGACTTCTGCTTCAACGGCTGGGGCAACAAGTTTGAAGCCGGCCTGGACAACGCCATCAACCGCAGTCTTTACACCAACGGCATAACAGCGGGAAATTATGTCGCCCATAACGACTTTGTGCTCGAGGGTGGCTCAATAGAGAGCGACGGCTCAGGCACCGTGCTTACCACAAGCCAGTGTCTGCTCGCACCTCATCGCAACCAGCCTCTTACACGCAATGAAATTGAAGAGAAGCTGAAAATAATGCTTCACGCCAAACGTATTCTCTGGATTGACTACGGGCATCTTGAAGGCGACGACACAGACGGGCACATAGACACACTGGTAAGAATAGCTCCAGGCAACACCTTATTATATGTAGGATGCGACGACAAAAACGACAGCCACTATGACGACCTGAAACTTATGGAAGAGCAGCTGAAAACGCTACTGACGACAGACGGCAAGCCTTACAGGCTGCTGCGCCTGCCCATGCCTGAGCCTATATACGACGACGGCGACCGGCTTCCGGCCACATACGCCAACTATGTGATAGTGAACGGCGCCGTGATTTATCCTACATACAATCAGCCTGACAACGATGCTGAAGCCGAAAGAGTAATCAAAGCGGCCTTTCCCGACAGAGACATCATAGGCATCGACAGCCGCACCGTAATACGCCAGCACGGCTCGCTGCACTGCTGCACGATGCAGCTTTATTGCGACATTAACGGCAAAAAAGGCTAAAAACAGATAAGCATGAAGGCAAAGCCTCATTAAGACAATACTTATGACACAGCCATAATGCCCATAAATAAGACAAATCAACAATAAAAGATAATGAAAACAGGAATAATTCAACAGCACAACACGGCTGACAAAAAATACAACATGCAGCGACTTGCCGAAAGCATAAAGGCACTTGCAGCTGAAGGAGCAGAACTCATAGTATTACAAGAGCTGCACAACTCGCTGTATTTCTGTCAGGTAGAAAGCGTTAACAACTTCGACCTGGCCGAGCCGATACCCGGTCCGTCAACCGAATTTTTCGGCAATCTGGCCAAAGAACTTAAAGTGGTAATCGTCACTTCGCTATTTGAGAGGCGTGCGTCCGGACTGTATCACAACACGGCCGTGGTGATAGAACGCGACGGAACAATAGCAGGAAAATACCGAAAGATGCACATTCCTGACGACCCGGCATATTACGAAAAGTTTTATTTCACGCCCGGCGACCTGGGTTTCCACCCCATAGACACTTCTGTTGGACGTCTCGGCGTACTCGTATGCTGGGATCAGTGGTATCCCGAGGCAGCCCGCCTGATGGCTCTGCAGGGGGCACAGATACTTATCTATCCAACGGCCATTGGCTTTGAAAGTTCTGACGAGCCAGCCGAACAGCAGCGTCAGCGTGAGGCATGGACAACAGTGCAGCGCGGACATGCCGTTGCCAACGGACTGCCAGTGGTGGCCGTAAACCGTGTGGGACATGAAACCGACCCGTCGGGCATGACCGGAGGGATTGAGTTCTGGGGCAGTTCGTTCGTTGCTGGGCCGCAGGGTGAGCTGCTCTATAGGGCTTCCGACCACGATGAAGAGTGCAAGATTGTAAACATTGACCTTGCCCACAGCGAGCAGGTGCGCCGATGGTGGCCTTTCCTTCGCGACCGCCGAATAGACAAATACACTGACATAGTGAAGCGTTTTATCGACTGAGGCATCACACCATGACATTAAATTCATAATGCCATATATGCCTCATTTGTCTCATAAATAATTAAAACAGCAATGGAAGGAATAATATTAGGACTTCTCATCCCCCTAATGGGCACCATGCTTGGCTCTGCCTTCGTGTTTTTCATGAAGAAAGAGATGCCCTCACTGCTCCAAAAAGCCTTACTGGGCTTTGCTTCCGGCGTAATGGTGGCAGCCTCGGTATGGTCGTTGCTCATACCCGGCATGGACATGTGCGGCCACATGGGCAAGTGGTCTGTAATGCCTGCGGCCTTAGGTTTCATGGCCGGTATTGGTTTTCTGCTCATGATAGACTACGTTACCCCTCACCTTCATCTCGGCAAATCGAAACCCGAAGGCCCGCACAGCCATTTGTCGCGCACGGCAATGCTGTCGCTCGCCGTTACCATACACAATCTTCCTGAAGGCATGGCAGTAGGCGTTGTCCTTGCAGGAGCCATGCAGAGCGGAGCCGGCATAACAGCCGCAGCAGCACTTGCGATGTCGCTCGGCATCGCCATACAGAACATTCCGGAAGGAGCCATAATATCAATGCCCATGAGAGCGGCCGGCAACAGCCGCCTAAAATCGTTCGTGTTGGGCAGCCTCAGCGGCATTGTTGAGCCTATAGGCGGCTTTCTCGTAATAATACTTGCGTCAATGATGACTCCCGTTTTGCCTTATCTTCTGGCCTTTGCGGCAGGCGCAATGCTTTATGTCGTTGTAGAAGAGCTTATACCTGAAGCCTCAGAAGGCGAACATTCCAACATCGGCGTGATAGGCTTTTCTGCCGGTTTTGTCCTCATGATGATTCTTGACGTCGTGCTGGGATAGTTTTTTTAAGCACCGGCCGGTCATTAGTATTCAGCCGTATTTTTGTTTTGTATTGAGTATGTTGTCGTCATTTTTTCCTTGCAGGCATATTGAGCCAAGGCAAATAAATATGACGGCAAGACGCCAATAGGAAGCAAAAATACGGCTGAAAGCATGAATAAACAAAATAGGTAAAACTATATGCGGTCTAATGACTGATTGGGGTTTAGAATTGAGAATTAAGTGCAGAGAAACTTAATTCTCAGCAACAATATTATGATATGCATCCTTTTAGCATGCAAAAGGACACATATTGCACGCTAAAAGGGCACCTTTTATCCTCTAAAAGATGCCCTTTTATAAAGCACTGAATATCTGATTGTTACAAAACGGAATGTAAACAGACGAGAATTAATGCAGAGACAGCCGGAAATATACGCCTGAAAGTTCGTCTGCCCGTTCATTAATTCCAAATCGCTTATTCTGATTTGGCCAAATTGTCGTATTATATTGAGCGGATTGTTGTTTGCTTTTTCTCAGGCAAACTATACGCAGCCTAATGCAACTGGAGGTTAATCATCGGGGCAAACATACTTGCCGTCAACCTTCAACGGCTCTACATGCAGCCCGATATGAGTGTCGGCACCAAAATGTTCCCTCAGTTTTACCTCTATGTCGCTGGCACGCCTGTGTGCCTCATAAAGCGAGATGTCACCCGGCATACGCAAGTGCATCTCTATGGCAATGTTGTTTCCTATACGTCTTGTACGCAGATTGTGAACACCACTCACGCCTATCTCGCTTTCGGCAATATTCTTTATCTCTTTCTCTACATCATCAGAAAGACTTTTTTCAAGCAGCTCGTCAGATGCCTGACGCATCAGAGTAAGAGCCGTTTTGATGATAAACAGGCTCACTACAACGGCAGCTATAGGGTCGAGCACAGCCCATCGCGAACCCAGAAATATGGCTCCGCCTATGCCCAATGCCGTACCTATAGATGAAAACGCGTCGCTTCTGTGATGCCATGCGTTAGCTATAACAGCCTGAGAGTCAACAGCCTTACCCACCTTAACCGTAAAGCGATAAACCCACTCCTTTAAAATCACGCTCAGCACAGCGGCAATAAACGCCACGTATCCGGGCTGCTGAAGTGTCTCGCCATTTAAAGCCATTATTATTTTCTCTACACCGCCGTAACAAATCATCACTCCGACAAATAACAGAGCCAGTCCTATCAGCGACGTGGCAAGCGTCTCATATTTGCCGTGCCCGTAGTCGTGGTCGTTGTCCTGCGGTTTGTTGCTCAACCTGACAAACACCAGAACAACAATATCCGTTATCAAATCAGACAAAGAATGTACTGCATCGGCAATCATCGCAGCCGAATGTCCGAGTATTCCGAACACAAACTTCAGCACGACAAGAACAACGTTAACCACACTTCCAAGCACGGTCACCTTGTAAATTTTCCTTTCACGCGTTTTCTTATCCATCATTTTTACCTGTAAACCAATATTGATAAAACCGACAAAATCTTTTTACTTGATATAAAGACTGATGCTTCTGCCGCCGCACCTGTGACAACAGCAGAAGCACCATGCAACATTATGTTTGCAGCAATGCCGGCATACGCATCATCGTGCGCAACCGCACTCATTGCTGTTCCTCATGTTCTTTCTTTCCAAACTCAGGGTCTATGTCGACAAATGCCGCGACAAGGAAAGTCACTACACAGAGAATGACAACAATGATGAAGAACCACAGATAGCCCACAAGCTCCTGAAGATATCCTGCCACAAGTCCCGGCAGCATCATCGACAGTGCCATCAATGCCGTACACAGCGCATAATGAGAGGTCTTGTATTCGCCCTGACTGTAATAAATAAGGTATAGCATGTAGGCCGTAAAGCCGAAACCATAGCCAAACTGCTCAATAAACACGCACACGTTGATTATCATAAAGCTGTCGGGCATGGCGTAACTAAGATATACATAAACAAGGTCCGGCAACGTTATGGCGCACACCATAGGCCAAAGCCACTTCCTCAGTCCGTCGCGTCCGGCAGCCATTCCGCCCAAGATGCCTCCGAGCGTAAGTCCGATTATGCCCACCGTACCCTGCACAAAGCCATACTCCTGAGGCGAAAGACCAAGTCCGCCGTTGCTCCCGCTATCGATAAGAAACAGCGAAGACACCTTTGCCAGCAGTCCTTCTGGCATGCGGTAAAAAAGCATGAACAGAAAAGCTATTATCACTTGCTTAGCCGGCATCTTGGTGAAAAACGTCTTTACAGACAACACCAGCTTTGTCCACACCTCACGTGCACCGGCATTGCGCAGTCCGCGGTCTGACACAGGACACGGCAACACCAGGCTATGCCACAGCCACAAGGCTATGAACAAGCCCGTAACGCCATAGAACATAAGGCTCCACGAATACTTTATGCTGTTGCGGAAAAGCACCTGCAAGTTGCCTGCAATCATCACAAGGACGCCCTGTCCGAATATTGTCGCAAACCTGTAGAACGTACTTCTGATGCCTACAAACCATGCCTGCTTGTGCTGGTCCATGCCAAGCATATAGAAACCGTCGGCCGCAATGTCGTGAGTAGCACTGCTGAAGGCCATCACCCAAAAGAAAAACAGCGTGCCCTGAAGCCAGAAGCTCGTGGGAATAGTAAACGCAACACCGCCAAAGGCCGCGCCAATGAGCAGCTGCATGGTGATAATCCACCAGCGCTTTGTCTTGACAATGTCTACAAACGGACTCCAAAGCGGCTTTATAACCCAAGGCAGATACAGCCATGAGGTGTAGAACGTAATCTCGGCATTGGTCAGTCCGAGCTGCTTATACAGGATAAGCGAAATTGTCATCACTGCCACATAAGGCAGTCCCTCGGCAAAATACAGAGTAGGAACCCAGCTCCAGGGATTCCTGCTCAACTTCCTACCAGAATTCATTTTCTTGTTTTCTGCTTTATATTAACCGTATATCTTTCTTATTTCCGCACCACGGTAGTAGTGCAGAAGAATATCATCATATTTATATCCGCGCTCGCCCATCACGGCAGCTCCTATCTGACAAAGCCCCACTCCGTGGCCCCATCCGGCTCCTGTAAGCACAAAACGCTGCGGCACACCGTTGCTAACACCCGCCTTGTCTACTACAAACGCGCTGCTGTAAAGATGTGTTTCGCTCAGCACCCGCCTTATTTCAAGTTCCTTGCCGATGGTGAACGAGCCTTTAGTTCCTACAATCTTCAGTTTCCATATACGTCCGCTCTTTCCGCGCGCAACAGGCTTCAGGTCAACAATCTCGCCCAAGTCGAGTTTCAGCTTGTCAGCCACAAGCGCGGCCAACTGCTCCTGCGAGTATTCCACCTTCCAACGGTAGAAGTCTGCTGTCTCCTGATCATAGTCATTGAGCACCTGCGACAGTATATTCTTGTCGTGCGTGTTACAGAACGCATCGCCGTTACCCCTAATCCAGGCCTCGGCCTCTTCCTCCTTTGTCAGGTCTGGCAGAGGCTCGCCGTTACATTCATTGTCATGCAAAGCCACCAGATACGACTGCGGCGTGTCTTCCCAACAATACTGATACTCCTCGGTTATGCCACCGCAACATTTGCTGAACCGTGCGTCGCAAATGTCCTCACCTGACATCAATATCTGTCCGCGCGTCTCGCTCACCGCCTGCTCCACATGCTTGTTCTTAGCCTTTGTTATGCCCTGATAGCGCTGACAATGGTCATCGGCACACACGTCGAATATGGTATGGTCGTCGCGGTCGTACCAGCGTATCAGCTCATCGTCTTTCTTGATGAACGAGAAGAAGCCGTTGCCTCCGCCGGCCTGACGCTTGCGGCGCTCCATCTGTGCAAGCAGCCAACTGCGCGATATCACGGCATGAGCCTTTAGAAATTCAAGCGACGAAGTGGCTTTCATCTCACTGGAAATAACGCTTATCAGATAGTTTTCAACTGGCAGACGGTTTATGGCACATATCTTGTCGGCCTCAACAACTATCTTCAGAGTGCCCTGAAATGTCTGTGTTTCCTTGCGCTCCCAATGGAAGTTGACGCCAATGGTAACGTCGCTCAGAGAGAACGACGCACCTTTGTCGCAAGGCGTAAATGTAAGTTCACGGTAAAGGTTGCCGTTCCACAGAATACCACCCTCTGAAAACGACACCTGCTGCGGGCCTGTTATCATCTCGCCCTTGGCCATATACTCGCCGTTGAGCGAGAAACAGATGCTCTCGGCACTGACTATGCCCACATGAACATCTGGCTCAATGCGCTTATAGCACTCTGCCCGCCCTGCGTCTCCGCTGTGTCCGGCAGCCTTAATCTTGGCTATAACGTCTTGCATCCCGGCTTCAGTGAGCGTCACCTCACGCAATATGGCCTCAGCCTGTTCTGCCGTCAGCCGCTCAAAGTCTTCCCTTCGCGGCGTTATTATCAGCCCGGCCATGTCGAGCGCGCCCGGACTTACCAGCATCTTGCCGTCGCCTTCTGCCGAATAGCAGTCGGGTCTGTGCTTGCGGCGCGGAAATACCACCGTCAGCCACTGTCCGGCCGACATCCAGCTAACAATGTTCATCATCGGCTCTATGTCGCCGTCGTGCAGAGGCAGGGCACCATACACACAACGGAAGAGCCTCTCGCCGGCCTCAGCATTGCGGCTTCTTATCAGCAAGGCCGGACAAGCCCAGCTGTTGATGACAGATATGTCATTGTCACCGTCGAGCGAATACACCACCGTTATGTCGCGCACCAGCCTCGTCCATGATGCCTGCAAGGGCACCTTGCCGCTCGTTCCGGCCTGAAAATGCATGTGGTCTGGTGCCGACGCTCCACACTTCGGACCGTTGTAGAACACCATTATATCAGGGTTCTTGGCCAATATGCCATGCATCTCGGTGTAATATTCGAGTATATGCTGCGGCTGATGCTTTACGGCCGGCAACGTGAAGTGTACGGGAAGTATGGGGTATGGATTAACCAATATGTCGAATTTGTCGTCAAAGCGCTTTATCAACTGTTCCTGCGGACGGTTCTCCTTGCACAGAAAACATGGGCGCTTGCTTATTGAAGCCTTGTCTATCGAAGCCCCGGTAGACACCATCCTGGCAGGATTAAACTGTGCCACAAGCGGTATTCCGCCGTCGCTCAGGTCGCGCGTAAGCACTTCCTGCAAGTCTCTGAAGTTATGGCGTGCCATGCTCCATGTCTCTATCTGACGGTTAAAAAAGCGGTAGAGCGAGCTGTCGGCCATAACGTCTGCCTTGCCGGCTGTCATCTGCTGACGCGCCATCAGCTCCATTGTGCGCAGGCGGTCTTTATACAGATTGTTGGCGTTGACCTTGTCTACAGTCAGTGCCGCGTCGCTGTTGCCACCCCAACGGCGGCACAGATAAAGTTCGGTATATATTCGACCTATCTTATAGCGGCGGCTGAAAGCCAGTCCGGCAGCATAGTCCTCGCCGTAGCTTGTGTTCGGAAAGCGTATCTGCCTGAGCAGCGGCGTAAAGAAAGCACGCGGCGCTCCCAGTCCATTGATGCGCAGGGCGTTGTTGCATCCGTTGTCGTCGGTCCATTCTGCATGGCTTATCAGTCCCGGCGGCAGCGTGTTAAGGTCGAAGTCGCACATGCGGTAGCTGCCTACAATCATGGCGGCACGCTGTCTGTAAAACTCGTCGACAATAGTCTGCAAAGTGTTTTCCGACGAATAGAGGTCATCGCTGTCGAGCTGAACAGCAAAGCGTCCGCACCGCTCATCGTCAATGGCCACGTTCCAGCATCCGCCTATGCCAAGGTCGGTGCGCTGCGGCACGATGTGTATCAGCGGCGCACGGCCGTCCTTACGTGCGGCATACTGCTCCAGCAGTTGTGTTGTTTTATCTGTTGAATGGTTGTCAACTACAATGACGTTGAACGGAAAACTTGTTTTCTGCGACAGTGCGCTGTCAACGGCGTCGCATATCGTCTTCTCACGGTTGCGCACGGGTATAACCACCGACGCCTCATATTCAAAGTCCTGCTCGTTGAAGTCGGGCTCACGATACAGGGCCGTGTCGATGAGCGCGCCAACAGCTTTAAGGTGCGCCGTAACGGCCTGTTCCATCTCTATCTGCACCTCGCGGTTGGCAGGGTTTACATAGTCAAACTGCTTTACGCCGCTTGCCCTCAGGTCTTGTTCCTCTTCCGTATAAAGCAACTCATTGATATGGAAGATGCGCCCGCAGCGGCTGAGATAGAGCCACAGCTCATACCATCCTGCAAATCTGTATGCCGACTCTTCTACGTCGCGCGCAAACCTGTTGAGCAGCGTGCCTTTGATCATAACCACGCTGCCGAAGTCGAAGTCGTCGCGCAGACTGCCTTCCTGCCAGTCTATCACGGGGTGTGGCTTTGGTTCGCCGTTCTCTACCGATATGCGGTCGCTGTACACCATCGACGCGTCGGTCTCGGCTGCCACACGCATCATGCGCTGTATAGAATATTGACCCAGACTTACGGGCACGGTCTTCAGGAATACCAGCGCATAGTCGGCCATGCAGCTCTCGGCTATGGCATGCATAGACGATGCCGACAGCAGCTCGTCAACGGCAATAAACGAGCAGTTTTCGGGCACGGGTGTGCTCATAGCCATATCTTGTGTAACCATCAGGTTTATATGCCGTATCATGCGGCTGCCTTTAAGCTGACGCAGGGTGTTGGCCACCGCACTGATGTCAGCGCAAGGCAAGAAGCAGTCTATTGTTCCTCTCATTTCTGTTTTTTCATAAATTGTTACGCCGCACTCACCCACAGATGCCCGGCTGTTTGCTGAGCACATGGCCGATACGGCGATTTCTTTGTATATTGACGTGCAAAAATACATAAAAATCTTGACAATGGTGCTCTATTTTACCGAAAATAGCCTCGCCGCATTACCCTCTTAAACAATTTTACACCGCACAATAATAATGCTGCCCAACAACAACTGCCCCGCCATCATACCGACATGCAACGCAGAACAGGTTATAAGCCGCCATATATCATGCGCCATCTCAGTTCACACATATTAACAGTAAGATACTTTTCACCGTTTGAATTTTAACACTTAAAAATTCCGGTTTTAGAAAAACACCGTGTCCGAAAAGACATGAAATATCACATCTTGCGGCATATTGCAACGTAGCTTGTATCCTTTCATATTGCAAAAGATATGCTTTTGTGATGTAAAAGGACGAATTTTGCATCACAAAAGCACGCCTTTTAGCCGCCAAAAAGGGCATAAACATTGGGCAAAAGGGCATAAAACGCATCTCCGGCAGACTAAAAAAAACGCGATAAAATGATGCCTGAAATTTCTTGTTCCGACATACACTGCTGAGCATCAGAACGTTACACAAAAGGCTCTAAAACCGGAGTTTTTCCGACAAAACTTGTCCCGCGTTTCAAATAATGCCACTTTTAAACTTTTTAAGTTAATCACCCAATCACAATTTTAAGTATAATTAACTTCATATTCAGGCATCAAAACATCAGCAACTTCACCACACTGCATAGTCTTGCGGCCCAATCCATCAGCGTTGTTTCCATGTAACAATGCGGCACATCAGGCATACCGACACGGCCGTCGGCACGGACATAACATATTTATAATAAACAAAAAACATTAAACTTCCCGATTATCTCACTTTTTTTAGCTAACTTTGTCGGCCGTAAACAAAGAATTTTTGAGATGGAACAAAGCACTACACCGTTATTGGGATTAACACTTAACGAACTTAAAGATGTTGCCAAAGCCATGGGCATGCCGGCTTTTGTCGGGGCACAGATGGCCAAATGGCTCTACACTCAGCACGTAAGCTCAATAGACGACATGCTGAACATCTCGAAAGCTAACCGCGAAAAGCTGAAACAGCACTACCGCATAGGCTGCATGCCGCCCTCCGACTGCCAGAAATCTGTTGACGGAACGATAAAATATCTGTTCCCTACGGAGAGCGGTAAGTTTGTCGAAACGGTTTACATACCCGACAAAGACCGCGCCACGCTGTGCGTGTCGTCGCAGGTGGGATGCAAGATGAACTGCCTGTTCTGCCAGACCGGAAAGCAGGGCTTTGAGGGCAACCTCACAGCTACCGACATATTGAACCAGATATACTCGCTGCCCGAGCGCGACAAGCTCACCAACATAGTGTTTATGGGCCAGGGCGAGCCTATGGACAACCTCGACAACGTGCTCAGGGCCACCGGCATACTTACGGCCGACTACGGCTACGCATGGAGCCCCAAGCGCATCACGGTGAGCAGCGTGGGCGTTAAGAATAAGCTGAAGAGGTTTATCGAGGAGAGCGAATGTCATGTAGCCATAAGCCTCCACTCGCCTGTACACGAGCAGCGCGCCATGCTCATGCCGGCCGAAAAGGGCATGCCCATTGCCGATGTGGTGGAACTGCTGCGCAACTACGACTTCAGCCACCAGCGCCGCCTGTCGTTCGAATATATCGTCTTCGGCGGACTCAACGACTCTATGGTGTTCGCCAAGGAGATTATCCGTCTGCTAAAGGGGCTCGACTGCCGCATCAACCTCATAAGATTCCACCAGATACCGGGCGTTGACCTCCACGGAGCCGACGACGCCACAATGGAAAAGCTGCGCGACTATCTTACGTCTCACGGCGTGTTCACCACAATAAGGGCAAGCCGCGGACAGGATATATTTGCCGCATGCGGATTGCTCAGCACGGCAAGAAAGGAGAACAGGCTGAAGTGATAAAGTGTCTGCGGCTATTGCTTCTGGCGGCCATTGTTGCCTTATGCTCGTGCAGCGGCGGCCCGCAGTCGCTGTTGCCCAAGAGCGGCGGACGGCCTTACGAGGTTATGCTCGTGGCCTCCGACGGGCGTTGCGCAGCCGTCGTAGACAGCGTTCTGGCGCAGGACATGCCTTCGCTGCCGCAGCCTGAGCCGATGTTCGACGTGTCGCGGATAGACAGCACACGCTTCAACCAGACCACACGCCTGGCGCGCTGCATAGTGATAGTTACCGTAAACCCCGCCATATTCACGTCGACGCGCATAAGATACGAAAAAAACGTATGGGCAAGGCCGCAGCTTGTGGTATATGTCAACACTCCGTCGGCATCACAGCTAAGCCTGTACATGGCAAAAGCCGGACGCAATCTCACCGCTCTGCTCGCAAGGGCCGAGATTAACACGGCCATATCGGCGCTGCGCGCCGGTAGCAATCCCAAGGCCGAAAACAGCATCAGGCGTATGTTTGGCTGGGACATGCGTATTCCTGCCGACATGAAGGCCGGCAAGACGGGACGCAACTTTATATGGCTGTCGGACAACGGCGCCGACCGCATGCGCAACATCTGTGTCTACTCTTACAGCGGCACCGCTCTCGACGCAGCCCGTGCCTTAGCCATGCGCGACAGCGTGATGAAGGCCAACATTCCGGGCGAGCTCGACGGCATGTATATGCAGACAGTGCAGGGAAGCGTTACGGCAGGACTGACAAAAGAGAGAAAACGCACGGCAATGATATGCCGCGGACTGTGGGAGATGCGCAACGACGCCATGGGCGGACCGTTTGTGTCGTACTCCACAATTGACTCTGCCAACAGCCGCATAATAGTGGCCGAAGCCTTTGTATATGCGCCGGGCATACGCAAGCGCAACCTCATTAGGAGTGCCGAGGCTGCCCTCTACACGCTCGACAAGCCGCAACGGCAAGCACGGCAGAAATATGCAGACCGCACGGCAAGACACACCGATTAAAAAGGAAAACGATTATAACAAAACATATAAAAATATGGAAAACAGAAAACTACGCGTTGCCATAACGCACGGAGATACCAACGGCATTGGATATGAAGTTATTTTCAAGACTTTTTCCGATCCGGCCATACTTGAACTATGCACCCCCATCATCTACGGCTCGCCCAAAGTGGCGGCCTATCACCGCAATGCGCTCGGCATACAGGGCAACTTCACTATAATAAACTCTGCCGCCGACGCCCATAACAACAAGGTTAACCTGCTGACAACATTCGACCAGGAAATAAAGGTAGACCTTGGCAATCCATCGAAAGAGGCCGGCACTGCATCGCTAAAGGCTCTCGAAAGGGCCATGGCCGACTATAAGGAAGGACTGTTCGACGTGCTTGTAACTGCGCCCATCAACAAGAACAACATACAGGGCGACGACTTCAATTTCTGCGGGCACACAGAATATATCGAGCAGCGCGCGGGCAACGGCAACAAGGCCCTCATGATTCTGCTCAACGACATGCTGCGCGTGGCTCTCGTAACCACCCACCTGCCCATAAAAGACGTGGCTGCGGCAATAACAAAAGAGAAGATTGTAGAAAAGGCAACGATATTCCACAATTCGCTGAAACGCGACTTCCGCATATCTAACCCGCGCATCGCCGTGCTGGCGCTCAATCCTCATGCAGGCGACGACGGACTGCTGGGCAGCGAGGAACAGGAGATAATAATACCGGCAATAAAAGAGCTGTCGGCCAACGGCATACATGCCTTCGGCCCATACGCCGCCGACGGTTTCTTCGGACATGAGAGCTATACGGCATTCGACGGCGTGCTGGCCATGTATCACGACCAGGGCCTCGCTCCGTTCAAGTGTCTAGACCTTGGCCGCGGAGTAAACTTCACAGCCGGACTGCCCATCGTGCGCACATCGCCCGACCACGGCACGGCCTACGACATTGCAGGCAAGAACATTGCCGACGAAAGTTCTTTCAGAAACGCCATCTATCTTGCCATCGACGTATTCCGCAACCGCATAGAGTACGACGAGCCGTTCAGCAATCCGCTGAAAAAACTTTATCACGAGAAACGCGACGACAGCGAGAAAGTGCGCTTCTCCATAAATAAAAACAGGGAACAGGACAACAAGCAGGATAAAGAAGAAGAACAGCTATAAAAAAACATACAGCCCGGCCTCTGCCCCGGATTGGCAGCAGAGGCCGGAACTCATATCTACTTACGTTTATTATTTACTTTCATGATGTGCATCAGCGGCAGCTTTCTTGCCGGGCAAAATAAAAGATAAGGTATGAAAAAGAAATATCAGAACGCATTCTTTGTGTTCGGAATAGTTGTGCTCATTATAATGATTACACAACTCGACTTCAAACAGGTGTGGAACGGACTTCAGGATGCAGGCTACTGGTTCTTCGCGGTTGTTGCCCTGTGGGGATTTCTTTACATCATCAACACCCTTACATGGTATATCATCATACGGAGCGGCTCAGACGAAAAGCCAAAGATTAACTTCTGGTGGCTCTACAAGATTACCGTTTCGGGCTTCGCCCTCAACTATGCCACGCCCGGCGGACTCATGGGCGGCGAGCCTTACCGTGTGATGTCTCTGTCGCCTAAGATTGGCACCGAACGCGCCTCGTCGTCGGTAATTCTCTATGCCATGACTCACATTTTCAGCCACTTTCTGTTCTGGCTGCTCTCCATATTGCTGTTTCTGCTCACCGAGAAGGCCAACTTCATCACAGGCATAATTCTGGCGCTGTCAGGCGCATTCTGCATCCTTGGCGTATGGTTTTTCATCAAAGGCTACCAAAAGGGCATGGCCGTAAGAATTATGAACCTTATAAAGCACATTCCCGGCATAAAAAAGCGTTCGCGCAACTTCATCGAAAAGCATAAGGAGCAGCTCGACACCATCGACAGGCAGATTGCAGCACTGCACCGACAGAACAAAAAGTCGTTCACATCGGCCGTATTGCTCGAGCTGTTATGCCGTTTTCTTTCCGCGTTCGAGATTCTTTTCATCCTCCGTGTCCTCACGCCCGATGTCAGCTTTGCCCCATGCGTCCTCATCCTTGCCTTCACCAGCCTGTTTGCCAACCTTCTGTTCTTCATTCCCCTTCAGCTTGGCGGCCGTGAGGGCGGCTTCATCATGTCAACGGCAAGTCTGGCCATGTCTGCCCGCGCCGGCATCTTCGTAGCCCTTATAGTGCGCATCCGCGAGCTCATCTGGACCGCAATAGGACTGCTTTTAATAAAGCTCGAGAAAAAGAACACAGGAGAAGCCATAAGCGAGAAAATTAAGCAACAATAGCCCGGCTTTTTAAGTGAAAAACGAAAAGTGAAGAGCGAAAAATCCAATTGCTTTGTTGGGTATTATCATTTGGAGTTAGAGTAGTTAAAGTAGTTATAGTAGTTAAAGTCATATGCCTTGTGGATTTTTTCAATGTGTTACGATCGATAATAATCAACAAGACTAATGTGCCGGCGGATCTGCAATTGTCGTGCAAGTGAGAGCAGAAGCAAATTATATTTGGTTATACCGAGCGCAGCCGACAATCAATAGAATTAATCTGCCGGAATTAAATATAAGAACCGAAGGTCAGCGCAGCTAATCTCCTGATCCGCTAAAAAAACCGCTGATTTACGAAGTGAATAATGAAAATTCCAATGATAATTTTGCGTTAAAGATATAAGGTGAAATCAAATAGGAAGTAATCGGATTGAAAAATCCTTATTTTAAATTCCGGCGGAGCGCAGATCCGCCGGCACATTAGCCCTGTTGATTATCATTTTCGTAAAATAAGTGAGTTAAGCTAATCCGAAAGCACGCACTACGTTCGCTATTGTCAATTGTATTACATTGAATAGAATCAACAATGCATTTGACTCTAACTCCTAGCTCACCTTAGTGAGCGATAACTACTATAACTACTCTAACTACCGACAATCCCCCTCAAAACACGTGATATAACAAAAATTACATTAAAAATGCACGGCGTCTGTGTTATATAAAATAAATTATGTAACTTTGCAGAATAAATGAACACTTCTGAATTACAGAAAGTAAAACAGCGCTATAATATCGTCGGCAACTGCGACGGATTAAACCGCGCCATCGATGTGGCCATGCAGGTCGCACCGACGGACTTATCCGTACTCATCATCGGCGAAAGCGGTGTAGGTAAAGAGATTATACCGCGCATAATACACGACAACTCTCCGCGCCGCCGCGAGAAATATTTTGCAATCAACTGCGGCTCTATCCCCGAGGGAACAATAGACAGCGAGCTCTTCGGTCACGAAAAAGGCTCGTTCACGGGTGCCATAGGCGAAAGCGAAGGCTACTTCGGCGTTGCCAACAAGGGCACAATATTCCTCGATGAGGTCGGCGAGCTGCCAATGGCCACACAGGCACGACTGCTCCGCGTTCTCGAAACAGGAGAATACATACGCGTGGGAGGACAGAAGATAATGAAGACCGACGTCAGAATTGTCGCCGCCACCAACGTAAACATGCGCAAGGCCATCAGTGAAGGACGCTTCCGCGAAGATTTGTATTACAGGCTCAACACCATCCCTATACAGATACCGCCGCTGCGCGAACGCGGCGAGGACATACTACTTCTTTTCCGCCTTTTCGCAATGCAGATGGCAGAAAAATATCATCTGCCCAAAATAACACTGTCTGAAGAGGCCAAATACATAATGATGAAATACAAATGGCCCGGAAACGTAAGACAGCTGAAGAACATCACCGAACAGATGTCCGTGCTGAGTCAGGAACGCGAAATCAGCGGTGAAGCCATACATAAATTTATACCCGAAGACACTGAGAGCACCCAACTGGCAACGCTCAACAAAGGAGGCAGCCACTCGTATGAAAGCGAGCGCGAGATTTTATACAAAATATTATATGAGCTTCGCGGCAACGTCAGCGACCTGCGCCGTGAAATGAACAGCATCAGAAAACAGTTAGATGCCTCCGGCAGCACATCAGTGGCCACAGGAAACAGTAATCTGCCCTCCATCATCACAGAGCAACCGGCAACTATCAACACCCCCACGCGCACAGTGCCTGCCGTTCAGGATGCCGTGGCTGAAGAAATCTCCGAACCGGAAAGTCTTAACCTTGAAAACATAGGCAGACAAATGGTTGAAAAAGCACTTGAACGCAACGGCGGCAACCGCAAGAAGGCGGCCCAGGAGCTCGGCATTTCCGACCGTACGCTATATCGCAGAATAAAACAATACGGACTTGAGAAATAATGGTCCTACATTATAATAATGTGGTAAAAAAGAAACATACAAAGCTGAAACAAACAACTTATGTATATCAATAAAATAAAGACAGCAGTGCTCACCGCCATGATACTACTTATGGTGTCATGCAGTGTGTCATATAAGTTCAACGGAGCAAGTATCGACTACAGCAAGACCAAGACCATACAGATAGCCGACTTCCCCATCCGTTCCAGCTATGTATGGGCCCCGATGGCCAGTATCTTCAACAATCAGCTCAAAGATATCTTTGCCAACCACACACGCCTCATTCAGGTTAAGCGCAACGGCGACATGAAGATTGAGGGCGAGATAACACAATACTCACAGCGCAACAAGGCCGTAACGGCCGAAGGAACGTCGGCCCAGGCCGAGCTGTCGATGACAGTTAACGTGAGATTCACCAACAACGCTAACCACAACGAGGATTTCGAGAAACAGTTTACGGCCACGTCTACATTCGAGACAACACAGTCGCTCAACTCCGTTCAGGAAGAACTCGTAACCCAGATGGTTGAAGACATCACAGATCAGATATTCAACGCAACAGTAGCAAACTGGTAAATACAATTATGAACATCGACCTCGAGCAGCTAATAAAACATCCGGAACAGATGGACAAGGAAACGCTCTACGACCTGCGTTCCCTCCTTGCCCTGTACCCCTATTATCAGCCTGCCCGTCTGTTGCTGCTGCAAAACCTTTATCTTCTTCACGACCCTTCGTTCGACGAGGAGCTGAGGCGCTCTGCCGTCTATATCACCGACCGCAAAGTTGTGTTCAACCTCGTAGAGGCCGCACATTATAAACTGCGCACCGTACTGCACGAAAAGAAGAAAGAAGAGAAGAAAGAACAAAACGCCGAAAGCGGAAACAGAACAATATCGCTCATAGAACAGTTCCTCGACACCATTCCGGAAGACAAAAAGGAGGAGGAAAACAAGGAGCGTAAAAAGAAACGCAAGCCCACACCGGCCGATGCTGCCATCGACTATGTTGCCTATCTGCTTGACACTGAAGGCGACAGCGACGACACTCAGGAAAAACCGGCAATGAAGGGGCAGGATCTTATTGACAACTTCATAAATAACGAGAACGGAAAAATAGAACTCAAGGACGAACCCGAATATGTGCCCGAAATTGAAAGTAACGACAAAAAAGAGGGCGACGAGAACTATTTTACCGAAACTTTGGCTCAAATTTACATAAAACAAGGGCGATATTCCAAGGCATTGGAAATTATTAAGCGTTTAAATTTGAATTATCCAAAAAAAAATGCTTACTTTGCAGACCAAATCCGATTTTTGGAAAAACTGATAATAAATAATAAATATAAATAAAAGAAAATGTATACATTATTCGTAATTTTAATCGTGCTGGCAGGACTGCTTATGATAGGCATCGTACTGATCCAGGAGTCTAAGGGAGGAGGACTTGCGTCGAACTTCTCATCATCAAACCAGATTATGGGTGTACGCAAGACTACTGATTTCATCGAGAAAGCAACATGGGGACTTGCAATAGCCATGGTTGTTTTCAGCGTTGTATGCGCTTATGTTGCTCCTAAGGCAACAACATCTGAGAGCGTTATCGAGAAGGCTGCAACAGAACAGCAGCAGACTAACCCGACAAATCTGCCCGGATTTGGCGCCAGCCAGACACAGAAGGCAGCTCCGGCTAAAGCTGGTAACAATGCTCAGAAAGCTGACCAAAAGGCAGCTCCCGCAGCTCCTCAGGCTCCTAAAACACCGGCAAATTAAACAAAAAGCAAAAAAATTACGGGATTTGTTTGGTAATCTCAAATAAATCCCGTACCTTTGCACTCGCTTTGAAACATTAAGCGACCAACATGGTGGATGTAGTTCAGTTGGTTAGAGCGTCAGATTGTGGTTCTGAATGTCGTGGGTTCGAGCCCCACCCTCCACCCAAGCGGAATTCTCAAAAAGAGTTCCGCTTTTTTGTCCCCACCCTCATGCAAACGACAATTTGTTTAGGAGTTATTTTTAGAAATTAAGGAATTATGGTGTTATGGAGTTAAGAAGTCAAGGAGTTAAGAATGAAAAGTGAAAAATCCAAATGCAAAACGGTTGACAAGAATCCACAAGGCATACGTCTTAACTAAGTGAATAACGAAAAGTGAAGAG
>CAJMMQ010000006.1 GCA_905214625.1 uncultured bacterium
GGGCTATGCCCGCGAATACGAGTCAGACAACCGCCGTGTGTTCAAGATAGGCGCCTGCTTCTCGTCGGAGACAGGCACGATAGGCGACTGGAAGGTTGCGGAATAATGATAGCCACAAAATCATCAGGCATATTGTTTAGCCCAAATCATTAAAGATTTTTATGAACAAATTGTTAGTAAACGATTGTCCTTATGATTAGCTGTATAATGTATTACTTGATTTTTGCCATAAAAGCAGTAAACCTGTAACAAAAAGAAAGCAGGCTTTTCTAATGGCGATTTGGGTTAAACGGTATCATTACTGTCTAAAAGCTGATTGAATATAAAAAAATACGGGAGGTCGCTTCACAGAGACCTCCCGTCAATTAACTTAAAACAATCAATAAAAGAAATAGATTGTCACGTTAAATTCTTTGATTATGTCGCTACATGTAGCGGCCATTAACCCAAAGTATTAGTATTCGCCCGTATGTCTTATGTTGTTGTATTGTCGTTTGGCTTTTCGCCGGCATAGCGTATTGTGTCAAGAAAAACAGACAGCAATGGAAAACAATAAGACAGCTGAAAGCATCAATCTACTTGTAGCGTAAACCACATGCAACCTAATGGCAGATTTGGGCTTATTGCCATAATGCAGCACATTATTGTTTATCTGATAAACAGCAACTCGCGATACTTGGGCAGAGTCCACAGCTCATCGGCAACAGTAAGCTCCAGCTTGTCTATATGGTAGCGTATTTCTTCCATCTTAGGTGCCACTGTGTCGTGATATGCAATGGCCTTCTCTCTTTCGCTTTCAATCTTGTTGGCCACCTTGCGTGCATTTATCAGTTCGTCAACCCCATTTTCGATTATCTGTGTGCGTTCAGCAATTTCTTCGATAATCTTGATGTTGCGTGAGCAAAGCTTCTGTACCTTCTCGGCAGGGAATATCTGAAGCATGTTCTGAACGTTCTTTGCCAGCTGACTCTGATAGTGTGTAGCCACCGGTATTATGTGGTTCATCGACAGGTCGCCCATCACTCTTGCTTCTATCTGTATGCGCTTTGTGTAGGTGTCCCATTTAACTTCGTTGCGTGCAGCCAGCTCTTTCTCGCTCATAACGTTCATGCTCTCGAACATCTTTATTGATTCGGGACTGAGATAGTTGTCAAAGATAACCGGGCAGCTTGTTTCGCAGTCAAGTCCGCGGCGTTTGGCCTCTTCAACCCATTCGTCAGAATATCCGTTGCCGTCGAAGCGTATGGGCTTGCAGGTCTTGATATCATCGCGCAGCACGTCTATTATGGCACTCGTTTTGTCCTGTCCGTTCTCAATGAGCGCGTCCACACGTGTCTTGAAGTCTGTTAAGGCTTCGGCTACCGCAGCGTTCAGGGCAATCATGGCTGAAGCGCAGTTGGCCTCGCTGCCCACGGCACGGAACTCAAAGCGGTTTCCGGTGAAGGCAAACGGACTTGTGCGGTTACGGTCGGTGTTGTCGATGAGGAGTTCGGGAATTTCGGGTATGTCCAGTGTCATGCCCTGTTTTCCGGCCATGTTGAACAGGTCGTCTTTGTCGCTGTTCTCTATGTGGTCGAGCAATTCAGACAGCTGCTTGCCAAGGAACGATGATATTATAGCCGGTGGAGCCTCGTTCGCGCCAAGACGATGTGCGTTTGTGGCGCTCATGATTGAGGCTTTCAGCAGTCCGTTGTGGCGGTAGACTCCCATAAGCGTTTCAACGATGAACGTAACGAAGCGCAGGTTGTCTTCTGAAGTCTTGCCCGGTGCATGCAGCAGTACGCCTGTATCAGTTGACAGGCTCCAGTTGTTGTGCTTTCCCGAACCGTTGATGCCTGCGAACGGCTTTTCGTGGAGCAGCACGCGGAATCCGTGCTTGCGTGCCACCTTCTTCATAAGCGACATCAGCAGCATGTTATGGTCGATGGCCAGGTTGGTTTCCTCGAATATAGGAGCTATTTCAAACTGGTTGGGAGCAACCTCGTTGTGGCGTGTCTTGCAGGGTATCGACAGTTCGAGAGCCTGTATTTCGAGGTCTTTCATAAATGCCTGCACACGGTCAGGAATAGTGCCGAAGTAGTGGTCGTCCATCTGCTGGTTCTTGGCCGAGTCATGCCCCATAAGAGTGCGTCCCGTCAGCATGAGGTCGGGGCGTGCGCTGTATAGTCCCTCGTCAACAAGGAAGTATTCCTGTTCCCATCCAAGGTTGCATGTAACCTTTTTAACCTTTGGGTCGAAATAATGACAAACCTCTGTTGCGGCCGTGTTGACTGCATGGAGGGCGCGCAGCAGCGGAGCTTTGTAGTCGAGAGCCTCGCCTGTGTAAGATATGAAGATTGTCGGTATACACAGCGTGTCGTCCATTATGAACACCGGTGACGTAGGATCCCAGGCCGAATAACCTCGTGCTTCAAAGGTGTTTCTGATTCCGCCGTTTGGAAATGAGCTTGCGTCAGGTTCCTGCTGTACGAGCAGCTTGCCTGAAAACTCCTCAATCATGCCGCCCTTTCCGTCGTGTTCAATAAAGGCGTCGTGTTTCTCGGCCGTGCCTTCTGTAAGTGGCTGAAACCAGTGAGTGTAGTGCGTAACGCCGTTTTCCTCAGCCCACTGCTTCATTCCCGCAGCCACTGCATTGGCTATTGAGCGGTCGAGTCGTGTTCCGTTGTCAATGACATCTATAAGCTTGTCATAGACATCCGCCGGCAGATATTTGTACATCTTTGCCCTGTTGAAAACGTTCTTGCCGAAGTACTCTGACGGGCGTTCCACCGGAGCTATTACTTCCAACGGCTTCTTTTTGAAAGCCTCTTCAACAACCTGAAATCTTAAGTTTGTCATTGTTCAAAAGTTTTATTGTTACGTTTCTTTTTGTTCTTTAGCTGAAAATTTATGCAAAGATAATGCTAAATTTCATTATGACACCTTTTTATGAGGTAAATGTTGCTTTTTTTCACGTGCGCAACTTAAATCCTAATACAAAGTAAGCCTTTTATAGTATGAAACAGCATACCTGCACATCTTTTGTTGCCTTTTATGATTATATATGAATGCCTGCTGCTGCAATATGCCGCTTTGTAATACGCCATTAAGGGAGCAGCATGTTTCAGCTGTTATTTAAAATCATCTCAGCAGCCACGAGCTTATCCTCTGCATGGCTTCCTTGCAGTTGTCCCTGTCGCCAAACGCGGTGAGTCTTACGAAACCTTCGCCGCTTGGTCCGAAACCTACGCCCGGCGTGCATACCACCTGTGCCCCATACAGCATCTGCTCAAAGAATTTCCAGCTGCTTGTGCCGTTGGGTGTCTTCACCCATAGGTAAGGTGCGTTAACTCCGCCATACACTTTAAGGCCCGTTGACGCCAGCGTGTCGCGCATAATTTTGGCGTTGTCCATATAGTATTTTATCGTTTCCTTCACCTGCTTCTTTCCTTCCGGCGTGTATATTGCCTCGGCAGCGCGCTGGCTTATATAGCTTGTGCCGTTGAATTTGGTGCACTGGCGACGGTTCCACATGGGGTTAAGCGGATAGCGCTCCTTTCCGTCCATGCTCGATGCCGTAAGCTCTTTGGGCACTACCGTGTAGCCGCATCTTACGCCGGTGAATCCTGCCGTCTTTGAATAGCTCCTGAACTCTATTGCCACCTTGCGCGCGCCCTTAATCTCGTAGATAGAATGTGGTATGTCGTCGTCTTGTATGTAAGCCTCGTAGGCAGCGTCATAGAATATCAGCGTGTCGTTCTTCAGGGCATAGTTAACCCATTTTCTCAGCTCCTCCTTGCTTATCACCGTGCCCGTGGGGTTGTTCGGGTAGCACAGGTATATAATGTCTACACGGTGGTCGGGTATCTCCGGCGTAAAGTTGTTGGCTTCGGTGCATGGAATGTATGTCACGTTGCTCCATTTTCCGTCCACAAGCGTGCCGGCCCTTCCGCACATTACGTTTGAGTCGATATATACGGGATAAATAGGGTCTGTCACTCCTATGTTGTTATCCCAGCGCACCAGCTCGCCTATGTTGCCCGTGTCGCTTTTGGCTCCGTCGTTAATGAAAATCTCACTTGGGTCAATATGTATGCCCCGTGGCAGATAGTCGTTCTTGGCTATGGCCTCTCTCAGAAACAGGTAGCCCTGTTCTGGTCCGTATCCGTGAAAACCTGCCTTTGTGCCCATGTCGTCCACGGCTTTGTGCATGGCCTCTGTCACTGCCGGGCACAGAGGCATTGTCACGTCGCCGATGCCAAGACTTATCACGTTTGCTTTCTGGTGAGACACCTTAAAGGCATTCACTTTCTTTGCTATGTCGGCAAACAGATAATTCTTTGTCAGTTTTAAATAATGCTCATTTATTAATGCCATAATTCTCTTTTAATTGATGTTTAAGTTTTTTCTTTGTTGTTACCGTTGTATCTCTTTCTTCTTTTGTTTCAATCTTTTTACCTTAAACCCAAATCTGTCATTATACCGCATATAGTTTTCTCTGTTTTGTTTATTCATGCTTCAATCCGTCTTATTGTTTCCTATTGTCGTCTTTTCGTCCGTTTTTCTTGACATTGCCCGCCGTGCCTGCAAAAAAGTCAAACGAAAATCCGCTCATTATAAAGCAAAAATCCCGGCTGAGTCCTAATGCGATTCGGGTTAAAAAACCAATACCGTTATATCTTTTTTCGTCGTCTGCCTCATCTGTTACGGCAGCGGTATCTCTCCTTCAAACACAAATTCGGCCTCGCCGGCGAGATAAACGTGGTTGTCGGTTTCTTTCCATTCTGTTTCCAGCGTGCCGCCGTCCATCACTATCTTGCTGCGCCGGCTTGCCAGTCCTGCCTTTGCGGCCGCCACGGCGGTGGCGCAGGCTCCTGTGCCGCATGCCATGGTTATTCCGCTTCCGCGTTCCCATACTCTCGTGCGCAGTGTGTCTTTGTCGGTAAGGCATGCAAACTCTATGTTGCAGCGTGCCGGAAAAGCCTCGTGGTGTTCCAGTGCCCTGCCGTGTGTCTCGGCGTCTGCCAAGCCTTTTTCGTCGGTGAAGATAACAAAGTGAGGATTACCCATTGACACAAACGTGCCCTTAAACTGTTTTCCGCCGGCTTCCAGCGTGCCGCCTGCTTCGGCTTCCGACCTTGGCAGAAACTGTCCGGCCACGTCAAATCTCGGCTCGAGCATATCCACCGTAACACTTTCTACATTGTCTCCCGCCACGTGCAGTTTAAGAATCTTTATACCTGACAGCGTTTCCAGGCGTATAGTCTTGTCTGATGTCATTCCCTTTTCATAGAGATACTTTCCGATACATCTCGATGCGTTGCCGCACATCATGGCTTCAGAGCCGTCGGCATTGAATATCCGCATCGAAAAGTCGGCGTCCCTGTCGGTTGCCTTGCCGATAAGCACCAGTCCGTCGCTGCCTATGCCCTTGTGACGCGAGCTCCATTTTATTGCCGCGTCGGCCGGAGAAGGAATATTATATAATAAGGTGTTAACGTAAATATAATCATTTCCGGCTCCGTGCATCTTTGTAAATCTAATCATTCGTGGTGTCATAATGATTATCTTTTTTCGTTATTAATTTCCTTTTGCGTTATCTTTGATGCAAAATTACAACGTTTTGTATAATATTATGCCTTTTTATCGTGTTATAATATATATATTAATTTGTATGTTTCATTTGCTTTGCAAATATAATAAGATAATTATAAATTGATATGAAAATGCGTAAAAATATAATTAATTATTACTATTGTTTTGCTCTTATATTTGTTGACCAGGTGTAGTTTTTATTTATTTTGTTGCCGGATAACCTGATTTATCGTTTGTTTCCGTTTGCTTTTTATGGATTCTGCCTTTTCTGTAAGTTCAAGCCGCTACTTATACAGATAATTAAAAACAGCAGAAAAATTAATCAAGATACGGCTTTGGCTGCCTGATGGCTTGGCTGGATAAAAACAACCCTATGGTTTGCAGATAAAAAGTGGCCTACTTTTACATTAAAAGTGGCCCGTTTACTACTCGCAAACGGCCCACTAACAGTTCGGAAGTAAATGTATGTCGTTTTCTTAACAAACACCTCTATGGTACATGTAAAATATTTAATCTGAAACATAAGCAGTATGAAAAAGTTACGATTTTCAAGACCTTTTCGCCGCAAAGGCTATAGAGCGTTTGTAGCTTATGCCTGATTTGGGCTTAACCGTAATTAAAAAGGGCAAGTTTTGGTTTATGTGCAAAAAAACTTTTGTAAAAACGCAGTAATGTATGAAATCCTGTTGTAGTTTATGGCCGTGTAAGGCAAAATCAGCATGCTCTTGTCGGTTTTGTTGTCAATTATTTTATTGTTCATGTGCCAGTTGTTCATATTTTCAAACAAATTGCTTACCTTTGCATCGCAAAAAGACGAAAGAAAAAACTAATAAAAAGATATGAACATAGCAGGTGAGATTAGCAGCAGCGTGATAAAGGCCGTGAAGGAACTTTACGGAGCCGACATCACAGAGAACATGGTTCAGCTGCAGAAGACAAAACGCGAGTTTGAGGGTAGCCTTACCCTGGTGGTTTTTCCGTTCTTAAAGATATCAAGACAGAAGCCCGAAGCTACGGCCGAGGCCATTGGCAACTGGCTTGTTGAAAACTGCGAGCACGTTGAGCGTTTCAACGTGGTCAAGGGATTTCTTAACCTCGTGCTGGCACAGCAGTCATGGATCAAGCTGCTTAACGCCATCAACGCCGACGAGCATTTCGGCGAGAAGAAGGCCGGAGAAGACTCTCCGCTGGTGATGATCGAATACTCGTCGCCCAACACCAACAAGCCGCTCCACCTGGGACACGTGCGCAACAACCTGCTCGACGACACCTTCGCGCTGGCCTTGCAGCTTATAGGCCACGGTCACGAGCTGATGCACAAGGCCGTAGGCTGGATGTTGCGCGAGGCAGGCAAGCGCGACTTCGCCCGTCTGAGGCGGTTTGTTGACGACCATTGGCGCGAGATGCCGCGCACCATGCTCCGTTACGCCATCGAGAAGTATCCCGAAGCCGAGCGTAAGGCCGTGCTCGGCCGCAGGCGTGTAAACAGTTGATAATCAACGCCGTTGTAAAAGGCCGCATTTTGCAGCGCAAAATGCGGCCTTTTAGCGTGCGAAAGGTTGCCTTTTGCACGCTGAAAGGTAACCTTTCGCATTACGGCCGACTGCAAGCCGTAATGACTTTATTCATTATTTTATTGCTAAACAATATCCGCAAACTCACGCATTTTTAGTAATTTTGCAGTCAACACGCATAATTCTGACTAACGTAACTAATGAGGAAAATCATCATATCGATCGTCGTAGTCCTTTTGGCTACGTTCTTTTACGCTTACGGAAAGATTGACTACGACGGCATAATGAACCGCTGGAGCGGGGCTTCGCTCGCCGAGCTGAAGGCCGACGGCAACGCCTGCCTTGAGCGCGGGGCAATTGACAGTGCCTTAGTGCTGTACACGATGGTGACAAGCCGCTACGACCCGGACATGGACCGCGACGAACAGAAGCTCTGCGCCCAGGCGTTCAACAACGCCGCCTACGTCTACACGTTCCATCTCGGCAACTATTCTGAGGCTTACGTCAACCTGCTCAAGGCATTGCACATAGCCGAAGATATCGGACTGGACGATATCCTGCCTTGCATTTACCTTAACATAGGCAACGTCTACACCATCTATTACGACAACGACACGGCCATAAAATACTATAAGAAAGCCTTTTATTCGGGTATTGAGGCCAAAGATTGGGAGATATTGCTTACCACCTTCACCAATCTCATAGGCACTGCCGTACAGGAAGGCTACATCAACGACGTGAAGAATGAGGTCTACACATTTAAGCGGACACGGATACCGCAAATGCCGATGCTTGCTTACTCGCGCTCTATGGGCGCGGCGGCAGAGGCTATTCTCGAAGGGCGCGGCAACGAAGCCGTGGCTTACGCGCGCAAGGCCGTAACACAGGTGGACACTAACATGAAGCCCGAACGTTTCAGGTTGTTTACCGAGATGCTCGTCGCCGTGATCTACGAGAACATGCAACGCTATGACGAGGCTTTAGCAGCAGCACTCGACGTGGAAAGAAAAGCCATGAAAGAGACGGCCGACATAAAGGAACAGGCGCGGTTCCTTATATCCGAACTTTATGCAAAGACGGGCGAGGCCGACTCTTCGTTATATTGGCGTAAACGGCAGATGCAGCTAAGGGACTCGCTCTTCCGCAACCAACAGTACAACCGGATACGCGACCTCAACGTAACTTACGAGATGCAGAACGCCGACGCCAAGCTGCAGCGCAGCGAGAGCAAGAGGCGCACCGTGATGGTGGCGCTCGCCATTACCACCGTAGCCACGGTCGTGATACTTGCCTTGGCCTTAGCCGTGATAAGGCGTAACCGCCGTCTCGACCGCCGCAACCATGACCTTTACCGCCGCAACTCCGAGATAATGCTCATGAACGAGGCCGAGCGCAAGATGCGCGCCGAGTACGGACGGCGCATAGCCGAATGCGAACGGGAGATCGAGCGCCTATCCGTTAAGGACGCTCCGCAGGCCGAACGCCGACCGCAGGCCGACGGAATGGACGACGCCGCGAAGCAGTCGCTGCTCGAGAAGATAAGCGTAGTGATGGACGACGTAGGCGAAATATCCAAAAACGAGTTCTCCGTCGACCGCCTGTCGAAACTCGTAGGCTCCAACTCTCATTACGTTTCGCAAGTGATCAACGAGACTTACGGCAAGAACTTCAGCTCGGTGCTCGGCGAAGCGCGCGTAAGGCAGGCGTGCAAGCGCCTCGGCGACACGGCCGCTTATGGCAACCTGACCATTGAAGCCATAGCCGGCGAGTTGGGGTTCAAGTCGCGCAGCAACTTCGTCACCGTGTTCAAGAAAGTCACCGGGCTTACCCCGTCGGAGTATAAGAAGATAAGCAAGGAGAATATCAGCAGACAAGCAGACAAGTGACAAGCAGACTTTTTAGCAGACAAGTGACGAGCAGACAAGTAACAAGCAGACAAGGAGATTTGCCTTGTTGGTCATTAACTTTGCAAATCTCCTTGTCTGCTTGTTACTTGTCTGCTCGTCTGCTTAAAATACATGTAATTTTGTTCTTATTCGGGAATTAGAACATTCCTAAGCCTTGATTTTATTGCATTTTATTCAGCTTTTCATAGTTTTGCATCGGATTAACAACTAAAATTCAACGATTATGAAAAGATTTACATTAACCCGAGTAGTCGTCTCGATGCTCGCCTTAGTGGTGGCGTTGGGTATGACGGCGCAGACTTCTCCGAAACGATTGGTGAAGAGCGGTCAGCAGAAGACCATGAAACAGTTGACAGAAGAGTTTACAAAGAAGCAGAAAAACGCAAAAACGATAACTGCTAAAGACTTGCAGAAGAAGGTGCAAACGCGCGCCGAAGAAGACGATCCCGACAGGTGGGAGACTCTTATCTACGAAGACTTCTCCCTTATGACAAAGGGTACCGAAGACGCGCCTGACGGGACAATGTATCCCGAAGATTACGAGACGACGTATAACATGTATCTTCCTGACGACTTGTTCCATACTCCCGGTTGGTTCGGTTTGGGTGTTTACCAGGCAGGAGGCAATATGGCCCTTAACTATCCGGGCTTCGGCGGCGTCCTCAACTCACCGATGATGAACATGCAGGGACGCATCCGCATGTAGCTGCGCGTTAAATGTATCGACTATTCAAGGCTGTTCTTTATAAGTATCGCAGCAGGTGGTTATGATAATCCGTTCGACCCGTCCGATTCTCAGGGCGGACAGATGAACATATATAATTTCGAGCCGGAAGACGGATGGCAGGATATTGAGGTCTATGTGAATATTCCTTACGCAGGCTCTGACTGCTTCTTCCAGTTGAATGCCGCAACTTACGGCGACGGAGGCCTCATCGTTGACTATATAAAGGTAAGCCGCGACAAAGACTATATCAGCACTCCGCAGAATCTTGCCGCTACGAAATTCGTCACCGACGGCTTCACCGCAAGCTGGGACAAGGCGTATGGCGCAGACAATTATCTCGTTTCATTGTATGAAAGAAAGACCGTCGGCACCGACAATTACAAGACGGAAGAGTCATTCGAGGACGCAAGCCTTGATAACGGCGCAGTCACCGGTTTGGCCGACGGGTGGACGGCAATGACCAGCGGCGACGGCTTTACTACCGACGCAGCAGACGGAAGTAAGGCTCTGTTGTTGTCAACAAGCAGCGATTATGTACAGTTTGAATTGAACGGAAGCGAAATTCTTGACGGTAAATTATACATAAAGAGGGTTGACACTAATGGAGAGTGTTCCGATATGTTATATTTCGATGTCACCACCGAAGGACAAACCATGACGTGGTTCACGTCTCTTGAGAGTGTAAGCGTTGATGAATGGACGGAAATTTCATTAGCCGAACTAAGCGACTTCCCGGTAGGCTTGGCTTCAACGGTAAAAATATATAAGGGAGCAGGATGGGGAGAAGAAGGCGTATTCGCAATAGACAACCTCAGCTTCGAGACCACTCCGCTTACGGAAACCACTTGCGTGGCCGAGAATGTCTCGACTGCAGACACTTGCATGACGTTCAACGACCTCGACCTGAACAACCTTTACTCGTTTACGGTGCAGGCTACGAGCGCAGACGGACGCACGTCTGATGCCTCAGAAGCATATTTCGCTTACGGCGTGGCCGCCCCGGTAGTGAAAGAGGCAACCGACGTAGACCGCCGCGGAGGTTACACGGCAAATTGGGAAAAAGCAATCAACGCAACAAGCTATGACCTATATAGCTACGAGATTTACACCGTTCCGGAGGATACAGAGGACTTCACCGTGTTCGAGGAGAACTTCAACAAGTGTACCGAAGGAACGTTAGACAATCCCGTTTCGCTCAACAACTATTACCCGATAATAATCAACGACTACACCGACAACATCGGTTGGAGCGGATGGGGAACGCTGCTCAGCAACGGCATGGTAGGCTGTATAAACAACTACGTCGACCTGCAGTCGCCCGCAATCAACCTTGACCGCGCCGGAGGCAACTATACCGTAACCGTAGATTTCGTAACATTGAACGACAATGTGGACTTTATCGTACAAGGCGACAACACCATGTACCAGCTGATTAACGCTGAAAAGGCCGGCAGCCACACAGCTACCGTAGAGATGAACGGCGGAACAAACACCACCCGATTACTCTTCTATACTTATGACTGCTCTGCATTCCTGATAGACCGCGTGGTAGTAAAGCAGGACGTTAAAGCCGGAGACGAGATTACAACGACTCTCGGCATGCAGACGCTCGACGGCGACGCCACCTCGGCACGCATCAGCGGATTGCAAATTAAGTCAGGATGTAAGTACGGCTACAACCTCGTTTCTTACTACGATCGTTTCGGCTTAGTCTACGTATCCGACCCGTCGGCAACGCAGTATGTCGAATTTGAGGGCACGGGCATCGACTCGGTTGAGACAGAAGACGGGGAAGCTCAGCAGCCGACAGAAATCTACGACCTCTCAGGACGCAAGGTAAGCACTCCTAACGCTAAAGGTGTTTACATCATAAAGAGCGGAGGCGAGGTTAAGAAAGTAAGGTTCTAAGCTAATTAAGAATTATGGGTTAAGATTTAAGAAAATATGCTCTGCTTACACAGACAAGGCTATTTTCTTAAATCTTAACCCATAATTCTTAATTGCATAATCGATTTATAATACTTATAATGATTATATTTTTTATTATGAAAAGAAATATTTGCCTGACACTTATGTTGTCGCTATGCTGCGCGTCTGTGGCCGATGCGGCACAATCGGCCGGCAGCGAGCGTTACGATTTCAGCAAGGACATACCGTCTGACTTCATCCTTATCGACAACGACGGCAACACGCCGTCGGTCGACGTGGCTCGTTACGGCTTCAGCGTAGGCACGCCGTGGGTGAGCTATTACGTCGAGAAAGAGGACAACTACGTTGCCGCGAGCACGTCGTGGTACGCCGGGAGCGGAACGTCAGACGACTGGATGATATTGCCGCAGTTCACCGTGACAGGTGCCGATGCCGTAGTTTCATGGCGCGCTAAGGCCACCGATGCCACGTTCAGCGACGGTTACGCCGTCTACATAAGCGAGGGCGGCGGCGAGATAAGCGATTTCGACAAGGCCCGTCCGCTGTTCACCGTAGCTGCCGAGCAGGCCGAATGGACGTTCCACAGCGTCAGCTTAGCCGACTATGTCGGCAAGACGGTGCGCGTGGCGTTTGTGAACAACAGCAAGGACTGCAGCATGCTTTACGTAGACGACATAATGATAGGCACGCCGGCTACCGTCCGCATCGAGCCCACCATGCGCCCGTTGGTGAAGCCTTCGGACAAGATCGTAATACAAGGCAACGTTTCCACCGACTTAGCCGAGCCTGTAAAGGGCTTCACCGTAGGCTATGAGTGCGGCGGAGTGACGCGCACGCAGGACTTCGACGCAGAGCTTACGCCGGGCGAGACGCTGCCCGTGAGCATTGATACGGGCGACTCAATACCGGCAGGAGAGACAAGGGAGTACGCCGTTTGGGTGGAAGCCGGCGGCGAGCGCTACGACACCGAGGCCACGGTTGCGTCGCATTATAAGAAGGTTGTGGCCGAAGAGCTTACCGGCACATGGTGCGGTTGGTGCATCAGGGGCATCGTAACGTTCGAGGAAATGAAGGCGAAATATCCCGACACGTTCATCGCAATAGCCGTACACGGCGGCAGCGACGTAATGAAAGACGAGGAATACTCTACATACGTAGAGGCCATTTCCGCCAACCAGGGTTACCCATACTCGATAACCAACCGCAACCGCGTCATGAGGGGCGACCCCGCCGACATCCCGAAATTTTACGATAACGCAGCCGAAAGCGACATCCTCGGCTACATAGGGCTTGAGACGGGCGAGGGAGACGGCGGCGAATACACGGTGAAGTCGAGCGTTGTCCTTAACGACAACTATGCAGACGGCCGCTACTGCGTAGGCTACGTAGTGGTTGAGAACGACGTTTGCGTAGAGGGAGACCCGGGTTACGTACAAAGCAACTATTACTCAGGCGGTGCTGAAGGCCCTATGGGCGGATACGAGGACATGCCCAAATATCTGGCTAATTACCATTTCAACGACGTAGGCCGAGGCACGATAGGCGCTCCCGAGGGCATTGAGGGCAGCCTGCCCGAAGTGATGAACGTGGGCAAGACGTACACGCACGAGACGACGTTCACCCTGCCCGAAACGGTGCTCAACCCCGATAACGTTTACATCGTGGCCCTGTTGCTCGACAGCCGCAACGGCAACATCGCGAACGCTGACATGCAGAAACTGACCGACGGACAGCCAACCGGCATAACCAACGCAGGCGTCGAGGCCGGCCCCGACCGCGAAGAGATGTTCACCTTGGACGGGCGTAAGGTTTCTACGACCGACAACCGACCCGGAATCTACATCTTGCGCACGGTCAAGAACGGAAAAGCTACGGTAAGGAAGTTAGTGGTAAAATAAAAGAAAGACTTGGTTAATGTTTGCGATTTGTCGTAGTGATTGCGGCAAACCGCATTCTGTTTGTAATACGCTGATAATCAGCATCGTTGTAAAAGGCCGCATTTTGCGCTGCAAAAGGCGGTCTTTTAGCGTGCAATAGGTTGCCTTTTGCAGGCTAAAAGGTAACCTTTCGCATTGCGGCCCCTGCCTGCTGACGCAGGCGGAGGCGCAACGGCATAGTCGAGACGGTGTTCATAGTATTTGTGACAGACGGCAAGCCGTAAGGACATAATTCGTTATTTTATCGCCAATCATACCCGTGAACTCACGTATTTTTCGTAATTTTGCAGCCAAAACAATAATAATAAAGTATATAGAAGATGAACATTGCCAATGAAATAAGCAGTTCGGTGGCCGCCGCCGTGAAAGCGCTTTACGGTCAGGACGTGCCCGAAAAGATGGTGCAGCTGCAGAAAACGAAACGCGAGTTTGAAGGACACCTTACGCTCGTAGTGTTCCCCCTCCTTAAGATTTCGCGCAAGAAACCTGAGGAAACGGCCCAGGAGATAGGCCAGTACCTGATGGACAACGAGCCGTGCGTGGCATCGTTCAATGTGGTTAAGGGTTTCCTTAACCTCGTAGTGTCGCCCAAGGCATGGCTGGCGCTGCTGGCCGACATCAACGCCGACGAGCATTTCGGCGAGAAGAAGGCCGGAGAAGACTCTCCGCTGGTGATGATCGAATACTCATCGCCCAACACCAACAAGCCGCTCCACCTGGGCCATGTGCGCAACAACCTGCTGGGCTGGAGCCTTGCGCAGATTATGGAGGCCAACGGCAACCGTGTTGTCAAGACCAACATCGTTAACGACCGCGGAATACACATCTGCAAGTCGATGCTGGCATGGCTGAAATGGGGCAACGGCGAGACACCCGAGACAAGCGGCAAGAAGGGCGACCACTTGATTGGCGACTACTATGTGGCCTTCGACAAGCACTACCGCGAGGAGGTTAAGGAGCTTGAGGCTAAATACAAAGCTGAGGGCATGACCGACGAAGAGGCCGAGAAGAAGGCCAAGGACGAGGCTCCGCTGATAAAGGAGGCTCACGAGATGCTTGTTAAATGGGAGAACAACGACCCTGAAGTGCGCGCACTGTGGGAGAAGATGAACTCATGGGTCTACGCCGGATTCGACGAGACTTACAAGGCTCTGGGCGTAGGCTTCGACAAGATATACTATGAGTCGCAGACCTATCTGAAGGGCAAGGCAAAGGTGGAGGAAGGACTCGAGAAGGGACTCTTCTTCCGCAAGGACGACAACAGCGTATGGGCCGACCTCGCCGACGAGGGCCTCGACCAGAAACTGCTGCTCCGCTCTGACGGCACATCGGTGTATATGACTCAGGACATCGGTACGGCAGAGATGCGCTTCAACGACTACCCGATAGACAAGATGATTTACGTTGTGGGCAACGAGCAGAACTACCACTTCCAGGTGCTGTCAATATTGCTCGACCGCCTCGGCTTCAAGTGGGGCAAGGAGCTTGTCCACTTCTCTTACGGTATGGTGGAGCTGCCTAACGGCAAGATGAAGAGCCGCGAGGGAACGGTGGTTGACGCCGACGACCTGATAGCAGCGATGATAGACGACGCACGCCGCACAAGCGAAGAGCTGGGCAAGTTTGCCGACATGAGCGACGAGGAGCGTGCCGAGGTTTCGCGCATGGTAGGTATGGGTGCGCTCAAATACTTCATTCTGAAGGTTGACGCCCGCAAGAACATGCTGTTCAATCCCGAGGAGTCAATCGACTTCAACGGCAACACAGGTCCGTTTATCCAGTACACTTACGCCCGCATACGCAGCATCCTGCGCAAGGCCGAGGCTCAGGGCATAGCAGTGCCCGAGGCATTCAGCGGCAACGTAAACCTGAGCGTCAAGGAGACAGAACTGATACAGAAGATGAACGAATATGAGGCTGCCGTGCGCCAGGCCGGCATCGACTACAGCCCGAGCGGCATAGCCAACTACTGCTACGAGCTGACCAAGGAGTTCAACCAGTTCTATCATGACTTCAGCATCCTCGGCGCCGACACTGACGACGAGAAGGCTCTGCGCCTGCTCATCGCCAAGAACGTGGCCAAGACTCTGAAGAACGGCATGCGCCTGCTCGGAATCGAAATGCCGGAACGAATGTAATAATTGTTGAGGAGTTAGAGTAGTTAAAGTAGTTATCGCTCACGGTGTGAGCTTAGTAGTTAAAGTCAAATGCCTTCAAGGCGTGATTTTAGTTTTGTTCAACTGCTCTAACTCCTTTATCTTTCATGATATCAACTTATCTTATTTCATCAGCCAAGGTGCTCAATATAAACTGCTCCACTAAATACCAGTTATTATGAATTATGAATTAAACAACTGCAATCCGCCTGATTACAGAAACGATACTGTGTTGCCATTGCCTTTGGAAGTTAAGGCTGATGCATGGGCTGTCGACGCGGCGTGCAGCGGCAATCCGGGACAGATGGAGTACAGGGGCATCGACCTTACTACGGGTGCTGTGGTGTTTCATTACGGCCCGGTGTTCGGAACAAACAACATTGGCGAATTTCTTGCCATAGTGCATGCGCTGGCGCTTATGGAGCAGAAAGGCATCAAGAAGACTATATACAGCGACAGCTTCACTGCCATAACATGGGTAAAGAAGATGCAGTGCAAGACCAAACTGGAGCGCACGGCCAAGACCGCACAGCTGTATAACGTCATAGCAAGAGCCGAAAACTGGCTGCGCACTCACACGTTCCGCACCGAAATCATCCAGTGGGACACACGCAAATGGGGAGACATTCCGGCCGACTTTGGCCGTAAATAAGTATTTCAGCCGTAAAGTCATTATCGCAGTCCCGTCTTTATGCCATTTACGGTTCTTATTAACATAAAACGATAACATCATGAACCCTTACACACAATGCGCCCTGCTCTCGGCTTCAACGCTCAGGATGCTGCCGCACATACTGCTATATCTGCGCTTCAGGAAGACCATTGATGCCGACCTTGAGCCTTACGGAGAAGGCAAGGGCGGCATACTTACCTTTATTAAAGTGTGCACACGGCAGAAGGTGTTCCGCAACCTGTTCTATTATCGCCTTGGCGAATACCGCTCCGTATTCATCAAGTGGCTCATGCCTGAGGACAAGTCGCTCCACATAACGTGCCCGTCGATAGGCGAGGGCTGCCATCTTGAACATTCTTATTCAACCTACCTCAACGCCGACAGCATAGGCCGCAACTTTTATTGCCTGCACCTCGTTACGCTCGGCAACGGCAAGGACGGACGCCCCACCATAGGCGACAACGTGAGCATATACACGGGTTCGATGGTGTTCGGCAAGGTAAGGATAGGCAACAACGTCAGGATTGGCGCCGCCACAGTTATATATAAGGATGTGCCCGACAACTGCACCGTGGTGGGCAATCCGGCCGTTATAGTAAGGAAGGACGGCAAGAAAGTGAATATTCCATTATAACAAAATATCAACAAGACACATGACCGAATTTGAGAAAATGCGCAGCAGCCAGCTCTACAACTTCTCCGACCCGGAGATATTCAATAGTCTTGACCACGCAAAGAAGCTGTGTGCCAGGCTGCAGACAGTCACCATAACAGACGACTGCTACCGTGAGATGATTGAAGACCTCATACCCGGCATACCGGAGGACAGCGTGGTGTGCCCGCCGTTCCACTGCGACCACGGCAACGGCATAACCATGGGGCGCAACGTGTTCGTAAACTACAACTGCGTGATGCTCGACGGAGGCCGCATTACCATAGGCGACAACGTGCTTATAGGCCCCAACTGCCAGATATACACGCCGCAGCACCCAATGGACTATGTTGAACGCCGCGGCTCGATAGAGACAGCTTACCCAGTAACCATAGGTGAGGACACGTGGCTCTGCGGCGGCGTTATCGTGTGTCCGGGCGTAACAATAGGCAAGCGGTGCATAATTGCAGCCGGCAGCGTGGTTACTAAAGACATACCCGACGACTCGCTCGCGGCTGGCAATCCGGCCGTGGTAAAGCGCCGCCCGGTGGTTGACAAATAATCCACGCGCGGCCCATCTTCATCACTATACAACAACAAAGATTATTTTCTGATTATGAAACCAGTTGACAAGAAGTCTCTTCTCTTTGTGTGTCTCGGCAATATATGCCGCTCTCCGGCTGCCGAGGCAATACTGAAATATAAGCTCGAAGACAACAAGCGCCTGGCAGGACGCATTGAGGTAGACTCTGCCGGCATCGGTTCATGGCACGAAGGGCAGCTGCCCGACCGCCGCATGAGAAGCCACGGAGCAAGCCGCGGATACGACCTGAGCAGCAGGGCAAGACAGATTAAGCCTGCCGACTTCAGCCGCTTCGACTATGTTTTCGCGATGGATCATCAGAATGTGGCCGACCTTAACCGCGTGGCACGCAACGACGACGACCGCAAGAAGATAATGTGTACGGCTGATTTTATGACCCGTCATCCGCAATACGACACCGTGCCCGACCCCTATTACGGAGGCGATGCCGACTTCGAGCTGGCTCTCGACCTTATAGAAGATGCCTGCGACGGCATCATTGCATGGCTCGAAAAACAGCTGTAATGCTCTGACAAGCAATGCCTAAGCCATAGCGAGGCTGACAGCATACCCATTTATTATTAGCGCCGCATATACCTATTTGCAGGTATATGCGGCGCTCTGTTTTTATACCTCAGCACACTTAACGCTGCCTTGCATGGCTCATCGTGCCGTGCAAGGCATGAAAACAGGCCGGCCATCACCCTTTTTGGTGATTAGAGACGCACATTCATTTAATCTTATTTTACCGATTTTTAAGTATTGTAAACATTTTTACAAGCCATTACCTTTGCATCGAAAAATCAAAAAATAAGACATAAATGAACTTAACGGGAAAAACTTTTCTGACATGTGCCGCAGCCATTCTGTTCACTTCCGCACAGATGCAGGCACAACATTCGGCTGCCGACAGCGTGTATCAGCACGCAAAGGGCAACCGCCTGAGCATCGGCGGATATGGCGAGGTGGCACTGACGCGCAACTTCTACAGCGACAACGTTTATCGTTATTCTAACGCAAGCCAGTATAAGAACGATCCGAGCCACGGACGCTTCGACATTCCGCATGCCGTGATATACATAAGCTACGACTTCGGAAAGGGCTGGAGCATGTCGAGCGAGATTGAGTTTGAGCACGGCGGAGCAGGCGGTGCCGTTGAGAAAGAGTTTGAAGAGGCCGGCGAATGGGAACAGGAAACCGAGAAAGGCGGCGAGGTGGAGCTGGAGCAGTTCTGGATTCAGAAGTCGTTTGCACGCTGGGCAAATATCCGTATCGGACATATAGTAGTGCCCGTAGGCCTTACCAACGCCCATCATGAGCCGCTCAACTTCTTTACAGTCTACCGCCCCGAAGGCGAATCTACCATTCTTCCCTGCACATGGCACGACACAGGCATCAGCTTTTGGGGCCGCTCGGGCGACTTCCGTTATGAGCTGCAGTTCATCGCCGGACTCGACGCCTTCATGTTCGACCGCGACAACTGGGTGCAGAACGGTGCCGGTTCGCCATTCGAATTTAAGGTGGCCAACAAGTATGGCTTTGCCGCACGCATCGACAACTACACCATTCCGGGCCTGCGCATCGGTCTTAGCGGATACTACGGACAGTCGATGCACAACACCTATCCGCACGACATGGAAGGCGAAGGCAAGGCCAACGACAAGGTTAAGGGCAACGTATATATCGGAGCTTTCGATTTCACCTACTCAGGCCACAACTGGATTGTAAGAGGCAACGCCGACTACGGATACGTGAGCGACGCATCGAAGATAAGCGCCATAAAGCGTAACCTCGTGTCGAGCGGCGCGCCTTATAAGAAATCGCCCGTAGGCAAGAATGCCGTAGCGGCAGGCATCGAGGCCGGATACGACATTTTCTCACAGATACCCAAGCTAAGAAACAAAAACCAAAAGCTGTATGCCTTTGGCAGATATGAGTACTACGACTCATACATTCCTGCCGCCGACCAGGCCGACTACGAATATACCGACCGCAGCCGCATGGCCGTAGGCCTCAACTACTACCCCGTTCCGCAGATTGTCGTGAAGGGCGAATACTCAAAGAGATTCCTCAAATCAAAATACAACGACGAGCCTTCGGTGTCGATAGGCGTGGCATATCAGGGATTCTTCCTGTAAGACGACGAAGCCGGAGACTCTGAATGTATAGAAGAAACGATACAAGTATTAATATAAAAACAAAGTAAGCTATGGAAAAAATCTTTAAATTGCCCCTTGCACTCATGCTCGGAGCAGCAGTAATGTTTGGGTTTTCGTCATGCAGCGACGATGACGACATCGACGACGGCAGTGCGTTGACAGAGAAAGAAGCCTTCCTGAAAGAGGCGGCAGGCGTGTATGTAAACGACGTTGTATATTCAACCTACGGAAGTCTGGCTGCCGAGACAAACAGCCTTTACGAACAGCTGTATGCCGTTAAGGAGAAGTTTAAGACAGACCCGAACTCGGTTATGCAGACTGAAATTGACAACATCTGCGCCACATTCCTGAGTGCGCGCGCCTATTGGGAAAAGAGCGAGGCATTCCTGTTCGGCGCAGCAACCGACTTCGGCATCGACCCGCACATCGACACATGGCCGCTCGATCTGGAAGGACTGGCCACAGAGCTGAAGAACACCGACAAAGTGGCCAACATGGACGGCGAAGACGGCATATCCTATGCAGCCAACAAGCTGGGACAGGAGCTGCTGGGATTCCACGGCATTGAGTTTATCATCTTCCGCGACGGCGCCAACCGCAAGATAGAGAAGCTGCGCGGCGTTGAAGACGACCCGGATTTTGTTAAGGTGGCAACAAACGTTACAGGTCTTGAAGAACTGATTTATGCCACAGCCGTTGCCGGCGACCTGCGCGACCGCTGCTATCAGCTCAACGTATCATGGAACGCCGACGCACCCGAAGAGCAGCGTACACGTGTCGTAGACGAGTGTGAACTGCCTTGCACCGTGGGCAGCGGCAACAACTCTTACGGCACAAACATGCTCAACGCCGGTCAGGCCGGAAGCACTTATGCAATGTGGCGCGAGGTGGCAAGCACCATCCTGCTGAGCGGATGCGAGAATATTGCAAAGGAAGTGTACTCGCAGAAGATGGGACTTGCCTACAGCGGCGAAGACCCCAACTACATTGAGTCGCCATACAGCAAGCGCTCCTTTTATGACTTCTACGACAACATCATAAGCATAGAGAACAGCATATACGGCGGCGTTGAAGGCAACCGCAACGAAAGCAAGTCGATCATGGCGTACTTGAAAAAGTATAACCCGGAACTTGCCGCCACGGTTGAGACAAACATAAAGAACTCTCTCGATAAGCTTACAGCATGCCAGAACAGCGGCACTGCCTTTGTTGACAATCCCAAAGCTCAGTGTGTGGCCGACGCCATAGCTGCCATAGAAGCGCTCGACGCAAGCCTGACGGCAGCATCAACATGGATTGCAGCCAACTGACAATACTTTTTAAAGGTTATTAGAAGTTATGCCACGGCAAGCCGTCACACGGTCTGCGTGGCGTAACTTCACGCCTGAAAGGCAAGAGCAATCGCTGAACCGATAAAGAAAGCAAAGACAAAATAATCTTAAAACAGCATATTATGAAATTTATAAGTATCAGAAACTGTCATGTTGCCGCTCTCGCGGCGTGTGCCTGCCTGTCGTTTCAGGCCTGCACTGACGATGAGCGTCTGCCGGAGAACACGGGCGACATTGAGTATGTTGGACAGGATGTGGGCAACTTCTCGGCCGACGAGTGGTATCCGGGCGGCAAGCTCGGCACTACCGAAAACGTAGGCGCGGGCTGCTATGAAGACGACGCCCCTATAGTAGACGAAATGGGACTGCTAAGTGAGTTTCATCTCGGCGAGGTGCTCTTTGAGCGCAACTTCAACACGAGTACTCCGCCGTTCAATGGTCTCGGACCGGCATCGGTCAGAAAGTCGTGCATCGACTGCCATCCTGGCTACGGTCACGGCAAGCGGCAGGAGTCGTACAAAGCAGGCTTCGGCAACGGCTACCTGCTCGTGATATATCATCCCGAAGACGGAGCCAACAGCAACGACGGCCCCTACATCAGCGAGGTAACGGGCATGCCGCAGACACAGGCCGTGTCGCCGTTTCTTCCGCCCGTTGACGAGGACAAAATCAGCATGACATGGAAAACCGTGGAGGGCACGATGCCGAGCGGACTGTCGGCAACGGAGTTTCCCGACGGCGAGAAATATCAGCTCATATATCCCGAAGTGACCATTTCGCAGGATGCATTCAACACCGACCCGAAGCCTACCAACATTGCCGTGCGCCTGGAGTCGACGATAGGCATAATGGGCACGGGACTCATTGACGCCATACCCGAGGACTCGCTCAAGAAGCAGTATCAGGAGGAGGCTAAATACATAGAGCTCAACCCTGCCATGTGGGACAAGGCCGCCAACGACTGGGCATCTACGGCCTACTACACCAACTGGACATCGCCGGGTGCGCTGGCCGACGGCACTCCCGTCACGGGGATGATAAAGCGCTACACCTATGCGCTGACACGTGCCAGTCTGCAGGACGGCGCCGGAGCCAACGCCATGTGGAACATTCCGAACGTGAGCCGCCCTGACCGCCCGAAGCTCTACACCACCGACGCATGGGCCCTGGCGATGTCGAAGAACCAGGACGTGATAGCTGCGATAAAGAGCGACCCTACGTCGCCGTATTATGCAGACGGAACTGACAGCGGTATTGCCGACGCGGTGAAAAATCTGCTGTCGCCAAGCACCAACCAGTTTGACAACCAATGGCACAACTTTGAGCCGGAGATGAGCAACGACAACTTCTACGCCTTCATGGTGTGGCACCGCGGACTGGCCATACCTCGCGCCCGCAACCTTAACGACCCTGATGTGCAGCGCGGCAAGAAGCTGTTTATGGAGATGGGCTGCGCAACATGCCACCGTCCGTCGTGGACAACGGGCGACGACAACTACTGGACGCCCGACGTGATAAAGGGCAAGCCGCTACCTAAGTATCCGCGCCAGAAGATTTATCCTTACTCTGACTTTGTGCAGCACCGTCTGCACATGATCAACGACATTCACGGCTCATGGTGCCGCACCACACCGCTATGGGGCCGCGGTCTGTCGCTGATTAACACCGGCGCACAAGACCGTCTACACGACTGCCGCGCACGCAACGAGATAGAGGCCATAATGTGGCATGCCTACAGCAAGGAGAGCGACGCATACGCCTCGGCAGCAAAGTTCTATAACCTCAGCAAGGCCGACCGCGACGCCGTGGTGAAGTTCCTGCAGGCGATATGATGATTTTTAGTAGTTAAAGGAGTTAGAGTAGTTAAAGGAGTTAAAGTCATATGTCTTGTGGCTTTACTCCTTTTGAATATTGTGAATAAGTAATTCAATAAATATTTTTGCTTTGACTCCTAAAGAGCAATGCTATTAACTTTAACTCCTTTAACTACTCTAAACTCCCGTCTTACAAAAGTGAAAAATCCAAATGCGTAGTGGTTGATAAGAAGCAACAAGGCTATTGACTTTAACTCCTAGCCAACTTGTTGGCGATAACTACTTCTAACTCCTTTAACTCCTAAAAACACATGACCCTTTCCCGTTCCCTCCTTGCTCTTTACGTGAGCATCATAACGATAATGGCTGCGGCCACGATAACAGAGAAATACATGGGCAGCGACTATGTTGCCGATGCCATATACGGTTCATGGTGGTTTGCCGCCATGTGGACACTACTGACGGTTGCAGGCATGGCGTATATCGTGAAGAGGCGCATAAGGCGCGCGTCGGTGCTGCTGCTCCACGGCTCGTTCGTCGTGATACTGCTCGGCGCCCTGCTCACCCACGTGTCGGCATCGCAAGGCACGGTCAGACTGCGGCTCGGTGAGACAACCGACACGTATGTGGTCAGCACGAAAGACGGCGACATACGGCACAAGCTGCCGTTCAAGCTAAGGCTGAAGTCGTTCGACATACACTACCACGACGGCACAAAAGCCGCGGCCGACTATGTAACAAGGCTCACCGTTACCGACGGCGACAAGACCACAGAGGCACTTGTGTCGATGAACAACATATTCAACTACAAGTCTGTAAGGCTCTATCAGATGTCTTACGACCCCGACATGCGCGGCAGCGTGCTCTCGGTCAACCGCGACCCGTGGGGCATACCCGTAACCTACTGCGGCTACGCCCTGCTCTTTATTGCCATGATGTGGATGCTCATAGACCCCAAAGGACCTTACCGCCGCCTGCTGCGCAGCGACATAGTGAGAAAAGGCATGATGACCTTTGCGCTGCTTGCCGCCACTACGTTTATGGCTCACAGCGCAACGACGCTGCCCAAGGAGACGGCCGACAAGTTCGGACGGCTGTATGTTCTCTACAACAACCGCGTATGCCCGCTGCAGACTCTCGCCATAGACTTCACGAAGAAGCTGTGCGGCAAGGTAAGCTACGACGGCTACACGGCAGAACAGGTGCTCATGGGCTTCGTGATGTGGCCCGACGAGTGGAGCCGCGAGCCGCTGCTCAGACTGAAGGGCGGCGCCCTGCGCGACAGACTGCAGCTGCCCAGCCATTGTACCATAAACACCTTCTTCAACGACATGATGGGCGGATACATCATTGGCCCCTACTTGAACGAATACTACAATGGGCACGACGACGAGTTTCACCGCCAGGTGGCCGACGTCGATGCGCGCATACAGCTCGTTATGGACCTGCGCCGCGGCAAGCTGCTGAAGGTGTTTCCGTATACCGTCAACGGCAATACTACATGGTATGCCCCCACCGACATCATGCCCGACTCCGTCGTAGCCACGGCCGACAGACTGTATATGCAGAACGTATTTTCGTTGATATATCAGGAGGCGCTGGCCGGCAACATGGCTTCTGTGGGCAACATAGCCGACAAGATGCTGCGCTATCAGCACAAAAACGGCGGCAGCTCACTGCCTTCCGCCGTGCAGACGCGGGCCGAGCGGCTGTATAACGCCGTGCCCTTTGCTACCATCCTCTTCATGCTCAACCTCGGCATGGGCTTCGCCACGCTGTTTGTCGCCCTGTGGCGGCTGACAAGCCGAAGGCAGAAGCCGCTGCGCGGCAGCCGCGAGATGAGGGTTGCGGCCGCCGTGATGTCGCTCTCGCTTGCGGCGCTCACCCTCTGCGTGGCCCTGCGCTGGCTGATAAGGGGCACTGTGCCCATGGCCAACGGCTACGAGACGATGCTCCTCATGGCATGGATAATCATGGCGGCGTCGCTGCTGCTGTGCCGCCGCTTCGCCATAGTGTTGACATTCGGCTTCATCATGTCGGGCTTCTTTCTGCTCGTGTCGCACATAAGCCAGATGGATCCGCAGATAACCCATATCATGCCGGTGCTGCAGTCGCCACTTCTCAGCGTCCACGTGTCGGTTATAATGATGGCCTTCGCCCTGCTATCGCTCACCTTTGTCTGCGGCCTCATGGCTCTGCTGCTGCGTGCCATGAGGGGCAGCCGTGCGCCGGGGCTCGGCGCTCAGCTTGCTGCCCTGCATGCCCTGTCGCAGCTGTTCTATTATCCTGCCATGGCGGCCTTGGCCGTCGGTATATTCGTGGGTGCGGTGTGGGCCAACGTGTCGTGGGGCACCTACTGGAGCTGGGATGCCAAGGAGGTGTGGGCGCTGATAACCTTCATGGTGTATGCCGTGGCTGCACACGGGACGTCGCTGCCGCTGATGCGCAGGTCCATGCCGTGGCACGTGTTTATGGTGGCTGCCTTCGCCACAATACTGATGACCTACTTCGGCGTAAACTATTTTCTCGGCGGCATGCACTCGTATGCGTAAGGAGGTTGTTTAAGGAGTTATTTTTAGGAGTTAAGAAGTTAGGGAGTTAAGGCAAATGCCTTTCTCTTTAGGAGTTAAAGTAGTTAAAGGAGTTATCGCCAACAAGTTGGCTAGTAGTTAAAGTCAATAGTCTTGTGGATTATTATCAACCACACTTAATCAGTCTTGTGTGTTCTTATCATTCACTCTGCATTTTAATTCTTAATTTTTAATTTTTAATTGCGCGCAGCGCCTGCTCTTCACTCTTCGTTCTTCACTCTTCACTTAATTAGTCTCCCGTCGCTCTTAATCTCTGGATCCCGCATCGAGTGCGGGATGACCTCGATAGCCTTGTGTATTCTTATCAACCACTCTGCATTTTAATTTTTAATTTTTCATTGCGCTCTGCGCCTGCTCTTCACTTAAAATATGTGGCCGGTTTGCGTATAAAAAGTGGGCCGTTTACGACCAAAAAGTGGGCCATTAACGACCCGTAAACGGGCCACTAACAGTATGAAACCATTATGGCTTGATTTGCTTAAAGAAAGTGTTTTTAAGTCGTGATTTTCGACATAACCGTAATATATTTAAAAGAAAAAGTTACGGATTTTTGGATGTTTTTGTCGTGTGATGAAAAAACAAGGGTAAAATGGCGAATTTACAGCTTTATGAGGATAGTTTTTCAGTATAATCCGTAGGGACGTACCCGAGGTACGTCCACCTTTGCGTATAATTTATTCATATTATCGTTATTTGGACGTACCTTGGGTACGTCCCTACGGGCGGTTTGTAGCGGTCACAGTATGAAAGCTCTTGCTCTTTTAAATTAGGAGTTAAAGTCAATAGCTGTTCTTTTTGGTAGTTAAAGGAGTTAGGGAGTTAAGGAGTTAAGACAATAGCGTTGCTCTTTTAAATTAGGAGTTAAAGGAGTTAGAGGAGTTAAAGTCAATAGTCTTGTTGCTTCTTATCAACCACTACGCATTTGGATTTTTCACTTTTATCTTTATCTTTTCACTTTCGCAAGACGTTCAACACATTCTCTGATTATGTCCATGTCGAAGCCGCGGCCCATGGCAAACCTTGTCAGCTTGGCGTTAAGCTCGTATTCGCTTGCCGCCTTAATGGTCTTGCGCTTGCTCTGCAGCAGGGGGCGCAATATGGCGATGTATTCCTCAGGGTCTACCTCGTTGAGCGCGGCGGCTATTGTGTCGCGCGGTATGCGCTTCATCATCAGCGCCTGTTCAATCTTTCGTCGTCCCCATTTGTTATACCGTATCTTGTCGCGCACGAAGAAGCGGCAGTAGCGCTCCTCGTCGATATACTTTTCGTCAACAAGCCGCTGCATTATGCGCTCCTGCACGTCGTCGGGCAGCTGCCAGCGCACCATCTTCCCGCTCATCTCGTGGCGGCAGTGCTCGGCTGCGGCGCACATGGCCGACAGCTTGAAGAATGCCTCCTGTTCTGTTATCTGCTTCATATTGTTGTAGTGTTTTGCCGGTGTGTCCGGCTTTGGTGTGTAGTTATGTTGTCTGTTCCTGTTGTCTTGTCCCTATGCCTTTACGCCCTTTGCCATGCGTTGCTTGCCGTACATGTCGCTGTGCAGCTCAACCGCCGTCATGCCTTCGGCACGCATCATGCGGCAGGTGTCGCCGGCATATATCGGGTTAATCTCAAAATACAGCCGTCCGCCCTTGCTGAGCGTCTGCACCGCAAGGCGCGTTATGGCGCGGTAGAACAGCAGCGGGTCGGCGTCGGGCACGAAGAGAGCCGTGTGAGGCTCGTGTTCCAGCACGTTGACGGCCATGTCCTTCTTCTCTTTTTCGCAGATATATGGCGGATTGCTAACAATGACGTCCCATTCGCCTTCAGGCTTTGCGTTGAGCGCATCCTGCCTTACAAAGCTTACGTTGGCGCCAAGCCGTTGTGCGTTCTCGCGTGCCACGTCGAGCGCGTCGGGCGAAATGTCCCACGCCGTAACCCTGCTCTCCGGCATGTCGAGCTGCAGCGTTATGGCTATGCAGCCGCTTCCCGTTCCGATGTCGAGCACCTTCTGGCTGTCAAGTTTCTTGCTGTCGGCTGTTATCCACGCGCAAAGCTCCTCAGTCTCGGGGCGTGGTATGAGCACGCCGGGGCACACATTGAACCAGCGGCCGCAAAATTCGGCGCGCCCGAGCACATACTGCACAGGCTCGCCTTCCATAAGACGACTGAATATCTTGTTCAGTTCTGCCGCCTTTTCTGCCGTCATCTCCTCAACGGCTCCGCACATGATGTCAGCCTTCGACAGTCCGAAGCAGACATCCAGCACATAGTCGGTAACGGCACGCGCCTCCCCGTTGCCATACAGCGGTTCGAGCGTGCGCCACAGTTCACGGTAGGTCATTCGTCATCCTCCTTTCCTTCCTCTTTGCGTGTGCGCTTCTTTTTCGGCAGTCGTCCGCTCTTGCGCAGCGCCTCCGATATTATCCATTGCAGCTGTCCGTTGGTGGAACGAAACTCGTCGGCAGCCCATTTCTCAATGGCTGCCATCGTCTCTGAGTCCACACGCAGGACAAAGCTCTTGGTGTTGTTGTCTTTCTTCATCTTCTTTTTTACGGTGTTGAGTCCAATGACCTTTCGGTTCAATGGCTTATTCCCGTATAGTGTCTTTATCGTTGTTCAGCACAGCCCTGTATTCGGGTGAGCGGTAATATTCGTAGAAGTCGATGTATGACTTCAGAACTTTATACAAAACCAGGATATACATCCAACCGAATGTTGTCAGGTCGTCTGAATATGTCTGAATGCTAAATTCCTCAATGCCATAGCTTATGAGTGAGATTAGCGTCGTGAAGACAAATATCAGCAGAAAGCCTGCCGCAATGCCAACCGGCATATACAGTTGTCTGTAGCGCAGGTACATGCGGTTGCTGAAGCCTCCGAGCGTAACCGTGTCGCTTATGGCGCCCTTGCGGAATGCCCAATGGTAGATGCCCGTGCCTACCATCAGTAGGAGTACGATGTATGAAAGTATCGTTGTGCCGTTATACCAGCAATCAATCTTCCAGCAGCGCAGCAGCCAAAGGGCTGTCAGTGGCAGACCGACACACACGTTGACCTTGCCCGACAGCTTTGACGAACGGCTGAATTCCATTAATTGTTTCTTGCTTTTATTTTTGACCATGGGGATGGGGGTAATGGGACTAATGGGATTAATGAGACTAATGGGACAAATGGGAGCTATGCCAGTGGCATGACAGCGCGCTCCCAATTATGAATTCTTAATTCTTAATTATGAATTATATCAGTGGTTCAGCGTTCCGGTGTTGATTACGGGCTGTGCCGTATCGTCGCCGCAGAGCACAACGAGCAGATTGCTCACCATGGCTGCCTTCTTCTCCTCGTCGAGTTCCACTATCTCTTCCTCAGAAAGTTTGTCGAGAGCCATTTTCACCATCGACACGGCACCCTCTACAATCTTCTCGCGTGCGGCAATAACAGCCGTGGCCTGCTGGCGGCGCAGCATCACGGCCGCAATTTCGGGAGCATAAGCCAGATAGTTGATGCGGGCCTCAATTACCTCAATTCCGGCCATTGCCAGACGCTCGTCAATCTTGGCCTCAAGTTCCTTGTTTATCTCGTCGCTGCCGTCGCGCAGAGTCAGTTCGCCGTTGTCCTGCTCGCCGTCGTCGTAGGCATACTGCCCGGCCACCTGACGCAGGGCGGCGTCAGCCTGTATTCGTACAAATTTCTCGAAGGCGTTCATTATGTTGGCAGTCTTTGCACTTGCAGCAGCAGCGTCGCCGGCAGCTTTCGACTCGGCCATGGTCTGCGCGTCGATTTCGAACATTGCCTTGTATGTATCTTTCAGTTTCCACACCAGCACCATGCCAATCATCACCGGGTTGCCCGTCTTGTCGTTCACCTTTATGGGCTCGGCGTCGAGGTTGCGTGCGCGCATCGACAGCTTCTTGGTGGTGATAAACGGATTTATCCAGTGGTAACCCGGCGTGTTGAACGTGCCGCGGTATTTGCCGAAGAACATCATCACGCGCGCCTCGCCCGGCTCAACCTTCACGAAACCGCAGCTGCCGATGATGTTGACAATGAACAGTATGCCGCCTGCTACGCCTGAAGCTATTGACATTCCGCCACTGAATATTGTGGGCGAAAGAGCAATCAGACCTACCGATACAATGTAGAGAAACAGGTTGAGAACGAGCATGCCGATGCCGTTGAGTGTAGTACCGTTGAAAATAAATTCCTTGTTTTCCATAAAATAAGGTGTTTTATAAGTTATAAATAAGAGTTTATTATGATATCAAAATGATATTACAAATATAAGCGTTTTTGGTCTTATTCCGTATAGAAAGAACTGTATTTTTAATATTTTTTATAAAACGGCAAAGTCTTTGCACTGAAGTAAAAAGACAATCTTGCGCCGGTAAATTTCTGTTTCTCGTTCACATGAAGTATATTTGCAGCATGGAACAGACTGAAACAGACAAAATGTATATGCGCCGCTGCCTTCAACTGGCACGCTGCGGACGGCTTACGGCAAGGCCCAACCCTATGGTGGGGGCTGTTATCGTGAGCGAAGACGGCCGCATAATAGGCGAGGGATATCATATAAGATGCGGCGAAGGCCACGCCGAAGTGAACGCCTTTGCATCGGTAAAGCCGCAGGACGGGGCACTGCTCAGTAAGTCGACCATGTATGTGAGCCTTGAGCCTTGCTCTCATTACGGCCGCACGCCGCCGTGCGCCGACCTCATTGTGAGTAAGGGCGTAAGGCGCGTGGTGGTAGGATGCGTAGATCCCTTTGCCAAGGTGAAGGGTCGCGGCATACAGAAACTGCGCGACGCGGGCATAGAGGTTACGGTGGGCGTGTTAGAGAAAGAATGTCTTGAGCTGAACAGCCGTTTCATGACGTTCAACACCCATAGCCGTCCTTACGTGACGCTGAAATGGTGCCAGACGGCGAATGGGTTTATCGACGACAACTTCAGACCCGTGGCATTGTCTACGCCGTTCACCAAGATGCTGGTGCATAAGCTCAGGGCGGAGAATGACGCCATACTGGTGGGTAGTGTTACGGCGGAGCGCGACAAGCCGCGGCTAAACGTAAGACTGTGGGCTGGGCGAGACCCGATGCGCATAGTGATAGACCGCAACAGACCGTTTGCGCCTGAAGCCGACTTCAGCAAACCCATTGTGCCGCAGCTTATGAAGTGGCTTTACGGCAGGGGCATACAGTCGCTGCTGGTTGAGGGCGGAGCCGAGACCCACCGGAGCTTCCTTGCCGAGGACGGATGCTGGGACGAGCTGCGCGTGGAGATATCGCCGCGCACCGTCAGCGGAGGCACGGCCGCGCCGCAGATACCGGCAACGGCGGTGCTGTGCGACCGCAAGGAGTATGACGGCAATGTTATACTTACATACAGGCAGGTGCGGAGCCGGATGTGAAGCACGGGTCTGGTATGGGTTGCGTATGTAAAGCTTCTTGAATGTGCGCAAGACGGATGGCTAATACAGAAAAATATATAGACGAAAATTGCAGGAAAATATAATTTTTTATAACTTTGTGACGCACAACGAAATGATGAAAATAGTCATGAAAGATATGAAAAGTATGATAATCCACAGCAAACTGATAGCTATTCTGTCTATGTTTATTCTTTTTGCGTACAATTTAAATGCCGCCAGCCAACCCGATTTTTACTCAAGGTTCGTGAAGTATTCGTCGGATGAACTGCTCAGAATGGGCAATGATTATGCAGAGAAGTTAAAGCTTGCAGACAGTGCCCTAGTATGTTTTTCTATTGTTGTCAACCGTGCTGACGATAAAATGAACTTGCAGGATAAGCGTGAAGTGATGATTGGATATATCGGCCGCTGGTATGTATATTTCTTTGAATACTTTGATTATGAAAAATCATACAGCAACCTGTTGAAAGCCAGGCATATTGCAGAAGAAATAGGTGAGGGGCTTTCACGTATAAACCTTAACTTCGGCTGCATGTACCAGATGATGGCTGAGCAAAGCAGCAACACGCAACTGAAGAATAAGGCTTTATTGTCATACCGGAAGGCGTTTGAGGAAAGTGCAAGCAAACGCGACCAAGGGTCGCTGAATATGGCATTCAGCAACATGATTTTTTTGTCGGCAGACTTAGGCAAACTCGATTCCATCCAGAAAGAATGGGAACTTTACAACAAAATGAAATGGGTAAAGGATGATTTCTGCTGGAAATATAATATAGAAATGTATAAAGGTCTTAAACTGCTGGACAAAGGTAAGCATGCCGAGGCTCTGAAGGTGTTTCAGGAACAGGAGCGAGCCACACGGTGGACAACGGACAAAATGCGTTATCTGTATATCGTATATATCAACAAGGCACAGAGCCTTTCGGCAATGGGATTATACGACGAGGCGATTGCCGAGATAAAAAGGCTGAAGAAATTGCGATTACGCATGACATGAAGGATGCCAAGCTTGATGTTTACAGGCTTCTGGCCGAAAACTACGCCAAAGCCGGTGAAACAGTCGTAACGGAAAACTACCGCAACAAGTATTTCCGTTTAAAGGATACCTTGCTTAATTATAATCAGGTGGCGAAGGTAAGCCAGCTGCAGTTTCTCGACAAGATGAGCGAGATAGACAAAAGAATGGCCGAGATTACGCGTAAAAGGGAACAGCAGGCCATGCTGCTAAAAATAGGTACAGGCGTGGCAATCGTGATATTGCTGCTTGTAGTGCTGCTTTTTGTAAAGAACAAGGAGCTTAAACGTAATAATGAGTATCTATACCAGAACAGTCTTGACAGCATGCGGCGTGAAGAGAGAGAAAGGGAGATGAGGCTAAGCTACGAGCATAAGCTGGAAGAGAGGCAGAAAGCGCAAACAGCTGCCCCTGAGCGTTACAGCTCAAGCGGACTGAGCGAGGAGAATAAGGAAATTTTGCTGAATAAGATACTCAACGTCATGCAAACGTCTGAAGAGATATTCTCGCCAGACTTCAAGACTGACCGCCTGGTTGAACTGGTGGGGAGCAACAGCAGGTATGTGTCGCAGACTATAAATGAAAAATTAAACTGTAATTTCACCACGCTTCTGAACGAATATCGCGTGAAGGAGATGTGCAAGCGTATGAACAATATTGCCGAATATGGTAACCTTACAATTAACGCCATAGCGAATGGCGTAGGTTTCAGTTCGCATTCTGGCTTGTTCACTTCGTTTAAAAAAGTCACCGGACTCACGCCGGCACAATACCAGAAACTGGCCAGGGAAAATAAACAGGACGCATAATTTTAATGCCGTTTCGGCTTTTTTTAATCCCGATTTACGAATCGGGATTTTATTTTGCCTTTATTTCAAGGATTTTTTTTCAATATCAGATACGTTTGCAACCGGTAAGTACACACGTGAGTACACTATGACTTTGTTTAACGAATAAAAAAAGATGGATACACTATGAAAAAATTCTTCATTTTAGCCTTCATCGCCATATTTATTACTGGCAGTATGACAAAGGCCACGGCACAAACCAGCACGGTAACGAAGAACACACTGCACTCAGGCCAGGTGTTGAAAGTGAAAAGGAATAATGCGCTTCCGGCAGGAGCAATGCAGCAAACACTGATGAAAGCCGCCAATGTTACTTCAGGAGACTTCTGGACTGTCGCACAATCGTATTTAAACTCGGAATATAATTATTTTTCATTCACTGACCTGTCTGAAGTGGATTATTATACAAAAGTAACCATCGACGGAGACAAGGCTACTTTCTCAAATATAGTAGACAACAGTATGTATTACGGCTGGCCCGGATGTAACTCTGTTACAGGTGTTTATGACGCTGAAAAGGGAACTATAACAATAGAAACGCCAACGATAAACGATCAAAGGAAACGTGGCGACTATACCGAGCTTGGCGAAATGAGCTATTACGGCGAGCAGATTTATGTGATATTGCTGACCGGTGAATTCTCAACTGTTCCTGACAAGGACGGAGTGTATCCGTTGTATATGGAGAGCAAGCTCGTCTTTGACGTTTCTGATGATGGAACAACGCTTACTCCGCGTACCGGATACGGAGCATACGGAATGTGGGTGGACGACTTTGATGGTGCTACAGCAGGTTATATGACTTTCTATAAGTCTTCCACAATCAAAAAGATAACAGCTGAGCCAAGTTTGGCCATAACTCCAGAAACGCTCGACCTTACAGAAGAAGTGATCTTTACAGACAATGCGTTTACGAAGAATTTCAAATTGAAGAACATGGGCCTTACGAGCACAAAATATACTATACAGACCAGTACGGACGAACTGCAGGTGAATGGTACGGGTGAAATAGAAGCTGGTACGGTGCAGACCTTGTCGCTCTCATTGACGGCAAAGAACGAGGGCCCGTTTAGCGGTACGGTAACCTTTATTGACAAGAACAACAAGTCTGTGACTATGACAGTAAAGGCCAACATACAGGCTGCGTACGATTATTCAAGCGTTATAAAGAACGGTGATATAAAGATAACACATAATATAGAGTCGATGTCAGCTGCAGAAGTGACAAGTGACATTACAGGTTTCCCTGTAATTGCAACGACGAACACAGGCGACGGAAGTTTCTGCGGAGTGAATGTTAATGTAAATGTACCTGAGGGTCAGGTGGCAACGTTTTCATGGAAAGGTATGGGATATGGCCAGTATCCGAACCAGGCTATGATAACCATTGATGGCAGGTTTGTAAACGAGCTTTGGGGCATGAACGAATATGTGAATGAGCATGACCTATCGGACAAAATAATACTTACAAGCGGAACTTACGAGATTTTGTTCGGATATGCCACGGAAATGGACTGGTACACACAGGGCACAAGCAGCACGCCACTGCGCGCATACTATTATGATTTTGATCTTCAGTTGTATCCTGAAACAGAGAACAATGTTGACATTTATTCTGATGAGGTTAATTTCGACAAAGTGTTCTATGACAAGATTTCAAAGACTGATACGGTAGAAGTAAAACTGTATAATCTTGGAAGCAAGACGTTGAAGATAACCGCAGTGGAAAGCAGCATGCCGTTCTCTGCTGCAGCTGAAGGGGTTGAGATTGAGTCATATAAGACAGGTTACGTGAAAATGACGTTTACACGTGAAGGCGTGGGAGAATACGAAGGTGATGTTGTACTGAAAACAACAGGTGGTGATGTTACCCTCCATTGTAAGGCTACAACTGAAAAGATAGTCTATGACTATTCACCGATTGTAAGTAAAGGCGACTTCTCGTTTGACACAAGTATGGATTATCCATGGCTGCTTGATGGCAGTAAGGCATACAGCTCTACATCTGGCGCTACTTTTAAATCAGGTGCATTGGACTCATGGTTAGAAGCAAGCTTTATTGTTCCAGAGGGCAATGTGGGTACGTTGACATGGAGCGGACGCAACAGCTCAGCACCGTTCTGGGAGTTTATGGATGACTATATATTCACTGACGGAACGATTGTATATGTTGACGGTGTAGAAGTGACAAAGTTCGCCGGTACGATGACGGCAGGCTCAGATGAGCTTGGTCAGCCGCTTACATTCCAGGCAGGACAGCACAACGTACGTTTCCTATACAGGAAAATAAGCTCGGAGCCGGAAGGAGAAGACCGTTACGTCTTGTATAATCTGACGCTTGACCTTGCTCCTAATACAGGTATCGGCAGCTTAGACGGAGAAAAGACAATAAAGCGTGTTGAATGTTATACAATTTCGGGTGAACGTATTGCAGCTCCGGTAAAAGGCGTGAATATTATAAAGAATATTTACGACGACGGTACAAGCAGTATTAAGAAAGTTATTGTGAAATAATTGACCGGATGACATATTTCCGCTTTAACACGCATTGATAAACATACCGGAAATATACTTATAAGCAAGAAGAACGGACATGCCTGTCCTCCGCAAGGGGGTAATGGGCATGTCCTTTTATTTTTTAGGTGTGAATTGTTCTAGCGCATATCTTCAGCATGGCCTGTGGCTGTTGCTGTTTTGCGTTACATTATGTTTTGTGTATCAGAATGTCATTCTTACGGCAGCGTAGACGTTGCGTCCGGGAGCGTTGATGCCCGACGAGAACACACGATACTGAGTGTCGAGTATGTTCTCTATGCCGGCTTGCAGCGTCAGGCTCTTGTTCAGATTGTAGTTGCCCTTTACGTTGAGCGTGAACCATGCCGGCATGCCTTCGCCGTCGGCACCTTTCACAGTGGCGTATTCGATGTTGTCCTCACCGCTCATGTTGTAGTCGTCAACCGACTTCTTGCCGTTGTACAGAGCATACATGTCGAAGCGTCCCTTGCCGTCGGCCGTGAGCCATGCTGCGCCCACGCGTCCGTAGATTGGCGGAATGTGGTCGAGCGGCTGCTTCTTCTCGCCGCTCAGTATGCGGCCGTAGGTGTAGTTGAACGAGGCGTAAAGCTCGGTCTGCCTTGTCGGCGTGGCGGTCAGGCTTGATGATACACCCCATAATATGGCAGTCTTGGCGTTGGTGTATGTGTAGACGTCGCACAGCTCGCCCTGATATTCCATCTGACCGCTGCCCATGAACGTGCCGCGCGCCGTGGTTATGGCGTCGAAGTAGTAAGTGCCGTAGAGCACGTTCTCCCATGTTAGCACGTTGTCGATGTGCTTTGTTATGTTGAGGTCGGCCGACACGGTTTTCTCCGGCCTGATGTCCTTATTGGGTATCGTAACAGTGCTGACCTTAGAGTCGAACACTTTCGACGTGTTGTCAATGTTGGGTACGCGGTAGGCCGTTGAGGCCGACATGGCTATCTTCCATGTCTTTGTGGGCAGCCAGTTTATGCCAATGGCAGCGCTGTATGTAAGGTTGTTCTTGCGCTGGCTGTCGCCGCCGAAGAAGGGAAACTCGTCAACGTTGAGTACGCTCGAATATGTTGTGGCGTAGCCCAGGCGCACGCCGTCGTGCATGCTCCACTTAGTGCTGATGTTCCACACGTGCGTGGCAAACGCCTCAATGGTGTGCATGCTGTTGCTGCCGTCTGGGTAGCGTGTGGTGTTGTATGATGTCTCGCCGGTAAGCACGTTCTCTGTGTCGGCAGTAGACTTCAGAAAACTCAATGTTCCGTCGATGCCGAGGTGCAGCTTGTGGTTGTCCATGAACTTAATCCAGTCGGTGTTGAGCGACACGATGTTAACGTTTTCCCACGAGTGGTAAAGCTCCTCTTTCAGGAACTTGCGGTCGTGGCGGCTCTCCTTCACGTTCTGGTATGCCACGGCCATGTGCACCATGTCGGCTCCGAGCTGGTTACGTCCGTCGTAATGATAGGCTGCAAGGAGGCGGAACTGCGGCCCGTAGTACCATTCGGCATACTTAGGCTGCTCCTCGCCGTTCTTCACCTCGGTTACGTTAAGACGGTCGTAGCGGTTGAAGCTGTTGGTGTTAGACAGCTGGAAGTTGAGCATGTGCCGGCTGTTGGCGTTGGGCTTGTAGAGCAGCTTCTGCATGAAGTCGTATTGCAGGTAGCCCGAGCGTTTCTGAAGCTGCGGCTTGTCGTTATGGAGCATTATGTCGTTCTTGCCGTCCTGCGGCTTAACGTATATGTTGCTCTCAATGTAGCTGTCGTCGTCGGGCAAGAAGGGGTTGCGCGTTGTTCCGGCACGCAGGTCGCCGAAGTTGCTGAACGTGAATGACGTGAGCGATGCAAACTTCTCCGTTCCGTAGTTGAAGTCGACGTGCGCCGTGCCCTCCTGGTTGGCACTGCCATACCTAAGCACTGCATGCCCCTCGCTTGTGTGTGTCTGTCCGTCTGTGGCCAGAGTAGGTGAGAGCGTGTTGAAGGTGATTGTTCCGCCAAGGGCATCAGAGCCGTAGTTGAGCGACGACGGCCCGAAAAGCACCTCCATGTTTTTCAGTGCAAACTGGTCGACGGTGAGGCAGTTTTGCAGGTGCCCGCTTCTATATATAAGGTTGTTCATCCTTATTCCGTCTACAACGAGCAATATTCTCGATGCCTCGAAGCCGCGCAGGATAGGGCTTCCGCCTCCCTGTTGGCTTTTCTGTACGAGCACCTGTCCCGTCTCGCTGAGCAGGTCGGCCGTCGACTGCTTGTTGGAGTAGTCGATAAAGCTCTTCGGCACGCTGACAACATGCTGCGGAGTGTTTATCTTGCGTGTCAGTTCCCTGTTTACAGACACAACAACTTCCTGCAGGTTGACAGAGCGGAATGTATTAACGCTGTCAGCCGTGTTTGCCTTTGCTTTTGTCATGCAGCCTGCCATGATGCACGCGGCTGCAATGAAAATTTTCTTCATGTCGGTGATTAATTTCTTAAATTACTGTTATCCTGTACTATTATAAATGTAAGCGTTGATGTTGTGTTTAACTCAAATAGATGTAGCCCTTATAGTGCAATGTTTCATACGGAATAAAACCGTTGCCCGACGTAACGGCCTTATCTGGTTAAATAATGATGTCTGTTTGTCTTGTTAATACTCTTCGTCTTCGTAGTCGTAAAATGGTTTTCCAGGTTCAGAAGGATATGGCATACCCGGTATGTCGTTAGGATCGCTTCCGCTAAGAATGTTTTCCGACTCTATTTGCAACACTTGAATTGAGGGTGAAATGTATTCTTTTTTCATCTTCATAATTTAAATGTATTTTTGATTCGGGTGCAAAGATATATCATTAGTGCCTAATAATACAAATAGAACATAATTTTTTTAAAGTTTATTATTTAAAACAGTTGATTATAATCAAAATTTTATGATTTTTATAGTAAAAAACAGCCTGAAATCATCGATTTTTATCTTTAAGCATTGTCAAATTTTGTTTTAATTCAGCCTATGATTTGTCTATTTCTTATTTTCTCTTGACGTAGGTCAATTCTTTCTATTTGTTATAAATGTGTTAGTTTATTTATCAAATAAATAGTTCTGTTTTTCCTGTGTGCGGAAACAGTCTTTATAATTGCTTTCAAATTGTAAGAATTGATGTTGGTCAATAATTTTGTATTTGTTGACAAGGATGTTTAAAAGTTTTTAAAATAGGACAAAAAACGGGAAAATTATTAATTTATGCCAAATGTAAATGTGATTATTTTATAAATTGGCTACAAATGTATAATTTTGCACCAAAATCAGAGAAATAACTTTTATAGTATTTAGTGCAAAAACTTATATAAACAGAGATAAAGGTATTATGGTTAAAAGAAGATTGACAGGATTAGTGGCGCTCATGCTGCCGTTCGTGTTTATGCAGGCACATCTGGGCCGCGACAAGGACGTTGACGGCAAGAAGCGTTCAAAGATGGAACGTGCTGTTTCCACATTACCTGATTCTGCTTATGAGCAGGTGAAGAAAGAGGACTTGCTGAATGATGAGGTCTATATTAAGCTCGCGCGTGACGGATGGTATCCGCAGGAGATAACGCGCATAATGGACCGATATATAAAAGCAAACCGAAATGCTCTGCGCGGTTCTCGGGAGTATGGTATGTATGCCAAGCAGTGGCTGCCGACATACGGACATACACCGGGAAACGATTCTATTTATCAGTTTGTAGATACAACATATCATGGCGAGACGATGAAGTCGGTGCGTCGTCTGTATTCAAGACAGCTTGAGGCTTACTATCCCGAAATACCTTATACACCGAACGACCGCATGCAGGGAAAACGCAACACAGGATATTTCCGTCCTGTACAGCAGAAGCCTTATACGGGACGTATACACTGGATTGTGGTGCATCCGACAAACCCAGACGCGTTGATGGTAGTGCCTGACGGAGGCGGAATTTTCCGTACTGATAATCTGGGCAAGACATGGGACTGCGTTACGGACAGAATTCCAGACCGTGAGTTCCGCAAGATTTGTGCGCATTCAGCCATTCCTGTTGACCCGGACGACTGGAACCACTTTTTCGCTTTTATGAAGAACGGTAACAGCACCGCCGTGTATGAGACTACCGACGGCGGACAGAGCTGGACAAGAGTGGAGGGAGCCACACATAAGTCGTTCAAGCGCGGATATGCGTTTAAGGACAAGAGGGGTAACCTGAAGTTTATCGGTGCTATTCAGGCCGGAGGAAACTATCTGGGCAGTCAGCTGTGGTACAGCGAAAACAAGGGCGTTACATGGAAACAGATTGTACTGCCCGACGATATGAAAGAGGTGCATCCTGAAACAGGGGCAAAAGGCTCGTTCTTCCAGAACTTTGCCTTCAATCCAGATAACCGTGATATGGTGTATATCCCCACTTCACGAAGCATATATTATTCAGACGACGGTCTTACTCCGCAGAGTGACGGAAGTTTCAACCTGAAGCGAATGGTCTTTGATGTGTATAATCAAGACGGAACGGAACTTCGCTGCAGCCAGGTAAATGAGTTCCCGTATAAAGGCACTACGCAGAGTTTCCTGGAGATAAATCCAAATAATCCGCTGCAGATGTGGTTTGCAACGTCGTCGCGTAATGTGAGTTATGGAGTAAATTCTGCCGTTTATCGTTCTGATGACGGTGGAAAGACATGGATAACTCTTCAGGAACCGATGAACGGTATAGGCAGTGGACTTGCTTTCGGAAATGAGTCGCCGTGGGGATGGCTCGGAGGATTCGGTGTTAACTTCACTGACCCGCAGTGGCTTTACGGCTGCTCTATGAGCTCGGCGATAAGCAGTGATGGCGGACATACCTTTAAGGAGTTTGCATGGGGTAACCGTCTGAAGGCTTTGTATGACGACGGACAGTATTATCCTACAACAAGCGCCCGCCATAATGCAGACAACCACTGTATCGTGTCGCACAGAAGCGGCCGCGTGTTCCGTGGCTCTGATGCCGGATTGCTGGTTAAGGACAAAGACATAAACAACTATGAGTGGACCAACATAAACAGCTCAATGGGCAACCAGCTGCACTATTCTATTAAGGTGAATGAGTTTGGCGACCAGACTATGCTTGGCAATACTCAGGATGTTGACGCACAGACTTACAGATACGGACGCTGGGGCCACTGGCGCGGATATGAAGGTACGGAGGCGTTTATGAATCCGTATGCCGGTACATGCTACTTCTCCGGAGGCGGAGGTGGAGGTCTTGATGACATTTCAATAAGTTCGTGGTACGAGGGCTATACGATGGCCGACGTGTGCACAGGATATTGGTATCTTATACATAATCCCGGAAATAATTCTCAGTCGTTCTTCCGCATTGAGGATTTTGGCCGTAAAACTGTGAACCTGTCTGCAAATACTGTTGATGACACAGGTGCAGGAACCGGTGCCCGCGATTTCGCAATTACACGAGACGGCGATAAGTCTACGCTGTTTGTAATCAATACAAATCATACTATCATGCGCTCTACTGACAATGGCCAGACTTTTGAGACGTTGAAGGTTAAGGGTTCTGACGGATCAATGGTTCAGGCTAAATTTACAAACGCATGGATTGCTGCCGACCCAAACAACAGCAATGTTATATATATAGCACAAACCGGAAAGGTGTTGAAATATGATTTGACAACCGGAAACAGTGAAGACCTGTCGCAGGGCTTGCCAAACATATCATGTGATGACATCTTTTTCCATGAAGGATCTGGTGACCTGTATTTCTTCAGCTCATCTTCAGGAATATATCTGCGTGACCATACTACAGGTCAGTGGTCGCTGTGGCTGAAGGGCTATAACCCGCTGGCCGCAAAGCGCCTGGCGTTGAACTATACAACTCAGGAGATGGTTATAGGCGATTATGGACGTGGTGTATGGGTGGCCGACCTTGAGCATCCGTCTGACCGTTATTTTAAAAACGGATTTGCATTAAAAGAACTTTCTAATGTCAACGGACGACGTACGTTCGGCATTGATACAAAGTGGACAATTCCGTTGTATTATGATTATACGTGGTATGTGAACGACAAGGATGTGAATAATCCATATCAGTATTTCACGTCTAATCTTAACGATGGCGATAAGGTGAAGCTGAAGCTTACTCTGCGCGAGTCGCCGGATGTTTCAACAGAGTCGGCTGTATATACGGTTAAGTCGGCTACGGCAAAAACAACTGTTGATTACTCTCCGAAACCCGGGCAGGCTCTTTACAGCAACGGAAACGGACGTATAGATTTGGGCAACGTGGATTATTTCTTTAATGACTTCACGATAGATTTTTGGGTGAATCCGGAGAACGACGGTGTTATCTTGTGTAACCGTCCTGTTGAATTGTCGCGTGATACACGCGGATGGGCCTTGCTGCTTGAACAGGGACAGCTGAAATTCCGCTATGCGCCGGCACAGATGTTTGACCGTGCTACATACGATGCAAATGACGCCCAGCAAACAGATATTGTGGGAGGAACACTGACTAAAGGACGTTGGTCGCATGTAGCTTTAAGCGAAGACCGTGACGGAAACGTAACCTTATATATAAATGGCAGTGAGGTGGCTTCAGCCCCGCGTATTGTGCAGTGGGCTCCGCTGAACAGCGCCGTAAACCTCTCTCTCTTTGCAGACGGATTTGAGAGCATGCCTATAAAGGGTGCCGTGGATGAACTCAAAATATGGAATCGCGCTCTCGACGGCAATGACATCAAGCGTGCGATGTTCTCGCATGACACATCAGATAACAGCTCTTTGGTATATTATAACGATTTTAATGCCGGAGCTCTTGACAAGGAGCAGGAAATGTTCTCGCGTGTAGGCATGGCGCCTCGTGTGCAGGCCGTTACGTCTTATATGGATATGCCTGTTGCAGTAGGTGCAATTAAGTCGGAGGTAAAGACTCCTCAGGGACGCACAGCTTACGACACCGGCAATGGCACTGCAATATATATCACGCCGTCCGGCGAGCAGTCTCCAGAGTTCGGTGTATATAGATATGCCAATCTGAATCCTGAAAGCATGGGCGTTAACTCTCAGTATTATGTGGCAGCCTCGGAAGTGTTCCAGATCAGGCCGTTCTCAGAGGCCGGAGACCAGACTCTGGATATAGAACTGCCCCTTTCATGGCAGAGCGGCAAGCAATATCAGCTTTATGCATGCGGCCTGTATGACAGTCAGAAGGTGTGGATGAAAGTGGCTGACCTTGAGGCCGGAGAGGCCGGAAAGTCGCTTGTGGCTAAAGGCGTAAAGACAAGTAGCATTGCCGATAAGATGTTGGCCGTGCTGCAGAATAAGGCTGCGGTAGAACCTTCGCTTGACGGAAATTGGGAAGGAAACGAGATTAATGTTTATGACCGAAACCAAATTTCATATAATGTAAACGCACGCCTGGTTGGAGGAATGAGTGAGCCTGCCGGACTTTACGAGATAAGCTCGAAAACAGGCTTGTTCAAGATAGCAGACAATATGAAGTTTGTTAACGGTAAGGCTGTGGCCAAACTGCAGCTCGACATGGACATGCTGAGCAATGCCAAGACACTTACTGATGTTATTGAAAGCAAGGATGGAAGCATGGTGCCATTGGAAATAAAGGTGAACAACAAGATGTTGCCTGTGGATCCGGGTAAGGCCATGACATTCCAGGGCGGTGGTGCCGCTGTGCCGTCATCACAGATAAGCAGCAATATGAATGGGCAGAGTAATGTAACCATGATGGGGTGGGTGCGCATCGACAGCGAAGACATGCTCAGTGGTGTGAAACCTCTTATATTCTTCCGTGGCAGCAATGGTGGAGTATGTGGAATACATATTGCAGACAAAAACCTGCGTTTCCACTGGAATGACGGATATTACGGATGGGCAACAACTCATTATTTCAAGCCTACTGATGTAGGACGCTGGATGCACGTGGCGTTAGTGGCAGCTTCAGACGGCTTCCATGTATATCTTAACGGAGCAGAGTATTTCCGTTCTGCATCCATTCCTGTGTCTAAGGTGAATTCGGCACTTCTACTCGGACAGAATTCTCAGGGCGACAAGTGGTTTAAGGGAGCCATCGACCAGGTGATGCTTTGGAACCGTGCGCTGTCGGCTGACGAGGTACGTAAGTATATGTTGGATAATCCGCGTCTTGACGCCCAGGGTCTGGTGTCGTTTGTCGACATGGATCATAAGGATGAGGAAGGAAGAATTTACGAAGTTGTAACAGAAACCCCGCTTACACTTTATGGTACGAGTTCAAATGATGATTTTTCTCACATGCCATACCATCCCACAAGCTCTTTCACACAGAACAGTAATGATGTAGAGAACGGTCAGGACGTTTATGTTGGAGCTCCACAGGGGGTAAACGCTGATTTCCGTATTGGTGTGATGAACGGTGCTCCTTATAACTATGCCAATGCCGACCATGCTGACCTTATTCCATTGAGTAACTCGTTCTATACGCTTACAATGAGCAAGGCATCTGTGTTCTCATCGGGGCAGAAGGCCGCATTAAGTTTCAGCGTGCCGCAGATAACATCAGGTACGGACATACAGTTGGCATTACGTCCGATAGGATCTACAGAACCTTTTGCTACATACGTTCCTATGGTTGGACAGAGTAATGACAGAATGCGTTTTGAAGTAGACGGCAATGTTCTCAATGATGGATGTGAGATGATGTTGATGTATAACGGAACAACAGGTGATATTCCTGTAAAAGTAGAATTATCTGTAGACAATTATGCTGACGGCGATACGATAATACTGAATGACGTTACAGATAAGATAACGGTGAAGAGCCGTGTAATTAGCGCAGCTCCGACAAGTAAAGTGTTTGTGTCAGCTGTTGAGTCTGAATATGCTTCAACAAGTATTTCAGAACTTAATCTCAGCGGCTCAGCCGAACAGGACATCGTGGTTACGATAAACAAGGATAATCTTAATCCGCTTGCCGTAAATCCGGTTACAATAAACCTGTCTGGCGTTACTGACAACAGCGAGCTAAAACTAAAAGTGGCCCTTGAGCCTATTGTAGAACTGTCTCTTGCAGATAACGATGAAAATGGAAATGTCATAGAGGCTACATCGCCTTATGCTTCGTTTGGTGTCAAGGCAAAACTGCTGCAGGGCGTAGTAAGCGGAGGCATAAAGATAAGGGTTGAGACTGACGAGAATGTGACGAGTCTTGTGAATACATCACTCGGAAGCATGCTGAGCAACGGAAATGTGGCTTATGCCGATATGCTTGACTATTATCCGAGTGCAAGCGAATTTGACGCCGGATGGAACCTTATCGGAAATCCATATATGTCGAACATAAATCTTACAAAGAATCAAAATGTAATACTGAAAGAAGACGAGGTGGTGAAGTATCTTTATCAGTATAATCCTGAGAGCGACACTTACACAGCCTGGGATATGGTTGAGAATTATGATGAGACTCAGAAACTGATGCCGTTCCAGCCGTTCTTTGTGCAGACACGTCAGCCGGGTGCAAGCCTCGTGATAACGCCGGAGGCTAAAAACACAAGCATTAACCGTCGTGTGTTTGACCACTACATGCTGCACGAGAGCAAAATGCTGCGACTCGGACTTTATGAAGGTGATTCGGACAAGTTGGCCGACCGTACAGAGGTGAAGCTGCAGGACGAGACTTCTGCCGGATTTGTTATCGGCGAGGATGCGGTGAAGATGTGGGGAGGACTCAACTCTAAGACCAACGAGATGGCTACTGTGTGCGACAACCGCAATATGTCGGTTAACGTGTTGCCGGGTAAACAGGTTGAAATTCCGCTTTATCTGCGCCTGTCTTCAACAGGGAAGTTCCGCATAGCCGCAATCAAGTCGTATGGATATGGGCTCAACGACAAAGCCGAACTGTTGGATAAGACTACAGGACAGCGTTGGAACTTGCTCGACGGAAACGGCTATGAGTTTGAGGTCAATACTGCTGATGAAGCCAAGTCGCGCTTTGTTCTGGTGTTGAATGTCCAGGAAGGAACGACTGGAATAGATCAGGTTGCTGGCGGCGGCAAACCTTCGGTAAGCGTCAACGGAAACACATGCCGTATAGACGGACTTACAGACAAGTCTGTTATTGAGATCTTCGATACTGCCGGACGTCGCCGCGTCTATACAACTACAAGCGCCTCAAGTTCTTATCATCAGCTGACTTCCGGCACTTATATAGTGCGTGTACGCATGTCTAACAAAGATTATACAAACAAAATAAACGTAAGATAATGAAAGCGAGATATATAATTATTTTATTGGTGTCATTGCTCGGCCTGCAAGTGCAGGCTCAGAGCATTGAGCTTGACGGACTGATCACAGCTGCAGACGGAAGCCTTGACGGCCGTATGGTCATAGCTAAGTTGGACAACGCTGACAAACAGGTACAGAGTCTGCAGCTGGTTTGTTATAGTCTGCGTGACGGAAAGAGCACCTTGTCTGAAGAAAATATAACTTTGCAAGACGGTTATTATTTGTTGCCCATACCTTCTTCGCTCGACCGTTCGTTTGTTGTGCCGCTCGTTTCAACCGGCGACCGTTATGCTTATCAGGTTAAGGCTGTTATGACAGACGGAACAACATTGGTGACCGAGATGATAGAAGATAATGCGTTGGAACGGTTCAAGTGGATTGGCAGCGACGTAAAATGGACGTCTTTTACTACTGGCTATGCTCCCGACACACCACGTATTGACGGAAGTATAGACTATAAGACTAATCCTTTTGCTGTAGGTGGAATCAATTTCTACAAGAGTTTCAGTACTCACGGCAAAGGTAGCTTTACGTTTGTCTTTCCTGAAGGCAATGATTATTCACGCTTGTTTACCTATTATGGTATACAAGACAACAAAAGTCAGGGCGATGTGAGATTTTCGCTTATTGTCAACGACGAGACCATTGAGTCTCATGATATTTATTCAATGACAAACACCACGAAGCCGGCTGATTATGACGGTATATATCTGCGTAAGTTTGAGGCCTTGATAGACGGTGCTACGACTATAGTGCTCGACGGTGACGTTATAGATAATTATAATCAGGATCACATGAACTTTCCTATGGGACGTGTGTATCTGAAGAAGGACACTCGCAAGGAGCAGACAACCGACTGGCCTTCAACGCAGATTCTGGCTACAGATAAGCCTTTCACACATGAGCTTGATGCCAAGTTCACGTCTGGCGGCAAGGTGTACTATTATATGATATCGGGAGAAGAGTATGCCACGATAGAAAACGGAAATATTCTTAATCTGCACACATTGCCGCAGAATAAGTCGGCTTATATAGAAGTTGTGGCCGTGCAGCCGGGTAATGACGTCTATCTTCCGGCTAAATTAACAAAATGCCGCTTCTATGTGCGTAACAACAAGACTGTGGCACGCGACGGCAAGCTGGTGCTTAACAATGGCGATGAGATAGACCAGCTAACAGTGTATGCCGACCCGGAGTCGCGAGGCCAGGTTTTGGTCGACAATGGTTTTGCCCATGTAAAGAAGCTAATATTGAAATATACTTTCACGCCGGGCAAATGGAACTTTATTTCGTTCCCTTCTAATGCCAGTCTTGCCCAGATAAGCGATTTAAATGCGCTGGGCTATAACCTGAACGACAGCAAAAAAGCATATTATCTGTGTGAGTATAATACGCGCTCTCGTGCGGAGCAGCCCGACAAAACGGCATGGACAAAACTGTCGTCGGACAATGTTATAAAGAACAAAGGCTATATCATGGGTGTATCACGTTCTGCCGATAATCCTGACAATAAGCCAGTTGAGGTTACATTTGTGTTTGAGAATACATCTCTCGGCATGGATGCATCTAACAACGGTTCGCTTAACGTTGAGCTTAACATGATGCAGTTGGAGCCGGGCACAGAGATACCTGTGTATGTAATGCCTGACGGAGGCCTTAAAGGTGTTCCGCTGTTGGTGAAGGTTAAGTTCTCGCCCAGTGATGTCTCTGCGCTGCCTGTCAACTATGCCAAGGCTCTTGATGAGGCCCGCGTTACATTTAACCCTAACAATTCGGGCATACGCCTAACCTTGCCTACACAGGAGCAGGCCAAGGTGGTGATATTCGACAGCAAGGAGCGCATAGTTAAGGCTGTGAAATATGTAGCACCATATATTATAGACGTTACCGACATGAAACCGGGAAAATATCAGCTCTACATTCAGTACGGCAACGCCACGGCTACAAAGCCGTTTGAGATTGGTGGGAAGAAATAATGACAACAGCCTGATATTATAATTATTGGGCATAGTATAAAAAGGAGCGATTAGTCTTTTCTAATCGCTCCTTTTGTTGTACATTTGCATTTCTGAAATAACAGACAATAAAGATTATGAAGAAATATTATTTGATTTGCGGTCCTGTTATGGCATCGGGGATTATGGTTGGCACGGCAGCTGGCGCAGCTATTGATAATATTAATATTGGGGTGGCTTTAGGAATAACTGTAGGCGTGGCTTTAAGCGCGTTTGTAATTCTTTTTGGAGCGTGCAGACAAAAGAAGAAGTGATTAAACTCTTGAATTGATGAGGAAGCAATGATAGCAGTTCTCTATTTCGGATTACGGCTGAAACAGCTTTGGCGGATTTTAAGGCGACTGGGCGTTGCCGTAAGTCTGCTTTTGGCGGCATTTATGTTTTTGGCTCTTTATGTGCTGATAAAGACAAACTACAGCTGGATTATGCCCGCTACCGTCATTTTATGCCTGCTATGCTATCATAATGAACGCAAAGACAAAGATTTTCTGTCGCAGCAAGTTAAATGTCCAGCCTTACTCCTCATGGCTGAATATATATTGATAGGTTTGCCGTTTGTTGTGATTGAATGTCTCAGAAGTCATTATGCCGCTGCCGCAGTCGTCATGACAACTGCCGTTCTCTTGCCTAAGCTAAAGACCGTAAGGCTGAAGTCTGCGCCCGTCCCATTGCCTTTTCTCTACAAGGGTGGCCTGGAGTATATCCGTATGTTCCGCCTATACGGCTGGCTTTATATCCTTCTGCTCCTGTTATCTGTTATAGGGGCGCTGCATGCCAATGTCCGTATCGGAAAAGTAGCCCTGATTGTATGGGGAGTGGTTCAGACTATGTCGTTTGCATCGGTTCCGCAGCGGCAGCAGCTCACCTTTTATCTTAATTATTCAGCTTTTCTGCGGCACCTTGTCTTGTCAAGCGTATGGAATGCCGTGATAACAGCCGTGCCTTTTGTCGGTATTATACTTTCGTTTTCTTTCAGCGGCGATAATATGCTGTTTGCTGTTTCCGTAATATCGGGAAGCATATTATATCTGTGCAACATGGGCATGGTGCGCCATATGTCGTTTTCATCAGCATCACTGGCCGTATATCAGCTGATAGTGCTTATACCCTTGTTTTTCTTTACTTGTTTTATTCCGTTTCTGCTCGTTCCGTTTATTCTGATAAACGTATTGTGCTGTGTATTCCTTAAAGACAACTTAAAAAATATATGGAGCTGATAAAGATAACAGATTTGTCAAAAAGCTACGGCAAGACAGTGGTTTTACATGGATTGTCGGTAGCCTATCAGTCGGGGATGATTTATGGCCTTGCCGGTGAGAACGGGGCTGGCAAGACAACGCTGTTTAACTGCATCATGGGACTTACCGGTTATGACGGCAGCATAGACAAGGCGTCAGGCATCTCAATCGGTTATCTGCCGGCCGAGACTCATTTCTATTCGCTGATTACCGGATATGAGTATCTCGATTTTTGTATAAAAGCAAAAGGCAAGAAAATCGACAGAGCAAGGGTGGAAGAAGCAAATAAGATGTTTCAACTGCCGTTGCATAGGTATGCATCGGAATATTCTACCGGCATGAAAAAGAAGCTGGCGCTTATGGCTCTGCTGTTGCAGGACAACGACTTGTATATACTTGATGAGCCGTTCAACGGTGTCGACTTATACGGCTGTATTCAGCTGAAGAAAATCATGCGCTCTCTGAAAGACAAAAGCAAGACCCTGCTGTTGTCTTCACACCAGATAACCATCCTGCGCGAAATGTGCGACAGCATCGACTATCTGAGCCGTCACACCATCGTGAAGAGATACACTGATGAACCGGTGGAAGAAATAGAACGGAGCATACTTGCTGACATTCATGGCGGGATGTAGGCTTTGAGATACTTTGTTTAAAATATAAGCAGGATATTATTTATATAAAATAAAAACAGCCAAGTATTGATAACCAAATACTTAGCTGTTTTCTTGTACCCAGAGCCGGGGTCGAACCGGCACGGGTTGCCCCACTGGTGTTTGAGACCAGCGCGTCTACCGATTCCGCCATCTGGGCTTCTTTTCGGGTGCAAAGATAAATATAAATTCTGAATTGACAAATTTTTAATTGAAAAAACTTAAAATAATTGGTTATACAGACAATAATGCTTATCTTCGTATTCGTAAAACAATCTGTAAATACAATGAGTGTGAATAAAAACAATTATTGTCTTATTTTGGCCGGCGGCAAAGGACGCCGCCTGTGGCCTTGCAGCCGCGAAGACCGTCCTAAACAGTTTCTTGACTTCTTCTCTACCGGGCGCACGCTTCTTCAGCAGACCTATGACCGTATGGCGGAGTTTATTCCGTCTGAAAATATCTATATCAGCACCAACTATATTTATGGTGACTTGGTGAAGGAGCAGTTGCCCGAACTGCCTGAAATCAACATTCTTAGCGAGCCGATATTCCGTAATACGGCTCCGAGCGTGGCCTGGGCCACTTACAGGATACTTCACAGGGACAGGGATGCGCGCCTTGTGGTTGTGCCGTCTGACCAGGCTGTGTTTAAGGAGGATGTGTTCAGGACAGATGTTCTTAACGGCCTCGACTTTGTAGGCGCAAACGATTGCCTGCTGACAATGGGGGTTAAGCCCACTCGTCCGGAGCCCGGATATGGATATATTCAGGTTGGCGAGCCTTCGGAGCGCGATGATGTGTTTAAGGTGAAGTCGTTCACAGAGAAGCCCGACCGCGACTTTGCGCGCATGTTCATGGAGAGCGGCGAGTTCTACTGGAACACGGGCTTGTTTTTGTCTAATGTTGCCTATCTTTGCGAATGTCTTAAAAAGATATTCCCTCCGGTGCTGAGAAAGCTTGAGGCTTCAGGGGCTGAATACAGTATGGAGCGCGAGCTGGAGTTCATAAAGGATAATTTCCCGTCGTATCCCAACCTGTCGATTGACTATGGCATCCTCGAGAAGAACGAGAATGTTTATGTGATGATATGCGACTTTGGCTGGGCCGACCTTGGGATGTGGCACTCTATATATGAGAGTTTTAGCAAGGGCGAGGGCGACAATGTGGTTGTCAGTTCGCGCGTGATTGTAGAGGACAGCCACAACAACATAATAAAGCTGCCTGACGACCACATGGGCATAATTAACGGGCTCGACGGATATATCGTGGCCGAGAAGGGCAACGTGCTGCTTATATGCAAGAAGGAGGATTCGTCGGCGCTTATACGCAAGTATGTCAATGAGGTGCAGGTCAAGTATGGCGATGAGTTTATTTAGCCTTTAGTGCGGTGTCGAAAATAAAAGAGTGAGGAGCGCCGGCCCTTCTGCGGGCTGATGTTCCTCACTCTTTTGTTTTTGTGCCTGTTCTGCTTTGCGGCTGTGTGTGCGGCCTTATTCGCAGAATGCGGCATATATCTTGTCTGCTGCCTCTTTAAACTCCTGCTCGGTGAGCTTCAGTTTTGGGTTAGAGAAGAGCATGTCGTTCTCGCTCTGCATCGGAACGAGGTGTATGTGCGCGTGTGCCACTTCGAGTCCGAGCACGGCCATTCCCACCTTGCGGCATGGGAAGGCTTTTTTTATGGCAACGGCCACTTTCTTGGCGAACACCATCATCTCGGCAATTTCGTCGTCGTTGAGGTCGAAGAAGTAGTCAACCTCGCGGCGCGGTATCACCAGCGTGTGGCCCTTGGCCAGCGGGTTGATGTCGAGAAAGGCGTAAAACTTGTCGTTTTCGGCGCATTTGTAGCTGGGAATTTCGCCGGCGGCTATTTTTGAGAAGATATCCATGATATTATGTTTTTATATTATTTTATGTAAGGTTTTTGGCTTAGAGATGTCTTGTGTTATGAGGCTTCAGTGTCAGGAGTCTTTGGCTTGCCTGCCTTAAAGCCTCATGACCTTAACCTCTCATGAGCTTTATTCTACTGTGATTTTGTCGATACGCAGCTGTATTGTTCCGCGTGGAATTTTTATTTCAACCTCGTCGCCGACTTTCTTGTTGAGCAGTCCCTGTGCGATAGGAGTCTTTATAGATATCTTGCCTTCGCGCAGGTTGGCCTCGCTCTCGCTTACGATGGTGTAGCTCATCTTTGCGTTGTTGGCCAGGTTGGTCATCTCCACTTTCGACAGAATCTGCACGCAGTCGGTGCTGAGGCGCGACGTGTCGACAATCTTGGCCTCTGAGATAGCCAGCTTGATTTTGTTGATTTTGTCCTCCAGGTGTGCCTGTGCCTCCTTTGCGGCGTCGTATTCAGAGTTCTCGCTCAGGTCGCCCTTGTCTCTGGCCTCTGCAATCGCTGCTGAAGCCTTGGGACGTTCGACACTTTCCAAATGTTTTAGTTCGGCCACTAACTTGTCGTAGCCTTCTTGTGACATGTAAGCCATAATTGTAGGTTTTAAAAATTATTATTGTTTTTAGGACAGACAAAACGAAAGATTCCGGCATGTTTCTCAATGTCGGAATCCTTGATCTTGCCTTTCCTTATGTTAATTCATTTTATTCTTGTTGGCAAAGATAGGCTTTATTTTTCATATCGGCAACTTTTTAATGCTAAAAATAGTTAGTGCGGTGTGTTGTCTTGCTAATTTTTGTTCTCTTCTGTCGTTGCTCGTTCGTGTTGTGTGCATGTATGCGTGTCGCTTTGCTATGGATGTTGGGAGATGCCGGCTGCCTGCGGGCAGAGTCTTGCATTCAGTGTCTTTCGGCATTATTTTGGCGATGTCTGTTTCAGATTGTTATATACCTGATTTTCAATGTGTTGCGTGCTGCGGTGTAAAAGGTGGCCTTTTGCTTTCCGAAAGACCGCCTTTTGTCTTCTGAAACATGGCCTTTTGCACTGCTGTTTGCCGTCTTTTGCAATGCCGTATGTAAGCGCCGTTTTGTGGCTGTGTGCCTTTCTGATTGAAACCTGTTTTTTAACCGGAAATGAATTTTTATGCCTTCTGCTTACAAAATGTAAGCATTTTTATAGGCGTTAACATGTTGCGGGCCGTTTTTTTTATAACATTTGCGTAATTTTCCTTGTTAAAAATAAATTTTTTCCGCTTAAATTTGTAACTTCGCAACTTGTAAGTATAACCTAAAAGTCTTAGCAATGTTGTCAACAGAAGAAAGAAAATCTATTATAGCTCTGATTCACAGTCAGGTTATGCCGGCAATAGGCTGCACCGAGCCCATTGCCGTAGCTCTTTGCGTGGCAAAGGCCAAGGAGCTTCTCGGAACTCTTCCCGAGAGCATAGACATAGAGCTTAGTGCCAACATCTTGAAAAACGCAATGGGCGTGGGCATACCCGGAACAGGCATGATAGGCCTGCCCATAGCCGTGGCTCTCGGAGCGCTGATAGGCCGTTCGGAGCTTGAGCTTGAGGTTTTGCAGGATTGCGACAAGCAGGCCGTTGAGCGCGGAAAAGAGTATATCGGGGAAGACAGAATACACATAAGCCTGAAGGACGACGCGCCCGACAAGCTTTACATTGCCGTGAAGTGCCGTGCCGGAGAGCACGAGGCCGAGGCAAGGATTATGAGCATGCACACCAACTTCGTTTATCTGCGCAAGGACGGCAACGTTATGCTCGACAATATGGCCCCTAAGGTTGAGGAGGCAAAGGGCGAGGAGGTGAAGCTGACGCTGCGCAAGGTGTACGAGTTTGCCACCGAGACCGACGTTGAGGAGCTTAGGTTCATACTCGACGCCAAGCGCATGGACGAGACGGCCGCAGCGGCCGGCCTGCGCGATAACTACGGCCACACGCTTGGCAAGACGATGTGCAGTCCGCTGGGCAAGGGCATAATGGGCGACAGCATATTCTCAAAGATACTTTCGGCCACGAGTTGCGCCTGCGACGCGCGCATGGCCGGCGCCATGGTGCCCGTGATGAGCAACAGCGGCAGCGGCAACCAGGGCATCTGCACCACCATGCCCGTAGTGGTGTTCGCGCGCGAAAACCACAACACCGAGGAGGAAACCATACGCGCCCTGATTATAAGCAACCTTACGGCAATATACATCAAGCAGCACCTTGGCTCGCTTTCAGCCCTGTGCGGATGCGTGGTGGCAAGCACGGGCAGCAGCTGCGGCATAACATACCTTATGGGAGGCAGCTACGAGCAGATTTCGTATGCCGTGAAGAACATGATAGCCAACCTTACGGGCATGATATGCGACGGCGCAAAGCCCAGCTGCGCGCTGAAGCTGACAACGGGCGTAAGCACGGCCGTGATGAGCGCCATGCTGGCCATACAGAACAAGCATGTAACCTCGGTGGAGGGCATCATCGACGACGACGTGGACCAGAGCATACGCAACCTTACTGAGATAGGCCGCAGGGGCATGGACGAGACCGACCGTTTCGTGCTTGATATAATGACACATAAAACCCAGAAAAAATAATGAAACTTTTAAAAACTACATTTCTAACAGCGCTGCTGGCCATGTTCACTCTGGCCGTTGCAGCCCAGATGCAAGACCCGGTTCACTTTAAGGTGAGCCAGAAAAAAGTGTCGCCAACCGAGCTTGAAGTTATTTTTACAGGGCGGATAGACAAAGGATGGCACGTGTATTCAACCGGACTGCCTGCCGACGGGCCTATTTCTGCCACTCTGACCACAGAAAAGGCCGACGGAGTGAAGGCCACGGGAAAACTCTCGCACAGAGGAAAGGAGATAAGCCAGTTTGACAAGATGTTCGGCATGAACCTGCGCTATTTTGAAAACAGCGTCACTTTCGTGCAGAAATACAAAATTACCGGAAAGACATATCAGGTTAGCGGATATCTGGAGTATGGCGCTTGCAACGACGAAAACTGCATACCGCCTACGCAGGTGGAGTTCTCGTTCAAGGGCGAAGGCCCTGCCGACGCGCCTGAAGCTGAAGAAACAGCAACTGCCGAGGCTGCCGACACAACAGCCGCCGCTGCCCTGGCTGATGCCGACTCTGTTGAAACTGACACGGCTGCCGTAAACGCACAGGGCGACTTGTGGACACCTGTTATTGACGAGCTGCAGAACTTTAACGGAGGCGACGCAGGCTCAAGCCGCTCTTGGCTCTACATCTTCCTTATGGGACTTGTCGGCGGCTTCGTGGCATTGTTCACTCCTTGCGTATGGCCTATCATACCTATGACCGTAAGTTTCTTCCTGAAACGTGCTAAGGACAAGAAGAAAGGCATACGCGACGCCATAACCTATGGCGTATCTATCATCGTTATCTACCTTGCGCTCGGCCTGGCCATAACAGCCATATTCGGCGCAAGCTCGCTCAATGCCCTTGCCACCAACGCCGTGTTCAACATCTTCTTCTGCCTGTTGCTGGTAGTGTTCGCCCTCTCGTTCTTCGGATGGTTCGAGCTAACCCTGCCTTCGTCATGGACCAACAAGGTTGACAACAAGGCATCGTCAACAAGCGGCCTGCTCAGCATCTTCCTCATGGCGTTCACGCTTACTCTCGTTTCCTTCTCATGCACAGGTCCTATCATCGGATTCCTGCTCGTAGAGGTCAGCACGTCAGGCAGCATCGCAGGCCCCGCCATCGGTATGCTCGGCTTTGCCATAGCATTGGCCCTGCCGTTCACACTCTTCGCCCTGTTCCCAACATGGCTCAAGCAGGCTCCTAAGTCGGGCAGCTGGATGAACACAATAAAGATTGTGCTCGGATTCATAGAGCTGGCTTTCGCCCTCAAGTTCTTCTCTGTTGCCGACCTTGCTTACGGTTGGAGACTGCTCGACCGCGAAGTGTTCCTTGCCATCTGGATTGTCATATTCGGCCTGCTCGGTCTTTATCTTATCGGCAAACTTAAGTTCCCGAGCGACCAGGGAAGTACCGACGCCATGCCTGTTCCGTGCATCATGCTCGGTATGATTTCGCTTGCGTTCACCGTATATCTTATCCCCGGTCTTTGGGGCGCACCCTGCAAGGCCGTCAGCGCGTTTGCTCCTCCTGTTAACACTCAGGACTTTAACCTCTATCACAACGAGGTTGAACCTAAGTATAAGGATTATGAGCAGGGCATGGCAGCAGCTGCTGCTGAAGGCAAGCCGGTTATTATCGACTTCACAGGATTCGGATGTGTCAATTGCCGTAAGATGGAGGCAGCCGTATGGACCGACCCGCAGGTGGCCGACAAGCTCAACAACGACTTCGTGCTCATATCTCTTTATGTAGACGACAAGCAGCCGCTCGACAAGCCGATAGAGGTTGTTGAGAACGGACGCAAGCGCAAGCTGCGCACCGTAGGCGACAAGTGGAGCTATCTGCAGCGCAGCAAGTTTGGTGCTAATGCACAGCCGTTCTATGTAATTCTCGACAATAAGGGTATGCCTGTTGCCGGTTCTTACAGCTACGACGAAAATATCGGTCATTATACCGACTTCCTTAACACCGGACTGAAAAATTATAAGAAATAATTAAGATAAATAGGCAGTTTCGTTGATTTATATCAATAAAACTGCCTATTTGTAAAATTATTATCATAAAACAGTTTCATTTTGGCTAAAACTTTCATATCTTTGCACTGTGTTTTTCATAGTATTAGATTTAAGGTTAACAAAAGACAGGGACTCAGCGGAGTCCTTTTTTTATGCCCTTACGTCTGCTCTTGTGTTTTTGTTCATGCCAAGCTGCAATGCAAAAGCATGCCTTTTGCCGTTGTCTCGACGGAATCCGGCAGGTAACAAAATGGCAGATTTGTGCCCGTATAAGCGTAAAGGTGGGGCAAGCTGATGCTTTTGTGTTATTCAGGGGCATAAAAAAGATGTTCCTCAGGCCTCACGGTCTAAAGAACATCGGTTAAAACAAGTCTTACTAAACTATTAAAAAACATTTCCTAAATTTATTAACCTCTATATCTTTTTTCCTATGTTAATGTGTTGTTCTTTATTGTATTTGATTTTTATTCATTTCTAATGCTGCAAAAATAGATAAAAATATGAAAACACCATATCAGTGTTTTGGTTCATAACGGTTCAGAACATGTTCTTGCTTTCTGCTTTTGTGCCATCTTGCTTTATGATATGTTGAATTGCCCCTTGCAAGTTGTCATTTAGCAGCTGCATCAGATTTTGCAATCGTAAGTTGCAGTGTTGTCAGTCCGTTGTCTTTTCCTGTTATGTACGTACATTGCTTGCTGTCGCCGTGTTCGAGTTCCGACACATATAAAGGTTTGTTCAGATTGAATATAAGAGTCTTGAACGTGTCGCCTTTGCAAAGTTTGTTGTTCGACGATTCTTCAACGCGGAAACAGCTGTCGCCAATGTATTCTATTTCACAAGTGCAGTCGGGTGCCCATCCAAGTGCTATTTTGTCTCCGTTTTTCAGGCTTGATGTACGTATCTGTTTTTCAGGCATCGAGTCTGGTTCCATTATGCTTCTTCGTCTAAGAGACAGGCAGAAGTCGTACCAGTCGGTGTATCCGATAAAGCGGCTCAGTATTGATAATGTGGTGTATCGTGTGTTGTGTTTTGTTTCAACATATCCCCAGATACGCTTTATCGTAGATATGCTTATTTCTTCTTTTAGTTCCTTTTGTAGTCTCAGCGAAAGTTGATTGAAGTCGGTTGGCGATTTCAATGGCTTACCCATCCTTTTTTCAATTTCAAGTTTAAGGCACTCTATTTCGGTATATTTCGTATCCATTTAGTTTGTCTTATGACGTTTAGTGTCTGCAAAAATATTAATTTTTTTATAAAACATCTGATATATTGTATTATTTGAACCAAAATGAACCATTTTTTATTTGCGGATTTTATCACTTGCAAGCATCTTTTGAATACTGTGTTGTAAACAACTCATCATTTTGCTTATTCTTTTTTAATAGTTGAATGTAATTTTTAAATCTACTTTCCGGGGATAACTTTCGGATCGAAATCATTTTCTTTTATTATGGTTAATAAATGTTTTGTTTTCGGGTAAATATTTGTCTAATTGTAATCAATCTGCGCTTTGTGCTAAAATAATGAATATTTTATAATTAAAAGATGTACTCAAAAAGAAAGTAATTTTGTATTTTTGCAGTCACTTTGATATGTATTTCGTGTAAACATTAACTTAAATGCAATTAATTATGGGAAAAGGATTGTATAATGCAGAATACGAACATGACGCGTGTGGCGTGGGAATGGTTGTCAATATTCATGGAAACAAGAGCCATGAACTTGTTGACAACGCCCTGAAAGTGCTCGAAAACATGCGTCACCGCGGAGCGGAGGGAGCGGATAACAAAACCGGCGACGGGGCCGGAATAATGTTGCAGATACCTCACGAGTTTATCCTTTTGCAGGGAATACCGGTACCTGAGAAGGGAAAATACGGAACAGGACTTGTTTTTCTGCCTAAGGACGAGACCGTGCAGCAGGACATATTGAGCATAATGATTGAAGAGATTGAACGTGAGGGCCTGACGCTTATGCATCTGCGCAACGTTCCTGCCAATCCCGAATGTCTCGGAGAGACGGCTCTGTCAAGCGAGCCTGACATAAAGCAGCTTTTTGTTACAGGCGTTACTGACAACCGTGTGCCTTATTTCGAGCGCACGCTGTATCTTATCCGCAAACGCATTGAGCGCCGCGTGAACAACAAGGACTTTTACATCTGCTCGCTTTCGAGCAAGAATATTATATATAAAGGTATGCTGTCGAGCCTTCAGCTGCGGCAGTATTTTCCCGACCTCACAAACAGTTACTTCACCAGCGGCCTGGCGCTTGTGCATTCCCGCTTCTCAACAAACACATTCCCTACGTGGAGCCTGGCGCAGCCGTTTCGCCTGCTGTGCCACAACGGCGAGATAAACACTATCCGTGGAAACCGCGGATGGATGCAGGCGCGCGAGAGTGTGCTAAGCTCGGAGGCTCTGGGTAACATTAAAGACATATCGCCGATAATACAGCCGGGCATGAGCGACTCGGCAAGTCTCGACAACGTGTTCGAGTTCTTCGTCATGAGCGGACTCTCGTTGCCCCATGCCATGGCGCTTATGGTGCCCGAGAGCTTTAACGACAAGAATCCGATATCAGAAGACCTGAAAGCCTTCTACGAGTATCACTCAATACTGATGGAGCCGTGGGACGGTCCGGCAGCGCTGCTCTTCAGCGACGGACGCTATGCCGGCGGAATGCTCGACCGCAACGGTCTGCGTCCGGCACGCTACACCATAACCCGCAACGACATGATGGTTGTGGCTTCAGAGGTGGGTGTCATGGATTTTGATCCGTCGGAGATAGCCGAGAAAGGCCGCCTGCAGCCGGGCAAGATATTGCTAATCGACACGCAGGAGGGCAAAATCTACTATGACGGAGAGATAAAAGAGCGCCTTGCGGCAGAGCATCCGTACCGCCAGTGGCTGTCGGCCAACCGCATACAGCTTGAAAAACTGAAGAGCGGACGTAAGGTAAGCAATGCCGTTGACAATCTTGTGCGCCGCGAACTGATGTTCGGCTTCGGCGAGGAAGATATCGAGAACACCATAATACCTATGTGCGTCAACGGTCAGGAGCCTACCGCCTCTATGGGCAACGACACGCCTCTGGCTGTGCTGAGCGACCGTCCGCAGGTGTTCTTCAACTACTTCCGTCAGCAGTTTGCACAGGTTACCAACCCCGCAATCGATTCAATCCGCGAGAATCTTGTGATGTCGCTTACCGAGTATATAGGCCGTGTGGGTACCGGAATACTTAGTCCCGATGAGACAAACTGCAAGATGGTGCGCCTGCCTCACCCCATACTTAACAACACCCAGCTCGACATCCTGTGCAACATACGCTACAAAGGCTTCAACACCGTGAAGCTGCCGATACTCTTTGAGTGCGCAAAGGGCGAAGACGGGCTGCGCGAGGCACTCGACAGCCTGTGCAAGCAGGCCGAGAGAAGTGTTGACGAAGGCTACAACTATATCATCCTTACAGACCGAGACATCGACGAAACGCATGCCGCCATACCGTCGCTGCTGGCCGTAAGTGCCGTTCACCATTATCTTATATCTGTGGGAAAGCGCGTGCAGACGGCCCTCATCGTAGAGAGCGGCGAAATACGCGAGACCATGCATGCCGCCCTGCTGCTGGGCTACGGAGCGTCGGCCCTGTGCCCGTATATGACGTTTGCCATACTCGACGACCTCGTAAAGCGCGGCAAGGTGCAGGAAAACTATGAGACAGCCGAGGCCAACTATATCAAGGCCGTGAAGAAAGCCCTGCTCAAGATTATGGCCAAGATGGGCATATCAACCATCCGCTCATACCGCGGAGCAAAGATATTTGAGAGCATCGGACTGTCGGAGAGTCTGCTGAAGGCATACTTCGGAACAGAAACATCAACAATTGGAGGCATCGGACTTGAGACTGTTGCGCGCGACGCGATAGCCATGCACGATGAAGGCTTCTCAAAGACGGTATGCACCGATTTCCTACCCAACCACGGACTCTTCCATTACCGGAAGGACGGAATCAGGCATGCCTGGAATCCGGAGACCATATCCACGCTTCAGCTTGCCACACGCCTTGGCAGCTATAAGAAGTATAAGGAGTTTACAAGGCTTGTAGATGAGAAAGACTCGCCTATATTCATACGCGACTTCCTCGATTTCAAGCGCAATCCGATAGACATCGACAAGGTGGAGCCTGTTGAGAGCATAGTCAAGCATTTTGTAGTAGGCGCCATGAGTTTCGGTGCGTTGAGCCGTGAGGCACACGAGGCCATAGCCCTGGCTATGAACAAGCTCGGCGCACGTTCAAACACTGGCGAGGGAGGAGAGGACAACGAACGTTTCCATTCTAAGTTCAACGGCATATCGCTGTCGAGCAAGACCAAGCAGATAGCATCAGGCCGCTTTGGCGTAACCACCGAATACCTTGTCAACGCAGAGGAACTCCAGATAAAGGTGGCACAGGGCGCAAAGCCCGGCGAAGGCGGACAGTTGCCCGGATTTAAAGTGAACGAGATAATAGCCAAGACACGCCACTCTATACCCGGCATATCGCTTATTTCGCCGCCGCCTCACCACGATATCTACTCTATTGAGGATCTTGCACAGCTGATATTCGACCTTAAGAACGTCAACCCCAAGGCTATCGTAAGTGTTAAGCTCGTGGCCGAGAGTGGCGTGGGCACCATTGCTGCCGGCGTGGCCAAGGCTAAGGCCGACCTTATTGTGGTTTCCGGTGCAGAAGGAGGCACGGGCGCGTCTCCTGCATCGAGCATGCGCTTTGCCGGAATATCGCCCGAGATAGGCATAAGCGAGACACAGCAGACACTCGTGAAGAACGGACTGCGCGGCAAGGTGCGCCTGCAGGTTGACGGACAGCTGAAGACCGGACGCGACGTTGTGCTCATGGCGCTGCTCGGTGCCGAGGAGTTCGGCTTCGGGACGCTGGCACTCATCGTGCTGGGCTGCGTAATGATGCGCAAGTGCAACCTCAATACGTGTCCGCTCGGCGTAACCACACAGAACCCCGAACTGCGTAAGAACTTTATCGGAAAATATGAATATCTTGTAAACTATTTCACCTTCCTCGCCCGCGAAGTGCGCGAATATCTGGCCGAAATGGGATATACAAGGCTCGACGACATAGTGGGACACACCGAACTGATTGTGAAGAAAGAGGCCGAGAAGGGCAGCAAGCCGTCGATGCTCGACTTCAGCCGTCTGCTCAACCGTGAGAGCGGTAACTGCTCGCTGTATCATACCACGACACAGATTCACGACCTCGACAACATTCTCGACCGTCAGATAATACGCTCGGCGCAGAAAGCCATGGAGGAGAAAGAGGAAGTTAACCTCGACTACGCCATAAAGAACACCGACCGCGCCGTGGGAACGATGCTAAGCGGAATGATTGCCGGGAAGTACGGATACGACGGACTGCCCGACTCGACCATCAACATAAAGTTTAAGGGCAGCGCCGGACAGAGTTTCGGAGCTTTCCTCGTCAACGGTGTCAGCTTCAAGCTTGAGGGCGAGACCAACGACTATTTTGCCAAGGGACTGAGCGGCGGGCGCATAGCCATACTGCCGCCTGTGCGCAGCAACTTTGAGGCAGAGGACAACATCATAGCCGGAAACACCGGACTATACGGCGCAACAAGCGGCGAATTGTATATAAACGGCAAGGTGGGAGAGCGGTTCGCGGTGAGAAACTCGGGCGCGATAGCCGTCATTGAAGGTGCCGGCGACCACTGCTGCGAGTATATGACGGGCGGCCGCGTTGTAGTGTTGGGCGAAACCGGGCGCAACTTTGCTGCCGGTATGAGCGGCGGAGTGGCATACGTGTGGGACAAGCACCACAACTTCGACTACTTCTGCAACATGGACATGGTGGAGATAAACCTCGTTGACGAGAGCAACTACCGCAAGGAGCTGCATGAGCTGATACGCCAGCACTATCTCTACACCGGCTCTAAGCTGGCACGCACCATGCTCGACGACTGGAACCGCTATGTTGAAGACTTCGTACAGGTTGTGCCAATCGAATACAAGCGCGTGCTGCAGGAAGAGCAGGTAAGAAAGCTCCAGCAGAAGATTGCCGACATGCAGAGAGACTATTAATTCTAAGTGAAGAGTGAAGAACGAAGAGTGAAAAATCCAAATGCAGAGTGGTGATAAGAAGCAGCAAGGCTATTGACTTTAACTCCTTTAACTCCTTTAACTCCTCTAACTCCTTTAACTCCTTTAACTACTAAAGAATAATGCATTTGTCTTTTTTCGCTGCGCTCAAGGATATTTCTCCTTACCTCTTGCCTCCTGCAAAATAAATTTTTAAAGAACTTACAACATAACAGACATGGGAAATCCTAAAGCATTTTTGACTATACACCGCAAGGAAGCGGGACACAGGCCGGTACACGACCGTATACATGACTTTGGTGAGGTGGAGCAGACGCTCAACTCTAACGACCGCCGCATGCAGGCGTCGCGCTGCATGGACTGCGGAGTGCCCTTCTGCCACTGGGCATGTCCGCTGGGCAACAAGCCGCCCGAGTGGAACGACGCTCTGTATAAGGGCGACTGGGAGCTGGCTTACCGCCTGCTCAACTCAACCAACGACTTTCCTGAGTTCACCGGACGCATCTGTCCGGCGCTCTGCGAGAAGGCCTGCGTGCTCAATCTCGTAGAACATGAGCCTACAACCAACCGCGAGGATGAGGCTGCCATAACCGAGCACGCCTTCGAGGAGAACTATGTGCGCATACACAATCCTGAGCGCAACGGCAAGAAGGTGGCCGTGATAGGGGCCGGGCCGGCCGGACTGGTGGCTGCCAACCGCCTTAACCTGAAGGGCTACATGGTTACGGTGTTTGACAAGAACGAGGATGCCGGCGGACTGCTGCGTTACGGCATACCTAACTTTAAGCTCAACAAGGCGGTGATAGACCGACGCATCGGCGTGCTGATGCAGGAGGGAATAACCTTTAAATATAATCAGTGTGTAGACATGAACAAGCTGCCCGAAGGCTTCGACGCTTACGTGATAGCCACTGGAACGCCCATGGCTCGCGACCTTGCCATACCCGGACGCGAGCTTAAAGGCATATATTTTGCGCTCGACATGCTTGCACAGCAGAACCGCGTGCTCGCCGGACACGAGTATCCGAAGGACGAACTGGTCAGCGCCAAGGGCAAAGACGTGCTCGTGATAGGCGGCGGCGACACGGGAAGCGACTGCATAGGCACGGCTCACCGCCAGGGATGCAAGAGCGTAACGCAGATAGAGATTATGCCGAAGCCCGCTGAAGGGCCCGACGACCCGGCCAACCCGTGGCCCAACTGGCCGCGAACGCTGAAGACAACCACATCGCACGAGGAAGGCTGCACGAGGCGATGGAACATCAACTCATTGAGATTCGTCGGCAAGGACGGAAGGCTTACGGGCGTTGAAGTGCAGGAAATAACATGGAAGCCAAATCCTGACGGCGGCCGCCCGATAATGGAGCCGGTTGGAGTGTCCGAGGTTATAAAGGCCGACATGGTGCTGCTGGCCATGGGATTCCTTAAGCCGGAGCTGCCCGAGCTTGCTCCCAACGTGTTTGTTGCGGGCGATGTTGTCAGCGGTCCGTCGCTTGTTGTAAGGGCTATGGCCGGAGGGCGCGACGCTGCCGAGAAGGTGGATAAGTTTTTGAAATAACATTTTTACATTCCTTTTACCGTCTGTAGGGGTTGGGGCAAGGCGTTGCTCCGCCCCTTTTTTGTGCCTGTGTCCCGCTGTTTCCATGCCGGTTTTGCGTAGATTTGTAACTTGTTGATAGCCAGTGCTATATAAACTGCGCTTCAAAAGATGCTCTTTTAGCTTGCAAAAGGCCGTCTTTCAGGCAGCAAAAGGCCACATTTCGCAACGCAAAAGATGCCCTTTTGCATGGCCGCCTGTTTCGTCCTGTTTTTTGCCTGTCCGTCATCCGGCTTTCAGGCAGTGCTCATCCGGCTGATAGTTTTATTGTGCTCATTTTTGCGGCAAGATGCTGTCATGTGGTCAGCCCTGATTGTATTGAATGATATTTTTCTGCCTTTTTTCCATAAATTTACGCATAATATATACGTATAATTTATTTTTATGTATATTTGCCGTAATGAAAGCAGCAATAAACAGAATAATTATAATGGCCCTTGTGGCCGTGGCCCTGTTGTCGTGCGGCGGCAGGCGTGGCGGCGATGCGGTGCGCTCGGTTTACTACTGGAGCACCACCCTGCGCATGGACAGCGTGAAGGAGCGGTTTATGCGCGACCACTCGGTGAGCCGCATGTACCTCAGATACTTTGATGTTGTTGAGGACGAGGGCGGACAGCTCGTGCCCAACGCCACGCTGCGCTTTGTTACGCCCGTGCCGGAGGATGTCGAGGTGGTGCCTGTGGTGTTCATCGTCAACAGCTGCATGCGCCGAGATATAAGCGGTCTGGCCGAAAAGATATACAGGCGAGTGCTGCAGATGAATGAGACCAACGACGTGGAAGACGTGAAAGAGATACAGATAGACTGCGACTGGACCATGCGCACGCGTGCCGTTTACTATGATTTTCTGAAACAGCTGCGCAGCATGGCCCGCAAAGACGGCATAATGCTGTCGGTCACCATACGCCTTCATCAGCTCTCGCAGCCGGCTCCGCCTGTTGACCGCGGCGTGCTGATGATGTATAACACGGGCGACTTTACCGACCTTGCGTGCCACAAGCCAATACTCGACATGAACGACGCGGCACCCTACATGCCGCATCTTGCCTCATATAAGCTGCCGCTCGCGTCGGCCTATCCGCTGTTCAGCTGGCGCATACTGTTCCGCGGCGGCCGCTATGTAGGCATAATGCATGCCGACGACGACCTGCCCGTGTTGCCCGGCGACAGCATCGTTGAACGCCGCGTGGGGCTTGATGACATAATGAAAGCCAAGGATGCCGTGAGCCGCAAGCGCGCCGACGCCAACGGCGAGATTATACTATTCGACATGAGTAACCAGAATATAACCCGATTTAAACCGGATGATTATGAAAAAATTTATCTTCGTTAGCCTCGTGGCCCTGTCGTTGTGTGCCGACGCATGGGCCTGTTTGAGCGAGGCTCCCACGCACAACAATTATATGTTCAGCGTGTTCAGGCGCGAGGGAATGGACTCGCCGTTCCGCGATGGCATTAATGCTTACTGGAAAGGATATGCCGCCGACATGTCTAATACAAGTACGGATTATTACAGATGGAACCGCGACAGGATTGATTCGGTGGCGCGCAGCCGCGGCGACGTGAGGATGCTGCGCTATATGAAGCTGCTCGACAGCTATCTGAAGGTGTGCGACGAGGTTAGTTACGATTCATGGAACTATCCTACAAAGGAGCAGTTGGCCTCGCGCAAGTCTGCCTTGCTCTCAATACGCAACAGTGCAATGACGGCCATGAACTCCGGACTGCGTGAGCTTAACGCGCTGATGGTGATGCGCGCAAACATGATGCTGGGTTATGATGCAGCCAACATATCCTTCTGGAACTCAACGTCACCAACCCTGCCGAAGGGAGTGTGGCGCGAGGTTGCACGCAACATATATGCCCGCGCACTGCTCAACACGGGCAAGCGCATTGAGGCATGCAACATATACGCAGAGCAGGGCGACATGCAGAGCATCAAGTGGAGCATGCGCAACTATCGTAACCTGGCCGGCATGCAGAAGATATATCTCGACGACCCCAACTCGCCCACGCTGATATATCTCGTTCAGGACTTTGTAAACAATGTGCAGGAGACGCTCGACCAGGCCACCGGCACAGGCACGGACGAAGAGTGGATTAAGACCATCGACGCACGTGTGGTGTATAAGGCTGAGGCCATGCGCTTTGTAGACTTTGCCAACAACGTGGTGAGAAGCGGCAAGAACGAGTATCCCTGCCTGTGGAAGTCGGCCATAGGCATGATATATTATCTGTTCGGCATGTCGGAAGAGGCCGTTGCCGAGCTCGACGAGGCCATGGCTATGGACGGTACGCCGCGCATGAAGGACAACGCCCGCTGCATACGCCTGCTGGCTTCAACGGGATGCAACGTGTTCAGTGCGTCATATTCAGCCTATCTGCTGAAAGAAATGAAGCGCCTCGACCTGCTTATAAAGAATGAGCGCGGCATGTCCGACGTGTATTCTAACCACTACACTGACGTGAAAGAGCGTGTTGTCTACAATGCTCTTGTGCCGAAATACATGGCCACTGGCCGTCTGAACATGGCTTTGGCACTGCTCGGAATGATGGAAGAGAATGAGCGGGATTTCTATACGAATGGGCGCCACTCGCAGCCTGACTATGTGATTGAGGGCGATTATGCGTGGAATTCTGACTATTCGTCGTGGAACGAGTACTTTGCTGCCATGGACACAATAAGCGCCGACGCCGTGGCCGGTTACTTCAAGTATATCAGCATGGAGCCGTCAGACCCGTTTGAGCAGTATGTCGTTTCGCAGGTATATCCTAATAAAAACTATTATAACGACCTTATAGGAACAAAGTATCTGGCCGAAGGCCGTTTTGCCGACGCACTGCCTTATCTCGAGAAAGTGTCGCTCGGCTTCCTGTCGCAGCAGAACATCAGCTGGTATATGGCCAATAGAACATACAGCGTGCCGCGATGGTTTAATCATCAGTTGCCTAACATGCCCGACACCGACGGCCCGGGAAAGGGTGAGCCTAAAGAGAATATGAAACTTAAATATTGCAAGGACATGCTGCAGCTGCAGGCCAATTACGACCTTGCACGCGAGGGAGAGCAGAAGGATATGCGTGCCTATGAGCTTGCCGTGATGCATTATCAGGCTTCGTGCTACGGCGACTGCTGGTTCCTTACGCATTACGGCCACAGCATTTACGACAGTGCGCGCACCAACGAATTAGACTTTGCGCGCAAGACTGTTGAGTATCTCAACAAGTGTGTCGTGTCTTCCGACCTCAACATGCGCTATAAGGCGCTCTACGCATTGGCCTTTGTAGACAAGGACCCGTGGTTTGACATCAAGTACGACAGCGACTACAACCCTGTCTACATCCCGCGTCCTGCCTCAAGTCAGTATAAGGCCATGAGTGCGCTGTATAGTTTCGCAAGGCAGCATCCGCAGTATGTCGACAATTACACCACGCGCTGCGACATGCTGAAAGCCTTTGTCAGGGTGTCGGGGCAGTAGTTTTCTAACGTGCCGAAGATGCCGTATAGTGTGCGGCATAATATAAAAGTATAGTCAAAGCTGCAAGTTTTTTTATTCGCCGATGCAAGATTTTGTAAACAAATGTGTTTAATGTGTAGACAAAATCTTAAATGTTACGGATATGAAAACTTGCAGCTTTATTAATTTCTTTTGGCTGATGGCATGTATGCTTTGCATCGTGTCGTGTGATGAGGAGAACGACTTTATTTCAGGACCTACCACGAGCAGCACCATGATGAGCGGCATGGCACGTACTGCCGACGGTGTGCCGCTTGCAGGAGTTAAGGTGAGTCTCGACTATAAAGAGTCAGCATGGTTAGGCCAGCAGACGACGCGTCACAAGGCTGAAGGCGTGACCGACAATGACGGTAACTATCGTCTGTACTTTGAGTTGCGTGACGATGAACTGCGTGACAACGGCAACGACGCGTCTGTGGCGCGAAATTTCTATCTTACTTTCGACCTTTCTTCACTTCCGGAAGACAAGTATATCATGCCGAAAGACATAAAATCAGACAATAACGGGCAAAAACTGTATTTTTATTACGATAACAGCCATTTTGAGAGAGGCAAGTATTATATTCACAGCCTCTACGTTCCGCGCAAGCGCTGGATAGACGTAACCGTTGTCAGCGACGGCAAGATAGATGCCAATGACAAGTTTGTAGTGTCTAATCTGATAAACTATGGCGGCGACAAGCTGCCCTTCAACTCCTATTATCGCGACGGCCGTGTGCTGATGGACAATCCCGTAACGATGACGTCAGACAGAGAGCAGACGTTCAGGGTGCCGTGCGCGCTCAACGACTCAAACATGATTTACATTGGCTGCATGAAGGGTGGGGTAGGCTCTTACGATGCCGTTACGCCGGTAAAGAAAGTCTTTGTAACCGAAAGTGAACCGCAGTCGGTAAGGCTTGAAATTGGTGCTGCAGAATGAGACAAGTGGGATTGTTTAACCAAAGAGTATTGTGATATGGATAAAATGAAATGGTTACCAGTGTTAATGTTGTTGGCTGGTGCGTTCTGCCTTGCAGGATGCTTGAATGAAGATGATGAAGAAGACGGCGTAAAGATAACCGGTCAAGAGGAATATGTTATGACAGTGGCATCTAAGAAGCTGGCATACGTAATTTTTAGTGGCAGCGATTTCTTCACCGAGGCTTATGCCGTGAAGAAAGAAGGCTCGCAGGCATGGGAGCCGCTTACGTTTATTTCCGGATTAGATTATGAGGAAGGATATGAGTATGAGGTGCGTGTCAGCGAGACAAGTTATTATGACGAAAGAAGGAGCGAACCGTCGTGGACTGAATATAAACTGCTGGAGGTAATGTCAAAGACTGAGAAACAGAGCGAAGGACTGCCCGTGAGCTTTATTGATGAGCGGTCTTATAAACCTGTTGACGTGCGCTATATTGTTGAGGCTGATGATAAACCTGTGATAGAGAATGACATCAGAAGCAACGGCAGCATACCTTTCGGATGTTCGTATGTATTTAATTTCGATATGAATAACTGGCTATTGGCAGACAAAAATAATGAAGTTATGGCTTATGGCTCACTTTCAATGAAAAACGTTGATAGTTCTGAATTCCCAGAATCGTATAAACTCCTTCCGCCTGACGGTCAGGTTGTGTCGTCAATGGAGTGGACATTCTATTATATATTGGATGATGTTAAAACCGAATACCATTCTTATGATGTGTTTATGGTTGAGCCAAAGGTTGATAATGAGTCTGCCGTATCATCCGGAAAAGAAAAAGAATATTCTCCCTCACCTGTTGAAACGCAGCCTTGGATGTATGAAGACCTTACCGAATATTACAAGGCAAAATATCCCGATGCAGGCGTAAAGACAGTTGTGGTGTGCCAGATGTTTAAGTAGACGCATGTATCTGAAAATCAATCTGTTTTTAGTTTGGGTTCCGGCTTTTGGAGAGTCGGAGCCTAATTGTTTTCATGCGGCAGTTACTTATCTCCGTTGCCGGTGCCGTTCATGCAGCCGGTGAAGTTGGCAGAGTAGGCCCTTCCGATAGGAATGGTGTGGCTGCCGGCCAGCGTTATGTCGTTTTTGGTGAAGCTTATTATTGCCGTCTTGTTGACGATAAACGACTTGTGGACTCTTATGAAGGTGCTTTCAGGCAGAATCTCCTCAATGTTTTTCATGCTCATCTGCGTCATTACGGGGCGCTCGTGGTTAAGATGAATCTTGATGTAGTTGTTCAGCGCCTCGATGAACGAGATGTCGGCATAGCTTATCTTTATATTCTTATATTCAGACTTCACTATGAAGAAGTCTTCTTCAGCATGTCGCGCCCTTTCCTGCAGGTCTTTTTGCCTTATGGCCTTTGACACCGCAACCTCGAACCTGTTGAACGAGAACGGCTTGTGAAGAAAGTCGATGGCGTTAAGCTCGAAGCCGTCGAGGGCAAACTGGGCGTATGCCGTGGTGAATATGAACATCACGTCCGACGAAATGATACGTGCAAGTTCGAGTCCGTTCATGCCTTTCATCTCGATGTCGATGAACACGATGTCGGGCTTGCTGCGCCTTATCTCTTCGAGCGCCTTGAGCGGGTTGGTGAATGTTTCAACGCTTATGTTGCCCATTCTCCGGGCAAACTCGCTGATTATGTTGAGAGCTATCGGCTCGTCGTCAATGGCAATACATCTCATTATTACTGTCGTTGTTGTATGTAGTTAGTTTATAAGGTTAATGCTCAGCAGCACGGTGTAGAGTCCGTCCGAGTCGTTTATCTCCAGCTTATGCCTCTTAGGATAGGCAAGCTCGAGCCTCTTGCGGCAGTTGCTTATGCCTATACCGGCAGAGTGTCCGCGCTGGTCTTCCGGTTTCTGGTTCTGCGTAGAGAAGAACAGCGTGCCGTCTTCAATCCTTATTACAATATACACCTGGCGGTCGTCGGTAGACGACAGACCGTACTTTATGGCGTTTTCAACAAAGGTGATGAGCAGCATAGGCACTATCTGCAGTCCCTGCCGCTTGTTGTCGTTATAGTAAGACAGCTGTATGCTGTCCTTGTTCTCGGTGCGGTATTTCTGTATCTCGATGTACAGCCGTATGTAGTCTATCTCCTCTTCAACGGGTATAGCCTCCTTCGTTGGGTTGGTGTACATGTATTTCATCAGGCAGATAAACTGCATGAAGGCCGTTTCCACCTGCTGCGACTTCATCACAATCATGCCGTAGAGAGTGTTGAGCGTGTTGAAAAGAAAGTGAGGGTTAATCTGCGCCTTGTAGAGAGCAAGCTCTGCTTTCTTCTTCTCCGTCTCGAGGTCGTGGCTGCGCACAATCTGCTTTATCAGTTCGGTGAGCAGGCCAACGGCTATGCTGAAGGTGATGGTTACGACATACAGAAACCACACAGCCTGCTGATGAAGCCTTGCCCTGGCTACCGTCCTTACGCGGCGTGGGCGCACCGGCCTGTGCGGAAAGTCCATCTGATACTGCGATATGAGCCATGTAATCAGGATTGTGGCAAGAATTAGGATAAGGGCTATCATCACCTTGCGTCGCGTCTGGAAAAACATTGGCACCGTGACATAGCGGTTGAAGAAATAAACGGCATAGAGCCAGCACGCCAGTATGCAGACAAACGTCAGGTTGTTGGCCATCCATCGCTCTATGGGAAGCAGAAAACACAATGCCGGCAACAGCACGCAGGCAAAGAGAAGGTCGGTTATCAGAGGTATTTTTCTTAGCATAAATTATCGTTATTGCGTTATTAAATCTTTCCCGGTGCAAAGATAGTGTAAATATTCTGTAACGTGAAAAATGAGCCATGCCGTTTACCCTCACTTATATGTCGTTTACCCTTACACGGCGAATTTGTGTTGCAGGAAAGCCCGTTTTAACAATATCTTTGCAACATAAACCGCTAAAATGATATAAAGATGAACGAGAAAAGAAACCATGAAATTATAGCCAGACTGCTGTTGATGCTGATAATGAGCTGCTCGGCGGCGGCCGGTGCAATGGCACAGACCGTTGTCAGCGGAAAGGTTACTGACAAGTTGACGTCTGACCCGCTGCCGGGAGCAACGGTGTCGATAACGCCCGACGGCGGCAAAGCCCGTCTTGGCGTGTCGGATGTGAACGGAAACTACAAGATGGATAACCTTGCGGCAGGACAATATTCTGTTAAGGTGAGCTACATGGGCTACAAGACATTTGAAAAGAATGTGACCCTTGGCAAGAATGAGAACAGGGTGATGAACATAAGTCTGACCGAAGACGCCACCATGCTTGAGAACCTTTCGGTTGAGGGAAGGGCCACAAGGGCGCAGCAGGCCGGAGACACATTGTCGTATAACGCTTCGGCGTTTAAAGTGTTAGACGGAAGCACCGCCGAAGAGCTGCTGGCCAAGATGCCCGGCATTGTGGTGGAAGGCGGCGAGGTGCAGGCCCAGGGCGAGAGCGTAAGCAAGGTGCTGGTAGACGGCAAGGAGTTTTTCGACGGCGACGTAAACATTGCGCTGAAGAATCTTCCGGCCGACATAATAGCCAGCATAGAGGTGTTCGACAAGAAGAGCGACCAGGCCGAGTTTACCGGATTTGACGACGGCGAGGAGATAAAGACGATAAACATCGTTACCAAGAGCGGCTACGACGAGGGCATATTCGGCAAGGTGTACGGCGGCTACGGCACCGACAACCGTTATAACGCCGGCGGAAACATCAACATATTTGACGACTCGCAGAGGCTGTCTATACTCGGAATGAGCAACAACGTCAACCAGCAGAACTTCTCGCAGGAAGACCTGTCGGGGGTTATGTCGGCACAAAGCTCAAAGCGCGGGGGCGGGCGCGGCGGAGGCCGACGCGGCAGCACGGACAACTTTATGGTGGGTTCGCTCGGCGGAGTGACCAAGACCAACGGCTTGGGCGTGAACTATGTGAACGAATGGAACGACAAGCTGAAGCTTACGTCGAGCTACTTCTTCAACCAGTCGTCTAACGACTATCAGGAGAAGTTGCAGCGAGAGTATTTCGAGTCGGTGCTGCCGGGCATGTCGTACATGCAGGACAGCGAGTCGGACATGACCAACTGGAACCACCGCGTGAACATGAACCTCGAATATAAGATAGATGCCGACAACACCCTGCAGCTGCGCCCCAAGTTCAGCTATCAGAGCAGCAACACGCTGAGCAGCTATCTGGGTGAGAACCTCATGTACGGCGAGCAGGAGAGCAGCATAGGCAGCAGCTCGGAGAGCGACGTGAAGTCGTACAGCGCCGGACTTAACGCCACCTACCGCCACCGCTTCAACAAGCAGGGACGTACGCTGTCGCTCTCGGTGAACGGACAGATAACCGACAAGCGCAGCGACACCTACACAGACTATAAGGAAACCAAGACCGAGGACGGCACGACAACGGCTACAGAATATTCGCAGCGAAAGGACAACGACGAGAAACAGACATCGCTGCGCACCAACCTTATGTACACAGAGCCGATAATGGACAACATGCAGCTTAGCGCCAACTATAAGTTCTCTTACAGCAACAGCGACGCCGACAAGAAGACGTTTGAGAGCGACGGAATGACCGACCTGGGAGAACAGCTCGTCGACCAGATGTCGAGCGTGTATCAGACCGACTATCTTACGCATGCTGCCGGACTGGGCCTTAAATGGAACTTGGACAAATGGCGCTTTACGCTCGGTGCCGACTTCCAGTGGGCATCGCTCGACGGCGACCAGTCGTATCCCGTTGCCGACAACATATCGCACAATTATTTCTCTGTGCTGCCGTCGGCCATGATACGCTACTCGCTCAACCGCAACAACTCGTTCATGCTGCGCTACCGCAGCAGCTCTACGGCCCCCACGCTGCAGCAGCTGCAGTCGGTTGTAGACAACACCAATCCGCTGTTCCTCTCTACCGGAAACCCGATGCTCGACCAGCAGATTAACCATACGCTCAACCTGAGATACATGCTCACCACTCTGTCGGGACAGACCTTCATAGCCATGCTCGGCGCAACGATGCGCAACGGATATGTGGCCGACAGCACCTTTGTGGCTACAGAAGACATCACGCTGCCCGGCGGAATAGAGATGGACAAGGGCGCACAGCTGACGCGCCCGGTGAACCTCGACGGATATTACAGCCTGCAGGCCCTGCTGACATACGGATTTCCGCTCGACCTGATACGCAGCAACGTCAACCTGAGCCTGGCCGGAAACTATGCCAGCGTGCCTACGATATTCAACGGAGTAAAGAGCAGCACGCGCGAGTTCACTTTTATGCCAAAGGTGGTGATAGGCAGCAACATCAGCGACAAGCTCGACTTCACGCTGTCGTATTCGGCCGCTATAAACAAGGCCCTCAGCTCTGTTGCCGACCTGAACACGAGCAACTATGTAACGCACGTTGCGCAGGCCAGCGTGGGATGGACATTCTGGGCCGGGCTCACTCTGCGCAGCACGCTTACATATACGGGCTACAGCGGCCTGAGCGCCGATACGGAAAACTATTTCCTGTGGAACGCGTCGCTGGGAAAGAAATTCCTGAAGAACAACGCCGCCGAGATAAGGCTCGACGTGTATGACATACTGGGGCAGAGCCAGTCGTTCAGACAGTCGGTAGGCAGCAACTATTACGACTATCTCACGGCCAACGTGCTAAAGCCCTATGCCATGGTGAGCTTCGTGTACACAATAAGATAAACGGAAACGACGGGGAAACCACGTTAATTGCAATGATTAAATATAAACACCTAAAAAGTAAACGATTATGAAAAGAATGTTGTTAGCACTGGCCTTGACGGCCATAATCGGCATCAATGCCGACGCACAGAGAAGAGGCGGGCAACAGCTTACGCCTGAACAGAGAGTTGAAAAGAGAATGGAGATGCTCGACAGCAAGCTGAAGCTGAGCGACGAGCAGAAGCAGAGCATAAAGTCGCTCTACACCGACTTCTTCAACCAGGATATAAGCCGCGAGGAGCGCAGGAGCAAGATGGATGAGCTTAACACGAAAATAAGCAGTCTGCTCGACGAAAACCAGCAGAAGGCTTTCAGCGAGATGAACAGCCGAAAGCCCGGCAGAAAACGCTGAACACATGCAGGCATGCCGCTGTGGCATGGCATTATGCCGCGGCGGGCCTTGGTTTTTGATGATTCTGATGTTTGTAGATGGATGTGCCTGGCAGGATAGTTTATAGTTATCTTCTTGTTAATCCCTGTCGGGTGCATCCTTTTTCTTGGTCATTTTACTTTGTGTAACCGTTTCAGCGGTTTTGCTTCCACATTGATTTTGCCTGACGCTCTCATACTGCGATATTTGAAAATTAAAATCATTTGGCCGTAAAAACGGGCGCTTTTCGTGTGCAAGCGTAATTGGGTGTGCCATAGACAGTTACGGAACAGAGCATGGAAATGTGCAAAAAAAATGTCCTGATTGGGGCAAAAAAGCCATTATTTCAGTGAAAAAACAGGGCTGTTTGAGGTGCAAAAGTGGCCCGGTTTTGTGTAAAAAGTGGCCGGTTAATTTTTCAAAAGCATACCTTTTGCATATAAATGTAAATATACTTTACCGTCGCAGCCTGATTTCCGCTCCTGCTTTTTCTATTTCAACATAAAATCCTGACATTTTTCCGGTGACACATTGCCGTATGAAAGCCGCAGGCAGCTTACATGCTGTCAGCATCCAATGCAGTTGGGACAGCTGTGCCTTTTTCCGGATTTTTATGTATGCAGGCCGTATGAGGGTCAGAAATTTATTTGCGCATGTCAAAAAAAATGAGTTTTGATTTTTTTCTGCTGCCACTTATGAGTATATTTGTAAGCCGAAACATTCGGCTTGTGTAAAATCTCATTAAGCACGTTTGAGTGAATTTAAAACCGTAAAATACAAATTCAGATGAAAAAACTTTATCCTAAAGAATGGATGAAATGGCATCCGTATAAAGAGACAGACGAAGTGGACCATTATTACACCGGAGTGGCCAACAAGATATATAAAATATTGCATGATTCATATATCGACGAAGGCGATGACTTTATTGTTGATATGGCGTTTATGCTTACGGCATGGTTTGAGGATGTTATTTCGGAGACGCATGTGTGGGAGACGTTCACCGGGGAGTGTGAGCGGCGCTATGGCTCGCGTCTGCCTTTCTATAAGCTGGGCGGCGAGTATTACCCCGATGAGATTAATTGCGAGGACGTAAAGTTCTTGATATGGCATTATCTTCAGACTGATTTTGGAGGCGAAAGAATTATCAATCCTGAGAACCCTGCTTTGGCAAGTGCCGCAAGGCAGATTTTCGAAATGCTTTGCGACGAGTTTGAAGAGGCGCCGCAGAATGAGCGCATGCAGGAGTTTTATGGCAAGCAGACTTTCGGGCCGGAAGACTTTTTCGCGTATCGTGACAAACTGACGTGGTTTCATCTTAACTGCTATTTTAATTTAATAAACACATATAGGCTGTCTGACGACATGGATATGCTATGCCGTGAGTCGGGCGATGATGTAGAGCGGATTAAATTGATTTCACATTCTCTTGTTGTGAACTACTCATTCCAGTCTCGTCTTAACCTTCTGTCGCTGACATCGGCTGAATGGTTTGCTCTGATATTGAAGAATAATGGTAACGAAAGCGGACCGTGGGATAATATTGAAGCATGTGGCGACAATATATATAAGCTTGTAAGACAGGACGAGGATTTCATTTATGCTGAAAGTCTCTGCGGCGAAAAGAAAGAGTATGTCATTAAAAAGGATTCTATCGACTTGCTGATGCTGAAGGCGTTTGTGTCGGGAGAGACGATGTTCAGAACCATGCTGGTAAAGTATGGCGGCGCGTATTGGCAGAACGGATTGATGCAAATCAATGACGATAAAGGCCCAGATGAATGGGACGCTGACATTGATGAGCTGGAGCATACGCTGACGCACGACAACCAGAAAGCTGTGTTTGAGGATTTTATGAAGGCCAGCGGAGGCAAGTTCTTTGTGTTTGTTAAGAGTCGTGAGGAAATGAAAGATTTCTTATGCAATAAGATGAAGTATGAGACAAATCCTAATATGATACTGCCTTATGTAGGCAAAGACGGTGCCATGCTGATGGCTTCGCCGCTGACAGGACTTCACATACAGATGAGGCACGTCAACTGTATATGTTCGCCCGACAATCCTTTCTATGATAAAGAGGAAGCAAAGAAAAATGCTTTTATGTTTGTGGTTAATCCCGACGTTGTACCTTATGACATGTATTGCGTTCTTTGGGATAAAGGCATGCTGCCTGATGCCGCGCTTAAAAGTATTGACGGGTATGAGCACGGGCGCAGTCTGCTGCATGACAATGCGGCTTTCTTTTCAGATTATTTCTATCACAAGTGCCGTGAGAAAGACTTTACCGACCCTCTGCTTATGAAATGGCTTTAGGCAAAAGGCTATGTTGACGTGATAGGTAGACTGTTAAGGATATTCTGCCTTGGCGCTTTACAAAATAAAATAAGTCGGTCTGACTGAACCAAAGAAATAATTTTGGAACGTCAGACCGACTTTTTATTTTCTAATCAGGTTAAATGTCAGTAGCTATGCCGGCAAGTAAAGCGCTGTCTTTTTGCTTTGAAGAATAATATAAACCGGCAAGGCATATGGCTTTAACTCCTTTAACTACTCTAACTCCTTTAACTCCTAAAAAACTACATATACCCCAGCCATCTGAGGATATCGTTAAGGTTGGCTACAACCATCAGGAGGATAAGTATGCCGAAGCCTACATATTCAGCCCTTATAAGGAAGTTCTCGCTCGGCTTGCGGCGCGTAATCATCTCGTAGAGCAGGAAGAGAACGTGGCCGCCGTCGAGAGCAGGTATAGGCAGGATGTTCATAAACGCAAGGATTATGCTTAGAAAAGCAGTCATGCGCCAGAACATCATCCAGTCCCATGTCGGCGGGAACAGGCTGCCGATAGATCCGAAGCCGCCCAGCGACTTGGCACCGTCGGCTGTAAATACATATTTCATGTCGTCTACATATCCGCGGAGCACGCCGATACCGTATTTTATTCCGGCAGGGAAGCTCTCAAAGAAGCCGTATTCTACGGTTTCGGGCTTGTAGTATGTAGCCAGATATGTGCGGCCTATGCCCAATGTCAGGTCAGGGTTGAGCACCATTTTCACGGTGTCGCGCTTCTCGGGTGTGGCCTTGTGGCAGAATACGACGGTTGTTGTGCGCACCTTCATGCTGTCCTTCGTAGTCTTGGCCACGCTAAGCACATCGTTCATTATGGCCATCTGATCGTCAAACTCGTTCCACGAGTCGATGCTCTTGCCGCCTATTGCCAGCAGCTTGTCGCCCTTCAGCATGCCGGCTTTTGCCGCCGGAGAGTTAGGCATCACGCTGTCTATGTCGGCCGGGATAAACGGCTTTACAAACACGGGCTGCTCCTTGAGCATGGTCAGCAGGCTCATGTCTTCGGGCATGGTGAGCTGTATCTCCTTGCCCTGGCGCATAACGGTTACGGTCTGCGCGTTGGCTATGTCGCGGTACATGTCGACGTCAAACTTTGTCAGCGTGTTCTCGTTGGTTCGCAGCAGCACGTCGCCGTCCTTGAAGCCTATCTTCTTGGCAGCGTCGTTAAACTTCATACCCATCGTCATCTTGTCCAGACGGTAGTATGAGTCTCCCCATGTGTAGAGCACCATCGAATAGATAAACAGCGCAAGCAGGAAGTTTACGAGCACTCCGCCCACCATTATCAGCAGTCGCTGCCATGCCGGCTTGGAGCGGAACTCCCACGGCTGCGCCGGCTGCTTCATCTGTTCGGTGTCGAACGACTCGTCTATCATGCCCGAAATCTTGCAGTAGCCGCCGAGCGGAAGCCATCCCACGCCGTATGTCGTGTCGCTTTTCTTGGGCTTAAATTCAAAGAGGTGGAACCATGGGTCGAAGAACAAGTAAAACTTTTCAACCCTTACGCCGAAAAGTTTTGCAAAGAAGAAGTGGCCGCCTTCATGCAGCAGCACGAGAATAGAGATTGCCAGCATAAACTGGAGCAGTCTTATCAAAAATATTTCCATGTCTCTGTTTTCTTAATTTTTCTTTCTGCGGCCGGTCGCCGCCGTCGGATTGTTTTGCTTTTGGATAAAAATATGTTACTTGTTTTATTTATTCTTTCTTTATCAGTGTGCCCCGAGCAGTTCGGTAGCCACGCGCCTTGCCTCGGCGTCGGTGCTTACGTAGGTGTCATAGTCGGGTGCGCTGCTGAAGCTTACGCGGCTCATGGTCTTCTCTATGATGTCGCTCATCTGTGTGAATCCGCACTTGTCCTCAAGGAATCCGCGGTTGACAATCTCGTTGGCAGCGTTGACAATGCACGGCATGTTGCCGCCTTTCTTTATCGCCTCGAAGGCAAGGGCAAGGCAGCGGAACTTGTCTAAGTCGGGCTCGAAGAACTCCAGCGGCTGCTTGAACAGGTCGAGACGGTCTTCGTTGAGGTGAATGCGGTCGGGGTAAGTCAGCGCATACTGTATGGGCAGGCGCATGTCGGGCACTCCGAGCTGTGCCTTCACGGCTCCGTCGGCAAACTGTACGGCGCTGTGCACGATGCTCTGCGGATGGATAAGCACCTGAATCTTGTCGGCCGGAACGCCGAAGAGCCATTTAGCCTCGATAACCTCGAAGCCCTTGTTCATCATCGTGGCGCTGTCTATGGTTATCTTTGCGCCCATGCTCCATGTGGGATGCTTCAGCGCGTCGGCCTTGGTTACGGTGGCAAGCTGTTCCTTGGTGAAGTTGCGGAACGGGCCGCCTGATGCCGTCAGCAATATCTTTTCAATCTCGTTGTCGCCTTCTCCGGCCAGACTTTGGAATATGGCAGAGTGCTCGCTGTCAACGGGTATTATCGGGGCGTGGTATTTCTGCGCCAGCTCGCATATCAGTTCTCCGGCAACAACCAGAGTCTCCTTGTTGGCAAGACATATCTTCTTGTGTGCCTTGATGGCGTGAATTGTCGGATTAAGTCCGGCAAAGCCCACCATTGCCGTAAGCACCATGTCTATCGGGCCGGCCTCCACTATTTCGTCTATGGCCTGTTTGCCTGCATACACCTTAATGTCGGGCAGGTCGGCGAGCAGGCTTTTCAGTTCTTCATACTTGTCTTCGTTGGCAATCACCACTGCTGCCGGATTGTAGCGGCGTGCCTGTTCGGCCAGTTCTTTCACTCTGTTGTTGGCCGTGAGGCAGTAAGCCTCAAACAGGTCTGGATGCTCGTCAATCACCTGCAGTGCCTGTGTGCCTATCGAGCCTGTTGAACCAAGAATGGCTATTTGTTTTTTCATAAAATCTTAAATTCTCCCAACTTCTAAATTTGTTTCTCTTGTCTTTCGTCGTTCCGTATCGTCTTTGGCGCGCTTTGCGGCCGTAGGGCCGTGGCGGCAGCTTATTCAAGGTCGAGAAGTCCTTCGGGCAGGTCTACCACAATGATGTGCCTCTCGGTGTCTACGTCAATGATGAAGTCTTCCGATGCCGGTATCATTATTTCCTTGCCGTCGGGCGTCTCTACGTTAAAGAGAGTGTTTACTGTTGAATAGTCAACCGACTTGACCGTGCCAATCAGGCGGTTGCCGTTGTTGGCATCGAGCAGGCTGAAGTTTTCTGCCTCATTGAGCGACATGGCGTCCTGGCTCTCTTCCGCCAGCTTGCGGCTGAAGTAGACGTCGCATCCGGTGAGTTCCTGCGCCTGCTCCTTTGTGTCGATATCGCAAAACTTCACAAGGGCCGTCTCATCGCTCTTGAACCTGTATTCCTCGAAAAAGAATGGCACGAGTATGCCGTCGATGAGCAGCACGAGATAGTCGGCGTCAACTCTGTCGAACACGTCGTCCTCAAACATTAGCGAAACTTCGCCCTTCACGCCGTGGGGCTTGCCTATCTTGCCTATCTTGAAAACTTCCTCTTGTCTTATCATCGCTGTTGCTGTTTCGCTTTTATGCTTAGCTTATGCGCTCAATCTTGGCTCCGAGGTTGTTCAGTCGCGCCTCAATGTCCTCGTATCCTCGGTCAATCTGCGCAATGTTGTCTATGCGGCTTGTGCCGTTGGCGCTCATGGCCGCTATGAGCAGCGCTATTCCGGCTCGTATGTCGGGGCTTGTCATGCGTCCGGCACGCAGCCTTACGTTATGGTCGTGGCCTACCACCACGGCTCTGTGCGGGTCGCAGAGTATTATCTGTGCGCCCATGTCTATCAGCTTGTCTACAAAGAACAGGCGGCTCTCAAACATCTTCTGGTGGAACAGCACGCTGCCTCTTGCCTGGGTGGCCACGACGAGCAGCACCGACAGCAGGTCGGGCGTAAGTCCGGGCCATGGGGCATCGGCCAGAGTCATTATCGAGCCGTCAATGAACGAGTCGATTTCGTAGTGGTCCATGTGCGGTATTATCAGGTCATCGCCCTCGATTTCAATTTTTACGCCTAAACGTCTGAATGCGTCGGGAATAATTCCCAGATTGCGAAGCGACACGTTTTTTATGCGTATGCCGTCGCCTACCATGGCTGCCATGCCTATGAACGAGCCCACCTCAATCATGTCGGGCAGTATTTTGTGCTCTGTTCCGTGTAGCGACTCTACTCCTACTATTGTCAGCAGATTAGAGGCAATGCCGCTGATGCGTGCGCCCATTTGGTTGAGCATGTGGCACAGCTGCTGTATGTAGGGCTCGCATGCCGCGTTGTATATCGTCGTTGTCCCTTTGGCCAGCACGGCTGCCATTATGATGTTTGCCGTACCGGTTACCGATGCCTCGTCGAGCAGCATGTAGCAGCCTTTAAGCTCCTTGCCGTTTATCTCGAATGTGTTTCTTTCGTCGTTGTGCAGAAATTGTGCGCCCAGATACTTGAATCCCAGAAAGTGGGTGTCCAGGCGTCGCCGTCCTATCTTGTCTCCGCCCGGCTTGGTCACTACGGCCTTGCCGAAGCGTGCCAGCAGCGGTCCTATCATCAGCACGCTGCCCCTGAGCGAAGCGCATTTGCGTATAAACTCGTCGCTCTCCAGATAGTCGAGGTTGATGTTCTCTGCCTTGAACGAATATTCGTTCCTGCTTATGCGGGTTACGTCTACGCCTATGTCTGTGAGCAGCAGTATGAGGTTTTTTACGTCAAGAATGTCAGGTATGTTCTTTATTCTTACTTCTTCGGGCGTAAGCAGTGATGCGCATATCACCTCGAGCGCCTCGTTTTTGGCGCCTTGCGGTGTTATTGTTCCGCTGAGCGAATGTCCGCCTTCTATGATGAAAGATTCCATGTTCGGGTTTTGATTTGGTTAACGTTGCTGTTAGCGTTATCTTCTTTTCCTTCTCCTTTCTCCGGGCTCTTTGAGACTTCCCACATTAAACTTGAATGTGTCGAGGTCGAGCTGTATCTTTCCGTCAGTGAAGCGTGCCAGGTCCGAGGCTATTTTCTCGTCGTCGCTCGAGCCGTGGCTCCATTGTATCAGGTTGCGTTTCATCTGGTTGGCCGTCAGTCTCGTAAGCTCGTCACGTTCTGGTCCGGGCTCCATGTTCATCAGTTGTTCAAACAGCTCGAACACCATTCCGCCGTAATGCTTTATGGGGTTTTTCTGTTTGGGATATTCCATGGGCTGCGGTTTCGTCGTTATGCTTTTTGCCTCGTTGATGTCTACCGGATAGTCGATGTCGAGCTTAAAGTCGCTCATTATTGCAAGATGGTCCCACAGCTTCTGCATGTAGTCAATGTTCTCTCTGTTTTGCGGAAACATGCGCTCCATTATGCATATTATGGTCTCTGCGCATTTTTGGCGCTCTTCTCTGTCTTTGAGCGTCATGGCATAGTCAACCATCTTTTGCACTTCGCGTCCGTATTCCGGCAGTTTGAGCTTCTTGCGCTGAGTGTTATAGTCTAATCCATCGATTTCCATTTCTCTCGTATTAATTTGGATTTAAATGTAGTGTGATTATATTTCTTATTGTTGTTCATGCCGCTTTTGCCCTGTTAGTGTCATTGACATTTGGCTTACAGCAGTTTCTTCGGTGTCTTGGCCACAAAGTCTTTCAGATAGAATGGCACGAAGTAGGCCACGTCTTCAAATTTCTCTTCGGCCATGCGTTTTTCTGCCAGCGGAAACATGTTCTTTGCCAGTGGCTCAATGCCTTTTACCAGTATGGCGTTGGGGTGGTTTATGGCTTCTATGCACTTGCATGCGCCGTTGCCGAAGAAATACACCTTGCCCTTGTCGAGAAATTCCTTATATGTGCAGGCATCCACCACGTCGGCCTGCACGCCCCTTACTTCTTTCAGCGAGCGGTCGTATATGGCTGAATAAACCTCCATGCGACGTGCGTCGAGCATAGGGCAGAGCAGCGCGCCAGGTTCGGGCTCGTGAGTAAGCAATACGGGCACTGTGAGCAGCTCGAGCGTAGGCACGGCTATCAGCTTGATGTTGCGGCCGTAACAGATGCCCTTGGCCATCGACACGCCTATACGCAGGCCGGTGTATGATCCGGGGCCGCAGCTCACGGCTACGGCATCGAGCGGAATGGCGTGGCTGTCGGCGAACGAAATGGCTTCGTCAATAAATGTTCCAAGTCTTACTGCATGGTTGGGGCCGCTATGGTCTTCTTTGCTGAATATGCAGGAGCCGTCCTGGCTTACTGCCACCGAACACACGTTGGTGCTCGTCTCAATATTCAAAATACACGACATAATTAAAAATATCTTCTTAAATAAAGTGCAAAAATACTCTTTTTTCCGAATAAATATGTACTTTTGCATAAATTTAACTACAAAAGTGTTATGATACAATCTATGACGGGTTATGGCAAGTCGGTCGTAACCTTCAATGAGAAGAAAATAAATGTAGAGATAAAATCTTTAAACAGTAAGGCCTTAGACCTGTCTACGCGCATTGCGCCGCTATACCGTGAAAAAGAAATGGAGATGCGCCAGATGATATCGAAGGCGCTCGTAAGAGGAAAGGTCGACTTTTCTATCTGGATTGAAAAGGATGCGTCTGTTGACGCCACGCCTGTTAACTGCGCGCTGGTTGATAACTATTATCATCAGATTAAGGACATTGCCGCCAAGACCGGCATTCCGGAGCCGCAGGACTGGTTCAGCGTGATAATGCGCATGCCCGACGTTATGAGCAAGACCGAGGCCGAGGTGCTTACCGACGAGGAGTGGGCCGTTGCGCGCGCAGGCGTTGAGCAGGCGTTGGAAGCTCTTGTGGAGTTCCGCAAGCAGGAGGGCGAGGCTCTTTATGCTAAGTTCAGCGAGAAGCTCGACAATATAGGCTGTCTGCTGGCTTCTATTGAGCCATACGAGAAGTCGCGCGTGGAGAAGATACGCAGCCGCATCGTTGAGGGGCTGAAGGGCATACCCGAAATAGAATACGACAAGAACCGTCTGGAGCAGGAGCTTATCTATTACATAGAGAAACTCGACATCAACGAGGAGAAACAGCGCCTTGCCAACCATCTTAAATATTTCCGCGAGACCATGAACGACGGCATTGGCCAGGGCAAGAAGCTCGGCTTCATAGCTCAGGAGATGGGACGCGAAATAAACACCACTGGCAGCAAGAGTAACCAGGCCGAGATGCAGAACATCGTGGTGAAGATGAAGGACGAACTGGAACAGATAAAAGAGCAGGTGCTTAATGTACTTTAAATTTTAGGAGTTAAAGTAGTTAGAAGGAGTTAAAGTAGTTAAAGTCATTACCATTGCGCGTTCTTTTCATAAAGAAAGCTTTTGGGTATGATGCTTAAAAATATAGAGAAAGTCAAAAACATATGACTTTAACTCCTTCTAACTCCTCTAACTCACGTCTTGCGAAAGTGAAAAGATAAAAGTGAAAAATCCAAATGCGTAGCGGTTGATAAGAAGCAACAAGGCTATTGACTTTAACTCCTAGCCAACTTGTTGGCGATAACTCCTTCTAACTCCTTTAACTACCAAATTAACTCCTTTTTAAAACCATGCCCGGAAAACTCATTATCTTCTCTGCTCCGAGCGGAAGCGGAAAGAGCACAATAATCAACTGGCTGATGTCGCACGAAGAGCTGCGCATGACCTTCAGTATATCATGCACAAGCCGCGCCCCGAGAGGCACTGAGCGCAACGGCGTTGAATATTTCTTCGTCACGCCCGAAGAGTTCAGACGCCGGATAGACAACGACGAGTTCCTCGAGTATGAGGAAGTTTATAAAGACCGCTACTACGGCACGCTGAAGCAGCAGGTTGAGGCACAGCTCGAAAAGGGCGAGAACGTTGTCTTCGACGTAGACGTTAAGGGCGGATGCAACATAAAGGACTATTATGGCGACCGCGCTCTCAGCGTGTTCATCCAGCCGCCGTCGATAGAGGAGCTGCGCAACCGTCTGACAGGACGCGGCACCGACGCCCCGAAAGTGATAGAAGACCGCATAGCCCGTGCGTCGTTCGAGCTTACCTTCGCCCCGAAGTTCGACAAGGTGGTTATCAACGACGACCTCGACAAAGCTAAGGCCGAGGCGCTGAAGATAGTTAAAGACTTCCTATTTGGAAGTGAAGAACGTCTTGCGAAAGTGAAAAGATAAAAGAGAAAAGCAGGCGCTATGCGCAATTAAAAATTAAGAATTAAGAATTAAAATGCAGAGTGGTGATAGGAATCCACAAGACTGATTAAGTGAAGAACGAAGAGGGAAGAGCAGGCGCAGAGCGCAATTAAGAATTAAAAATTAAAATGCAGAGTGGCTGATAAGAATCCACAAGACTATTGAGGTCATCCCGCACTCGATGCGGGATCTAGAGATTAAGAGCGACGGGAGACTCATTAAGTGAAGAACAGGCGCTGCGCGCAATTAAAAATTAAGAATTAAAAATTAAGGATTCAAATGCGTAGCGGTTGACAAGAAGCAACAAGGCTATTGACTTTAACTCCTTTAACTACTCTAACTCCTTTAACTCCTAAAAAATAAAAATGATTTCCACCGGCATCTTCGGGGGCTCTTTCAACCCCATACACAACGGACACGTAGAGTTGGCGCGCCAGCTCTTGGCGAGTGCAGGGCTCGATGAGATATGGTTTGTGGTGTCGCCGCAGAACCCTTTTAAGCGCGCTGCCGACCTGCTTGACGACGACCTGCGCCTCAAGATGGTAGAGCTTGCGCTCGAAGAAGAGCCGCGTATGCACGCTTCCGACTACGAGTTCCGCATGCCCCGTCCGTCGTATATGTGGCACACCCTTCAGTCGATGAGCCGCGACTATCCCGACCGCCGGTTCGTCCTGCTCATCGGTGCCGACAACTGGGAGCGTTTCAGTGAGTGGTATGCCTGGCGCGACATCCTCAGCCACTATCGCATAGTGATATATCCCCGCGGCGGTTCTGCCGTAGATGCCGCGTCGCTGCCCGAAGGAGTCAGCCTCGTAGACACCCGCCTGATAGACATCAGCAGCACGCAGGTAAGGCAGCTCATTGCCGCCGGCCGTCCCGTCAGCGGCCTTGTGCCCGACAGCGTGGCCCGCTATATCAGCGACAACGGTCTGTATGCAAAGGATGTCTGAACAAGATACAGCTTATTGTAGATTTTTATAATGCTTATTACATTACCTTTCCGGTATAGCAAAAATGTTAAAACGTTATGTCGGAATGGTAAAAAGTCAGGACAAAATTTTTTCTCAATCTGGAAAATCAACGTATAACGTATGTTAAAGACAACGGCATCGAATCTCCGTTTCTTTAATATACGTTTACTTTTATGCCCGTTTATAACCTCAAAATCACCCGTTTTTCGTTCACAAATGCCTGCTTTTAATGTCATTAATGTATGCCTTTGTGATGCTAAACCTATCGTTTACGGGTGAAAAGTGGCCGAGTAATATTTTTTAACCATTGCCTTTTTGCTTCGTAATCTTAGTAAAAGCCGATATATCAACACTTTATCGAAAATGTCGATTTTGTGCAATTTTTCGCACCAAACCGCGGTTTCGTGATGAGCATGGCAATTCTGGAGAGGTTAAAAGTTTATTTTAGTAGTTAAAGGAGTTAGAGGAGTTAAAGTCAAATGCCTTTCTCTTTAGAAGTTAAAGTAGTTAAAGGAGTTATCGCCAACAAGTTGGCTAGGAGTTAAAGTCAATAGCCTTGTTGCTTCTTGTCAACCGCTACGCATTTGAATCCTTAATTTTTAATTCTTAATTTTTAATTGCGCGCAGCGCCTGTTCTTCACTCTTCGTTCTTCACTCTTCACTTAATTAGACTAATCTGCCGGAATTAAGTATAAGGATTTTGAGTTTCGGATCAAAGTTCTTTCAATAAATTGATATTGTTTAGTAATTTTATTATATTTGCACTGCGTAAAATGTAAACCGATGTATAAAAGAGCTGAAGAGCAAATAATTAAGAACAGACTTGAAGAGCAAAGAAAGTTTATTCCCGTACCTCCCGTGTCGCTAGATATATACCAACAAGACTAATATGCTGTTGTTTAGACATTTTATAGTAAAAATGCATCTGACTTTAACTTGACGTCATTTCGGAATTATTAAAATTAAGAAATAAATTAGATGTATACCATTTCGTCGCTTTTGTTGCTGTTTTATTTTACCGAAGTTAAACCATAATGCTTTTATGAGTTTATGGCCTTTTTGAGTATGGTGTTGTAGCCCATCAGATACGCGTAAAGGGCGGAAGGAATAAATGTCAGACTAACCTTGTCCAATTCTTTGCGCCCGAATTTGGTTCTTGACGATACGATGGCTTCATTAAGTCCATTGCTGACCATAAAAGAAAGAAGCGATGACAACCCTCCTGGCATTTCATAATAACGGTCTGACCATTTCATTTCAACGGCCCATACAGGCTTTTGACTCATTATGTCGAGTCCTACCATGTCTACCTCTCCGTCATTACGCCCAATTTTCCAATTTGCATAATATATGTCTTCCTCTCTTTGTATGCGCTGTGAAAATATAGCCGTTTCTACCATGTTTCCCAATGCGGCGTCCCCTTCATTGAGCGGAGAGAATAATGCACACCTGATTGAAGGATTTGTAAGATATATTTTAAATCTTGTTATTCTTTGTAGTCTTTTGGCATTATTGTCTATTCTGTGGATGACTTTAATGAGAAACGCACTTTCAAGATAGCTGATATATTTTTTTATTAGTTCTTTTCTTATTCCGGAGTTTGCTGATAGGTCTTCATACGTAAATTCGCATCCGGATCTGTAGGCTATGTGTATGAACAGACGATAGAGTTCCTGTGTGTCACTTATTCCATAAAGTCCAGGCAAGTCTTTTACCATTACTTTGTCTACAATGTCACGACGCATGTATAGCCCCGGATTTCGTTGTATCTCATCAGAAAACACAACTTCAGGATATCCTCCGAAGTTTATGTATTTTATAAAGAGTCGGTTTAGTTCGTTTATATCCACAGTGTCGAATGCGTTTATGTTTATCCCTTTCCATTCAATGCTACGCCTTATTATAAGGTTATCAAGTCCGAGAAGGTGTATATATTCGTTGAACGTTAATGGCGGCAGTTTGAAATCATGAAAACGCCCGGCGCCACTTTCGTCACTTTTCATCTTAAGGGCCGCAGTTGCTGAGCCTGACACAATGAATTTAGATTTTCGATATGTGTCAATCAATGATTTTAGGTGCATTTCCCAGTTTTTCAGATATTGAACTTCATCATAGAAAATGTAGAGATTTTCTGCAGCTGGGTCCAGTTGCAATATGCTGCAAGCCGTTTTCAGAAGTGCTTCGAGAGACATTCCCATGTAGATAGGGGTATCTATTGACAGATATAAAATGTGCTGCGGATTTATTCCGTCGGCAATAAGTCTGTCAATGGTGTGGTATATCATGATAGTCTTTCCTACGCGGCGTGGTCCCATAAGAATAACGCCTCTCCTTACAGACGTTTCTTTCACCATGTCATAAAAAATGTCAAGATAAAGACGTCTGTTCATGCTGTTGATATCTTCAGGTATTTTTCCTGTGCTCCACCATGGATTGTCGATGCGCATCCGTTCCGCAATTTCTGTTATGAGTTCCTTATTGTCTGTTTTCATAAATTTACTGTGTTTTGATGGCAAATATACAAAATAAACATTTCAATGCAAAATAAAAAGTAAAAATAAACAACATCCATACTTCTTATTCTGACAAAAAAGTAAAAATAAGCAGTTTGCATCAGTCTTATTTTTACATTTTTGTTTAAATAAGATGTTTTGCCGCGTATTTTGTTGCTTATTTGTACTAACAACATTAGCTTTGTTGATATATACTGTTGTTATTAAGCCATAAAGCATTTGGCTTTAACTACTTTAACTACTCTAACTTCTTTAACTACTTAATAAATATCCTTTTGCCGTTTCGTCAGAAAATCTTATCTTTGCAACAGACAACACGGCATGGGTATGAATAGTTGTTCATAAGATGCAGATGCCGTGTTATTAGGATAAAGTATAAACAAGTATCAGATTATGAAGATTTTTGCCGTAGGAATGAACTATATCCAGCACAATAAAGAGCTGGATGGAACGTTATATAAACCGGAAGAGCCTGTGATATTTACAAAGGCCGACTCAGCTCTGCTAAAAGACAGCAAGCCGTTTTTCCTGCCCGACGAGCTCGGACGCATCGACTATGAGACAGAGCTGGTGGTGCGCATCTGCCGCCTGGGCAAGAGCATACCGCAGCGTTTCGCCCACAGATACTACGACGCCGTAACCGTGGGCATCGACTTCACCGCCCGCGACCTGCAGAACAAGCTGCGCGCCGAAGGCAAGCCGTGGGATCTGTGCAAGGGCTTCGACGGCTCGGCTGCAATAGGCGAATGGGTGAGCATAGAGAAGTTTCGCGACATACAGGCAATACATTTCCGCCTCGACATCAACGGCAACACCGTTCAGGAAGGCTGTTCGAGCGACATGCTCTTCAAGGTAGACGAGATTATAGCCTACATAAGTCAATGGTTCACGCTGAAGACCGGCGACATCCTTTATACGGGCACTCCGGCCGGAGTGGGCCCCGTTCACATTGATGACCACCTTACGGGCTGGCTTGAAGACCGCAAGGTATTGGAGTTTAACGTTAAATGACAAAGATAAAAATATTACTGTCGGTTATAGCGCTGCTCTGCTGCTGCAACATTATGGGCAGCAGTGTGCAGAAGTTTTTTAACCTCACTGCCGACGAGGTTAAGATAGACAGCGTGCTGCCGCACTTTGCCTGCTCGCTGCCGCTCGGCGGCGCATGGGCCGACTCTGTATATACGGTAAAGATTGAATATCCCGAATTTTACGACATGAGCAGCGGCGACGTAGAGCGCTGCGTGAAGATTGCCGGCGACAACACGCCCGAAATGCCGGAGCTGGAGGTCAACGTGGTTACAGAGCGCAAGCGCGGACGCATCGAGGTGTCGTTTGTGCCTTTGGTAAAGCGCGGGGGTAAGTGGCAGAAGCTGGTAAGCTTTATGATAGACGTTGAGGCTAAGCCGAAAAGCACGCCTCTGAAGGCCGCTTCGAGAGCCGAAGCCGTAAGTCCTGCCGGCCGCTATGCCGCCAAGTCGGTGCTGGCCGAAGGCCGCTGGGCAAAGATACGCGTACCGTCTACCGGCATATATCAGATAACCGACGCGCTGATACGCCGCGCCGGATTCAGCGACATGAGCCGCGTAAAGGTGTATGGCTACGGCGGCGCGCTGCAGAACGAAAAGCTCGAGGCCGACGACCTGATAAAGTATGACGACCTGAAGGAGGTGCCCACATGCTATGTTGACGGCTGCAGGCTGTTCCGTGCGCAGGGCCCGGTGTCGTGGAGCAGCAACACAACAACCACGCGCACCCGCAATCCTTACTCCGACTACGGATACTACTTTCTGACCGAGAGCGACGGCGACCCGCTGACCGTTGACAGCACTGCCTTTGTAGACTCGTTCTACCCCTCTGCCGACGACTATCACTTCCTGCACGAGATAGACAACTATGCATGGTATCAGGGCGGACGCAACCTTTATGAGAACACGCCGATAAGCGCAGGAACGTCGAAGACATATATCCTGGAGAACTCTTCGCCATGTCAGGGCATACGTAAGGTCTATGCCAGCGTCACCGCAGGACAGGCCACCACGGTGCAGATAAAGATTAACGGGTCAGACACGCGCACGTTCAGCATGACATTCGGCGAATATGACCACGGCAAGTCGGTCAACATGACCTACAGCAACGCCTACGCGTCGCCGTCGGACACGGTTACGATAACCACCGTATCGGGCGGTCCGGCAAGGCTCGACTATATCAGCGTAACGCAGGACGAGCCGCGCCCGTGCCCCACGTTGAGCGGACGTGAGTTCAGCGTGCCCGAATATGTGTATAACATAACCAACCAGAACCATCATGCCGACGAGGCTGCCGACATGATTATCATAGTGCCCACCTCTGCCGCTCTTACGGCTCAGGCGCAGCGCATAAAGGAACTGCACGAGGAGAAAGACGGCATGAGAGTGCGCATAGTGCCGGCCGACGAACTGTATAACGAATTTTCGAGCGGTACGCCCGACGCCAACGCATACCGCCGCTATCTGAAGATGCTCTACGACCGTGCCGAGACAGAGGCCGACATGCCGTCGCACCTGCTGCTGTTTGGCGACTGCGTGTGGGACAACCGCATGAACACGCAAGAGTGTTCGAGTCTCAGTCAGGACGATTTCCTGCTGTGTCATGAGAGCGAAAACTCATTCAGCGCCACCGACTGCTACGTTGACGACGGATTCTTCTGCCTGTTAGACGACGGCGAGGGCGGCAATCCGAAGACCGACAAGCTCGACATGGCTGTGGGGCGCTTCCCCGTGCGCACCGCAGAAGAAGCAAAGATAATGGTTGACAAGACCATAAGCTACGCCGAAAACAAAAATGCCGGCAGCTGGCAGAACGTGATGATGTTTATGGGCGACGACGGCAACAACAACCAGCACATGAGCGATGCCGACGAAATGGCAAAGGTGGTTGAGGGCATCAATCCCGCCATTCAGGTAAAGCGCGTCATGTGGGACGCATACACCTGCGTAACGACGTCTACCGGAAACACATATCCCGACGTGACCAAGATAATAAAGCAGCAGCAAAGCGCCGGCGCGCTGATAATGAACTACAGCGGACACGGACGTGCCGACCAAATATCGCATGAGCGTGTGCTTACGCTGACCGACTTTGCAGACTTCAGCAACGTCAACCTGCCGCTGTGGATAACGGCGTCGTGCGACATCATGCCCTTCGACTCGCAGCAGCAGAACATCGGCGAGACGGCGGTGCTGAACAGCAAAGGCGGTGCGGTGGCATTCTACGGAACAACGAGAACGGTATGGGTAGACCGCAACAGGGCTATCAACCGTGCCTACCTTAAAGCCCTGCTCACTCCGCAGAACGGCTCCTATGTCACTATAGGCGAGGCGCAGCGCCTGGCCAAGAACGACCTTATAGAGTCGGGCGCCGACAAGACGGAGAACAAGCTGCAATATTCGCTGCTGGGCGACCCCGCCCTGAAGCTCAACCTGCCGCAGATGAGAGTGGTGGTAGACAGCATAAACGACGTGTCCCTGGCTTCAGCCGAGGCTCTGCCGCAACTCAAAGCCGGCTCTGTGGCCACAGTGAAAGGACACATAGAGGGAGCATCGGGCAGCATTGACGAGGCCTTCAGAGGCGTGGCCACACTGACCGTGAGAGACGCAGAGAAGCTCGTTGTGTGCAAGCTTAACAACACGTCGAACGAGGGAGCAAGCACTCCGTTTGAATATTACGACCGCTCAAATACCCTGTTCAACGGCACCGACAGCGTGAGGGCAGGCAAGTTCAGCATGTCGTTTGCCGTGGGCAAGGACATCGACTACAGCGACGAGAGCGGACTGATAAACGTGTTTGCAATAAACGGCGACACGGGCGATGCCGTAAACGGCTACAGCGAAGACTTCATCGTGGGCGGAACAGGCTCGCTCGACAACGACGGCATAGGCCCGTCTGTCTACTGCTATCTTAACTCTCCGACCTTTGTCAACGGCGGCAACGTAAATCCAACGCCTTATTTCGTGGCCGAGATAACCGACAAAGACGGAATAAACACCACTGGCAGCGGCATAGGCCACGACCTTATGCTGACCATAGACGGCGATGCCGACAAGACATACGTGCTGAACGACAACTTCAGCTACGACTTCGGCAGCTACACCAGCGGCTCGACATACTACAGCATACCGGAGCTTGAGCCGGGCATGCACACGCTCAGGTTTAAGGCATGGGACATAATGAACAACCTGACCACCACCGAACTTACGTTCAACGTGGTCAGCGGTCTGCGCCCCGGTCTGATAGACATCAATTGCACGGCCAACCCCGCCAGAACGTCGACAACGTTTATCATCAACCACGACCGCGCCGGAAGCAACCTTGACGTGGAGATTGAGGTGTTCGACATGAGCGGCCGTCCTCTGTGGAAACACAAGGAGAGCGGCGTGTCGGCAAACAACAATTATACCGTAGACTGGGACCTGACAGGCAGCAACGGCGGCAAGCTGCAGACGGGCGTTTATATCTATCGCGTGAAGATTGGCGGCAGCGGCAGCGACATGGTGTCGAAGGCAAAGAAGCTGATTATCATATCGCGCTGACACGGCAGCCGCACCGGCACTGTGCCCTCCCGGACACAGCATGGCGGCGCTAAATGTGGCATTAATGACCGCACTACACAATAAAATGAGAGAAAAGCGGTTATTATATCAAGGCGCATGTCGCTTATGCGCATGACAAAAGATTTTTAGTTGCATAACATTACAAAAAAAGAAATAAAGACAAAGAATGAAGAATAGTCAAAGAATATTGTTGACCTTGCTGCTTGTGGTGGCTTCGGCCGGAGCCTTTGCCCAGGACAAGCTGGACATGTTTAATCCGGTTAACACCTCAGTGACATCACAGACCATAGCCCCAGACGCGCGTGCCGCAGGTATGGGCGACGTGGGTGTGGCTACCGACCCTGATGTCAACTCGCAATATTGGAACCCTGCCAAGTATCCGTTCTGTATCAGCCGTGCGGGCGTTGCGCTAAACTACACCCCATGGCTGCGCCAGCTCGTAAGCGACATGGACCTTGCTTATCTGTCAGGATATTACCGTATTGGCGACTACAGCGCCGTATCGGCATCGTTGAGATATTTCTCGCTGGGTGAGGTTATGACCGACTATAACGGCGAGACCGGCGAGAGCAGCGGCATGACGATTAACCCTTATGAAATGTCGTTCGACGTGGCCTACTCGCTTATGCTGAGCGAGAAGTTCTCTTTGGCTGCTGCCGTAAGATGGATTTACTCTGACCTTACATACGACTACACCGACGACACGTCGCCCGGTAGTGCATTTGCCGCCGACCTTGCCTGCTACTACAACGACTATATAAACATCGGCGCGCGCGAGTGCCAGCTCGGCATCGGACTCAACATAAGCAACATAGGTAGCAAGATTACGTTCGGAGGCGACGACAACAGCGAGTTTATACCTACAAACATGCGTCTCGGTCTGGCCCTGATGGTGCCTATCGACGAATTTAACAGATTTACCATTGCCGCCGATGCCAACAAGCTCCTTGTGCCTACATATCCAAAGCAGGAGGAAGGCGAGTCGACAGAAGACTATCAGCAGCGCGTTCAGAAAGACTATTACGACGTGTCGAGCATATCAGGTATATTCAAGAGCTTCGGCGACGCTCCCGGCGGGTTCAAGGAAGAGCTGCAGGAGATAAACTGGAGCGTCGGCGCGGAATATGTGTATAACGACAAATTTACGCTGAGAGCCGGTTATCACCATGAGTCGGAGAACAAGGGTAACCGTAAATACTTCACCGTAGGTGCCGGTTTCCGCATGAGCGCCTTCTCGCTCGACTGCGGTTATGTAATCGCAACGGCAAAGAGCAACCCGCTCGACCAGACGCTGCGTTTCACTCTCGGATTCGACATGGACGGCATAAAGGACCTGTTCCGCAGATAAACCGAAGGGAGCAGGAAAAACAAGAAGTCGCATGAGCCCGAAACACCGCGCCCATGCGACTTCTTGTTTTACATTATCATATTGAATAGCAAAACAGAACTAAAATAAACGATTATGAAGATTAGAACCGGATTTGGATTTGATGTTCACAGGCTCGTTGAGGGCCGTGACCTGTGGCTCGGAGGAATAAAGATAGAGCACAGCATGGGACTACTGGGGCACAGCGATGCCGACGTTCTTATACACGCTATATGCGACGCGCTGCTCGGTGCTGCCAACATGCGTGATATAGGCTATCATTTTCCTGATACGTCGGCCGACACGCTCAACATAGACAGCAAGGTGCTGCTGCGCAAGACCGTTGAAATTATTGCCGGCAAGGGATATGTAGTAGGCAACATCGATGCCACAGTGTGTGCCGAGCGTCCCAAAATCAATCCGCATGTGCCGGCCATAAAGGCATGCCTGGCAGAAGTTATAGGCACTGACGAGGACAACATTTCGATAAAGGCAACCACAACAGAAAAGCTCGGATTTACAGGCCGCGAAGAGGGCATAAGCGCCTATGCCGTGGTGCTTATTGAAAGCAGGGGTAACTGAGCAATACAGAACCGCGACAGGACACGGCTAACTGACTATGGAAATGATATCTTAACCCAAATCAGGCATTAGGATTCGGGATAAGACATTTATTCACCTATCAAGACCTCTATAAAACTATTTCTAAAATAAAAATTCCAAAAGCTAATTTGCTGACAATCAGCATCACTGATTTTAACTGCTTATTGGAAATACAACTTTTGCAGAGGTCTACTATCATACATACTAAGCCACAGACATAAAAAAGGCCGTCTCATTAAAATGAATTTGAGACAGCCTTAAATTTATTTGTAATAAACAATTACTTTACAACCACTTTCTTGCCGTTTATGATGTATATGCCTTTGTTGACACCATCAAGAATGCTTCCAGCAGGAGCTTCCTTAACAAGAATTCCATCGACAGAATAAAGCTTGACAACTGCAGATGCGTCATCTCCAATAACAGACTCTATACCAGAAACTTCTGTGTTGAATTTTGCAGAAATCTCAACCTCATCTCCGTTGCTAAGCATAGCACCTTCAACAACCAGTGTTATCTCACGGTCTTTGCTTACACCGGCAAGAGAAATATGGCTAACATAGCCGCCATAGTTCTTGTCCAGCGTGAACGGAACATCCTCAGCCATGAAATCCTTTGTCTGAAGCGTACCACGGTTGTTGAGCCACTGCAGCTGAACCTTTTCAAATGTAATGGCACCAACTTGTTCTGGCAACCAGATAAGAATTTCGCTGTAGTCAGCCAGAGAGCTGCCTTCAGAAGGCAAGAAATCATAATAGAAATCTATTTCCTGCTTCTGCAAAGTATAGGCCATCACGATTGCGCTTGTTCCGGCAGAAGAGTTGTTTGTGATAATATCGCGTCCGTCGGCAGTTGTAAGTCCCTTGATGGCTACCGTTATGACAGTAGCTGCCACATCACCTCTTGAAGACTCTACACTCTCGGGGAAGCGGTATCCGCGAATATCAACAACAACAGTTTTGCCGTCTATGGTAAATTCAGGACTGTATGAGCCGTAAGAGCCGGCTTCCGTATCGCCATACGAAACAGATACGCTGACTTTGCTCTTATCTGTATTCAGGTCGTCACTGAACGTAAATGTCAACAATCCTTCTTCACCATTTTCCGGATAATATGTGTAAAGGATGGTACCCTGAGCCGGATCAACAGAAACAAGCTCACCCGGCATCTCGCCCATGACAAGAGTAACGGAATAGTTTCCGTCATCGCCGTAAATAACGCTCTCGTTTTCTGCATCGTGGATGCCTTCAAGAGTGATTCTGAACTTATCGCCAACATTGAGCTTGCCGCTCTCACTCATTTCACGTATAAACTTGCTGAGCTCTATATTATAAAAATACTGAGTGGTAAGGATGGCATTGATGTATCCGGCAGGTATTTCTTCCTTTGTGCTGAATGTACCATCGGCATTCTCTCCATATTCAATCCAATTATGGTCAACAGCTACAGTACGGTCAAAAGTCAGCTCAAGATTCGAACTTGACAGAGTATAAGTATCACCGTCTGAATAATTTGCTGACAAAGTGATAGGCAAACCTCCACCGGAACCATAATATACAGTAATCACTACAGGGTCAAGAATGGTGCTCGTAGAAAAATAATATGTCTTGCCTTCTTCTACTTCACAACTGTAGATATAGCCGTCAGAAGCGATGCTTTTTGAAAGCTGTTTGCCTTCCACACCCTCAGCGTTACATTCAAACAATATCAGTCCGCTATAGCCAATATCAAAATGCAGCGTGTTGTCCTCAATGGCCGTAATCTGCAGATAATTTGCACCGTATGTCAAAGAAACTTCTGCCGGCTGGCTGGGGTCAGTAATATTAATTGGAACAAACGACACGGCCTTAACGCCTGTCAGTCCTAACACAATACTGATTAAAGTAAAAATAAGTCGTTTCATGTCTTAAATATTCTTATCATATTAATTTTGAAAAAGCTAAAGGCGTTAGTCTCGGCGCTGTTGCCATAAGGCCAAAGCGACAGGCTGCAGCCTTTAGCTTTTTATTTAAAATCTACGGCAGATTAGCGGATAACCACTTTCTGGCCGTTGATGATATAGATACCCTTAACGAGTTTCTTCATTACGTCTGCTTTCTTACCCTTGCTTACGAGGCAGCCGTCTACGCTGTAAACCTCAACAACAGCATTAGCATCTTCAACTTCTACGCCACCGATGTTTGTAGATTTGTCAACGATGAATGTATATGTCAGCTCAGGATTGAAGAGATTGCCGTCAAGATCATAGAATGTTTCTTCAGGAATAACAACAGTGTAAGTACCATCTTCTGTTATTTCCGGAGTAAACGTAATCATCATCTTATTCATGTCATCACCTGTAGCATAATCGATCGCTGCAGAGATATTGCTTGCCTCAGCACCGTCTTTCTTAACTGTGATAACATTGTTTGTGTTCAGTTCACCAACACCATACTTAGAATCTACAGTGAGTTCAACTGTAGCAATTGACTTAACTGTGCTTCCGTCAGCAGGTGTAACCTCTGTAGGAACGAGGATATTCTTAGGCATCTGATATGTGAGCAGGATAACGCCGTCTGTGCCGTAGCTGATAGGTGTACCGCTTTCATTAACAGCAGCAACAGATACGCCTATGTTGTTCTCAGCGAGAGCAGCCTCAGGAACAGTAACTGTTATAACCTTGCCTTCAACCTTAGTTTCAGCAGGAACACGAGTGTTCATACCATAAGTTACAAGAGCAGAGTTTACTTTAGCGCCCTCACCGCTCAATGTAATATTAATTTCAGCAGGAATCTCCTTGCTGTACTCGCCACCTTCTACGTAAGGAGCCGGGTCAACAGACTCAACTGCAAGAATAGCCGGGTCAATGTTGAATGCTACAGTGAAGTCTGGGTTACATGTACCATGACCCTGCAAACCATCAGTCCAAGGTGTTTCTTCGTTGAAATATTCGTTAGCAATTGACTGTGAATCTACCTTAAGAACATAAGCACCAAACTCATTGATTTCTTTCGGAGTCTGTGTGCCAATTTCAACAAACTGAGCTGTTACAACAAGGCCAAGACCTGTTTCATCCTCATTTGTAGTCAAAATTGCATCAGCAACTTTCTCTTCACCTTTGTAAACGGCAGCTGTAGCTGTAGATGTTGTATACACTTTCTCACCATATGTAAATTCTATCTTGCCCAAGCTTGTGCAGTAAGAATTTTCAGCAGGTGTTACAGATTTGAAGTTCAAAGAAGCGTCTGCAAAACGACCATCGTTCACACCAAATGTAAAGTTGTAACCGCTTCCGAATACAACACTTTCAGGGAAGCCTTCTGCCTTAGGCTCAATTTCATTGCCCTCTTCATCAGTCAAATCAAGCTGAAGGATAACATCTGTTACAATAGTTCCCATAAAATTATAGAAATCCTCAGACATAGTACACTTGATAATAGAGTGGCCTTCTTTTGTATATGATACTTCTGCCTTTTCCCAGTCTAATGTTCCGTACATACCCATCGGGTAAACACAGTTCTTAACTTTTACCTTCTTGTCAACTTCAACAGTTACAACCTTTCTGTCATCCTTAAAGCTGAGCATCTGGTCTTCTGTAGGATAAACAACATTTGGTTCCGGTTCAACTTTTACAAGATTTACAACAGTCTTTTCAACTTTTGCTGTACCACCTTCAAATGTCAGAGTTGTTTTCTCAGGAGTTTCGGTACCCTGCTCCATGCCTTCCTTAGTCTGATATGACTCAATAATGATTTCGTATGTACTTCCTTCATACATATACCATGCATTATCAAGAACACGGCCATCTTTTTAAATCTTAGCAGGACCAACCATTATAACATCTTCACCTTCTTCAGCCTCAGATGTATAATACTGGTGCATAATGCCTTCATCACCATGGAACTCACAGTGAACATACTTAACCTTCTTGTTCAATGTAACCTTAACCTGATTATCCCAGCTGATTTTCTCAACCTTTGAACCCTGCTCAGGCTCTGAACTTAAAATTTTCAAAGCGTCACCAGATGCCGCTGTGAATGAAACAGTAACTTCAACACTCCATCCAACTTTATTTGCATTATAAATTACATAAGTTTCACCGGCTTTAACTTCCAAAACAGAAGTACTTGGAGCACCCATACCCCATGTAAACGGCATAACATCACCGCCAACTACAGTAAACGCGGGATCTTTCATTAAATTGTATGACAATGTTAAGGTACCATCGCCAGGAGCCGTAAAGCTTGCATAAACAGGGTCATCTACCATATAGACGTCTCCATCGGCAATTACATACGGATCCTCTTGAGTACCCGTACCTGTCGGGGTTGCATATACCCCCAAGGCACATAAAAATGCCATCAAACTGATTAGTAAAGATTTCATAATACTTAATTTTAAATTAATAATAAGTTAGCATTAAATTATATAGGAAGGGTTGGGGACTAGCCCCATACCCTTTTCTATATCTTAGGTTCTTAAGGTCCATGCCTTGCTGTCTGCTGTATTATGTTTTGTGAAGTGTTTTTCTGATACAAACATACAAGGCCGATCTAAATATTTATTTAACGATTACTTTCTTAACAACGCTTACGCCGTCGCTTGTAGCCTTAACGATAAACAAGCCGTTCTTTCCGCCTGTGCTTACCTTAACAGCACCAGAAGTAGAGTTAGCATTGCTTATTACGCTTCCGCTTACATCATAAACTGTAACGTTGAGGTCGCTTCCGCCGTTAACGCTTATTGAACCGTTCTCACCAGAAATTGTGATACCGTTTTCAGATACTGTAGCATCATTGATTCCGGCTGTTCCGGCAGCAAACTTCAGTCTTGCAGCATTCAGGACACGCTCTGTGTTTGCATCGAGCAACATAACAACAACCTTAGTATTATCCCAGTTCTTAACGTTTTCAGGCAGGCTGAATACCTTATTGAATGCAACAGGCTGACCTGCAGTTACGCTTACAGGGATGAAACCTGATTCACCTGCGAAGTTGTCGTTTGGCACTTTACGTGCAACATCGTTGAATGTTACAACAGCAACGCTTGAACCATACTTGCCGCCCTTACCGAACTCACCGAATATAGGCTGGTCGAGAACGTAGAAGCCATTAAGCTGAGGTCCTTCCAAACCATCCTCAAGAACAACAAATGCAAGATTGTGGTTCAGAGAGTTCATGGTTAGAGCATAGTTTACATTACCTGTAATCTGTATGTTCTTGCTTGAAGCATCGTAAATAGCCTTGTCGATGCTGACATCTGCAATTGCATAGTTTTCGAACTCACGCTGAGCTACATCATAGAATGTATTGTTGCCTTCTGGTGAATCGAAGTGATACTGCTCGCTTCCATCAACATACATCGGCGCATAAAGAGTGTCTATACGGTTAACCAGACCCATAGGCTGTGCTGTTATACCGAAATATGTATTATAGTTCTCATAAGCAAACTGGTCTGTTCCGATTATAGAGCTATGAATAGCGATAGGTATAACCTGCTCACCGTAAAGTTTCTCAAGATTTTCCATTGCAAGGATTCCCTGAGGACAGTTCTTACACTGCTGACCAGTGCTTTCTTCTATAACTACATGCTTTGTTGTCTCAAAAGCAAGGTTGCTGATAGTGTTTGTCTGGCTGTAAACAGTACCGCCGAGATCAATGCTTATAGTATACTTATTCTGTGCACCTACAGTCAGAGGCAACTTGTCAGGGAATGTGAAAGAATAATTCTCTGCACTTGTTATAGGCTTGCTAGGTGTATCTGTATAAGTGCTCTTGAATGAGCCGTCTTCAGAAGTAAGTGTTGCATTAATAGTGTTATAAGTATTATCACTTGTGACCTTAACTATTACGCCAACATTTGTAGACTCTTTGTTAACCTGCGTGCTTTCTACATTAGGAGCAAAATTGAAGTCGCCCTTGTAGTAAACTTTCAGATTATCCAAGAAGATCATACTCTGATTTTCGTTCTCATTAACGAAAGCGATATAGATATTCTTACCTGCATATTCTGCGAGAGATTTCTCAACATGTGTCCAGTCACCTGTCAGATTTTCCTCTGACTCACCTGGAGTAAGCTGTTCGTCATAAAGAACCTTACCGTTAGCCTTGAACTTATCATAAAGTTCTTTCGTGAAGTTAGAGTATACAGCATCATCCTCAAGAACGAGAACCTTAAGTCTGTCTGCCTTTGACTTATAGTATGACTGAACGTCAAAGCTGAGATAATAGTCGGCATTTTCTATTGACAGACGAGGTATTGCCATCCAGTCGTCAGATTTTCCTGTAGGATTATAGATAGATGTTGAAGCTGCACAATAGTCAGAGCTGCTTTCTGATTCACGAATTACGAAAAGCCAAGGAGAATTGTCGGCATCAAAGCCTAAATCCTGCATTGCACTTGACGGCTTGTTGTGGTCACCTTCATAAAGGAGGTATTTAACCATAGAGTTGCTAGGATCATTGAAGTCATCAGAGAAGAGGCTTCCGTCAGAACTGATTTCAGGCTCGTATGCACCTGTGTAATTAATTGTAATCTCATTGTTCGGACAGAATCCCATAATATCTGTAACAGAACCAGCCTCTACAACAACCTTATATTTCTCATCTTTTTCAAGATAACGCTTGAGGCTAGGATACAGAAGGATTGTGCTTTCTGCTCCCTGCACAAAGTTAAGTTCACAAACCGGTGATGTCTGTCCGTCTTTATACAAATAAGCCTTAGCATCTTCAGATATAGCGATAGACAAATCGAAGAGAATCTGTACAGGATGCTCTGAACTTATTTCAGATACATTTGCCTGATCTGCAGGAGAAACCTGCTGTACAGCAGCCGGAGCCTCGGCACGGCCGATATACTTAATTATGATTTCATCACTCTTGATAGAGTTGTCTGCCATCAAATAGAATGCTCCTGCAGGAATCTTCATTGTATATTCCTCATCTGCATTCAGAGCCTGAGGTATACCACCAATAGTGAATGTCTTGTTACCAGACTGAGCCGTAATGGTATACTCTCTTAACACCTTACCAGAAGCGTCCATGAACTGAGCCTTAACACCAGATGTTACAGCGGCAGACTTAGAGAAAGCCAACTTCATCTGACTGAATTTAGCAAACTTAGAGCCATAAGCAGGAGATACAGCATAAGTGCCTAATGGATTAACGCTGCTTGCAGCTTCGCTGATAGTTTCAGGAAGACGAATGATATAACCCTTTGTCTTTGTTTCAGACATACCGATTATGGTCTTTTCATCATCAGAAACTCCTTGAATTGTTCCTGTGAAATCATAGCCAGTACGCTCATAGAAGTTAATATCATAACGTCCAGAAAGAATTTCGTCTATTCCGTACCAAAGACTACCCACACGTACGTAAGCAGAACGGACAGGGTTTACGGCAGGACTGCAAGCAAATACAACGCCTGTATTTGAAACAGCACTTCCGGCACGGTCTTGCTCTTCGCTTTCTGTATTATATAATATACAAGAGTTGTCGCTTGTATTGTAAAGATAGCTTGAAATGTATGAACCACCAGCCACCTGTACGATACCGGTAAGATATTTACCATTGTTACTCATTGTTGACTCATCAACAAAAGTTTCAGCAGGAACATCACCAAGAGCATTGTCTACATATTTGCACTCCTGAGTTGTCTTGTTGTAAACATAATAGCAAACTGTTGCAGGAGTTACAAAGTTAATAATACCGGAAAGGATGTTACCATCAGGACTAACATTGTCTATACGTACCTGCTGAGTGTTTGTTCCAAGCTTTGTTTTCTTTGGGAAGTTAGGAAGTTCAGCATACACATCAATTGCACGATATGTACCATCAGACTGCTTCTCCCACAAAAGCGGTGTTTCAACATAAGCATCACCTGAGAAGCTACTAGAATTGCTCCATCCGCTGATGTATTTACCATCAGGTGTTACAGATGTAGCTTTTCCAGGATTCTCTGACTGAAGAGTAATCCACTTACCCTGATTCATGTCATAATAAGCAGGCTTGCTGTCATAGGTACCAACGATGATTTTTCCATCATTAGTAACGTCTGTAGCTTCGAGTGACTTTATCAAGTCAGCTTCAACCCAGAGTTCAGTAAGAGCACCTGTCTCTACATTAATAAGATAAGGATAGGCATACTTACTTTGATCATCATCATTCACACCAGCAGCAGTAGCCCACAAGCCATTGTCTGACAAAGATGTGAAAGCTGCAGCCTTGGGGAAACTCACAGTGGTAAGCTGTGCTTCCTGTGCTGAAGACGGAATTGCCCACAGCAGGCCCAAAGCCAGCAGGATGCATAAATATAAACTTTTCTTTACCATACAATAAATAATTAAAAATAGAATTTATTTTACTTTACAATCACTTTCTCTGTACGGCCGTCAGCATACTTCAGAATGTTTATACCCTTCTGAGGAGCGTCGAGAAGCTGACCGTCTATAGAATAACGTGCAACGATTTTATTGTTTGCATTATTCTGAATACCATCTATGCCTGATGTTCCATCATAAACAAAATTTACGGTAATTTCTGAATCTGGAAGCATAGAATTTGTTCCCTTTATATTAATTTTTACTGAACAAGTTCCAGAAACATCACCAAACTTTAATTCTGTATCAGCAGAAATATCAAAAGTATTTCCAGCTCCAATATTAATTGTTTTGTTTATAACGCTAATATCATATTCACCTGGCATAACAACACAGGTTCCTCCACAGCAAGTCTGAAAGGTAGAATTTTCAAGATATTTTTCCATTGTAAATGTCACATCACAACTAGCATCAGAAGACGAATTATTTTTAATCTTAACTCCTTTCATCTTAATCAAAGGAGATTTTACAATCTCAAAACCACCAGGAGCATCAGGATTAAATATAACTTCATCAACATACTCCACCTGATCCATTGTGAGTGTAGATCCCTTTTCAATAACATTGCCATTTTCGTCTACAAAAGAAAATGATTGTGCGTTCATTGCCACACAGCCCATAAACAAAGAGACACAAAGAGTAAATAACTTTTTCATATTTTTATTTTTATATTATTAAACTTGTTTTTATCCTAAATTCCGCAGCATTTTAGTTTAACTTATTTTATAAGTACCTGAGCAACAAAAAGTTGCTCAGGATTTTGCCATGTCAGATTTTTCAC
>CAJMMQ010000007.1 GCA_905214625.1 uncultured bacterium
CACTATGCACACGTTGACTGCCCGGGACACGCTGACTATGTAAAGAACATGGTAACAGGTGCTGCTCAGATGGATGGTGCTATCATCGTTGTTGCTGCAACTGATGGTCCTATGCCTCAGACACGTGAGCACGTGCTTCTCGCTCGTCAGGTAAACGTTCCTCGTCTGGTTGTGTTCCTGAACAAGTGTGATATGGTTGAGGATGAGGAAATGCTTGAGCTCGTTGAGATGGAAATGCGTGAGCTTCTCGATCAGTACGAGTATGATGGCGACAATACTCCTATTATCCGCGGTTCTGCTCTTGGTGCACTGAACGGTGTTGAGAAGTGGGAAGAGAAGGTAATGGAGCTTATGGCTGCTGTTGACGAGTGGATTCCGCTGCCTCCGCGTGACCTCGACAAACCGTTCCTGATGCCTGTTGAGGACGTATTCTCAATCACAGGTCGTGGTACAGTTGCCACAGGTCGTATCGAGACTGGCCGTGTTAAGGTTGGTGACGAAGTTGAGCTCCTCGGTCTTGGTGAAGACAAGAAGTCAGTTGTAACTGGTGTTGAGATGTTCCGTAAGATTCTTGATGAAGGTGAAGCTGGTGATAACGTAGGTCTGCTTCTCCGTGGTATCGACAAGAACGAAATCAAGCGTGGTATGGTACTCTGCCACCCGGGTCAGATTAAACCTTACAAGAAGTTCAAGGCTCAGATCTATGTACTGAAGAAAGAAGAAGGTGGACGTCACACTCCGTTCGGAAACAAGTATCGTCCTCAGTTCTACCTCCGTACAATGGACTGTACAGGTGAAATCTCTCTGCCGGAAGGCGTAGAAATGGTAATGCCTGGTGATAACGTAACTATCACTGTTGAGCTTATCTACGCTGTAGCATTGAACGTAGGTCTGCGCTTCGCTATCCGTGAAGGTGGCCGTACAGTAGGTGCTGGTCAGATTACAGAAATCATCGACTAATATCATTCAATGATATAAATTTTAGGTTCTCGTCATGAGACGGGAACCTATTTTACGGGAATAGCTCAGTTGGTAGAGCACTGGTCTCCAAAACCAGGTGTCGGGAGTTCGAGCCTCTCTTCCCGTGCCAAAATAAAGATAATATGTTTAAAAAATTCGCAAATTACTGCAAGGTTTGTTACGAAGAACTTGTGCATAAAACATCATGGCCGACACGTGCCGAACTTACTCATAGTGCAATGGTTGTATTATCTGCTTCCTTGATCATTGCAGTTGTGGTGTTCATTATGGATTCCGTGTTCCGGTTTGTTATGAGTACGATCTATCCTAATTAATCGTAAAAAAGGAAATGGCTGAATCAGGTAAAAAGTGGTATGTATTGCGTGCTGTCAGCGGTAAGGAGGCAAAGGTAAAAGAGTATATCGATGCTGAACTTAAGCACAACACGCTGCTTTCAACTTATGTTTCTCAGGTTCTTATACCGATGGAGAAGCATGCGTCTTTGCGTAATGGCAAACGCGTGGTAAAAGAGAAGATTTCTCTTCCCGGGTATGTTCTTGTTGAGGCTGAGCTGAAAGGTGACGTGGCTCATACGCTGCGTTTTATACCTAATGTGCTTGGCTTTTTGGGCGGATTGGATAATCCTACCCCGGTAAAGCAGTCTGATATCAATCGAATCCTTGGAACGGCAGAAGAGTCTGGACTGACGGAAGAAGTTAATATTCCGTTCAGTGTTGACGAGACTGTAAAGGTTACAGACGGACCATTCAGCGGTTTCAGTGGCGTCATCGAAGAGGTGAATACTGAAAAGCACAAACTTAAGGTTATGGTAAAAATCTTTGGACGTAAAACTCCATTGGAATTAGGTTTTATGCAAGTTGCAAAAGAATAAGCGTGTTGTTACGGACACGTGTGTTCTTTTATAAAATCTCAAATTTTTAATTAACAAAAGAAATGGCTAAAGAAGTTGCTGGATTAATCAAATTACAGATTAAAGGTGGCGCTGCGAATCCTTCACCACCAGTTGGACCAGCTCTTGGTTCAAAGGGTATTAATATCATGGGATTCTGCAAAGAATTCAACGCCAGAACTCAGGATAAGGCTGGAAAAGTGCTTCCGGTTGTTATCACTTACTACACCGATAAGTCATACAGCTTCGAAATTAAGACATCTCCTGCCGCTGTTCAGCTGCTGGAGGCAGCCAAGGTAAAAGGAGGTTCTGCTGAGCCTAACCGTAGAAAAGTGGCTTCTGTAACATGGGATCAGATCCGTGCCATTGCAGAAGACAAAATGGCTGATCTTAACTGTTTTACCGTAGAGTCTGCGATGAAGCTTATTGCTGGTACGGCTAGAAGTATGGGCATCTCAGTTAAAGGGGACTTCCCTGGTAAATAATTTATAACTTCAAGAAAATGAGTAAACTGACAAAAAATCAAAAATCAGTAGCTGATAAGGTTGAAGCAGGGAAAGCATACTCTTTGAAAGAGGCTGCAGAGTTGGTTAAGGATATTACTACAACCAAGTTTGACGCTTCTCTTGATATTGATGTACGCTTGGGCGTTGACCCGCGTAAGGCTAACCAGATGGTGAGAGGCGTTGTGTCTCTGCCTAATGGAACTGGTAAGGTTACACGTGTGCTCTGCCTTTGTACACCAGATGCTGAAGCTGCTGCTAAAGAAGCAGGTGCTGACTATGTTGGTCTTGATGAATATATCGAAAAGATCAAAGGTGGATGGACAGACGTTGATGTTATCATCACAATGCCGTCATGCATGGGCAAGATTGGTCCTTTAGGACGTGTCTTGGGTCCCCGCGGCTTGATGCCTAACCCTAAGAGCGGTACTGTAACTATGGATGTTGCAAAGGCTGTTAAGGAAGTTAAGCAGGGTAAGATTGACTTCAAGGTTGACAAGGCCGGTATCATTCACGCGTCAATTGGTAAGGTTTCTTTCTCTCCGGAGCAGATTTATCAGAATGCGAAAGAATTTATCGCTACTGTTATTAAACTGAAGCCTTCTGCTGCTAAAGGTACATACATTAAGAGTATCTTTATTTCTAGCACTATGAGTAAGGGTATCAAGATTGATCCTAAATCAGTTGAATAACTCTAAAAGTTTTGTAAGATGAAGAAAGAAGTAAAAGATACTATAGTTGTTGAACTCGGTGAGAAGCTGAAAGAGTATTCTCATTTCTACCTCGTTGATGTAACAGGTCTGAATGCTGGTGCTACAAGCAAGCTCCGCCGTGAGTGCTTCAAGAACGAAATCAAGATGGTCGTTGTGAAGAATACTCTTCTGCACAAGGCTTTCGAGGCTTCGGATGTTGATTATGAGCCTTTGTATGGCAGTCTGAAGGGTAACACAGCTGTTCTCTTCTGCAACACTGCTAACGTTCCGGCTAAATTGCTGAAAACTTACGTCAAGGAAAGTATTCCCGCTTTGAAGGCTGCTTATGCAGAGGAAAGCATCTATGTTGGTGCTGATAAGCTGGATGAACTTGCAGCTCTCAAGAGCAAGGACGAAGTTATTGCAGATATCGTTGCTTTGCTGCAGTCGCCTGCAAAGAACGTTGTTTCTGCTCTTCAGTCAGGCGCAAACACCATCCATGGTGTGCTCAAAACTTTAGGCGAGCGTCCTGAATAATTTTAACACCCAAAACATTAACATTTAAAAACATTAAAATTTAAAATAAAATGGCAGATATTAAAGCTATTGCTGAAGAATTGGTAAATTTGACAGTAAAAGAAGTAAACGAGTTGGCAACAGTCCTGAAGGACGAGTATGGAATTGAGCCCGCTGCTGCAGCTGTTGCTGTTGCTGCTGGTCCTGCTGCAGGTGGTGCTGCAGCCGCAGCTGAGGAGAAGACATCTTTCGATGTTGTACTCGCTGAGGTTGGTGGAGCTAAACTGCAGGTAGTTAAGGCCGTTAAAGAGGCTTGTGGCCTTGGTCTGAAAGAGGCTAAGGATCTCGTAGACGGTGCTCCTTCTACATTGAAGGAAGGTCTGTCTAAGGACGAGGCTGAGAACCTGAAGAAGGCCATCGAAGAGGCTGGCGCTAAGGTTGAGCTCAAATAATTGAGACAATAAAAAATATTGTGGGTTAAGATTCTCCCAGTCGGAGAGTCTTAACCTTTTTGTGTCTTTTATTTATACTATGCGGTCATCCACCGCCGCAAAGTATCGGTCAGGATTCTATATTGCAATCTGCGGCCATTTGTTTTTAAGGTGGCATTTATAACGGTAACAAATATCTGTAATGGCTTCAAAAATTGTTGATAACAGAGTGAATTTTGCCAGCGTGAAGAATCCGATGCCGTATCCGGATTTCCTCGATGTGCAGTTAAAGTCTTTCAGAGACTTCTTACAGTTGGATACTCCGCCTGAGGAACGCAAGAATGACGGTTTGTATAAGGTTTTTGCTGAAAATTTCCCTATCACCGACACGCGTAATAATTTCGTTCTTGAGTTCCTGGATTACTATATCGACCCGCCCCGCTACACTATCGACGAGTGTCTTGAGCGTGGCCTAACATATAGCGTGCCCTTGAAGGCTAAGATGAAACTGTATTGTACAGACCCTGATCATGAGGACTTCGGTACATTTATTCAGGATGTGTTCCTTGGCACAATTCCTTATATGACTGATAACGGCACATTTATCATTAATGGTGCCGAGCGTGTTGTTGTGTCACAGTTGCACAGGTCTCCGGGTGTGTTCTTCGGACAGGGAGTGCATGCCAACGGAACGGTGCTTTATTCTGCACGTATCATTCCGTTCAAAGGATCATGGATTGAGTTCGCAACCGACATCAACAATGTGATGTATGCATACATCGACCGTAAGAAGAAGTTGCCTGTTACAACACTTTTGCGTGCTATCGGTTTTGAGACAGATAAGGATATTCTTCAGATATTTGACTTGGCTGAGGAAGTTAAGGTAAATAAGAAGAATATAAAGGAAGCCATTGGCCGTAAGCTTGCAGCCAGAGTGTTGAAGAGCTGGAACGAAGATTTTGTTGATGAGGATACAGGTGAGGTTGTTTCTATTGAGCGTAATGAGGTTATCATGGAACGTGAGACAGAAATCACCAAAGACAATATTGACGACATTATTGACAGCGGAGCTTCGACAATCCTTCTTCACAAGGATGTTGATTCGGCAAGCAAGTATTCAATAATCTTCAATACATTACAGAAAGACCCGAGTAACTCCGAGAAGGAGGCTGTGCTCTATATCTACCGTCAGCTGCGTAATGCAGACCCTGCCGATGATGCAAGTGCACGCGAGGTTATCCAGAACCTGTTCTTCTCGGACAAACGTTACGATTTGGGTGATGTAGGCCGTTACCGTATAAACAAGAAGTTAGGTTTTGATACAGACATGGATGTTCGTATCCTGACTAAAGAAGATATAATCGAAATTATTAAATATCTCATACAGTTGGTTAATTCAAACGCCACTGTTGATGATATCGACCACCTGAGCAACCGTCGTGTGCGTACAGTAGGCGAGCAGCTGAGCAATCAGTTCTCTATAGGTCTGGCACGTATGAGCCGTACCATCAGAGAGCGCATGAATGTGCGTGACAATGAGGTGTTCACTCCGACAGACCTTATAAACGCCAAGACTATATCGAGCGTTATCAACTCGTTCTTTGGTACCAATCCGTTGTCTCAGTTCATGGACCAGACTAACCCACTTGCCGAGGTTACTAATAAGCGCCGTCTTTCAGCCCTTGGCCCTGGCGGTCTGTCCAGAGAGCGTGCAGGATTTGAGGTGCGCGACGTTCATTACACACACTATGGCCGCCTTTGTCCTATTGAGAGCCCTGAAGGTCCTAACATCGGACTTATCTCGTCTTTGTGTGTTTACGCTAAGATCAATGAGTTGGGATTCATAGAAACTCCTTACCGTAAAGTAAAGGAGGGAACTGTAGATCTCGATAACGAACATATAGTTTATCTTACAGCAGAAGAAGAGGAAGACCATATTATTGGTCAGGGTAACGCTCCGCTTAATGACGATGGCACATTTATCCGCGATGTGGTTAAGTGCCGTCAGGATGCAGACTTCCCCGTAGTGCCTCCATCGGAGGTTGACCTTATGGACGTGTCTCCTCAGCAGATTGCGTCTATCGCTGCCGGACTCATTCCTTTCTTGGAGCATGATGATGCTCACCGTGCGTTGATGGGTAGTAACATGATGCGTCAGGCAGTTCCTCTGCTCCACAACGAGGCTCCTATCGTAGGTACGGGCATTGAGAAGCAGGTTTGTGTAGACTCACGTACAATGATCACTGCCGAAGGCGATGGCGTTATCGAGTATGTTGATGCAACTACAATACGTATCCTTTATGACAGAACCGAGGAAGAAGAGTTTGTAAGCTTTGAGCCTGCTCTCAAAGAGTACAGAATACCTAAGTTCCGCCGTACTAACCAGAATATGACCGTTGACCTCCGTCCTATTTGCGACAAGGGACAACGTGTAAAGAAGGGAGACATCCTTACAGAAGGATATGCAACAGAGGACGGCGAGCTGGCACTCGGACGCAACCTCCTTGTTGCTTACATGCCTTGGAAGGGATATAATTATGAGGACGCTATCGTGCTCAATGAGCGTGTTGTTCGTGAGGATATTCTTACGTCAGTACATGTGGATGAATATTCACTCGATGTTCGTGAGACGAAGCGTGGTATGGAAGAGTTCACAAGCGACATTCCTAACGTCAGCGAAGAGGCTACAAAGGACCTCGACGACAATGGTATAATACGAGTAGGTGCGCGTGTTGAGCCGGGTGATATTCTTATCGGTAAGATTTCACCTAAGGGCGAGAGCGACCCTTCACCTGAGGAGAAGTTGCTCCGTGCTATATTCGGCGACAAGGCCGGCGACGTGAAGGATTCTTCACTTAAGGCCAATCCTTCTCTTACCGGTGTCGTTATTGACAAAAAGCTGTTCTCACGTGCCGTTAAGACACGCTCTTCTAAGCAGCAGGACAAGATTGTTCTCGCAAAGATAGATGAAGAGTATGCAGCCAAGATTGATGACTTGAAGGATATTCTTGTTGACAAGCTCCTCACTCTCACAGATGATAAGACGTCTATGGGTATCAAGGATTATACCGGAGCAGAGATTATTACAAGGGGAAGCAAGTTTACAATGGCTCAGCTGAAGAACCTTGAATATGACGGAATACAGTCTAACAACTGGACTAACGACGAACACACTAACGGGCTTATACAGAAGCTGATAATGAACTTCATAAAGAAGTATAAACTTCTTGATGCGGAGCTCAAACGTCGCAAGTTTGCTATAACAATCGGTGACGAGCTGCCCTCTGGCATTCTGCAGATGGCTAAGGTTTATGTTGCCAAGAAGCGTAAGATTGGCGTGGGTGATAAGCTTGCCGGCCGTCACGGTAACAAGGGTATCGTTTCTAAGATAGTACGTCAGGAAGACATGCCGTTCCTCGAGGATGGACGTCCTGTCGACTTAGTTCTTAACCCTCTGGGTGTGCCTTCGCGTATGAACCTCGGACAGATTTTCGAGGCTATTCTCGGTGCTGCCGGAAAACGTCTTGGCGTTAAGTTCGCAACACCTATCTTCGACGGTGCAAAACTTGACGACCTTCAGGAGTGGACCGACAAGGCAGGTCTGCCGCGTCTTTGCTCAACACACCTCTATGACGGTGAGACTGGTGAGATGTTCGACCAGCCGGCAACAGTAGGTATTACTTACTTCCTTAAACTCGGCCACATGGTTGAAGATAAGATGCACGCCCGCAGCATCGGTCCGTACTCTCTTATCACACAGCAGCCTCTTGGAGGTAAGGCCCAGTTTGGTGGTCAGCGTTTTGGAGAGATGGAGGTTTGGGCTCTCGAGGCATTTGGTGCAAGCCATGTGCTTCAGGAGATTCTAACCATCAAGTCTGATGACGTAGTTGGCCGTTCAAAGGCTTACGAAGCTATCGTCAAGGGCGAGCCTATGCCTACACCGGGCATTCCGGAGTCTCTTAACGTGTTGCTGCACGAACTCCGTGGCTTGGGCTTAAGTGTTACTCTTGATTAATAACGAAACTCTTTACATAACAAATATAAACAAGAATTATGGCTTTCAAGAAAGATTCAAAGATAAAGAGTAATTTCACGAAGATTACTATCGGACTTGCATCACCGGAGGAAATCCTCGAGAGTTCTTTTGGCGAGGTTACCAAACCTGAGACCATAAACTATCGTACATATAAACCAGAGCGTGACGGACTTTTCTGCGAGCGTATCTTTGGTCCAACAAAGGATTATGAGTGTGCCTGCGGAAAGTATAAGCGCATAAGATATAAAGGCATTGTCTGCGACCGCTGCGGTGTAGAGGTTACAGAGAAGAAAGTGCGCCGTGAGCGCACCGGACATATCGAGCTTGTTGTGCCTGTCGCACACATCTGGTATTTCCGTTCGCTGCCTAACAAAATCGGTTATCTGTTGGGTATACCCACAAAGAAACTTGATTCTGTAATTTATTACGAAAAATACATAGTCATCCAGCCTGGTGTAATGGAAGGCCGCACTGACGCAGAGGGCGTTGAAATCAACGGCTCTCACAAGATGGACTTTCTTACGGAAGACGAATATGTCAACATCATGGACAACCTGCCTGACGGCAATGAGTATCTTGACGATACAGACCCGAATAAGTTTATCGCCAAGATGGGTGCCGAGGCAATCTATGACTTGTTGGTAAACATCGATCTTGACTCGCTTTCATACGAGCTTAGAGACCGTGCCAACAGCGATTCGTCACAGCAGCGCAAAACTGAGGCTCTCAAGCGTTTGCAGGTTGTAGAGTCGTTCCGCGCCAGCCGCAACATAAACAAGCCGGAGTGGATGATAATGAAGATTATCCCTGTAACTCCTCCTGAGTTGCGTCCGTTGGTTCCTCTGGACGGTGGCCGTTTTGCTACGTCGGACCTCAACGACCTCTATCGTCGTGTGATTATACGTAACAATCGTTTGAAGAGACTTATGGAGATTAAGGCTCCTGAGGTTATTCTCCGTAACGAGAAACGTATGTTGCAGGAGGCTGTAGACAGCTTGTTTGACAACTCACGCAAGAGTAGCGCCGTCAAGAGCGATTCTAACCGTCCGCTGAAGTCTCTGTCTGACTCACTGAAAGGTAAGCAGGGACGTTTCCGTCAGAACCTTCTCGGTAAGCGTGTTGACTATTCTGCACGTTCTGTTATCGTTGTAGGTCCTGAACTTAAAATGGGCGAATGTGGTCTGCCAAAACTTATGGCGGCAGAGCTCTACAAGCCGTTTATCATCCGTAAGCTCATTGAGCGCGGTATCGTCAAGACTGTAAAGAGCGCCAAGAAGATAGTAGACCGCCGTGAGCCGGTTATCTGGGATATCCTTGAAAATGTTATGAAAGGTCACCCTGTATTGCTCAACCGTGCCCCGACACTTCACCGTTTGGGTATTCAGGCTTTCCAGCCTAAACTTATTGAAGGTAAGGCTATTCAGCTCCATCCGTTGGCATGTACTGCGTTCAATGCTGACTTCGACGGTGACCAGATGGCCGTTCACCTTCCGTTGAGTAACGAGGCCGTACTTGAGGCACAGATACTTATGCTTCAGAGCCACAACATCCTTAATCCAGCCAACGGTGCTCCTATCACTGTGCCTTCACAGGATATGGTGCTCGGACTTTATTATATTACAAAAATACGCCCCGGAGCAAAGGGTGAGGGACTGACATTCTATGGTCCTGAGGAGGCTATCATTGCCCACAATGAAGGTAAGTGTGACCTCCATGCTCAGGTAAAGGTTGTTGTGAAAGACCTTGATGCAGACGGCAAGCTGGTCGACAAGATGGTTGAGACTTCTGTGGGCCGCGTTATCGTTAACGGCATCATACCAGAGGAAGTTGGCTTTGTCAACAAGATTATATCAAAGAAGAGTCTTCGCGACATCATTGCTGATGTTATTAAGGCTGTAGGCTTTGCACGTGCGTGTGAGTTCCTCGACGGTATTAAGAATCTTGGTTACCGTATGGCTTATCTGGCAGGTTTGTCGTTCAACCTTGACGATATCATCATCCCTAAAGAGAAAGTAGACCTTGTTGCAAAAGGTAATGAGGAAATACGCCAGATTACCGATAACTATAATATGGGCTTCATCACAGACAACGAGCGTTACAACCAGGTAATTGATGCCTGGACACACGTCAACAATGAGCTGGGTGATGTCTTGATGAAAGAAATGACAGAGGCCGACCAGGGATTCAACGCCGTTTACATGATGCTTGATTCTGGTGCCCGTGGTTCTAAAGACCAGATTCGTCAGCTGGCCGGTATGCGTGGACTTATGGCAAAACCGCAGAAAGCCGGTGCAGAAGGAGCTCAGATTATTGAGAATCCTATTCTTTCTAACTTCAAGGAAGGTATGAGCGTGCTCGAGTACTTTATTTCTACTCACGGTGCCCGTAAGGGTCTTGCTGATACCGCTATGAAGACAGCCGATGCCGGATATCTTACACGTCGTCTGGTTGACGTTTCACACGACGTTATCATTACAGAGGAAGACTGTGGAACTCTGCGCGGACTTGTATGTACGGCGTTGAAGAATGGCGATGAGGTTATTTCATCACTTTATGAGCGTATTCTCGGCCGTGTATCTGTTCATGATATTATTCATCCTACAACAGGCGAGCTTATTGTAGCAGCCGGTGAAGAGATAACCGAGCCTGTGGCACAGATTATCGAAGAAAGCCCGATAGAGAGTGTTGAAATCCGTTCTGTGCTTACTTGTGAGAGCAAGAAGGGTGTCTGCATGAAATGTTATGGCCGTAACCTTGCAACGAGTCGTATGGTACAGAAGGGTGAGGCCGTCGGAGTCATCGCAGCTCAGGCTATTGGTGAGCCGGGTACACAGCTTACTCTTCGTACGTTCCACGCCGGTGGTGTGGCTGCCAATGCCGCAGCCAACGCATCTATCGTTGCCAAGAATGACAGCCGTATAGAGTTTGACGAGCTCCGTACCGTTCCGTTCGTAGAGGATGGGGAAAATGGAGAAGTGCAGTGCGAAATGGTAGTAAGCCGTCTGGCCGAAATCCGTTTTGTCGACCCGAATACAAACATCGTTCTTTCAACGCTTAATGTTCCTTACGGAAGCTCTCTTTATTTCAAAGGTGGCTCCATTGTTAAAAAGGGCGATATGATTGCTCGTTGGGACCCGTTCAATGCCGTTATCGTTACTGAGTACGCAGGTACGCTGAAGTTCCGTGATGTTATCGACGGTGTTACGTTCCACTCTGAGACCGACGACACCACAGGTCTTACGGAGAAGATTATTACAGAGTCTAAAGATAAGAGCAAGGTACCTACTTGTGATATTGTTGATAAGAACGGCGATGTTGTCGGAACATACAACTTCCCGGTGGGCGGCCACGTTGTTGTTGAGGATGGTCAGACTGTCAAGACCGGTGCAACTCTTGTTAAGATTCCGCGTACCGTTGGTAAGGCAGGTGACATCACCGGAGGTCTTCCGCGAGTAACAGAGCTCTTCGAGGCCCGCAATCCGTCAAATCCTGCCGTGGTTAGCGAAATCGACGGTGAGGTTACTATGGGCAAGGTTAAGCGCGGTAACCGTGAAATCATCGTTACTTCCAAGACTGGCGAGCAGCGCAAGTATCTTGTTTCTCTGTCAAAGCAGATTCTTGTTCAGGAGCATGACGCCGTTCGTGCCGGAACACCTCTGTCTGACGGTGTTATTACTCCTAACGACATCCTTTCTATCAAGGGTCCTACTGCCGTTCAGGAGTATATCGTTAATGAGGTACAGGACGTTTACCGTCTGCAGGGCGTTAAGATTAACGACAAGCACTTCGAGATTATCGTTCGTCAGATGATGCGTAAGGTGCAGATTAACGATCCGGGTGACACAACGTTCCTTGAGCAAGAGGTTGTTGATAAGCTCGACTTTGCAGAGGAGAACGACCGTATCTGGGGCAAGAAAGTTGTTACTGATGCAGGCGACAGCGAGACACTTAAGAAAGGTCAGATTATCTCGGCACGTAAGCTGCGCGATGAGAACTCAATGCTGAAACGCCGTGACCTAAGAACTGTTCAGGTGCGCGATGCTGTTGCAGCCACCTCAACACAGATTCTTCAGGGTATCACTCGTGCCGCTCTTCAGACAAAGAGTTTCATGTCTGCCGCATCATTCCAGGAAACAACCAAGGTGCTCAACGAGGCTGCTATCCGTGGCAAGGTAGACTATCTTGAGGGTATGAAGGAGAACGTGATCTGCGGACACCTGATTCCGGCCGGAACAGGTCTGCGTGAGTTTGACAAGATTATTGTCGGCTCTCGTGAGGATTACGATCGTATACAGGCTAATCGCAAAAATGTTATAGATTACAGCGAAAAACAGACAGCAGAGAAGGAATAACTTTAAGGCTTGCCTGAATCAATAAATAAAAGCGGTGACGTGAATATTCATGTCGCCGCTTTTGTTTTTGCCGCAGTTCATCTCAAATCGCATTAGGATTCAGCTTGTGTTTTTCTTTGTATTGAGCTGTTTTTCGTTAGATTTTTCTTGTCATAGCGGGCTATTTCAAGAAAAGTGGAAAAGACGCCAATATAAACTAAAGACGGCTGAAAGCATAAATGTATAAAATATATAAAGCTATGTGTGGTCTAATGACCGATCTGGGCTAAAAGAAGAAGAGCCACATCAGCCCATGTTTTAAATGGTGATATAGCTCTTCTTTTGTTTATTAATAAGTTGTAGCTGTTATTCTACAATCACCTTTCTTGTCGTTCCATCAGACATCTTAATAATATTGATGCCTTTTGTCGGAGCAGACAGCTTTCTGCCGTCAATAGAGTAGCGTGCAACTTCTGTTGCGGCTGTAGCCTCTGTCGTTGTACCGTTTATGCCAGAAGAACCGAATGCTGCTATTTCCTTCTCGTCAGCATTTATTATTTCTCCTGTTTGGGTATTGATAAGCATGGCCACCACCTTGAGCTTGCTCTTGTCTTGTACTAACTCTTCTTTTGTAGTAGAAGACTTTATTCCGTTGGTCAAGTCAAATTCTACCTGATGGCTCTGTATCTGTTCTGCTACCAGCGGAGCGCTGATAGAGCCTGTAACGCCTTTGTCAACATTCTTTGCTGCAATTGCCACGTGGTCATAAACCATCTCGTCTTGCGGTACGCAATAACCGCGAGCTGATGCTACATACTCACCTTTCTTAGTCCATGCATATATGTATGGTTCTGATTCGGCTCCGGTTGCACCGTAATAGCCGTTGTATTGCATCCAGTTGGTTGAAGTTCCTTTCAGACCGTCAGCTACTAGTACATATCCGAGTGCATATGGTGCCTCTTCGTTATTGATAACGAATTTTACGTTGGTGTTGACTGTTATTACATTTTGGCTTTCGTCTTTCCATATCGGATTAACTGTTACTTGCGCTTCCGAGTATGTGTTTACCAGTTCTTCTACATCATTGGCTATGCCCAGCATATTGCCGTTGGAACCGGAATATGGGTCAACATCGTAAATTCTGTTTAGCAGCGCTCCTGGAAGTGATGTCGGCAGATTAACACTGTTGTAGTCGGTTATTACCATTGGGTCTGCCCAGTTTACACTTCCGTGTATTGCTATTCCTATCCAGTTGTTGGGATACATGTCTGCCATGGCCTCCATGCCGGCTATGCCACGTGTGCAATATGGGCAACCTGATGCCGTCACTTCCTCTTCAACAACTTTGCGCGGCACGATGCTGCTCACTACAAACAGGTTTCCTGTTGAGGTGGCATCAGAAATCTCGTTGGCTACGTTATTTACTTTTGTGATTGTTATTTCTTTGACGTATTTTTTATACTCCTGTTCTGCGGGCATAGGTATGTTGAGACTCATGCTGCCGTTAAAACTGAATTCAATATCAGAAGGTATCTCAATATTTTTCTCTTCAGAAACATTGCCGCTTGCAACGTCCTTAATAGTGTAGCTCAATGATTTTATGTTTTTTACGCCCTTGTTTGTCACGGTGATTACGGCGTATGCCTCTGTGTTGCCGCTTGTTGTGTTCACCTGTTTGAATGTGCTTGGTAAACTTGCGCCATTCTCCGGATAGTTGTCGCCAGTGATGTATAGTATCGTCGGCAGGTTACCGTATTGCTTGCCGTTAATCCATCCGTTTGTTGACGGTGATTTCAGGTACATTCCGCCTTCGTCTCCGTTGCCATAGTCGGTTATTATTAAAGGATATTGACCTAATTCACTTGTAGCGTTTGTAACTGTGAATGTGTATCCTACGTAGCATCCTTGTGCAGGAATAATATAAGGTGAAGTGAGTTTCACTGTGTTTATGCCTTCTTCATATAGACCAACAGGCTCTGTAACATCTACGCACAGCTCTGCGTTTGACGCACTGCTTGGAAGTGTTGTCGAAACCCATGCCTTTACATTGGAAACAACGGTAGAGCTGGTAATATAAAAATTTATTTCCTCTATTCTTTTTCCTTCGTATGAACCGGGTACAAATATAGCGCAGTCAATTGTTTCTGCTTTAAGGGCAACACCAAAAGAATTTACGTTCTTATTGTCCTTTGTATAGGTAAAGTACTCCCAGGCCGTTGCACGTGTCACCGGACTTTTTGACGTTTTATCAAACTTGTCCAACTTTAAGTCGAACGGCTTGCCTAACTGAAACATCTGTGCTTCAGCTGTCAGGCATACTAATGCCAATGCCAATAACGAAAACAATTTTTTAATCATAACTTGTTAGATTTAAATTAAAACTATATTTATAACTTCCTTCTCTGTAATAATTCCATAGCACACAATTGCAAATGTATAAAATAATATTTAATATGCGCAAATTTTAAGCATAAAAAATGAATATAAATTACAATGCCGCAGATTTATGTAAGTAAAATGTAGAATACTTCTTATCCGTAATTCATAATTAATTTAAATTATTTGTGCTAATGTGCGTCGTGTATTAAATCATGTCCTGCTGTGGCTGTTTTCCTTGCTCTCTTCCAGCTTCCTGTGCTGATATAGCTGCCATGAGTTTATCACGTTGTGCCATATGCTGTAAAAGCCACCGGCAACGGCTGTTATCGGGGTGAAGAAGGTGTAGCCCATCCATATTGCCAACACTGTGTTCTTCTGTCCGAGCGACTGTCCGGCAGTAATCTTGTCGTTGTATAATGCGCCCACCTTGCGTCCAAGCCAGAATTGCAGCAGACAGCTTATCAGCGATGCGGCTACAAGGCCCAGCTCCGTGGTCAGTGCCACGTCGGCATGCACTATGGTGCGCGTTGTCACGGTCATGGCCAGCGTAAGCGCCACGGCCCATAGATAGAAACTCAGCTCGCTGTAGTGTGAGATGAGAAAATGAAGCCGCGGTGAGAGATATCTCAACAGTATGGCGGCCAGCAGCGGCAGTAGCAGCAGCGGGAACACTTTGCCGAGGATGAGGGCGGCAGAGTTGACTATGCCAAGTGTCGGGTTGGGATGCACATAGGGCACCAGTGCCGGTATGAACACGGCCGTTATTATATTTATAAGTATGGTGTATGTCGTAATGTGGTTTACGTTGCCTCCCAGCTTCTTGGTTATCACGGCTCCTGCTGTTGCCGTAGGGCATATCAGGCATATCATGGCACCCTCGAGCACAATGCGCAGTCCGCTTTTCGGCATGAGCATAAGGACTATGGCAATTGCCGTGAACGTGCCTGCCTGGAAGAGCAGCAGCCACGGATGCCATTTACACAGTCGCAGCTTTTTGGGGTTCACCTTGCAGAAGGTTATAAAGAGCATGGAGAATATCAGCATCGGCTGTAGCAGTTCGATGGCTTTGAGAGCAATATTATGTGTAGGTTGCAGCGCGGGTATTGCCGTGTAGACAAAGTAGGCTGCTATGCCTGTGATTATGGCAATTATCAGCGTCCAGTTTTTAACAAACCTAATTATTTTCATGTCAATAATGTTTATTGTCTGGCAAACTTACTACTTTTTCTCCAATCTTGTTAATATTTTTTGCTTTTTGTTTACATTTTAAGCGCCAAACATCTTTTCTTGTGTTCATTTTGTATAATATCTGCATAGTTTTGTTCGTTTATTTCGGCGTTATTTCTTAAATTTGTGCCAAATTGAAGATATACTGAAAAGTCAGATGGATAGATTAGATGATTATATATTAAGTTTTCTCCGCCACACAGCCGGTGTGTCCGAGAGCGTTTTGTCGTGGGTATATCCGCTCACGGCCCTGTTTGCCATAGGTTTGGTGTCCTATCTTTGCACGGCCTTGTTCCGCTACATTGTAATGCCGGCCGTGCAGAAGCTGACAGAGAAAACCAAGGCAACATGGGACGACTATCTGTTCAACGACCGTGTGATGAAAGCCTTCCGCCGCATCATACCTCCCGTGTTGTGGTATGTCCTGTTGCCGTTTGCCTTTGCTGCCGACAGCAGTGTGCTGCCCGTGCTGCTCAAGGCCTGCAACATCTACCTCGTGGTGGTGTCGCTGTTCTTTATAAGCGAGTTTCTCCATTCGCTCTACGAGATATCCAGCGAGCACCATAAGCTGCGCAACCGGCCGCTGAAGGGCATCTATCAGATGTTCAACCTCATGGCCGTTGTGGTGGGCTTCATCCTCGTGGTGAGCATCATCGTCAACAAGAGTGCCGGCACCGTGCTTGCCGGCCTTGGCGCTTCTGCTGCCATCATCATGCTGATTTTCAAGGACACCATCCTCGGTCTTGTGGCCGGCGTGCAGCTTACGGCCAACGACATGCTGCGTCCGGGCGACTGGATAACCATGAACAAGTATGGCGCCAACGGATATGTAAGGGAAGTGTCGCTCACCACTGTCAAGGTGCAGAACTTTGATAAGACCATCACCACTATACCTCCTTATCTCCTTGTCAGCGACTCTTTCCAGAACTGGCGCGGCATGCGCGAGGCGGGCGGACGCCGACTGAAGCTGTCGGTCAACATCGACGCCAACACCGTACATTTCTGTTCGCCTGACGAACTGCGCAGCTACGAAGAGAAAGGATATATAGCCAAAGGCCAGTATGACTCTGCTGACAGGCCCGTTGCCAACACGCAGGTGTACCGCAACTTTATGATGGACTTCATGTCGCGCCACCCCAACGTCAACAAAGACCTCATGATTATGGCGCGCATGCTTCAGCCAACGCCCGAAGGTCTGCCCCTCGAGCTTTACTGCTTCTCCGAATATACCGACTGGAAACCCTTTGAGGCATTTCAGGGTGAGATTCTCGACTACGCCATTGTCATGGCCTCAGAGTTCGGCTTGCGCATATACCAGCGTCCCGCCGGCAACGATTTCGCCGCTCCAGTGGCCTGATGCTATTAAGTAAAAACTGTCCGTAAAAACGCTCATAAAGTAGCATTACTTCGGGTGCATGCTCCTCCTTGTTTCGTATCCGGGCGTAGCTTCGCCACGCCCGGATACGAAAGTGAAAAGCTAAAAGAGAAAAGTGAAAAATCCAAATGCTGATTAAGTGAAGAACGAAGAGGGAAGAATTCAAATGCAGAGTGGTGATAAGAATACATATGACTATTGACTTTAACTCCCAGCCAACTTGTTGGCGATAACTACTTTAACTACCTAAGAGAATGGCTATATTAGCCTGTTAAATAAGTCTGTATAAAAAAGTCGTGAAAATCGTAACATTTTGTTGCTTTTGTGTTTCGGATTGAATATTTATACACTACTATAATGGTTCTTATTAAGTAAACAGTGCGTCTTTGCTTTCAGACTGTTAATGGCCTGTTTTCGTGTCGTAAGTGGCCCATTTACGACACGGAAACAGGCCACTTTTTATGCAAAAACAGCCCACTTTTTTATCATATTTCAGAGTTTGTCCGGTTATCCCTTTATGTGTCTTGGCATATACCCATGTACCCTAAGGTCTACATAACCAGGGTTTATGTGAAAAACCAAAAGTGAAAAAGCCGAATACAGAGTGGTTAATTATAATCCATAAGGCAATTAACTTTAACTTCTTTAGCTACTTTAATTCCTTTAACTCCTAAAATTCTGTATTCTTTTACGTGTGCAGTACATAAGTTCAGGTTAGTTTATATCCTCTAAAATAACCATGAAAATATATCCTTTGGCTGAGAATGCAATGCTCTGTTGGTGATAATATATAAGTAAGGTATAAAAATAATGTATAAATTAATTATTTTTTCGCTCTCTTGCGAAGAGATTGAAAGATCCTTAAAATCTATACAGTTTTTGCTACAAAATCATAGTATCCGTTCGCAAATATAATATATTTTTATTTAACAGACAAATTATTTTCTTCTTTTTTACATAAAAAGAAGTAAAAAAGAGAAGAAATTGTAGTTGATACAATTATCCAAAATCAGAATTTCTGTCGATTTAAATACTTGTGTATCAATATGTTATAGTTGATATTTTGATGTTTGTAAACTGAATTTAAATTTTCTATCTCTTCGCAAGAGATAGGCTATGGAAAATGAGTTCTTCACGAGATAATATAATGGACTATTTAATAAAATAAGTTATAATGATGAGACGAAACCTGATTTTCTTGATGCTGTTTGTCAGCATTCCGCTATTCGCCCAAAAATGGGCCGTCAAGACGAACTTATTGTACGATGCGACGGCTACAGTCAATTTGGGCACAGAAGTAGGTCTGTCACCCAAGTGGACTTTAGACCTGTCTGGAAATTATAACGGCTGGACGTTGAGTGACAACAAGAAGTGGAAACACTGGATGGCGCAACCGGAGGCAAGATATTGGTTCTGCGAGCGTTTCAACGGCCATTTCGTAGGTGTTCACCTCCTTGGCGGACAATATAATGTGGGCGGCATAGACTTGCCTTTCGGCATCTATGAGGGCCTGAAAGATTACCGCTATGAAGGATGGTATGCAGGAGCCGGTCTTGTTTATGGATACCAGTGGGTGCTCGGCAAACGCTGGAATCTTGAGGCTGCCATCGGATTGGGATATGTAAGGGCAAAATACGACCGTTATGACTGTCCGCAATGCGGCGAATGGAGAGGAAGCGGATACAAAAACTATTTGGGTCCTACCAAAGCTGCTATTTCCATAATATATGTAATCAAATAAAGGAGGAGAGGCGATTATGAAAAAGATAACAACACTTTTTGCTTGTCTGCTTGCCGCCTGTCCTGCGGCTTTTGCTCAGACATCTTATCTGGAGAATATTACTGTTGAAAACAGAGTGGTAGAGAAAGAAGGCTCCAACGTCCGCGTGTCGATGGATCTCGACCTCGGCAAGATGGACATCAAGAGCCAGCATTCGCTGAACCTTGTGCCCACGCTCGTGTCGGCAGACGGGTCGCAGGAGTGTGCGCTGAGGCATATCGTAATAAACGGCAGTGTGAGAAACCGCGTTATGGAAAGACAGCGGGCGCTTGGTAATCTGCCAGAAGAAACACCATCTGACCGTGTGCGGCGCCGCAACGGAAAGGCGCAGACCATAAGCTATGAAGACACCGCGCCGTTCAGCCGCTGGATGGTTAACGGAAGGCTGGAGCTCAGGGGATATGTAACCGGATGCGCCATGTGCGACGAGGGCGATGAGAACATTGCCACGGGCGGCGTGTTGCCATACACCGAGCCGACATACATCATGGCCTTTGTGCAGCCTAAGGAAGAGGAAGTGAAGCGCCGCGCCGAGGTTAAGACAGCGCGCCTGCAATACCGTCAGGACAGCTACAACATAAGGCCCGACTACAAGAACAACCGCGCCGAGCTCGACTCTGTACAGAAGTCTATCGACGCCGTGAAGGATAACCGCAACCTCACTATTACGGGCATCTATATTACGGGTTACGCCTCGCCCGAGGCCACTGTAGCCTACAACTTGCAGCTGTCTAAAAACCGTGCGCAGACTTTTGCCGCATACATACAGAAAAACAATCCTGAACTGAAAAAATCGCTTTGGCATGTGGCATGGAAAGGCGAGGACTGGGAAGGACTCCGTGAGCAGGTGGCCAACTGCACCACGCTGCTGCGCCAGAAAGACGTGCTCAAGATCATTGACGAGTGTGACGGCAATCAGGACGAGTGTGAAGCAAGGATAAAGGCCCTCGTGCCGCCTACCATATATCAGCGCATACTCAACGAGCTGTATGGACCGCTGCGCCGCAATGAATACCGCATAGAATATAACGTGCGACACTTTGACCTCGAGGAGGCCAGACAGCTGCTCAAGTCGCGTCCTGACCTGCTCAGCGTCGCCGAGATACAGAAGGTGGCCGACAGCTACGGAAAGAACACGCCGCAGTATAAAGAGGCTTTGAACATCGCGGCCAAAACTTATCCAGACAATGTGACCGCGCTAAACAACGCCGCGCTCGCCGAATATGAGACAGGCAACTACGGCGCTGTGATAAACCTGCTGAAGAACACAGGCGACCCGTCGCTGCTTAACATTCTCGGAGCGGCATACGCCAAGACCGGAGACAAGCAGCTGGCTGAAAAGGCTTTTACGGACGCTGTGCGGAAGGGAAGCAAACAGGCAGAAGACAATCTGCGCATGTTGCAGGAAAGCAGAAAATATGACTGACGCAAAACTTAACTATGTGTTGGTGATATACTCTTGAACTATACCAATTAACTTTTTATTAACAATTACTAACTAAAAAATTGAGAATTTATGAAGATTAACAAACTTTTTATGCTGGGGTTGGCAGGATTAGCCTTCACAGCATGTAGCAGCGACGAGGATGTAACTACACAAAGTAAACTGCCTGCAGGAAAGGGAGCGGTTACTATTAACATCACAAGTCCGGAACTGACAAGGGCTATTGAAGCCGGAACGACAGCTAATTCTGTTGATGTGACAGGTCCTGTTAAAATTACACTTGAGGCTACTAAAGGTGGAAATACAATTGAGCTTACTTCGGAACAGTTGGCTACTAATTCAACGGTTACTTTCTGGAATGTTGAGAATCCTACAAAGGTTACAGTTTCTATGAATGACGGTAAGGCTTCTTATACAAGCGATGCGCCAACAACATTTACACAAGTTCCTGCGGCAATTCCTGCTTATGGTGAGACATCTACATTTGCCTTGTCAACAGAAACGGGTTCGCCTACTGTGGGTGGTTCTGACCATGAAGCTGGTGCTGATGCTGATGGTGCTGACGATTCTAAGGTTTATCAGCTTTACACGGCAACTGTTCAGTTGGCTATCCCTGTAGCACGTCTGGAAGTATCAGGAATTCAGCATGTTCTTTCAGCTGACGGTCATCTTGCAGATGATTGCGCATATCAGACATTGACCATCGCAGGTGTTTATCTTGACAACGTTTACGCAACAGGTAGTGGGGTTACATATAGCAATGGCTCTTTCCCGTGCGTATCTGGTATTGCTCCTACTGATTATTCTTATAATGGCGCAGACGGTACAGGTATTGAGGCTATATTGAAAGATGCAGCTACAGAAACAAACTTCCTTGCAGTTGATGGAGTTTGGCCCACAGCAGGAAACGCTTATTCTTATTATTTCTTTGGCGCAGACGGCGTAAATAATATGCCTAAGTTCAAGATTTACTTTGATACATCATTAGCTAAAGATAACGACCATCCGCTTCCTGCTCCACGTTACGCTATGATTACTTCATATAAGAAGGATGGCGTAGAGTTAACAAAGTTTGAGCCTGGACACATTTATCGTATAACAAGTGCCAAACTGACAGACGAGAATATTATTGGCGACGAAGGCGGTAATACTCTTTATGGTGTTGAGGTAACAGTTGAAGAAGCTACTTGGACTGTAGAGACAATAACAGCTGATTGGGCAAATTAATCCCTCTCTTTTGACAATGCATCATAAGGCCGGCATTTGTAATTAATATGGCATGAAAGAGTCGTGCCGCCGGCTGAAATGAACACTCGATTATTATTTGCGGGAGTGTGCCGGGCATTCCGGTTCCGTCGCGCTCCCGCCATTATGAAATACAAACACAACCGCCTTTCACCGCCTATGCGCGGTAGGGCACAATAAAGATTAATAAGCGATGAAACATTGGAAGAACATAGTATTGCCGCTGCTGCTGGTTCCTGTCTTGGTTACCGGTTGCATTATGGACGACAACGACGATTGCGACAATGTGGCCATCTATTTCCAGTATTTTGCAGATGGTGACGAGAATGTGCTCAGCCAGTACATAGACCGGGTGGATCTCTATGTGTTCGACGAGGGCGGGCACCTTATTGAGAAGAGACCTTATTCACGGGAACAGTTGGGCAGCTATCAGGCGATACCTTCTTTCAAACTGATTCCCGGAAAACGATACAAAGTGGTTGCCGTTGGCAATGCCGACGACAAAACCCTGATTACCGGACTTGACAACGCTGACTTCAGCCGCATGTATATACAAAGCCCCGAGTGGGGCAATGCCGACGTGGTTACCAACCACGACCACAACTACCTTGGTCAGCAGGAGTTTGTCATGCCTTCAGGAAACTTCGTTGTCTATCGAGACACCGTTACGATGTACAGCTCGCACATCAACACGCATATCGAAGTTACAGGACTGCCGGCTCCGGGAGCGGCAGCGATTACGCCCGTTACGGTTAGTATAGAGAACTCAAACGGACAGATATCTTTTGAGAATGAAATTAATTTGGACGCAAAGGGCACGTGTGCTCCCGAGCTTGAATATGATGCGGCAAACGGAAAATACCAGACCAAAGACCTGACACTATACCGCATGGACAGCAAGGGAACACTGCTTGAGGACTATTGTAACCATCAGATTGTGCTTAAGGACGCCACTGGCAAAGAGATGGTGCGCTTCAACCTTTACGACTTTATAAAGCAGAACGAAGAATATATCGACGTTACCAAGCAAGAAGCCTATTTGCCCATCGAGATAATGTTTATTGAAACTGGCATTACTATCAAACTGCCCGCCTGGTATGTTGAAGACATCAACCCCGACTGGCAATAAAGTATTGAGGAGGACGCATTATGAATAACATGAAAAAATACAGACACCCGGCCGCCATATTCTTGCTGCTGCTGTCGCTGCTCGCCGTGTCGTGTATATCCGACGACTATCCCGTGCGCGAAAAAGCCACGGTGAAGATGACTTTCACCACGAGGGCTATCAGTAATCCTACAGCGAATGCCGGCGGACTGGAGGCTAACGAGCACATGCGTACCCTGCGTGTGATCGTGGCAAGGTCGTCAAACAGTGAAATACTTTACAATCTGAAATATAATATAGCTGAAAACGAGACAAGCAAGACCATTACGTTCAGCGAGATGACCGTAAATGCCGACGGCGAAGCCTTCGACTTCTATGCCATAGCAAATGAAGAGGGTGTAGGATATAGCGGAAATTGGGATAACGTCAGCATTAATGACTTGCAGGGCATGAATCTGCAAGACGGATTCCTGACAGATGCCAATGATGCTTCTAAAAATACAATGATTCCTCAGACTGTACACAGGCAAATCACAGTAATGCCACAGGCTGGCGGAGGAATACAGAGCGAGACAATGAAGCTCGACTTCGCCGTGGCTAAGGTGCGCCTTACCATAAATAATACATCGTCGGGCGACCAGTATGTGAATAATATTAATTTGTCCGGTGTCAACATGATGTCAACGCCATTGTTCTCAGCCGGAACATTGTCCAATGTGACGGACGGAACGCTGAGTCTGGGCGACATGACTGTTCCGGCCAATAGTTCAACCACGGTATATGCTTATTTCTTTGAGAACACCGGAGATGATTATACTCTTAGCGCAACTTGGAACGGAGGACAACAGACATTAGATATTAAAGATGTTGCCGGTCTTACTGAAATAAGCCGCGGCACAGAGCTTGACATAAACATTACGCTGAACGCAACCACTACACCTACATTCAACATCGAGGTCGTTCCTTGGACAGAGGTTGAAGTGGATGTACCGCCGTTTGAAGTTCCACCGTTTAAATAAACCATGAAAGGAGAAAATCGTATGAAAAAGATACATATTAAAATATATTCCGGCATCCTTGCCGTATGTATGATTATGGCAGGCCTGGCAAGCTGTACGGTCGACGACTTTTTCGGTATAGACAACGTAGTGGAAGGCGAGCCTGTAAACATAACACTTAACTTCGCGGCCATTCCGTCTACAGACGTGAGCATAACCCGCGCAACGGGCAGCGACCTGTCCGAACTGTCAGACATCGTTATATGCGTGTTCCATGGCGACGGGGCGTTTGAGCAGATGGTTACCAACTATGAAGATGGAGGCTTGACCGTAAACGGAAATTCGGTCGGTGATAATGGCGAACGCCGCTATAGCGTAAGTTTCGAAAGCACGTCAGGCGAAAAGAAGCTCATTGCTGTGGCAAATGTGGCCGATGGAGCATATTGGGAAAACATGATAACGGATTTGACAAATGCGTACAATTCTAAGAAAAATTTTGATGAAGTTAAAGCTATCGTAGCGGACGTTAGTCATAGCCTTGTTGCTCAGGCCGGTACTACAGACGGCATGCAGCCGTTCCATATCACCTCTTCGTCGCAGATGTTGATATCTGGCTGGAACGAAGGCGTTGTCTTCGGAACAGGCAATACAGTCACAAATTATGGCACGCATGGTGACGGCACTAATAAAGTGGCTATCAAGATGAAGCGCGCCATGGCACATATCACATTCAATATTGCGGCCAATCCGGCTGACGCTGAAGGTACGTTTACGCCTACTTCATTCCGCGTTTACAACATTCCTACAAAGAGCCATCTTACAAACGGTATTCCTGAAGGCACAAATCATCTTACCACCGGCGTGACGGATGTCAAATACATTAATACCGCTTCTGAAAATATCGGTACGGCCCAGGGCGGCAACTATTCGTTCAACTTCTATATGCCTGAAAATGTGCAAAAGCCCGGTGCGTCTTCTACTTATAATTCTCGTGAAGAATGGAAATGGGGCGAAAATTCCGGTGCTTCCGCAGAAGATAAAACTTGGACCAACGCACCTCAAAACAGCACATTTGTTGTGATAAGCGGTACGTTTGAAGGGAATGATGGTAATCAAGTTACAGCCAATGTTGAATACACTATTCATCTTGGTGACTTCAGCGCTACAGGCTCTATGGGAAATTTCTCGGTTGAGCGCAATTATAGTTATACATATAATGTAAAAGTTCTTGGCGTTGACAATATTGTAGTTGAGGCACAGATACAGGGCGGTGGTTATCAAAACGGTGCTGAAGGCTCAGTCTACGACCAGAGCAGTACATTATACAGTTATAACCTTGATGCCCATTATGAGCAGGTCTATCTGGAGTATAACCTCTCTGACATAGAGAATAGTCTTGGGCAAGGTTTAACAGATCAATATCTTGATGACGCTATCGCCAACCAACTGATACTTATCATCCAGTCGGAAGCGATGGACTATACTCATGAGGCCACTGACGACGAACCTTACACCACAAGAAACAAGCGCGGAACGCTGAGTCCGTATAAGATTTATGCCGATGCCGTAAGAAATGGAACCGAGGATGATGCGGCTGCAGCTAAGGCTGATGTATTGGATGGAGCCGGTGAAGGTGTATATCCGACTAAGGGCATCGACTACAAGTGGATTGAGTTCTTGCCACAAACAACTACTACTATTTCTGAATATCCGGGAATATCGTCTTGGGCAATGGAGAGCCTTTCAGGTTTGAAGAATCAGGATTTCTATGCAGGAGCAACAGGAAATGAAAATGGTAATGGCGACCCGAATGATCTTATAGATGTTTATGACATGATTGTCGAGATGGGTAAGGCTATCAAGCAGATATATAATGGTGAAACACCATCTTCTTCTAAAATACGGATTACTCAAAGTAATGGTAGTAGTGTAGCCCGCTTCACGGCTTTCGTAAACGAGAATTACTATCTGCGCCATCCGCTGACGGGTGCTACAATAGATACCTGGAGTGTGATGGTTAATAAGATACCGCGCGAGATGATTATAGCCATGAGTACGCAGACATCTATTGACGGCAACAGCTCTTACAGCAAGATTCACTCATACATATCGCAGTTGCCTATGGAGACGTTCTATAACGACCGTGTGTCAAGTATCAATGCGTTTGGTATCGAAACGTATAATGAAACGCCGCTGGATTATTCTTTTGGTAATCCAAGCTCGACAAACAATCTGTCTGACACAGACGGACGAGAAAACCAGAAGATACTGATAGGAGCTTCGACGTCAACACCTTCTTGGTCTACATATATCACCGCCAGTAGAAACGGTTGGACATCTTCTGTTGGTACAGACCATACAACTCATAAGCTGAACGGTGCCTATGCTATACGATCCGCTTATTCTGCCTGTATGTCACGTAACCGTGACTTGAACGGCAATGGCCGGATTGACGAGAATGAGGTTCGATGGTTCCTTGCATCGTTGAACGAGTACATACGTATGGGTATCGGTGCCAATGCCATTTCGAGTGCAGCACAGCTGTACATCGGTGATAAGATAATGATGAATAAGGGCTCATATCCATCATCTTATATAAGTGAAGGCTCCCTCTTCTATACAAGTAGTGCATCTGATAAGAGAGTATATTGGGCAGTTGAAAAAGGATCGTATGGATCTGTAAATGAATATTCGGGTAATGGTCCTTTCCCAATCCGTTGTATTCGCAATTTGCCGGCAACTATCAAAGATGACACTTCTGGCGAAGTACTTACTGATATATCTTCTATAGAAGATATTACATCTGATCCTACATATATAAAACATGATGCGAGTGGAAATGTGCCAATTATATTGGAATTTAAAGACCGTTTGGTTTCAAGCCTCTATCGTCAGCGAGTGTCAGGAGCTTTGAATGTACACAATGAAGACGATGACGCAAACAGTTTCTATGACGGAATTTTTGTGGCAAGTGACTTTTTGGATAACACATACAGTCTCGGTGAGATTATAGGTTATACTGGTTATACATGGAAAAATCCATGTGCTAGATATAGTGAGGGTGGATATACCAACTGGCGTGTTCCTAATCTGGTGGAGCTGTCTGCAATGAATGCAGCAGGATTGCTGAATAGATGTACTAGTACTTATATCGCAGCAAGTTGTACACAATTTACAAATTTGCAGGTCCGATACGGATTTGGCCGCTCAGAATTGATTTATTGCCCTGGTACTAATGGCGTGTCTGATCTCGAATATGGTTACCATATTCGTTGCGTCCGCGACGTTCCTGCTAATTACACATTCCCGACAAATTAATATTAAACAGTCTTTTGCCGGCGGACAGACAGTCTGCCGGCAACTGTTTTAAGATGTTTATAGTTTTCCGGCATCGCTCCGAATAATGATTGCTAGGGGCGATTTGGGTTAAAATACATATAGTTAGATGAAAGAAGTTTTTTACGCTCTGATATTCCTTGCGGCTGTTTTATGCTCCTGTCAGAGCCGTCATAACTCCGCCAATTCCGCGGCCGGGTCGGCAGCCGTTGACAGCGTCGCAAAGAGCGGTTTTCCGTTTCCCGACATTCCCGTGGCTATCACGTCGCCCGAAGAGCGCAAGGAGTGGATGCTCACACATTATTGGGATAAATTTGATTTTACCGACACAGCGCTGGTAAATAACCGCGACATAACCGAGCAGGGATTCGTAAACTTTATAACGCTGCTTGCCGACGGCTCCACGCCTGAAAATGTAATACGCAAGAGCTTTGATAACTGGTGTGCAGCGTTTGTGGCAGACAGTCACGTGTATGATGTGATGACAGCGGCTGCCGACAGCTATTTTTATGATGCCAATTCGCCTTATTACAACGAAACTCTCTACGGTTATTATCTCGAGGCCATGCTCGGCGCGCTGCCGCAGGGCGACGTGCGGCGCACGCAGATAAAGTATAAGCTTGAGCTGATACGCCGCAACAACGTAGGCGACAAGGCCACCGACTTTACTTATTGGCTGCCCGACGGCACCCGCCACAAGCTGTCGGCCACGCCGGCCGCAGGCGGCCGCCTTCTTCTGGTGTTCTACGACCCTGAATGTGAAAGCTGTCACGAGGTGCTGGGACAGATGGTTTCAGACAAGGTGCTTGCCGATGCCGTGGCATCACGCCGCGTCAGTGTGCTTGCTGTATATACTGAAGGCGACGACGGCGTATGGCGTTCATCGCTCGGCGACATGCCGGCAGGGTGGACCGTAGCCACCGACCGTCTTGCCGTTAAGGAGGGCTCTCTTTATGACCTTAAGGCTATGCCGTCGCTCTATCTGCTCGACGGCTCGGGACGCGTGCTGATGAAGGATGCGCAGTATGCCGCGGTGCGCGAGGCGCTTGGCGGCATTACAGAATGATGTAACAAAGAATACACGCTTATGATAAATGGCGCAGTGTCAGACATTGATGTCAAGGATATTACGGCAAAAGAGCGCAGTATGCTTGTACGCCGCCATGAGCTGCATTTAAAATATGCCGAAGCCGTTGCGCTTTATGCCGACAGCAGCATGCCGGTGAAGTTGATAGCCGAGAAGTGTGGAGTGGGGCGGAAAGCCCTGTCAGCCTATCTTCAGCGTTATTGGCGCGAGCTGATGCTGAGGCGGCACGGCATTGACTGCGGTGATGCCGACCCAAAGACGATAAAGGTGATATCGGCAGATGTGCAGAACAGAGTGGCGCATGAGAAATATAAGTATGCCGTAACAGCTTGCGACATGATGGAGTATATCGACCTTAATGTGTCGCAGGTGGCGCGAAAGTTCGGTCTTTACGGCACGGCGCTTAGTAATTTCATGCGTGTGCATTATAGCGACATTCTGGTCAACCGTGAGAAAGTGCGCCGCGAGCTTGGCATAAACGACAACAAACACCGCGGGGCTGAAAAGATGTGTACAGAGCGTTATGCCGAGGCCGTCAGCCTTTATGAGACTACGGAAATGACAGTGGGTGAAATTGCCAATAGCTGCGGAGTGTCGGAGTCGGGCTTGACTCAGCATCTGCGCTTTTATCACAGAGACGTGCTCGCGCTGAAGAGGAATGTGCGCCGTAAGGCTCAGGAGAAGACAGGCAAATGTAAAGGTGACCTTAATGGCAACGGCCGCCGTCATGAGCCTTCGCCTGATACAGTGGAGAAATATGCCGCAGCTCTGGCCATGTACCGCGACACGTCGCTTACGATGAAGGAGATAGCTGAAAAGACGGGCGTGTCGAAAGAGGGCTTCCGCTTCTATCTTAACACGTGGCACCGCGAACTTGTGCTTGAACGCTCCGGCCTTGAAGGCTGCGAAACCGATGTTGCCGACCTGAGAAAAGCGCGGCGGCGTATGAAGACAGTGGCGGACAAGTATGCTACGGCTATTGAGAGCCTTAAGCAAAACCCGCGTCCTGTTGCCGAAGTGGCACGCGAGTTCGGACATAGCCCCGATGTGTTCAGGCAATATCTGCATAAACACGAACCGAAACTTATTAAAAAGAGAATGGAGAGTTGAGAACAGAAAGCTAAAGTTATCAAATCTCTCTTTTCTATAGGCAACTTCATTTTCCCAATCAGGAAATCCGACCCGTTGGCGGAATTATTTTGAATGGCATGGCGGTTACAGTTTCAAATAGTGTCTTTTCAGCCTGCAAGACACGGCTTTTCGTCTCGTGAAAGGACACCTTTTACACTATAAAAGGATACCTTTTGCATACTCGCCGGAAACAGGCTGAAACCGTAAGTAAAAGTATCGGAAATGCAACAAACCGTAAGTGTCTGCCACAAAAAATGCACAAATAATTCCGCCAACGGGTAAATCCAATTAAATTCTAATGGCCGAATAGGGCTAATAGCAGTCGCGCCGGCCAAGTTTTTTGTATTAAATCGCCGATTTTCAGAAAAAATGTGTAAGTTTGCACTTTATAAATAGCAATAAAAAAGAAAAAAAGACAATGGGAAAGATAATACTTACCGGCGACCGCCCTACCGGAAAGCTTCATTTGGGCCACTATGTTGGCTCGTTGCGCCGCAGGGTGGAGCTGCAGAATGAAGGCGACTTCGACCGCATGTTTGTGTTCATTGCCGATGTTCAGGCGCTTACTGACAATGCCGACAACCCCGAAAAGGTCAGACAGAACATCATCGAGGTGGCTCTCGACTATCTTTCGGCAGGACTCGACCCCGAAAAGGTTACGCTCTTTGTGCAGTCGATGATACCCGAGCTGGCCGAGCTGACGGTGTATTACATGAACCTTGTCACCGTATCGCGCCTTCAGCGCAACCCTACGGTGAAAACCGAGATACAGATGCGCAACTTCGAGACGAGCATCCCCGTGGGCTTCTTTACATATCCCATAAGCCAGGCTGCCGACATAACGGCCTTTAAGGCTACTACGGTGCCTGCCGGCGAGGATCAGGAGCCTATGCTGGAGCAGACACGCGAGATAGTGAAACGCTTTAACAACATATACGGCGAAGTGCTTGTTGAGCCTAAGATAATGCTGCCAACCAACTCGGCATGCTGCCGTCTGCCGGGAACCGACGGCAAGGCCAAGATGAGCAAGAGCCTCGGCAACTGCATCTATCTGTCTGACACGCCCAAGGACATGCAGCAGAAGGTGAAGAGCATGTATACCGACCCGGGACACCTGCGCGTGGAAGACCCCGGAAAGGTGGAGGGCAACACGGTGTTTACATACCTCGAGGCGTTCAGCACGCCCGACGACTTTGCCGAATACTGGCCTGAGTACAAGAGCCTCGACGAGCTGAAAGACCACTACCGCCGCGGCGGACTGGGCGACATGAAGTGCAAGAAGTTTCTCATAAAGGTGCTCGACCGCCAGCTTGAACCTATCCGTCAGCGCCGCCACGAGTTTGAGCAGGACATTCCGGAGGTTTACAATATCCTGAAGAAAGGCTCAGAGGCTGCCCGCGAGGTGGCAGCGCAGACTCTGCACGACGTGCGCGAGGCCATGCGCATAAACTATTTTGACGACCTTACACTGATACATGAGCAGGCTGAAAAATACAAGGCAGCCAAATAATGGCACTCGGTGTAATGTGAAAGGTTTCAGAAAAAGCATATTTTAGTCGACATAACTTAGGGGCCGCATATTCATTTTATGGATATGCGGCTCTTATTCTTTTTTGATACATGTAGACATTGCTTTTAACGTTTCGGCCAATGACAGATTGGGGCTGAAAGTCCTATGTCATGGATAATGCACAACGTTGATACATTATATAATTTGGCATGGAGGGGCAAAGCTTTGACATACCTTATTGCTAAAATGAAACCATTGCTGGGTGGTCGTGCTGTTAGAGTGAAACAGCATAGGCATATTTGCTGCGAATTAATAGAAATGAACCGTATTTTAATATTTTTTGTGGCTAAAATTATGAGCTTAAGGTTTGTTTTATTGCCAAAAACATTTATCTTTGCATGGCTTTCTTCAAATAGAGATGTAGCTGTCGGTGTCTATATGAATGTTCTGGTAGCTGTTAGGGTGCTGCATGATTGGCAGGTTGCTTATGATGAACAGTGGGTAGACATGGGTCGGTCACCAAGCTTAATATATTCGTATGAGCGGCGGACGGTACATAAGAAACAGAGGTAAAGCTAAAAACGGGTGAGAACAGAATTTTATACATTAATATAATAATATAAAAAGAAATGGAAAACAATAATAACAATCAGGGTCAGTTTCAAGTAGATCTGCCCGCAGATGTATCACAGGGACAATACGCAAACTTTGCTATTATAACACACTCTAGTTCTGATTTCGTGCTCGACTTTGCCCGCATCCTTCCCGGTGTACCCAAGGCAACAGTTAAGTCGCGTGTAATTCTTGCTCCAGAGCACGCAAAGCGTCTGCTTATGGCTCTTCAAGACAATATCGTGAGATATGAAAACGCTTTCGGTCAGATAAAGATACCACAGCAGGAAAAGGGTACTATTGCGCCTTTCCATATTAATAAGGGTGAAGCCTGATTTTTCGTCTTAGAAGTTTTTAAATGTCTACAAATTTGTTTTTAACGAGCAGATCGTAGTTAATTTATTTTAATAAAGTCTATATTGTGCAAATTTTATGCCGATATAGGCTTTTTGGATTCTTTATAATTATGTAATTTAAAGAATTATTCTTACCTTTGCAGCCCAAATTGGTCTATGTTCTATGGGCCTACGGCAAGAGAAAATAACAAAACAAAATATATAACTAAAAATTTAACAACAATGCCTACAATTCAACAATTGGTAAGAAAAGGCAGAAAGGCGCTTGTTGACAAGAGCAAATCACCGGCTTTGGACTCATGCCCTCAGCGTCGTGGTGTTTGTGTTCGTGTTTACACAACAACCCCTAAGAAGCCTAATTCGGCAATGCGTAAAGTTGCCCGTGTTCGTTTGACAAACCAGAAGGAAGTAAACTCTTACATACCAGGAGAGGGCCACAACCTTCAGGAGCACTCTATCGTTTTGGTACGTGGAGGCCGTGTTAAGGACCTTCCCGGTGTACGTTATCACATCGTTCGCGGAACACTTGATACCGCAGGCGTTGCCAACCGCACCCAGCGCCGTTCTAAGTATGGCGCAAAACGTCCGAAGGCTAAGAAATAATATCTAAGTCAGTCAAGAGGACATCATTTATTTTATTAACGTTTTGCTGGAGAATTGTTATAAAGGTTGAGTAAGCGCTCTGGAGAGAGCACTGAAGAACAAGTGAACAGCCCCATGCAGAATTAATTTCAAAACAAAGAAATGAGAAAAGCAAAACCAAAGAAGCGTGTGGTCCTTCCGGATCCCGTTTACAATGACCAGAAAGTCTCAAAATTCGTTAACCATCTGATGTATGATGGCAAGAAAAATACTTCTTATGAGATTTTCTACAAAGCATTAGACACAGTAAAAGAGAAAATGGCTAACGAGGAGAAGTCTGCTCTTGAAATATGGAAGGCAGCCCTCGACAATATTACTCCTCAGGTTGAGGTTAAGAGCCGTCGTATCGGTGGTGCTACATTCCAGGTTCCTACAGAAATCCGTCCTGACCGTAAGGAGAGCATCTCTATGAAGAATATGATTAACTATGCACGCAAGCGCGGCGGTAAGACAATGGCCGACAAGCTCGCTGCTGAAATCATGGATGCTTATAACAATCAGGGTGGCGCATTCAAGCGTAAGGAAGATATGCACCGCATGGCTGAGGCTAACCGTGCATTCGCTCACTTCAGATTTTAATAATACAGACAGGTAAAAAGAATCATGGCAAAGCAAGATTTACATTTGACCCGCAATATCGGTATTATGGCTCACATCGATGCCGGTAAGACAACAACTTCTGAGCGTATCCTTTTCTATACAGGTAAAACTCATAAGATTGGTGAGGTTCACGATGGTGCTGCTACAATGGACTGGATGGCTCAGGAGCAGGAGCGTGGTATTACTATCACATCTGCTGCCACCACTTGCTACTGGCACTATGACAACAAGCAGTTCAAGATTAACCTGATTGACACTCCGGGACACGTTGACTTCACTGCTGAGGTTGAGCGTTCTCTGCGTGTTCTTGACGGAGCTGTTGCTACATATTGCGCTGTAGGCGGTGTACAGCCTCAGTCTGAAACTGTATGGCGTCAGGCTGACAAATATAATGTTCCCCGTCTCGGTTATGTGAACAAGATGGACCGTTCTGGTGCTGACTATTTTGACGTTCTGCGTCAGATGAAGGAAGTTCTTGGTGCTAATCCTGTTTCTCTCGTTGTTCCTATCGGAAGTGAGGAGACTTTCAAAGGTATCGTAGATCTTATCAAGATGAAGGCTATCCTTTGGCACGATGAGACTATGGGCGCTGAATTTGAAGTTGCTGAAATTCCTGCCGACCTTAAGGATGAGGCTGAGGAGTGGAGAGGAAAACTTCTTGAAAGCGCAGCTGAATTTGACGAGTCTTTGATGGAGAAATATTTTGACGATCCTAACTCAATAACAGAAGAGGAAATAATTGCTGCTATCCGTAAGGGTACTTTGGCAATGGAGTGCACTCCTGTTATCTGTGGTTCTTCGTTCAAGAACAAGGGCGTTCAGACTCTGCTCGACTATGTTTGTGCATTCCTGCCTTCTCCTGTTGATACTCCTAACATCGTTGGTACAAACCCGACAACAGGCGAGGAAGAAGACCGTAAGCCGTCTGAGGATGAGCCTACATCAGCTCTTGCGTTCAAGATTGCTACCGACCCGTATGTTGGCCGTCTCGTATTCTTCCGCGTTTACTCTGGTAAGGTTGAGGCCGGCTCTTATGTTTACAACACACGTTCAGGCAAGAAGGAGCGCGTAAGCCGTCTGTTCCAGATGAACTCAAACAAGCAGGTTCCTATGGACGCTATCGATGCCGGTGATATCGGTGCTGGTGTTGGTTTCAAGGATATCCGTACAGGTGATACTCTTTGCGATGAGGCACATCCTATCGTACTCGAGTCTATGACATTCCCTGATCCTGTTATTGGTATCGCTGTTGAGCCGAAGAGCCAGGCTGACGTTGATAAGCTGGGTATAGGTCTTGCTAAGCTTGCAGAGGAAGACCCGACCTTCACTGTTCATACAGACGAGCAGAGCGGTCAGACAGTTATCTCTGGTATGGGTGAGCTTCACCTCGACATCATCCTCGACCGTCTGAAGAGAGAGTTCAAGGTTGAATGTAATCAGGGTAAGCCTCAGGTTAACTACAAGGAGGCTATCACCAAGACTGTCAATCTGCGCGAGGTTTACAAGAAGCAGAGCGGTGGTCGCGGTAAGTTCGCTGATATCATTGTTAACGTTGGTCCGGTAGACGAGGATTACAAGCAGGGCGGTCTGCAGTTCATCAATGAAGTTAAGGGTGGTAACATTCCTAAGGAATTCATTCCTTCAGTTCAGAAAGGTTTCGAGTCTGCAATGAAGAATGGTGTTCTCGGCGGTTATCCTATGGACAGCCTGAAAGTTACTCTTATCGATGGTTCATTCCACCCGGTAGACTCTGACCAGTTGTCATTCGAGGTTGCAGCTATCAACGCTTACAAGAACGCTTGCGTTAAGGCAGGTCCTGTACTGATGGAGCCTATCATGAAACTTGAGGTTGTGACACCAGAAGAGAACATGGGTGACGTAATCGGTGACTTGAACAAGCGCCGTGGCCAGGTTGAAGGCATGGACGAGACACGTAGCGGTGCACGTATCATCAGGGCAATGGTTCCGCTGGCTGAGATGTTCGGATATGTAACAGCTCTCCGTACAATCACTTCAGGCCGTGCTACAAGCTCAATGGAGTATGATCACCACGCACCTCTGTCAAGCACAATCGCCAAGACTGTTCTTGAAGAGATAAAGGGACGTACAGATCTCGTATAATCACAAGTTGATTGAACATACAAAAGAGAATGAGGCGTCTTGTTAGCGAATGACTCTTAACGGGCGTACCTCTTCTCTTCTTTGAAATTAATATCAATATTAATAAAAATAGAATAATGAGTCAGAAAATCAGAATTAAGCTGAAGTCTTACGACCACAAATTGGTTGACAAGTCAGCAGAGAAAATCGTAAAGGCTGTGAAGGCTACAGGCGCTATTGTCAGCGGTCCTATTCCATTGCCAACTCACAAGCGTATTTACACAGTAAACCGTAGTACATTCGTAAACAAGAAATCACGCGAGCAGTTCCAGCTGAGCGACTACAAACGTCTTATCGACATCTACAGCTCTACAGCAAAAACTGTTGACGCATTGATGAAGCTCGAATTGCCCAGCGGCGTTGAAGTAGAAATAAAAGTATAGACTTTATGTTATGTTTGTGAATAATTATGGCTATTGATGAGATATTGAATCCATATGTTTGGCTGTTCTTTTGGATAGTGGTTTTGCCAACATCTGTTTACAGGTTATGGAGAGAACTAAAAAAAAAACCGCAACTTACGTTGTGTGATTGAGACATTAATGGTTCTTGTTGTATCAATAATATATTTGTTCATGAATTGTAATTTATTTTAATAACGTTTTAATATTAATAGAAATGCCAGGATTAATAGGAAGAAAAATCGGAATGACATCCGTTTTCAGTGCCGACGGTAAGAATGTACCGTGCACTGTTATCGAAGCTGGTCCTTGTGTTGTTACTCAGGTAAAGACTGTTGAGAAAGATGGTTACAAAGCCGTTCAGCTTGGCTTTGGTGAGGCAAAAGAAAAGAATACCTCTAAACCTCTTATGGGAACATTCAAAAAAGCCGGAACAACACCTAAGAGACACTTGGCCGAGTTCAAGTTTGATGAGGAATATAACCTCGGAGACGTTATCACGGTTGAAATTTTCAACGACGCAAACTTTGTTGACGTTGTTGGTACATCTAAAGGTAAAGGTTTTCAGGGTGTAATGAAACGTCACGGATTCGGTGGTGTAGGACAGAGTACACACGGTCAGGACGACCGCGCACGCAAGCCGGGATCTATCGGTGCTTGTTCTTATCCTGCTAAAGTATTCAAAGGAATGCGTATGGCCGGACAGATGGGTGGTGACAGAGTTACAACTCAAAACCTCAAAGTGTTAAAAGTAATACCGGAGCATAACCTCATCTTGGTGAAGGGTAGTGTTGCTGGTTGCAAAGGTTCAACCGTTTTAATTCAGAAATAATGGAAATTAACGTATTAAATATCAAAGGTGAAAACACTGGAAGAAAGGTTACGTTAAACGAATCTATCTTCGGAATTGAACCCAACGACCACGTTCTTTATCTCGACGTTAAGCGCTACATGGCCGCACAGCGTCAGGGAACAGCTAAGGCTAAGGAAAGAAGTGAGCATGCTGGTTCAACCCGCAAGCTTGGCCGCCAGAAGGGTGGCGGTGGCGCTCGTCGCGGTGACATCAATTCTCCGGTGCTCGTAGGTGGTGGTCGCGTATTTGGTCCTAAGCCACGTGACTACAGCTTCAAACTGAACCTCAAGGTTAAGGCTTTGGCTCGTAAGAGCGCGCTGTCTTACAAGGCTCAAGAGAATGCAATAGTAGTAGTAGAAGATTTCAATTTTGACGCTCCGAAGACTAAAGATTTTGTAAATATTACTAAAAATCTTAAAGTTGACGGCAAGAAGCTGCTTTTGGTTTTGCCGGAAGTAAATAAAAACGTATATTTGTCAGCTCGTAATTTACAGGGCACGGATGTTATGCTTGCATCAACAATCAATTCTTACAAAGTTTTGAATGCTGATGTTCTTGTCATGACTGAAAATTCGTTGAAGACTATCGATGAAATCTTAAATAAATAAAGGAGAAAAATAATATGGCATTTATAATAAAACCATTGGTCACTGAGAAGATGACCAAGATTACAGACAAGCAGCCTAACCGCTACGGCTTCGTTGTTCGTCCAGAGGCTGACAAACTCCAAATTAAGAAAGAAGTCGAGAGTCTGTATAATGTTACAGTAGTTGACGTGAACACTGCCCGCTATGCCGGAAAGCGCTTGAGCCGCTATACAAAGGCCGGTTTGATTAAGGGACAGAAGAACGCGTTCAAAAAAGCAATCGTTACTCTTAAAGAAGGCGAAACAATTGATTTTTACAGCAATATTTAAATAAAAAATGGCAGTACGTAAATTTAAACCGGTAACTCCGGGTCAAAGACACAAGATTATTGGTACGTTCGAGGAGATTACTGCATCCGTACCAGAGAAGTCTCTCGTTTACGGTAAACGTTCTACCGGTGGTCGAAACAATACAGGTAAGATGACTGTACGCTATATGGGCGGCGGTCATAAGAGAAAATACCGTTTGATCGACTTCAAGCGTGAGAAAGATGGTGTTCCAGCTGTAGTTAAGACAATTGAATACGATCCGAACCGTTCGGCTCGTATTGCATTGTTGTATTATGCTGATGGTGAAAAACGTTACATTATTGCTCCTAACGGACTGCAGGTAGGTGCAACTCTGATGTCAGGCAAGGACGCAGCGCCAGAGATTGGTAATACGCTTCCTTTGGCTAACATTCCTGTTGGTACAGTAATTCATAACATTGAATTACGTCCGGGTCAGGGTGCATTGCTCGTTCGTTCGGCTGGTAATTTTGCTCAGTTGACTTCTCGTGAAGGCAGTTATTGCGTTATTAAGCTCCCTTCTGGTGAGACACGTAAGATTCTTAGTGCATGTAAGGCTACGATCGGTAGCGTTGGTAACTCAGACCATGCTCTTGAGCAGTCTGGTAAGGCAGGACGTTCACGTTGGTTGGGTCGTCGCCCGCACAACCGTGGTGTTGTTATGAACCCGCATGATCACCCGATGGGTGGTGGTGAAGGACGTCAGTCTGGAGGTCATCCACGTTCACGTAAGGGCTTGTATGCTAAGGGTCTCAAGACAAGAGCTCCGAAGAAGCTTTCTAACAAGTATATTATTGAAAGAGCTAATAAATAATCAAGTTAACTAGAGTAAATTATGAGTCGTTCATTAAAAAAAGGTCCATACATTAACGTATCGCTCGAGAAGAAAATTCTTGCCATGAACGAAAGCGGCAAGAAGAGTGTCGTTAAGACTTGGGCTAGAGCTTCAGTGATTTCTCCTGATTTCGTGGGTCACACTGTTGCAGTTCATAACGGAAACAAATTTATCCCTGTTTATATTACCGAAAATATGGTAGGTCATAAGTTAGGAGAATTCTCTCCGACTCGTAGATTTGGTGGCCACGCCGGTAATAAGAAGTAAACAGGCTAACCATTGAAAATAAAATAATAAGATAATGGGAGCAAGAAAAAAAATAGCGGCTGAAAAAAGAAAAGAAGCCCTTAAAACATTGTATTTCGCAAAGCTCAGAGGCGTGCCTTCTTCTCCGCGCAAAATGCGTTATGTCGTTGACATGATTCGCGGAATGGAAGTTAACCGTGCGCTTGGTGTTCTGAGATTCTCTAAGAAAGCCGCTGCTGCTGACGTAGAGAAACTTCTTCGTTCTGCTATCGCTAACTGGGAGGTTAAAAACGACCGCAAGGCAGAAGATGGTGAACTTTATGTATCTAAAGTCTTCGTTGACGAAGGCGTTACAATGAAGCGTATGAGACCGGCACCTCAGGGTCGTGGTTATAGAATACGTAAGCGTAGCAATCATGTTACTCTGTTTGTAGATGCTAAAACTAATGACGAAAAATAATTAATAGAATGGGACAGAAAGTTAATCCAATAAGCAACCGTCTCGGTATTATCAGGGGGTGGGATTCAAATTGGTTCGGTGGAAAGAAATTTGGTGACAACCTCGTTGAGGATATGCAAATCCGTAAATACCTGAACGAGCGCCTTGCTAAGGCAAGCGTATCTCGTATCGTTATCGAGCGTACGTTGAAACTTGTCACCATTACTATTTGCACAGCCCGTCCGGGCATCGTCATTGGTAAAGGCGGACAAGATGTTGACAAGTTGAAGGAAGAGTTGAAAAAACTCTATGACAAGGAGATTCAGATCAATATTTTCGAGGTTAAAAAGCCGGAGCTCGATGCTGCAATTGTTGCTAATAACATTGCGCGCCAGGTTGAGGGTAAGATTGCTTACCGTCGCGCAATTAAAATGGCTGTAGCTAACACGATGCGTGCTGGAGCTGAGGGTATAAAGGTGCAGATTACGGGACGTCTGAACGGTGCTGAAATGGCACGTAAGGAAATGTATAAGGAAGGACGTACTCCTCTGCATACATTCCGTGCAGATATTGACTACTGCCAGACTGAGGCCCTCACAAAGGTTGGTCTGTTAGGTATTAAGGTTTGGATTTGCCGTGGAGAGGTTTATGGAAAGCGTGACCTTTCTCCTAACTTCGCTCAGGAAAAGCAGAGCGGACGTTCTAGCGGCAAGCCAAGAGTTAATCGTAAGAGAAACAATAACCGTTAAAGAAAGAAGCTATCATGTTACAGCCAAAAAGAGTAAAATATAGAAGACCTCAAGACGGACGCGGCAGAAAAGGCAACGCCCACAGAGGTACACAATTGGCTTTCGGTTCATTTGGAATCAAGACACTTGAGGCCAAATGGCTTGACAGCCGCCAGATAGAGGCAGCCCGTGTAGCTGTCAACCGTTATATGCAGCGTGAAGGACAAGTCTGGATCCGCATATTCCCTGACAAACCTATAACACGTAAGCCTGCTGACGTACGTATGGGTAAAGGTAAGGGAGACCCCGCAGGATGGGTAGCACCTGTTACTCCGGGGCGTATTCTCTTTGAAGTTGAAGGTGTTTCTTTTGACATCGCTAAAGAGGCTTTGCGCCTTGCAGCACAGAAATTGCCTGTAAAGACTAAGTTTGTTGTTAGACGTGATTACGATAAAAATGCTTAATTATGAAGATTAAAGAAGTAAGAGAACTCGAAACCAAGGATTTGGCCGAGAGATTAGAGGCTGAGGTTGCAAAATATAACCAGATGAAGTTAAATCACGCAATCACACCGCTGGAGAATCCATCTCAGATTAAGGCTACTCGTCGTGATATCGCACGTATGAAAACAGAACTTCATCAGAGAGAACTTAATAAATAACAATGGTCCAGATGGAAACAAGAAATTTAAGAAAAACAAGAACGGGTGTCGTTGTCAGCAACAAAATGGATAAAACCATTGTTATTGCAGCTAAGTTCAAGGAAATGCACCCAATATATGGTAAGTTTGTTCAGAAAACAAAGAAATACCATGCACATGATGAGAATAATGAGGCTAATGTAGGTGATACAGTGCTCATTATGGAAACACGTCCTTTGAGTAAGACAAAGAGATGGAGATTAGTTCAAATAATTGAAAAAGCTAAGTAATTATGATACAAGCAGAATCAAGACTTACAGTATGTGATAACAGCGGAGCACGCGAGGCTCTTTGCATTCGTGTGCTGGGTGGTACACGCCGCCGTTATGCAAGTGTTGGTGACGTTATTGTCGTTGCAGTCAAGAACGTCATCCCGTCAAGTGATTTGAAAAAGGGTGCAGTATCAAAGGCTTTGGTTGTTCGCACAAAGAAAGAAATACGTCGTGCTGACGGCTCATATATCCGTTTCGACGACAATGCTTGTGTTTTGTTGAACAATGCAGGAGAACTTCGTGGAAGCCGTATCTTCGGTCCGGTTGCACGTGAGCTCCGTGCAGTGAATATGAAAGTCGTTTCTTTGGCACCTGAGGTTCTTTAACATTAAAAGGAAAAAGTAATGAATAAGTTACATATAAAGAAAAACGATACAGTTATTGTCTTGGCCGGTGAGGACAAAGGCAAGACTGGCAAGGTGCTTAAGGTCTTAGTTGAGAAGCAGCGTGCCATTGTAGAAGGTGTCAATCTTGTTTCAAAGAGCACAAAGCCTAGTGCAAAGAATCCGCAAGGAGGCATCGTTAAGCAGGAGGCTCCTATACATATCTCAAACTTGAGTCTGATTGATCCTAAGAGCGGTAAGGCCACTCGTATTTCAATCAAGAGGACTGAAGATGGTAAGAAGATCCGTATTGCTAAAAAATCAGGGGAGGAAATTAAATAATGAATACAGCTGAATTAAAGAAGGTATATGCAGAGAGCATAGCTCCTGCACTGCAGAAACAGTTTAACTATTCTTCTAAGATGCAGATTCCTGTCCTGAAGAAGATTGTCGTAAACCAGGGACTTGGTGATGCAACACAAGACAGAAAGCTTATTGAGGTTGCCATCAACGAAATCTCAACTATTACGGGTCAGAAAGCTGTTGCAACATATTCTAAGAAGGATATTGCAAACTTCAAGCTTCGTAAGAAAATGCCTATCGGCGTTATGGTAACACTTCGTCGTGAGCGTATGTATGAATTCTTGGAGAGGCTTATCCGTATCGCGTTGCCTCGTATCCGTGACTTCAAGGGAATCGAGAGCAAGTTTGACGGTCGCGGCAACTATACACTTGGTATTCAGGAGCAGATTATCTTCCCTGAAATCAATATCGACGCGATAGACCGTATTCAGGGTATGAACATCACCTTCGTTACAACAGCTAAGACTGACGAAGAAGGTTATGCTCTTCTGAAAGCATTTGGTCTACCTTTCAAAAACGCTAAAAACGATTAATAGATATGGCAAAAGAATCAATGAAAGCCCGCGAGGTTAAACGCGCTAAACTTGTTGCCCGTTATGCTGAGAAACGTGCGGCTTTGAAGAAAATTATCGCTACTACAAACGATCCCGCTGAAGCATACGAGGCTGCTCGCAAGTTGCAGAGCATACCCCGCAATGCCAATCCTATCCGTTTGCACAACCGTTGCAAGGTGACAGGTCGTCCTAAAGGTTATATCCGTCAGTTTGGACTTTCACGTATTCAGTTCCGTGAGATGGCTTCTGCAGGACTGATACCTGGCGTTAAGAAGGCTAGCTGGTAATTAAAGAGAAGAAGAGTTTTTTATTTAATATTGTCGGGGCAGTCCCGATTAATTAAACAATTATTTTTATGACAGATCCAATAGCAGATTATCTGACGAGGTTGAGAAACGCAATCATGGCTCATCACCGTGTTGTTGAAGTACCGGCTTCAAACTTGAAGAAAGAGATTACAAAAATCCTCTTCGAGAAAGGTTACATCCTGAATTACAAGTTTATTGAGGATGGACCTCAGGGAACTATCAAGGTTGCTTTGAAGTATGACCCTGCAACCAAGGCAAACGCAATTAAGTGTTTGAAAAGAGTGTCTACACCAGGTTTGCGTAAGTATACTGGTTATAAAGACATGCCGAGAGTTATTAACGGATTGGGTATTGCAATTTTATCTACATCCAAAGGTGTAATGACAAACAAAGAGGCTGCCGACCTTAAGATTGGCGGTGAGGTTCTTTGCTATGTATATTAATTGGGAGGATTTAGAATATGTCAAGAATAGGAAAATTACCCATTAGTATCCCTTCTGGTGTTACAGTAACTCTCAACAACGGTGTTGTTAACGTTAAAGGTCCTAAAGGCGAACTTTCTCAGAAGGTTGACTCTTCTATCAAGGTTAAAATAGAAGATAATCATGTAATATTTGAAATTGATGAGAACAGCCCTGTAAATTATAAGCAGAAGCAGGCTTTCCACGGCCTTTACCGCGCATTGGTCAACAATATGGTTGTTGGCGTGAGCGAGGGTTACAAGAAAGTGCTTGAGCTTGTCGGTGTGGGCTACCGTGTTTCTAATCAGGGAAATATCATCGAATTCGCTTTAGGATACACTCACCCCATTTTCATCCAGTTGCCTAAGGAAGTTAAGGTTGAGACCAAGTCTGAAAGAAATCAGAATCCCGTTATAATTTTGGAGTCTTGCGATAAGGAATTGCTCGGACTTATATGCGCAAAAATACGTTCTTTCCGTATGCCTGAGCCTTACAAAGGAAAAGGTATATTGTACCAAGGCGAAGTCATTCGCAGAAAGTCTGGTAAGACAGCTGCTGCTAAGTAACTTTAATATTTTACGATCATGACAACAAAGAAAATAGAAAGACGAATAAAGATAAAGTTCAGAATTCGCAAAAGTGTTAACGGAACTGCTGAACGTCCGCGTATGAGTGTATTCCGCAGCAACAAGCAGATTTATGTTCAGATAATCAACGATGTTACAGGCACGACGCTTGTTTCTGCCTCTTCTCTCGGCCTTGAGGCCATGCCTAAGTGTGAGCAGGCTGCCAAGGTTGGTGAACTCGTGGCAAAGAAAGCCGTAGAGGCCGGAATTTCAAAGGTGGTTTTCGACCGTAACGGATACCTCTATCATGGACGTGTTAAGGAACTTGCTGATGCAGCTCGTAAAGGAGGACTTAATTTTTAATCGATTATGGCAATGAACAAAGTTAAAATAAATAGTGACGTTGAATTAAAGGACAGATTGGTTGCTATTAACCGTGTTACTAAGGTAACAAAAGGTGGCCGTACCTTCACATTTGCTGCTATTGTTGTAGTTGGTGACGGTAACGGAGTAATCGGTTGGGGTCTTGGAAAGGCAGGCGAAGTTACAGCTGCAATTTCTAAAGGTGTTGAGTCAGCAAAGAAGAATCTTGTAAAGGTTCCGGTTCTTAAAGGAACAATACCTCACGAGATAGAGGCTACATTCGGTGGAGCTCATGTATTTTTGAAACCGGCTGCTGCCGGTACCGGACTTGTTGCCGGTGGTGCTATGCGTGCCGTACTTGAGAGTGTTGGTGTTAAGGATGTCCTTGCTAAGTCTAAGGGCTCTTCTAACCCTCACAATCTTGTTAAGGCTACAATCGTAGCTCTGACACAGTTGCGTGACGCATATACTATCGCACAGACACGTGGAATCAGTTTGGAAAAAGTATTTAGAGGATAGGAGATAATAATATGGCAACAATAAAAATCAAGCAGATTAAAAGTAAAATTGGTGCTCCTGTAGATCAGAAACGTACACTTGCGGCTCTAGGTCTGCATAAAATATCTCAGGTCGTAGAGCGTGAAGATAGTCCTACCCTTCGTGGTATGATAAGGAAGGTTCACCATCTGGTAACCGTTATTGAATAATAACTCACATTTAAAAAGGAACGATTATGAAACTAAATAATTTAAAACCAGCTGCAGGTTCTACTCATTCACGTCGCCGTATCGGCCGTGGACCGGGCTCTGGCCTTGGTGGAACTTCTACACGTGGTCACAAGGGTGCTAAGGCACGTTCTGGTTATAAGAGAAAGATTGGATTCGAAGGTGGACAGATGCCTTTGCAGCGTCGAGTTCCAAAAGCCGGATTCAAGAATATAAACCACAAGGAATATTTTGCTGTTAACCTTTCTACACTTCAGGCTATTGCAGAGGCAAAGAATCTCACAAAGATCGGCATTCAGGAGCTGAAGGAAGCAGGTCTTACCAACGGAAAGGAATTGGTAAAGATTCTTGGTAAAGGTGAACTTAAAGCAAAATTGGAAGTGGAAGCTAACGCTTTCTCTAAGACTGCTGAAGAGGCAATCAAGGCAGTCGGTGGTAACACAACAATAATCTAAGTAAATGAAAAAGTTTATTGAGACACTGAAGAACTGTTGGAAGATTGAGGATTTGCGTCAGCGAATCCTCATCACCATTGCTTTTGTTGCGATTTATCGTTTCGGCTCATTCGTGGTATTGCCAGGAATTGACCCGTCAATGTTGCAGAAATTGCAGTCACAGACAAGTGGCGGTCTTATGTCGCTGCTCGACATGTTCTCCGGTGGTGCTTTCTCTAATGCATCTATATTTGCATTAGGAATAATGCCTTACATCTCAGCTTCTATTGTGATGCAGCTTCTTGCAGTAGCAGTGCCGTATTTCCAGAAGATGCAGCGTGAGGGTGAGAGCGGACGTAAGAAAATTAATTGGTACACACGTGTTCTTACGGTGGCCATTCTTTTGTTCCAGGCTCCGTCTTATCTTATGAATCTTAAGATTCAGGCTTATGGTGCTTTGGCATCAGGCATTGACTGGTCTGTATTCATGATACCTGCAACAATCATCCTTGCTGCTGGCAGTATGTTTATATTATGGCTCGGTGAGCGTATCACAGACAAAGGTATCGGCAACGGTATTTCTTTGATTATTATGATAGGTATCATTGCCCGTCTGCCGCAGGCGTTTATTCAGGAGGTAAGCTCACGCTTTACGGCAATTACAGGTGGTGGACTTGTAATGTTCATTGTAGAGATACTGATACTTTATGCTGTGGTTTGCGCGTCTTTGCTTTTGGTTCAGGGCACACGCAAGATACCAGTACAGTATGCTAAGCGTCTTGTAGGCAACAAGCAGTATGGCGGTGCGCGCCAGTATGTTCCGTTGAAACTTTTTGCAGCTAATGTTATGCCTATTATCTTTGCTCAGGCTTTGATGTTCATTCCGTTAGCCATCGTTCAGTATTCAACAGATCAGACAGGTTATGTCATCCGTTCTCTGATGGATCACAGAAGTCTTCTGTATAATGTTGTGTTTGCAGCTTTGATTGTTGCTTTCACATATTTCTATACAGCCATAACACTGAATCCTACTCAGATGGCAGAAGATATGAAGCGTAATAATGGTTTTATTCCCGGCATCAAGCCTGGTAAGGATACGGCTGATTATATAGATACAGTGATGTCACGCATCACACTGCCGGGTTCACTCTTTATTGCGTTTATAGCAATTATGCCTGCTCTTGCTGGTTTGCTCAATGTGCAGGATGCTTTCTCACAGTTCTTTGGCGGAACATCACTTCTCATTCTCGTGGGTGTTGTTATCGACACACTTCAGCAGATTGAAAGTCATTTGATGATGCGTCATTATGATGGCTTGCTCAATTCTGGCCGTATTCGTGGCCGCAATAGTGGAGTTTCTGCATATTAGTATTTCTTGCTGAATGAAAATATTTCTCAAGACTGAAGATGAAATAGAACTGATGCGTAAGGCTAACCGTTTAGTTGGAAGCACCCTAGGTGAAATATCCAAGCATATTAAGCCGGGTGTTACAACTTTGCAGTTGGACAGGATAGCCGAAAGTTACATACGTGATAACGGTGCTGTTCCTACCTTTAAAAATTACCCTAATCCTTTTGGTAATCCGTTTCCTGCAAGTATATGCACATCAGTAAACGATGTAGTGGTTCACGGAATACCTGACAATAAGACGGTTCTTCGAGAGGGAGACATAATATCTGTTGACTGTGGCGCTCTTTTAAATGGTTTCAATGGTGATTCTTGCTATACGTTTTGTGTTGGTGAGGTCAGTAATGAGGTAAGGAAGTTGCTGCAAGTAACTAAAGAGTCTCTTTACAGGGGCATCGAAAATGCTGTAGCCGGCAAGCATGTTGGTGACATCGGTAATGCTGTTCAGACTTATTGTGAGTCAAAGGGATATGGAGTTGTCAGAGAGCTGACGGGACATGGCATAGGCCGGGAGATGCATGAGGAACCTTCTGTTCCTAACTATGGCGCAGCCGGTTCCGGTGTGCTTCTAAAGGCAGGCATGTGTATAGCCATAGAGCCTATGATAACTCTTGGAAACAGGTCTCTCTGTATGATGTCCGATCGCTGGACAATCAAGACATGCGACGGCAAACCTGCGGCTCATTTTGAGCATACGGTGGCAGTATATAGGGGAAAGGCAGAGATTTTATCTTCGTTTGAGGAAATTGAACAATTAGAAAGAAATTTAAATTAGTATATGGCAAAACAAGACGCAATTGAGCAGGACGGAACAATAGTTGAGGCATTGTCTAATGCCATGTTCCGTGTAGAATTGGAAAATGGATGTCCTATTACGGCTCATATTTCCGGAAAGATGAGAATGCATTACATAAAGATTCTTCCCGGTGACAAAGTCAAGGTCGAAATGAGTCCTTATGATTTGACCAAGGGCAGAATCGTGTTCAGATACAAATAATTTTATAGAGATATATGAAGACAAGAGCATCATTAAAGAAACGTACTCCCGATTGCAAAATCGTTCGTCGTAAGGGTCGTCTGTACGTTATTAACAAGAAAAACCCTAAGTACAAATTACGTCAGGGCTAAAACATTAAATTTTTAATTAATAAACAAAATGGCAATAAGAATTGTTGGAGTAGATTTGCCCCAGAATAAGCGTGGCGAAATCGCATTGACTTATATTTATGGTATAGGTCGAAGTAGTTCAGCAAAGATATTGGACAAGGCAGGCGTAAGCCGTGACCTGAAGGTCTGCGATTGGACAGACGATCAGGCAGCCAAGATCCGTGAAATAATCGGCGCTGAATTCAAAGTTGAAGGTGATCTCCGTTCAGAGATCCAAATGAATATCAAGCGACTGATGGATATTGGTTGCTATCGTGGAATTCGTCATCGTAACGGTCTTCCGGTTCGCGGTCAGAGTACTAAGAATAATGCTCGTACCCGTAAAGGTAAGAAGAAGACTGTTGCTAATAAGAAAAAGGCTACTAAATAATAATTAGTTATGGCAAAGAAAACAGCAACATCTAGGAAAAGAAATGTAAAGGTTGACGCTATGGGCCAGCTTCACGTTCATAGCTCTTTCAACAATATCATTGTATCTTTGGCTAACAGCGAAGGTCAGATTATTTCATGGTCTTCAGCCGGAAAGATGGGTTTCCGCGGCTCAAAGAAGAATACTCCTTATGCAGCTCAGATGGCTGCAGAGGATTGTGCAAAAGTAGCTTATGACCTTGGTCTCCGTAAGGTAAAGGCTTATGTTAAAGGTCCGGGTAACGGCCGTGAGTCAGCTATCCGTGCCGTACATGGTGCAGGTATTGAAGTTACAGAGATTATCGACGTAACACCGTTACCGCACAACGGATGCCGTCCTCCAAAGAGAAGAAGAGTTTAATCAAGTACACAAATTTCGCCATCCTGCTCCGCTAAAGGATGTAGGATGGCACAACAAAAAAAGTATTTAAAATATTATGGCTAGATATATAGGTCCGAAATCAAAAATTGCGCGTCGTTTTGGTGAACCCATCTTCGGCGCTGACAAAGTTTTGTCTAGGAGAAACTTCCCTCCTGGACAGCATGGCAATAATCGTCGCAGAAAAATGTCTGAGTATGGTGTCATGTTGGCAGAGAAGCAGAAAGCTAAATACACTTATGGTGTGCTTGAGCGTCAGTTCCGTAATCTGTTTGAGAAGGCAGCTAAGGCTGATGGCATTACCGGTGAGGTATTGCTTCAGAGCCTCGAGTGCCGTCTGGACAACGTAGTGTTCCGTCTTGGAATTGCTCCTACACGTGCTGCAGCTCGTCAGCTGGTTGGTCATAAGCATATTGTTGTTGACGGTAAAGTTGTTAACATCCCTTCATATTCAGTTAAGCCTGGTCAGGTTGTTGGCGTTCGCGAGAAGGCTAAGTCTCTCGAGGTTATCGAAGCTGCTTTGGCTGGTTTCAACCATAGCAAGTATCCTTGGATCGAATGGGATGAGAATACAAAGAGCGGCAAGTTGCTGCACAAGCCTGAGCGTGCCGACATACCTGAAAACATTAAGGAACAGTTAATCGTTGAGTTGTACTCTAAATAAATCATTAAATTAATGGCGATATTAGCATTTCAAAAACCTGATAAAGTAGTAATGTTGGAGGCTAACGACAAATTCGGCAAGTTCGAGTTTCGTCCTCTTGAGCCTGGCTTTGGTGTTACCATTGGTAACTCACTGCGCCGCATTCTCCTTTCATCGCTTGAGGGTTATGCTATCAACACAATCCGTATTTCGGGTGTTGAGCATGAGTTTTCCTCTGTACCTGGCGTAAAAGAGGATGTCACCAACATTATCTTGAATTTGAAGCAAGTAAGATTCAAGCAAGTAGTAGAAGAATTCGAGAACGAAAAAGTTAGTGTCACCGTTGAGAATTCAACAGAGTTCAAGGCTGGTGATATAGGTAAGTATCTGACTGGATTTGAAGTGTTAAACCCTGATTTGGTGATTTGTCATTTAGATGCCAAAGCTTCAATGCAGATTGATCTCACTATAAACAAAGGACGCGGATACGTTCCTGCTGACGAGAACCGTGAGTTCTGCACTGACGTCAACGTTATTCCAATCGATTCTATTTACACTCCGATTCGTAACGTTAAGTATTCGGTTGAGCCGTATCGTGTTGAACAGAAGACTGACTACGACAAACTGATTATTGAAGTTACTACGGACGGTTCCATACACCCGAAAGATGCCCTTAAGGAGGCTGCCAAGATTCTTATTTACCACTTCATGCTGTTCTCTGACGAGAAGATAACTCTCGAGAATAATGATGTTGACGGTAATCAGGAATTTGACGAGGAAATTCTCCACATGCGCCAGCTGCTCAAGACAAAGCTCATCGACATGAATCTTTCTGTACGTGCGCTTAACTGTCTTAAGGCTGCTGATGTAGAGACCCTCGGCGATTTGGTTCAGTACAACAAGACCGATCTCCTTAAGTTCCGCAACTTTGGTAAGAAATCGCTTTCAGAGCTTGATGATTTGCTCGAGAGTCTGAATCTGTCGTTTGGAACTGATATTTCAAAGTACAAATTAGATAAAGAATAACCGTGCATAAACCGGCGTATGCACATGTCATGCGCCGGTATTGCCGATTTATCGCAAAAGAAAAACAAAATGAGACATAATAAAAAATTCAACCATCTGAGTCGTACTGCATCTCACCGTAAGGCTATGCTTGCAAACATGGCTGTTTCGCTGATAATGCACAAAAGAATCACTACGACTCTCGCTAAGGCTAAGGCCTTGAAAAAATATGTAGAACCTCTGATAACACGTTCTAAGAACGATACAACAACTTCTCGCCGCGTAGTTTTCCGCTATCTGCAGAACAAATATGCCGTTACAGAGTTGTTCAAAGAGATTTCTACTAAGGTGGCTGACCGTCCGGGCGGATACACCAGAATCATTAAGCTGGGCTTCCGTCAAGGTGACGCTGCTGAAATGTGCTTCATTGAGCTCGTTGATTATGATGAGAACATGGCTAAGGCTCCCAAGGCTGCCAAGAAGACTCGTCGTAGCCGCCGCTCTAAGGCTGCTGAAGCTGCTGAAACTCCAGCAACAGAGACTGCTGCTGAGGAAACAGCTACAGAGGAAGCTAAGGCAGAATAATAAAGTCAAGTATATCTTTAATATAGCGCTTTTTCCCGTGAGGGAAAAGGCGCTTTTTTATTTCATCTTCTCTAAAATTATTTGCTGCTGAATTTTGAATTGAGAATTATGATATGAGAAAATGAGAAATAATAATAGTAATGAAAAAAATGATAGCAACACAAAACTAATTATAAAAAAGTAAAAATGGTATGAGGAGAAAACTATGGAGATATATAGTGTTTATACCAAATTTCTAATGATTTGGAATAAATATAGTATCCTGTGTTATAAGTCAGACTTCTTGTTTTTCAGCCTGTATTCAGTAGGAGATATGCTAACTTGTCTTTTAAAGAATTTGCAGAAAGCAGCTTGATCTGAGAAGCTGAGCTTTTCAGATATACGCCCTATAGTAATGCTGTTGTCATCTAACAATGCCATTGCTTCGTGGGTTATTTCGTCACAAATAACTGTGTGCGGTGTTTTTCCCATTGTGTCTTTTATTATTCTTGTAAGGTGTTTTGCCGATATATTAAGTGCCTGGGCATAGAATTCTATGTTATGTTGCTGAGAAAAATACTTGTTGACAAGTCTGGTGAAGTCGAGTGCCACACCGTCGTTGCGCCTGCATCTGTGCTGCATGTTGTCTATGGTAGTTTCATTTGCCATTATAGCGTTTCCCAGTTCCAGGCAGATACATTTGTAGAGCACCTCTGCCAGTTCATTGTGATAGTAATGTTTCTTTGCGGCTATGGCGTCTGCAAGAAACCTTAGTCGCAAGTCAAGTCGTGATGATTCTTCTTCAGAGAATATATGTATGGGCATGTCTTTTGTTTGCAACAGTTTTCTGATAGGTACAGGCTTGAAATTTTTCAGCGAGTTTCTGGCAAATGTGTATGTCACCAACATACACCAAGCCTTAGTGTCGTTTCCACATTTTTCTATGTGTATGGGCACAGTGTCAAGACTGTCGACACACGAATGGCTTTCCATATGATACATTTTTCTGTTGAGTTTTATGTCAACGCTGCCTTCATATATCATTAAGAATACTCTGCTGCTGTCTATATCCGTACCTTCAAGCCGGTGAAATTCGTTTGGATTGACAAGCAAAATCTGGTCTTTAATATAGCATGCCGGCGGAAATTTTGGCATAAGTTCGTGAATGTTCATAAGTAGCTTTTTATGTATTGAGCGGTATATTGCCGTGGCACTTTTATCACGGAGCTTGTCACCGCCAGTCTGTCTGATAAAGATGATGCTTGCAAATATACTTATAAGTGTCCTTTTAGGGCAATTTTTAGCGTAAAATAGACATAGCGTTTCTAAATTAGTCTTAACGGTGTCTGAAATGAACAAATTCTTCCTCCAAATTAACAAAAGAGCAAGCGTTTTGTCAGGATAATTTTGTGCCCGAAACATCAAAGAATAAAAAATGAGTATGAGATTAAGACATGTTTTTATTTTATGTTGCCTGTCTATTTTGTTCGGGTGTAACAATAAGTCCGGACAGCAGACAGCCGGTGGCGACTATCCGATGATGACTCTGAAGGCCGAGGACAGAACCCTGTCGCTTAAATATTCAGCAGTAACCGAAGGCCGCCAGGATGTGGAGGTGCGTCCGCAGATTTCAGGAAAGATAACTAAGGTATGCGTAAAGGAAGGTGCCTATGTGCGCAAGGGCCAGGTGCTGTTCATTATCGACCAAGTGCCATACCGTGCGGCTGTAGCCAAGGCACGCGCGTCCGTGGCCACGGCAGAGGCCAATGAGGCAACCGCAAAGCAGACACTTGCCGGCAAGCAGTCGTTGTATGCCGACAAGGTGATATCCGATTTTGAGCTGCGCACGGCTCAGAACAGCTATAAGAGTGCGGTGGCAGCCCTTAGTCAGGCCCGTGCCGAACTTACCGATGCGCTCAACAACCTGTCTTACACAGAGGTGAAAAGTCCCGTTGACGGCTATGCCGGCATGACATCGTTTCGTGTAGGCGCATTGGTTGATGCCTCGATGACGGAGCCGCTGATACACGTATCCGACAACTCGGTGATATATGCCTACTTCTCTTTGTCCGACAAGCAGGTGCTCTCATTAACCTCGCAGTATGGTTCACTTGACGAGGCCGTCAAGTCGTTTCCCGAGGTGTCGCTTGAGCTGAGCGACGGTTCGGTATATGAGAAAAAAGGTAAGGTAGACGTGCTCAGCGGCATTGTCGACAAGACAACAGGAACCGTCAGCGTGCGTGCCGTGTTCGACAACAGCTTGCGCAGGATAATGAGCGGCAGCCAGGCCAACGTGGTAGTGCCTTATGAGTGTAAAGACTGTGTGGTGATACCGCAGGGAGCAACCTACGAGCTTCAGGACAAGGTGTTTGCCTATAGGGTAATCAACGGTCGCGCCGTGTCTACGCCCATAGAGGTGTTCGAGATAAACGACGGCAAGGAATATATCGTAAAGTCGGGCCTTCGCAAGGGCGACGTGATAGTGTCAGAGGGAGCCGGTCTGCTTAAAGATGGTACGGTGGTGGCGTCATCCGGAACAAAAAAGGAGAAATAGCCTATGAAACTGCAGAAGTTTATCGACCGTCCCATCCTGTCGATGGTGATATCCGTTGTGATACTTGTTGCCGGACTGATAGGTCTGTATGCCCTTTCCGTCGAGCAGTATCCCGACATAGCCCCGCCAACCATACGCGTGTCAACTACTTACAGCGGAGCCAATGCCGAGGCTGTGCAGAAGAGCGTCATCGTGCCCTTGGAAGAAGCCATCAACGGCGTGGAGAACATGACCTATATGACTTCTACGGCCAGCAACACCGGCAGCGCCGAGATTACAGTGTATTTCAAGCAGGGCACCGACCCCGACATGGCTGCCGTCAACGTGCAGAACAAGGTGTCTACGGCCACGTCGCTGCTTCCTGCCGAAGTGACAAAGGTGGGTGTTACTACGATGAAAAGACAGAGCAGTATGCTTATGATATTTGGCCTTTACAGTCCTAAGGGCACCTACGACGAGACCTTTCTTACCAATTATCTCAACATTAACGTAAAGCCGCAGCTGCAGCGTATTTCAGGCGTGGGCGAGGTGAACGTTATGGGAGGCGACTATGCCATGCGCATATGGCTCAAGCCCGACGTCATGGCGCAGTATGAGCTTGAACCTTCCGATGTAGAGGCCGCATTGTCGAGCCAGAACATTGAGGCGTCGATAGGATCAATAGGCGAAGACTCAAAGAATGTCTACCAGTATACGCTGAAGTATCGCGGACGCCTTGAAAAGGAAAAAGAATTTGAGAATATCGTAATCAAGGCGTTCGACGATGGCCGTGTGGTCAGGCTCAGCGATATAGCCAAGGTTGAACTTGGGTCGCAGAGCTATACATACACCGGCTCTGTGAACGGTTCGCCCGGTACGACCTGCATGATAAACCAGACAGCAGGCACCAACGCCAACGAGATAATTACCAGCATAAACAAATATCTTGAAGAACTCAAGGAGACACTGCCTGAGGATGTCGAGGTGGTAGAGCTTATGAGCACCAAGAACTTTCTTGATGCCTCTATCAATGAGGTTATTAAGACTCTTGTCGAGGCCATTATCCTTGTAGTGCTCGTAGTGTACGTGTTCTTGCAGAACCCGCGCTCAACACTTATTCCCACCATAAACATCTTCGTGTCGCTCATCGGAACGTTTGCAGCCCTTTATGTGGCAGGCTTCAGCATCAACCTGCTGACGCTCTTTGCCCTTGTGCTTGCCATCGGCACGATTGTCGACGATGCCATAATCGTGGTCGAGGCCGTGCAGACCCGCTTTGACGAAGGCTACCGCTCGCCATACAAGGCAGCCGTTGACGCCATGAACGGTATTTCATCAGCCATCGTAACTTCAACACTCGTGTTCATGGCTGTGTTTGTTCCGGTGTCGTTCATGGGCGGCACATCGGGCATATTCTACACACAGTTCGGTGTAACCATGGCCGTTGCCGTTGGTATATCTGCCATCAACGCCCTTACGCTGTCGCCGGCCCTGTGTGCTCTTATACTGCGTCCGAACGAAGAAATCATAGAAGGCCGCAAGCCGGGCTTCTCCACGCGTTTCCGCATGGCGTTCGACTCGTCGTTCCGCCGCCTTGTGCAGAAATACAAGTCGGGTGTCAAGTTCTTTGTCAGGCGCAAGTGGGTGGCATGGGCGTCGCTTGGTTTTGTCGTCGTGCTCCTGTTCTATCTTATGTCTACCACAAAGACCGGTCTTGTGCCGTCTGAGGACACCGGGTCAATCTTCGTGAGTCTCGATGCGCCGGCAGGAAGCACCCTCGCTGAAACAGCCGAGATTATGGGACAGGTGGAGAAAGAGCTGAAAGACATACCTCAGATAGAGAACTTCAACAAGGTTGCCGGCTTCGGCATGGGTTCGGGCAGCGGCTCTTCTCACGGTATGTTCATCGTCAAGCTGAAGCACTGGGATGAACGCAAGGGCGACGAAAGCAGTGTTGATGCCATAAGCAACGAGATTTACCGCCGCACGGCACACATCAAGAACGCAACCATATTCGTGTTCTCGCCGCCTATGATATCGGGCTACGGTACGGGTAACAGTTTTGAGCTTTACATACAAGACCGCAGCGGCAAGGGCATTGATGCCCTGAGTAAGGTAACTGACGATTTCCTGGCAGAGCTTAACAAGCGGCCGGAGATAAAGATGGCATACACGTCGTTCAGCTCCAAATTCCCGCAGTACAGGGTCGACATCGACGAGGCCCAGTGTCAGCGTGCCGGCATAACCACGCAGGATGTCATCAACACGCTGTCGGGATACTTCGGAAGCATATATGCCTCTAACTTCAACCGTTTCACCAAGCTCTACCGCGTCATCATCCAGGCTCCTTCAGACAGCCGCAACAGCATGCAGTCGCTCGACAACATATATGTAAAAACCACGGGAGGCATGGCTCCTGTCAGCCAGTTTGTCAAGCTCAGCAAGACCTATGGTTCCGAGTCGCTCACCAGGTTCAACCTCTTTTCGGCCATCAACGTGCAGGGCATGCCGGCCGACTGCTACAGTTCGGGCGACGTCATCAATGCCGTAACCGAGGTGGCTGCACGCACACTGCCCACGGGCTATGGCTACGAATATTCCGGCATGACGCGCGAGGAGGCACAGATGGCCGGTTCGCACGACACCGTTATCATCTATTGCATCTGCGTGCTCTTCATCTATCTTATATTGTGCGCACTTTACGAGAGTCTGTTTGTGCCTATGGCCGTCATCATGTCTGTGCCGTTCGGTCTGGCAGGAAGTTTCCTCTTTGCCCGCATGTGGGGACTCGAAAACAACATATATCTCCAGACTGGTCTCATCATGCTCATCGGACTGCTGTCCAAGACGGCCATCCTCGTTACCGAGTATGCCACAGAGCGCCGTAAGTCGGGCATGACGCTCACTCAGGCTGCCATGAGCGCTGCAGCCGTTCGTCTGCGCCCAATCCTTATGACAGCCCTCACGATGGTGTTCGGCATGCTTCCGCTTATGTTCGCCTCAGGCGTAGGTGCCAACGGCAACCGCTCGCTCGGTGTAGGCGTGGTCGGAGGAATGGTTATCGGCACAGTGGCGCTGCTGTTCGTAACGCCGGCCTTCTTCATCGTGTTCCAGTATGTTGAAGAGCGGGTGATGAGTAAACGTAAAAATGAAAGAAGTTTATGAAAAATATAAGTCTTGTTTTGTTTATTTTGAACGGCGTGCTGATGAGCGGCTGCCGCATCTACAGCACCTATGAGCGTCCCGGCAACCTGCCGGTTGACAGTCTTTACCGCGACGTGTCGGCCGATTCTGTTGCCTCGGCCGACACCACCTCGCTGGGCGACATGCCGTGGCAGCAGTTTTTTCAGGATGAGCATCTGAGGGAACTTATCAGCTACGGACTGAGCAACAACACCGACATGCTTACCGCCCTGTTGCGTGTCGACCAGGCTGAGGCACAGCTCAAGGCCGCCAAGCTGGCCTTCCTGCCGTCGCTCACGTTGTCGCCTCAGGGGGCGCTGAGTTCTGTCGATGGCGGCAAGCCCGCAAAGACCTACGAACTGCCCATAGAGGCCAGTTGGGAAGTTGACCTGTTCGGCAGTCTCCGTAATGCAAAGAAGAGCAGTCAGGCCACTCTCCTTCAGCAGAAAGCATATCAGCAGGCTGTACGCTCTAAGCTCATTGCCATGATAGCAATAGATTATTATGCCCTGCTTTCCATTGATAGCCAGATAGAGATAAGCCTGTCTACCCTTAATGTGTGGCGCGAGCAGGTGCGCACTATTGAGGCCCTGCTGAAGGTAGGCGAAGAAAACGAAAATGCGTTGACACAGGCACGTGCAGGACTTTATGAACTCGAGGCGTCATACAACGACCTGCTAAGACAGCAGCGTGAGGCCGAAAATGCTTTGTGTACCCTGATTGGCACTACGTCGCGCCGCATAGAGAGGGGCACGCTCGACGGGCAGCGCATGCCCGACAGCCTGTCTGCTGGCTTGCCCCTGCGTCTGCTGTCAAGGCGTCCTGACGTTGTGCAGGCCGAGATGACGCTTGCTGCTGCATATTATTCCACCAATCAGGCCCGTTCGGCTTTCTATCCCAGCCTCACTCTTTCAGGCAGCGCAGGCTGGACCAATTCGGCCGGACAGATAGTGTCCGACCCGGGCAGCTGGATTCTCTCGGCTCTGGCTTCGCTCACGCAGCCTATATTCAACCGCGGCAAGCTGGTGTCAAACCTGCGTGTTGCCAAGGACGAGGAGCAGATAGCCTTGCTCAGCTATAAGCAGGCACTGCTTGATGCCGGTCAGGAGGTGAACAATTATCTCTATGCGGCAGAGTCGGCCCAGCGCAGTCTCGACAGCCACAGCAAGCAGTGTGCCGAGCTTGAGCGTACCGTAAAGACATCTGACGCCCTTTATCGCACGGGCAACGCTACATATATCGAACTTCTGTCGGCTCGTCAGGAGCTGCTCAATGCGCGCCTTAGCGTAGTGTCAGACATATATAGCCGCTGCGAAGCCATCGTAAATCTTTACAGCGCCCTTGGAGGAGGATGCGAATAAGTTTATTTATGTCGATTTGCTCTCTTCATACCTAGGCCCAACCTTCATTTGACGAATAATACATAAACTCTATTGACTTAATGGTCTGGCTACCGGGTTTGGGCCAAGTCGGCATGGCGTTCTGGTGTATCAACCATGTGCCGTGCCGACGTTTTTCGGTTATTTAGCGAAACATTCTGATTCATCTTTTACATACTTGTTCGTTGTTAAAGCCAATGGGTCGTTAGGCCGTATATGTTTAATTCGGTCAAGCAGATTGATACTTTCGTCCGTATTCAGGTTTCCTGTAGGCGTTGCGTTGTCTGATTTTATTGATATTGTCAGCCATGCCTGTGAAAAGCAGGCGAGGATAAGAACAATATAAAACAGTAATTCTGTTGAATTATGATGACCTGTTCGGTTTAAATTTTATTGGGAGTAAAAAAAGAAAATCCAAATGTCTTTTGAACACAATCAACAAGACATTTGGATTTTTCTGCTTTCAGCTGTCTCCATGCCGGTGCAGCATGTGGCAGTGTCATTTCCTATTCATATCTTTTGTGGAATTCGATGACGGCCTCTATACCCTTGCGGAATATGTCGAGCGGCATGTTCTCGTTGGGCGAGTGGATGGCGTTGCTCTCAAGTCCGAAGCCCATCAGTACCGTCTTTATGCCCAGTATGCGCTCAAAGTCGCTTATGATAGGTATGCTTCCGCCGCGGCGCACTGCCAGGGGCTTCTTGCCGAAGGCCTTCTCAAAGCCCTTTTCAGCTGCCTTATATGCAGGCATGTCTATCGGGCACACGTAGCCCTCGCCGCCGTGCATGGGTGTAACCTTCACCTTTACGTAGTCGGGCACAATGCTGTTGATGTAGTCTACAAACAGCTTTGATATCTTTTCGTGCTGCTGATGAGGCACAAGTCGGCACGACACCTTGGCGTAAGCCTTCGACGGCAGTACTGTCTTGGCGCCTTCGCCGGTGTATCCCCCCCAGATGCCGCAGATGTCGAACGACGGGCGGCAGCTGTTGCGCTCCAGCGTAGAGTAGCCTTCTTCGCCTTTCAGTGCGTTTACACCTATTGCCTCCATATATTTCTTCTCGTCAAACGGTATCTGATGTATCATGTCGCGTTCAGCCTGCGGCACTTCCTCCACGTCGTCGTAGAAATGGGGTATGGTTATACGGCCGTCTTTGCCCACAACGGTGGCGAGCATCTCGCAGAGAGTGTTTATCGGGTTGGCCACGGCTCCGCCGAAGTGCCCCGAGTGAAGGTCGCGGTTTGGTCCTGTTACCTCAATCTCCCAGTAAGCCAGACCGCGCAGTCCTGTTGTCAGCGACGGCAGGTCGGCACCAAGCATGCTTGTGTCCGACACCAGTATAACGTCGGCCTTGAGCAGTTCTTTATGTTTGCTGATAAACGCGTTTAGGCTCGGCGAGCCTATTTCCTCTTCGCCCTCAAATATAAACTTTACGTTGTGCGTAAGCAGTTTTTCCTTAACCATATATTCAAACGCCTTAGCCTGAATCATGGCTTGCCCCTTGTCGTCGTCGGCACCGCGTGCCCATATATGTCCGTCTCTGATCACCGGCTCAAACGGTTCGCTCTTCCACAGTTCCAGCGGCTCTGCCGGCATCACGTCGTAGTGGGCATATATCAGCACCGTCTTTGCGTCGTCGCTCACGTGCTTTTCTGCAAACACCAGCGGATTGCCGTCGCTTGGCATCACCTCGGCCCTGTCGGCACCGGCCTCTATCAGCAGTTGGCGCCAGCGTTCGGCGCATGCCAGCATGTCCTGTTTATGACTTTTCTGCGAGCTTATGCTCGGTATGCGTATAAGGCTGAACAGCTCGTCGAGAAATCTCGGCTCGTTCTCTTCGATGAATTTCTTTATTTCCATATTCTGAATTTAAGATTAATCCGCCGTAAAGTTACATCTTTTTGCGCAAAGTCAGCGCGTTTCTGCCTGATAAATGTGTCGGCTATCTGTCTTTGGCACCTTGCTACGGCGTTTATGTTTCGTGTAAAGTTGTACGTGATGTTATGTCTTGCAGACGGCCATAGCCTGCCGGCATTATTGCCGGTCATTTGTTTACCTGAAATTACTCTATGACTTATGGGTGAAAAGTGGCCCACTTTCGCATAAAAAGTGGCCGAGTTACGGGTCGTAAACGGGCCACTAACAGTTTGAAAGTAAATGCAGCTGCATTGATTAATGAAATGCTTCTAATCATAGCCATGCAGTCGTACTTGTAAGGAAAAGAATATGAAAAAGTTACGATTTTCAGCCAGTTTTCAAGAAAGCGGCTTTCAGACAGTCTCGCGGCTTTATTGTTTTGTAATTTTGCTGATTGTTGATAACTTGTCTGTTGTGGATAATTCTGCAGATTATGTATAATTATGTTATTTATGAAAATAAGTTTTGTGTGTTACGTCTGATTTGTGTATTTTTGTCTTTCGTAAAAGTGCCGGAAGCCTTGGTTTTGTTGGCATAAGATAGAAAAATAACAAACATAAAAATAATAAAAGTATGATTATTGATTTTGAGAAGATTAATGAAGAGTCGGTTATGAACTTTAAAGGTGGTGAAGGACAGCTTGACACACGCAACTTTGTTGACTCTGCCAATAAAATAATGATGAGCCGACTGAAGCCGGGAGCTTCAAGCGGATATCACACTCACGAGAACAACAGTGAGATAGTTTACATAATCAGCGGCGTAGGCCATTTCCGCTATGACGACACCACGGAGAACGTGAAGGCCGGCGACGTGCATTATTGCCCGATGGGACACTCTCACGCCATGTTCAACGACGGCACAGACGACCTGGTATATTTTGCCATCGTGCCGGAACACAAACTTTAATTCATAATTCATAATTTATAATTCATAATTGGGTTGCTTAACTTCTTTTTGAGTTAGGCAATCCAATTTTTTGTATGCAACAAAGCAAGTTGCAATATACCACATTAATAAGATTTCTGTGCCGCCCTGTCATCCCGCACTCGATGCGGGATCCATGAAACGGATTTTTTGTTGCTGTAATATAACCACATTAATAAGATTTCTGTGCCGCCCTGTCATCCCGCACTCGATGCGGGATCCATGAAACAGATGCTCTTTGTTGCCGCTTGTGCGCCCGGATGAGTTGATGACATTCTATGGTATGGATAACCCCGTTTAGCCATTTACAATTATTTTAGGGTTTTCCCTATGCTTTTTTGGGGATTATAGCGTTGCTTTATTAAAAATAATCCGTAATTTTGTAATGTTTAAAACTTATATATCTGCGCAAAACGCAGGAGCTGACTTATAAATTGGCATTGTCAGAGTTCTGCCGTGTTCAGAACCTTAAACGGAAGGAGAGTTATTTATGAAAAAAACATGTGTATTGCTTTTGTGTGCATCGATGATAGTGTCGGGCTGCACCACAGGTGCGGGCACCGGAGCTTATGCCGGTTCAGCGCTCGGCGCGCTGCTCGGATCGGCCATTGGAGGCATTGCCGGCGGACCGCGTGGCAGCGACATAGGTACGCTTGTGGGCATGGCAGGAGGCGCTGCCGTGGGCGGAGCCTTGGGCGCACAGGCCGACAAACAGCAACAAGAGTATGAACGATATGAAGACGCAAGGTTTGAACAGAAGTATGTAGAACACCGCCGTGCGGCCACTGCCGGTAACGATGGCTACGACAGGCATTACGATGACGGCGACGACGTATATCGCGGATATGATGACAGGGATAATGGTGGCGGTGTGTATGAAGACAGCGGATTCGACCCTACAAACAGCGGCGACGATGTGCTCTACGACTTCAACGGCTCTGACTATACGGGCAACTACACCGCCTCGCATCCTGAACATGTCGTGCCGTCGGCGAGGTATGACGAGATTGGAACGCCCTCAAAGGCCGGCGACAGGCTGCCGCTTGAGGTGCGCAACGCCCGCTTTGTTGACGACAATCAGGACCACAAGCTGAGCGGTGACGAGCTGAGCAAGGTGATATTCGAGATTTACAACGTGTCGGGCTCAACTGTCTATGACGTTCAGCCCATGGTGGTTGAAACCACGGGCAACAAGCGCATATACGTGTCGAACAGCATACACGTGGAGCGCATAGTGCCGGGCAAGGGCGTAAGATACACGGCAATGGTGAAGGGCGGCAAGAAACTGAAGGACGGCATGGCCTGTTTCCGCATTTATGCCGTTCAGGGCAACGGCAACGTTGTGTCTAACGTGAGTGAGTTTAACATTGCAACAGCCCGCCGCTGAGGCTTGCACGGAGTGGGGCAGGGCACAGGCAGAGCTTAAATAAGGAGGAAAGAGCAGATGAAGAAAAAGAAGATTGCCTATATTTCTGTTGCGGTTGTGGCCGCATTGGTTTTGCTGACGTTCGGCGCCGGCTGGTTTATGCTCGACTATGCCCTGAAGCCCGATGAAGGACGCAGAGACACCACGGCGTTTTATAAGCAGATGAGGCAAGAGTATCCATGGACAACTCCCTGGCTCGACAGTCTGAAGCATACAGGAGCGCTGCGCGACACCTTTATAACGACGCTCGACGGCGAGCGCCACCATGCCATCTTCGTGCGCAATCCGCGCTCAATGGGGCGCACGGCCATACTGGTTCACGGATATAAAGACTGCTCTATACGCATGCTGCCCATAGCAAGCATATACGAACGCATGGGGTATAACATACTGCTGCCCGACCTACATGCCCACGGACTCAGCGACGGCAACGACATACAGATGGGGTGGAAAGACCGCAAGGACATAATACGCTGGATATATGTTGCGCGCGGAATGTTCCGCAGCACCAAGTATCAGCCGCGCATGGTGCTCCACGGCGTGTCGATGGGAGCCGCCACGGTGATGAACGTGTCGGGCGAGAATCTTCCTGACGGCATCTGCTGTTTTGTTGAAGACTGCGGCTTCACGAGCGTGTGGGACGAGTTCAGCCGTCAGCTCGGCGACCAGTTCCATCTGCCCGATTTTCCTGTGCTATATGCCGCAAGTCTGCTCTGCAAACTGCGCTACGGCTGGACGTTCGGCGAGGCGTCTCCGCTCAGTCAGTTGGGCAGGCAGCACACGCCTATGTTCTACATCCACGGCACGTCTGATGATTATGTACCATCGGCAATGGTGCTTCCACTCTACAACATGAATCCGGCTTATGAGGATAAGCCCGACACCACGCTGCGCTATAACGACATCTGGCTCACGCCGGGCTGCGCCCACGCAAAGTCGTATCACGACTATCCGTATGAATATGAACGGAAGGTGAGAAACTTTGTAAGCAAGCATGTAGGAATGTAGTAAGGGGTGAACGGATAACGGAATTAATTCACAGACGGAGAGAAAAAACGTAGGGACGCACCCGAGGTGCGTCCGCCTTTCGGCTTAGAATATTTTTATGTTGATGGCATAGCTTTTATTTGGACGCACCTTGGGTACGTCCCTACAGAAGATGTGGTTGGAATGTTGCTTGCGGTACGTTGTAAAGCTATATAAATCAGTGAGTTATAATGATGTTGATGTGAAATAATTTATAGGCATAAATAAAACGGACAACAGTCTCACGTTACTGTTGTCCGTTTTATTTTTATGTGTGCCAATGCAGGGCATATCAGTCAGAGCCTGATGAAGTCCTTTATAAACTATGTTTGTTCACGTTATATTATTTCGGCTGTACACTTATACCTGCTTTTCTGTTGAGGCCTCTTCAAGCAGGCGGCGTATCGTGTTGCGTATGTTGTTGCGTGCGTTGTCTTTCTTCATCGCTTCGGCTATGTCGGCATCGTCAGGCGTTACAGCCACTACGCGCGTAAAACCGGCATCAAGCAGTGACTGACGGTCGTCCACTTTTCCGGCTATCAGCCACACGGGCAAGCCCTTTGCCTTTGCCAACTTCATCACGTGATAAGGCATCTTGCCCATTAGCGTCTGGCGGTCGGCATGTCCCTCACCCGTTATTACACAGCAGTCTTCTGTCAGGCGGCTGTCGAAGTCGGCCAGGCTGAGCATCAGTTCGGCGCCCGCCTTCATCTCTGCTCCGAGATATTGCATGAAGGCATAGCCAAGTCCGCCTGCCGCTCCAGCTCCGGGCTTGTCGGACAAGTCGTAGCCGAAGTGGCGAGCTGATATTTCGGCAAATCTCATTGCGCGGCTGTCGAGCATCTTAATCATGTCGGGCGTTGCCCCTTTCTGCGGTCCGAACACGGCAGCAGCCCCGTCGGGGCCGTAGAGCGTATTGGTTACGTCAGAAGCAAGAGTGAAGCGGCAGCCGTCGCGCAGTTCTGCGGCAATGTCGTCAAAGTGGCCGCCCCTTGGTGCCAGCTTGTCGGTTATGGCCATCATCATGCCTATGCCCGCATCGCTTGTGGCGCTCCCGCCCAGACCTACTATAAACTTTCTGCATCCGCGCTTGAAAGCCGACGCTATCAGTTCGCCTACGCCATACGACGTGGCGCGCATGGGGTTGCGCTCTTCCTCTTTTATCAGCGTCAGTCCGCAAGCCTGTGCTGTCTCTATTATTGCCGTGCCGTCGGCAGCTATTCCATATTCCGCTTCAATGCGTCTCATCATCGGGTCGTGTACTGCCGTTGTTACGGTTTCAGCGTTCATTACACCGGCAAAAGTCTTCAGCATGCCGTCGCCTCCGTCAGACACCGTCACACATTCAGTATCGCAGTTGTTTCCGTATAGCTCAAGTGCTTCTGCCACGGTTTCTTCAGTTTCCTCTGACGTCATGCAGCCCTTGAACGAGTCAATGGCCAGGATATATTTCGTTTTTGTATACATTTAGCGTTTATTGTTTGCTTATTTATTCAGGTTATATGTGTTTATGTCTTTCCGTTATCTCGCATGTCCGGTTGCTGCCGTCTGTCCGGTAAAATGTCGGGCGTCTTGCGTAATTGGCGCAAAGTTAACTAATTATTGCGATTTATGCAAACAGTGACACTGTGTGTGCATCATGACCTCCAGTTTTGCTCATCATGTCGGTATGGATTGTTCATTTTGATTTTTTTATAGAAATCCTGCTATGTTAAATAGGTAAAAAATAAATACATTTATTGCACCGGCTAAGAAATTTTGTTGTATTTTTGTGTTACCAAAATCTGTTAAATTTAATATTATGCTTAATTTAGATGACATTTACAGAGCGCGGTATGTGCTTAGCGAGATATTAAGGCGCACAGACCTTGTAAGAGCTCCGAAGCTGAATCCGGAAAGTGATATTTATCTGAAGCCCGAGAATCTTCAGATAACAGGCTCGTTCAAGATACGTGGAGCCTATTACAAAGTTTCTCAGCTTACAGAGGAAGAGAAAAAACGCGGTGTGGTGGCATGTTCTGCCGGCAACCATGCACAGGGCGTGGCTCTTGGAGCTACGTCGCATGGCATAAAGTCGCTTATTTGTCTTCCAGAGGGCGCTCCTATCAGTAAGATTGAGGCTACACGCCGTCTTGGTGCGGAGATATGTCTAGTGCCCGGCGTTTATGATGATGCCTATCAGCGCGCCATGCAGCTGCGCGACGAGAAAGGCTATTCATTTGTGCATCCGTTTAATGATGACCATGTTATTGCAGGACAGGGTACGATAGGACTTGAACTGCTTGAGCAGTTACCAGATGTTGAGGCTGTAGTTGTGCCGGTTGGCGGTGGCGGACTCATCAGCGGAGTGGCATATGCCATAAAGAGCCTTAACCCCAAGATAGAGGTTTATGGCGTTCAGGCTGCCGGTGCTCCCAGCATGTATGAGAGCCTCAGGCAGAAACAGCCTATAACGTTGCCTCAGGTGTCTACCGTAGCCGACGGTATAGCCGTAAAGACTCCGGGCGACCTTACTTACGACATCTGTTCAAAGTATGTTGACGATATCTGCACAGTATCTGAAGATGAGATATGCGCTGCCATTCTGCGCCTGATAGAAGAGGAAAAGATGGTTGCCGAGGGAGCAGGAGCGGTAAGCGTTGCTGCGGCTATGTTCAACAAGGTGCCTATCAAGGGCAAGAAGACAATCTGTCTGGTCAGCGGCGGAAACATCGACGTTACTATTCTTAACCGTGTAATCAACCGCGGCCTGGAGAAGGGCGGACGTATCTGCACGATAACAATGGAACTCGACGACAAGCCCGGACAGCTTTATGAGGTTAACGGCGTTATAGCAGGCATGGGCGGCAATGTGCTGAGCGTTTATCATGAGCGCAGCGCATACAGCCAGAAGATTAACGCATGTGAGTTGAGCGTGAAGATTGAAACTCGCAATCACGAGCATGTTGAGGAAATTAAGGATAGCCTGAGGTCTAAGGGCTTCAACCTTAAATAATTTTTCTTTGCCCTATACCTTGGCATGTGTCAGGCATGCCGGGTGTTGGCTTGAGACGTGTTAATGGCATTAAGAATAATATAAAGACAATAATAACAATAGTATTTTTAAAATTAAAGAGAAATGAAAGCACTACATTCAGACAAAGCTCCTAAGGCTTTAGGTCCTTACAGCCAGGCTATCGTAGCCGGCGGATTCGTGTTCGCATCAGGTCAGGTGCCAATCAACCCTGCAACAGGTGAATTTGCAGAAGGCGGCATCAAGGAGCAGACAAAGCAGTCGCTCACAAACGTTACCAACGTATTGGCTGAGGCCGGTATAGACCTTACACATGTTGTTAAGACAACAGTGTTCCTTTCAGACATGGACAACTTCGCTGCCATGAACGAGGTTTATGCTACATTCTTCAGCGAGCCTTATCCCGCACGTTCTGCCGTTGCCGTTAAGACTCTGCCCAAAGGCGCTCTTGTTGAGATTGAAGTTGTTGCAACATTAGAGAAATAATATTGCTCATAATAAAAGTTATGGGGAACCGGCTTTGGCTGGCTCCCCATTTTTTGTTGTCTGTCTGAATATATTATGTTCTGGCGTATTTATGGCTCGTGGCTCTATTTTGTTCTTTTGCAGTATGTGCAGGCACACCTATTGCGGCGAGATATAGCTTCTCAGCGCCTCTACATATTCCTCAAAAGCTTTCATGCCCTTGTCGGTTATGTGGCACGTGGTGCGCGGCTTCTTGCCTTGAAATCCCTTTTGGATTTCAATGTATCCTGCGTTGCTTAGTTTGTCAAGCTGCACGCTCAGGTTGCCTGCCGTGGCCTTTGTCTGTTCCTTCAGATAAACGAAGTCGGCTTCGTCTACGCTCATCAGTATCGACATCACGGCCAACCGCAGTTCGCTGTGCAGCAGCGGGTCAAGTGGTTTAAACATTATTGCTTTTCAGTTATTGTTCTTTTTCGTTCAATTTGGGCTCGTTCTGTCTGCCTTTTGTCTTTCTGTTCATGTATAACTTTATAGCCCCGGGTATCACCATCATCAGCATTCCGCCAAAGATAACGGCCACCATCTCTTCAGGTCCGTTACAATCAAGGGCTGCGGTTATGCTGCTATATGAACCGCAGCAGGCGAACAACGATATCATCTCGCTTTTCAGCACGATGCCGGTCATTATGGCTGCAAAAGTCATGCAGATGTTTATTGTGGCAGCTAGCGGCAGTTCTTGGGCTATAGGGTCATTTCCAAAATTGGTAACTTGACTCGCCACTATTGAAGTGAATATTACCACTGCAAATGTTCTCCATATATTTTTTGTGATGTCGTTTATGAACGATTTTGGTACACCGGCTGTGTCTTCTTCTTTAATCATTTTGTGGTTGATTATCAGCCCGATGAAGACCATCACAATCCATCCGAGATTGCAGTAATAAGAGTTCGTGTAGCTCCACAACAATCCTATCACGGTTGCCGTTACGCATATAAGAATGCCCCATGTCAGAAGAGTGATTGCGCAGTTGCGTGTAATGACTTTTCGGCTTTGCTCAATAGTTTCGCGTATAATCTCGATACTGTGTTCTGCTGAAAGCTTTTTGTTTTCTTCTGTTTCCATATCGTCATTTTTTATATTGTCGGTTAATGATTATTCCCGGTATCACCAGAATGAAAAGTGATGTAAGGCATATTGCAAGCGATTCATACGGGCCGGGATACATAAGCGCGAAGTTGGCTGGCACCACTGATGCCACGGAGAATGTGGTTATGAAGGTGTGGCGGAGCACAAGGCCTGTAATCAGCCCCGTGAGCCCTAGCAGAAGTATCAGCACTGTTGTTATCGGCAGCTTGGCCGTATACACCGTACTGTCAAATGAAAGTGTGCCTATAACGGCTGCTATAAGCGCAAACAGGCCGAATGATATCCATGATATTCTGAGTACTCTGCTGAAGAAGTTTGTAGGCTTTTTCTTGTATTTGCGGCTCTTTACGGCCATCACGAACCATCCTATTACTGCCATTGCAAACCATAGTGCATTCCATGAGGGGTTGTCTGTTGTCTGCCACAAAAACCATACTGCTACTGATGTTATGCATGTAAGTATGCCCCAAAATACCATTGGCATGCCTGCGTTGCGCATTATTTCGTTGCGGCTTTGTTCTATTGCCTCGCTTATAATCTTAAGGCTGCGTTCTGCTGAATGTTTTTCGTTGTTTTCCATATTGAATTTAATTTTGCGGTTGTATTATTTTTTACGTATGCTGCACAGGCCCCGGTTGTTGAGGCCTGTGGATTCAGAGTTGTCTGCCGGTCATTTGGCCTGTTCTTCATGCTCCTTCATCTTGTCGGGGACATATATAAGCTCAATGCTGACATTGCAGTTGGTTTCGCTCAGTTCATAGTCGCCAAAAGCGCAATATTCCATTGGTATATTGTCCTTTTCGTCGAGTTGACCATTGGCGTTCTCGTCATGAAAGACATATATCGTGCCCTTTCCGTCGGGCACGTCCTTTATGGTGGTTTCAATCTTGCCTTTCTCGGCTTTCACCTTAGCCCATTGTCCGCTCTTGGTGGCAATAAGTATCTGCCCCTTGTCGTTCGGTATGTTGCTTACGGTGAGCTGCATGTCTCTTTGTGCCGAGGCGGTTGCTGTGGCCATAAGTGCGATGGCCAGCATAGCGGTGTTTAATATCGCCTTTTTCATAGGAATAGGTTTTAACTGTTATAAACTTCATTTACAGTTCTCACACTCGTTTCTGTCACTCTGCAGCTGTGGCTTCACGAGTTTTATCCGGATATATGTGCAAATATAAAGCGGTTTATAATATAAACCAAATAAATATAAAAAAATAGTTCAAATATTTTGCTATTTTAACTTTTCGCGTTTGTGTTATGAAGAAAAATAATGTTGAAACCGATTTGGGATTTCGGTTAGTTTGTGATGAAAGGATTGTTCTTCAGTTTACGGTTTGATGTTTTCTTGAATGTATATGGTTGTCTTCCGCGTTGCAAAATATGTACTTTTATATTATGCAACATGTCAAGGCCATTGTATGTCTTGGTTTACGGTTTAGTGCCGTGTGCCAACTTATTGTTTCCTGCTTCTCTTCTTCTGTTCTTTGTGCTTTTTGTCTTTTGTCTCCTCGTTGTTATTGCTGTTGGTCTTGTTCTCCTTTGTGCTGTTTTTTATCCATTCCGGTGTAAAGTCCTCGTCTTTTTCTGTTATTTCATAGTCAAGTTCAGGCAGTTCAATTTTCTTGTTACTCTTGAACGGCACACCTTTTTCTTCTTCATATTTTTCAACTCTTACCATGGCCACGCCTGCCCTGATTATGTCTATTTCCTTAGCTGCTGCGTATGACAAATCGATAATCCTGTGCCCGCTGCACCTGTCGGCCACTCTGACCACTACGCTCTTTCCGTTTTTAATGTTAGTAACCTTCAGCATGGTGCCCAGCTCGTATCTTTTATGGGCACAGATGAGGCTGTCTCTATGGTATCTTGTGCCGTCGCTCATGCGTCTGCCATGCAGACGGTTAGAATAATAGCTGGCCATACCTTTCTCCTGTGCGGGGAGAAAAGTATGGCCAAGCCCAAAGAATGTAATTATGAGAATTATTCTGTTTATCACTTATAACGTTTAGGTTTTATACGATGCCCTGAGCCATCATGGCGTTGGCAACCTTCATGAAGCCTGCGATGTTAGCACCCTTAACGTAGTCGATGTAACCGTCTTCTGTGCCATATTTAACGCACTGCTCATGGATGTTGTGCATAATCTGGTGCAGTTTCTCGTCAACTTCAGCCTCGCTCCAGCTCAGACGGATAGCGTTCTGAGTCATTTCAAGACCTGAAGTAGCTACGCCACCTGCGTTAACGGCCTTGCCGGGAGCAAAGAGCTGTTTAGCAGCGATGAACTTGTCAACAGCCTCAGCTGTGCAGCCCATGTTAGAAACTTCAGCAACGCAGAGCGGTTTGTTGGCCAGGAGCAGGTCAGCGTCTTCGCCGTTAAGCTCGTTCTGAGTAGCGCAAGGCAGAGCAATGTCGCATTTAACTTCCCAAGGTTTCTTGCCTTCAACGAACTTAGAGCCGGGGAATTTGTCTGCGTATGGCTGGCAGATGTCGTTGCCGCTTGAACGGAGCTCGAGCATGTAGTCAATCTTTTCGCCGCTGATGCCGTCCGGATCATAGATATATCCGTCTGGTCCAGATATTGTGATAACTTTTGCGCCGAGCTGGTTAGCCTTTGTAACGGCACCCCATGCAACATTACCGAAACCGCTCACTGCGATAGTCTTGCCCTTAATGTCGATTCCGTGGGTCTGCAGCATCTCGTTAACGAAATAGAGAGCACCGAAACCAGTTGCCTCAGGACGAATCTTAGAGCCACCCCACTCGAGGCCCTTGCCTGTGAGCACGCCGTTCCAAGTGTGAGTAAGTTTCTTGTACATACCGAACAGGTAACCGATTTCGCGTCCGCCAACGCCGATGTCGCCTGCGGGAACGTCAGTCTCAGGACCGATGACTTTATAGAGTTCTGTCATGAAGGCCTGGCAGAAACGCATGATTTCAGCGTCGCTCTTTCCGCGTGGAGAGAAGTCTGAACCACCTTTACCACCGCCCATAGGCAATGTAGTAAGCGCGTTCTTGAATGTCTGCTCAAATCCGAGGAACTTCAGGATTGACAGGTTTACAGATGCGTGGAAACGTAAGCCTCCTTTGTACGGGCCGATAGCACTGTTGAACTGTACGCGGTAACCGATGTTTACCTGTACTTCGCCATTGTCGTCAACCCATGGAACGCGGAATGTGGTAATTCTTTCAGGCTCTACAAGGCGCTCGATAAGCTTTGCCTTTTCAAATTCTGGATGCTGGTTGTAAACGTCTTTAATTGAACCAAGCACTTCCTTAACGGCCTGTAAATACTCAGACTCACCCGGGTGTTTTTTCTCCAGGTCTTGCATTATTTTCTCGACTTCCATAGTATATGTGTTTTTAGTTAAACTAACATTGTGTCGTTTTCTTGATTACAAATGTAGTCTTTTCTGATGTAACTGCCAAGGAAAATTCGATTTATTTGATGTCTTTAGCTTACTTTTTGTACTTTTTTACAATGTGGCTCTTATTTTAGGCATTATTATTCAAAATAACAACGGAGGTAACATGTGTTACGATGTCGCCTCCGTTGTTGTTTATAAATAATATAAGGTGTATTTAGTCGAGTTTTGACAGAGCCTGCTTCAGGTCGTCGATTATATCGTCGATATCTTCAATACCTATTGACAGACGTATCAGGTCGGGAGCAATGCCGGCCTCTTTGAGCTGCTGCTCGCTGAGCTGGCGGTGTGTGTGGCTTGCAGGATGGAGCACGCACGAACGGGCGTCGGCCACGTGTGTGGCAATGTTTATCATCTCGAGCGAGTCCATAAACTTAATTGCAGTGTCACGGTTGCCTTTAAGTCCGAACGACATTACGCCGCATGAGCCGTTGGGCAGATATTTGCGGCCAAGCTCGTAGCATGAGTCGTCTTCCAGACCGCAGTAGATTATCCATGCCACATGCGGGTCGTTGTGCAGAAATTCTGCCACCTTCTGGGCGTTGGCGCAGTGCTGGCGCATACGCAGTGCCAGAGTCTCGAGTCCGAGGTTGACAAGGAAGGCGTTTTGTGGCGACTGAATTGAGCCGAGGTCGCGCATTAGCTGTGCGGTGATTTTTGTCATATAGGCCATCTTTCCGAATGCTTTGGTGTATGTGAGGCCGTGGTACGACTCGTCTGGAGTGGTCAGTCCGGGATATTTGTCAGCATGTGCGTCCCAGTCGAAGTTGCCGCTGTCAACAACGCATCCGCCCACCTGAGTGGCGTGTCCGTCCATATATTTTGTCGTAGAATGGGTAACGATGTCGCATCCCCATTCAAACGGACGGCAGTTAATAGGTGTGGCAAAGGTGTTGTCTATAATAAGAGGAACTCCGTTCTTGTGTGCTATGCGTGCAAATTTCTCTATATCGAGCACCTTGCAGCCGGGGTTTGATATCGTTTCGCCGAACAGTGCCTTTGTGTTAGGCCTGAAAGCCTTTTGTATCTCTTCCTCGCTGCTTTCCGGATTAACGAACGTACACTCAATGCCGAGCTTCTTCATTGTTACGCTAAACAGGTTATATGTTCCGCCGTAAATTTCGTTGGAAGTTACAAAATGGTCGCCGGCCTGGCAGATGTTGAACACTGCGTAGAAGTTGGCTGCTTGTCCTGATGATGTAAGCATAGCGCCGACACCGCCCTCAAGGGCCGCTATTTTCTTTGCGACGTTGTCGTTTGTTGGATTCTGCAGGCGTGTATAGAAGTAGCCTTCTTTCTTGAGGTCGAATAGCATGGCCATTTCGTCGCTGTTGTCGTATTTAAATGTGGTGCTCTGAACTATCGGCGGTTGCACCGGCTCGCCGTTTTTGGGTTCCCACCCTCCGCGAACGCAGAGTGTTGACGGTTTCAGATTTTTTTTCATCTTTCCAATTTGTTAAGTTATATATATTATGTCTTTTGTCTCCCTTTATAGTGTCCTGTTGTGGTTAGGCAGGCTTAATGGCATTTAAAGAGTGCCGGCGAGCCTCTGATTCAGAGGCTCTGTTTAGTCGGTATCTGTTGTTCCTGTAAGTGATGCTGCTGCCTTATTGTCGTTATAGATGCACACTGACTTGTCAAAATGATATGCGTCTTGATTAAAAACCTTTTAGGGTTAAACCGTACACCCGTTTTAACTTACATTGCTCACTATAAGGTTGGGCGTTGCAAAGTTAACATAAAAATTTGATTGGACGAAGATTCTATGGCTTAATTGATTTTGTTATGATGTGTTTATGTATTACTAATAATATAATAAGGTGTAAATGCCGTTTCAGGAGCATTCCGGGAGAATGGTGAGATAAAATAAAAAAGACTGAAAATAATATCACATTTCTCTGATTTTTCAGATTGTTTTCAGATTCAGATGCTTTATTTGCAAAAAACAAAGGCAGACTATTGCCGCCCGGCGCGGATGGGTATGTGACTTGTGCAATGTCCGGGATAAAAAGAGATGTAAAAAAGAAACAACAGTATAAACAGAAAAAAGGATTATTATGAGAACAATTGACTTTTTGAAAATGACAGCGATTTGCGCTTTCGGCGCACTGGTTACAACATCCTGCGGTGACGACGACGATGATGCCGGCGTACAGGTGCCTGGCGTTGTGCAAAAGGCCTTCAGCCAGAAGTATGCCGGAGTGCAGCATGTAGAATGGGAAATGGAAGCCAACGGCTATCTTGTCGCCGAATTCGTCAAAGACAACAAGGAGCATGACGCATGGTATACGGTAGACGGTACGTGGATGATGACTGAGATAGACCATGGGCGCGACCTTACGGCTCTGCCGCAGGCTGTTCAGGACGGATATGCGTCAACGGTGTATGCACAGCAGCTGTGGATTGTCGACGATATTGATGAGATACAGCGAAAGGGCTACGAAACAATTTATAAAATTGAGGTAGAGAAAGCCGGACAGCCTGATCATGACCTCTATTTTGACATGACGGGGACTCTGTTCAGAGACGTCCAGGACCAGGACGACGACCGTAACGAAGGACTCTTGCCGAATAACATTCCGTCTGAGATACAGGCTTTTGTCGACACGCATTATGCAGGGGCCGTGATAGTTGATTTTGAGAAAGAGCGCAACGGCTATGAACTTGACATACGCCATGGAGGCAAGAGCGTAGAAATATTGTTCGACAGTCAGTATAACTGGGTGCAGACTTCTACCGACTGCAAAAGAGACATTCCTGCAAACATACTGGCGTTGGTTAACGCAAGCTATCCCGGAAAGGTGATTGACGACTGCGACTATGTTGAGACGGCTGCCGGAGAGGCGTATTATCTGATAGACCTTGACAACTACGACAAAGACCTGAAGGTTACTGCCGACGGCGTTATAACCGAGGTGATTGATTACTAAATAATTTTAACATTGCAGACGGAGGCCCAGATTAGTGCCTCCGTTTTATCTTTTTGTATGGAAAAATGTCAAAAACTTTGATATTTTTCCATACTTTTCTTACTTTATTAGTATCTTTGCGGAATAGAAAATAATTCTTGTCTAATCTGAGAAAGACATTAAAGTATGAGCTTGTTAAAGTTCTATTCACATTTGGCCCGGCCGGTGACAAATCGCTTTGAGCTGTTTTTGCTGTTGTTGAGTGTCGCCATGCCAAACGTAGTGGTGTTGCCTTTTGTCGGCAGCTTCAGTGTGTTTGTCGTTATTCTTATTGGCTGGTGTCTGCTTGTAGCCACGCTTTATTGCCTTTATAAGGAGAAAAAACATATTAACTGACATACCGATATGAGCGAAAACGCGCCACAGCAGTGGAAGAAATTTTACCTTAAAGATGTGTCGTTCATGAATCTTATGACACATCGCATTTTCAATGTGCTTATAGTTGCTAACCCGTATGATGCCTTTATGCTTGAAGACGACGGGCGTGTCGACGAAAAGATTTTCAACGAATACATGGAGCTTGGACTGCGTTATCCGCCTACGTTCACGCAGGTGAGCACGACGGAAGAGGCTGCCGAGGTGCTGGCTTCAACGAGCATCGACCTCGTTATATGTATGCCCGGCAACGCCGACAACGACGCTTTTACGGTGGCACGTTCTGTTAAAGCCAAGTTTCCTGATATTCCGTGCGTGGTGCTCACGCCTTTCTCTCACGGCATTACGCGCCGAATGGTCAACGAAGACCTGTCTATATTTGAATATGTGTTCTGCTGGCTGGGCAACACTAACCTCATATTGTCTATAATAAAGCTTATAGAAGACAAGATGAATCTTGAGCACGATATAGCCGAGGCCGGTGTGCAGATGATTCTTCTCGTGGAAGACAGCATACGCTTTTATTCGTCACTGCTGCCCACTCTCTACAGCTATATCCTTGCCCAGAGCCAGAGCTTCGCCACAGAGGCCCTCAACCCGCACAGCGCCGCGCTGCGAATGAGGGGCAGGCCAAAGGTGGTGCTTGCCAGAACTTACGAGGAGGCTATGGAGCTTTACGAGAAATATCCCGGAAACACTTTGGGCGTAATATCCGACTGCCGTTTTCCGAGAGAAGGACAGAAAGACCCCGAGGCCGGGCTGAGGCTGCTGCGGGAGATGAGAAACCGCAACGAATATATCCCGCTGATACTTCAAAGCAGCGAGAGCGAGAACCGCCAGAAGGCCGAGGCAGAGCATTTCCACTTCATAGACAAGAACTCTAAGAAGATGAATCTCGACCTGAGAAGCATCATGGAGGAGCACATGGGCTTTGGCGACTTTATTTTCCGCGACCCGAAAACCCATAAGGAAGTGATGCGTGTGCGCACCCTGAAGGAGCTTCAGGACAACATCTTCAAGATTCCTTACGACTCAATGCTCTATCATATATCGCGAAACCACATGAGCCGCTGGCTCTGCGCGAGGGCCATTTTCCCCGTTTCAGAGTTTCTGAAGAATGTTACGTGGCACAAGCTGCAGGACGTTGACCTCCACCGAAAGATTATTTTTGAGGCCATTGTGCAGTATCGTCACATGAAAAACATAGGCATCGTGGCCGTGTTCGACCGCGGAAAGTTCGACCGTTACGCCCATTTTGCCCGTATCGGCGACGGTTCTTTGGGCGGAAAAGGCCGCGGACTGGCTTTCCTCGACAATATAATTAAGAGCCATCCTGACTTCAATGCGCGCGAGGGGGTAAAGGTGTCGATACCTAAGACCGTAGTGCTATGCACTGATGTGTTCGACAGATTCATGGAGAGCAACAATCTTTATCAGATTGCCCTGAGCGATGCAAGCGACGAGGAAATCCTGCAACACTTCCTTAAAGCCCAGCTTCCGGACAAGTATATATCAGACTTCCTTACCTTCTTCGAGGCTACCGACCGCCCTATAGCCATACGCTCGTCGAGTCTGCTCGAAGACTCTCACTATCAGCCTTTTGCCGGTATATACACCACCTACATGATTCCAAACCTTGAGGACAAGTATCAGATGCTGCAGATGCTGGCCGCTGCCATAAAGAGTGTTTACGCATCGGTATATTACCGCGACTCTAAGGCATACATGACGGCCACGAGCAACGTTATAGACCAGGAAAAGATGGCCGTTATCTTGCAGGAAGTTGTGGGCAAGCAGTATGGCGACCACTATTATCCCAACATATCGGGCGTGCTGCGCTCAATCAACTATTACCCAATCGGCAACGAGACGGCAGAGGAGGGCATAGCGTCGCTGGCGCTCGGACTTGGCAAATATATCGTTGACGGCGGACAGACGCTGCGCGTAAGTCCGTATCATCCCAATCAGGTGTTGCAGACAAGCGAGATGGAGATAGCGTTGCGCCAGACCCAGACACAGTTTTATGCGCTCGACATGAAGAACGTGGGCGACGACTTTAAGGTTGACGACGGATTCAACATAAAGAAGCTGAAGGTGAAAGACGCCGACAACGACGGCTCGCTGAATTATATTGCCTCTACATACGACCCGTATGACCAGGTGATACGCGACGGACTGTATGAGGGCGGGCGCAAGATAATATCTTTCTGCGGCGTGCTGCAGCAGGGCGTGTTCCCGTTGCCGGAGTTGTTGCAGATGTCTATGAAGTATGGAGCCGAAGGCATGCGCCGTCCGGTGGAGATAGAGTTTGCGTGCAACATAAACAAAGACCGCACGGGCGAGATGTATCTGCTGCAGATGCGCCCGATAGTAGACAGCAAGCAGGTGCTCGATGAGGATTTGAGCAGCATAGACGACTCAAAATGTCTTCTGCGTTCGCACAATTCGCTCGGACACGGCATCAGCGAAGACGTTGTAGACGTGGTTTATGTCAAGACAGACGAGAACTTTACGGCTATGAACAATCCGCAGATAGCCGGCGAAGTGGAAAAGATGAACCGCAAGTTCCTGGCCGAAGACAAGAACTATGTGCTTGTAGGGCCAGGCAGATGGGGCTCGAGCGACTATTGGCTGGGCATACCTGTTAAGTGGCCTCACATCAGCGCGGCACGTGTAATAGTTGAGGCCGGACTGAAAAACTATCGTGTAGACCCGAGCCAGGGCACTCACTTTTTCCAGAATCTTACAAGTTTCGGCGTGGGATATTTCACGGTAAACACATACAAGAACGACGGAATATTCCAGAAAGAACTGCTCGACGCCATGCCGGCCGTTGACGAAAGCCAGTTTGTGCGCCACGTGCGCTTCGACCGTCCGCTTAAGATTATGATGGACGGCATGAAGCAGGAGGGCGTTGTTCTGCTGCCCGATTAGGCCTGATGCTTACTTTTTATTATTATATTGCGGCTGTTTCACTTTGCGGTGGGCAGCCGCTTTTGTTTGCGGTAATGTGTTATGCCGGCTCCTGTTTACGCCTTTGTGCGCCGGCTGTGTTTCCGCTTTTGATAAGTTTCGCATGCTGTGAAAACAGAAAACTTTGCGGTCAGAACAAACCGGTTGAGCCCCTGAGACGGCGGTATTTGAAACCGGAATACGTTTCGGCGTGAAACCGGCATAAAATGCGCAATTTTTTGTAATTGCTTGATATAATGGCTCTTACGATGCTTGGCATGATTTGATTAGCTGAAATGATGCCTGTTTTGCTGTGAAATGCGGTCTTTTACATGGCAAAACATGGTCTTTTATGTTATGAAAAGCAGTGAATTGCGGTGTGAAAACATATCATTTGGAGCGGAAAATACCTTCAATGTGTTAAATACATTAACCTTTCGGCCTTTTGGTGTCAGATGTCTTAACATTTCATAAGACTTGAATTTCTATTTCGTCAGAAAACTTTGTAAAAGTTTTTCTTGCCCATTCTGTACGTCTGCTCCTGTAAATGCAGTGGTATGTATAGGCCGCTTGTCGTGCCATGGCATGATGTAGCACTTACATTATGTGAGTGCTTGGCCGTATAAAGGCTGTAGGAATGCTGACGGCACTACGCGAAGAGGCTGCTGAAAACATTATTGCGCCTGACGGATAAAAACTATATTAGGTCGGGAGTGCAGATAGGGGTTTAACTCTTTTTACGTAGGCAGATGCCCCGAAAGCCGCGTTAAAGCATTATTTTTGCAGTGAAATTAATACTGTCTTTACGAAACCGAAGACATTATAATATAAATAAGAGAAGGAAACAAAATATGGACAACAGACAAGAGTTTTATTCGCGGCAGGTAGAAAGCCTGTCGGCCATGATACAGCGGCTGAAGCGCAAGGGGCGCACTTATGTGGCCATGGAGCTTGCAACGTTTTGCCTTGCCGTGCTGGCTTTTGTGTTCTTCTGCCTGCGCGGGCTGCCCGTAGGCCTGCTTTGCCTTTCCGTGGCGTTTATGGCTGCCTATGTAGTGGCTCGCCGTGCCGACGTGCACAACAGCGAGACCACCGACATGCTGCGCCGCCGCAGACAGGTGTACGAAAAAGAGCTGAGCTATCTGCGCGGCGACTACAGCTGCTTTGGCAGCGGAAGCCGCTACATCGACTCGTCACATGCGTTCACTTACGACATGGACGTGTTCGGCCGCGACTCGCTCTTCAACCGCATTAACCGCACGGTAACCACGGGCGGAAGCAACTTTCTGGCCTCGTCGTTACAAAATCTGCTTACAGACATCGCTGCCATTGACGCGCGCCGTAAGGCCATAGCCGAACTGGCGGACATGGAAAGCTGGCGCACTGAGTTTCTGGCTCTTGGTCAGCGCCTGACGTCGGACACAAAGAAGAAGGGCGAGGCAATAGACACGGCCATGATAAACCGTGTGGTCAGTGAGATAAGCGCCATGAACATTGCCCCTCAGGCAGGCAGCATGTTTGCCCTTGTGGTGGCGTGGGCGGCCATAGCAGGCTTCGTGGCTATCATGGTTTTGGCCATTCTCGGTATAGTTCCGTCGTCATTGGCCGTTATGTGGGGCGTGGTGCAGATGTTCGTGGTTATAGCATTAAACATCAGGTCGCTGCGCAATATCAGTCGTGCGGTTGAGAAGCTGCACGCCCATCTGCACGACTATATAGGACTGATACGCCACATAGGCGGGGCAGAGTTTGAGAGCGGATGTCTGAAAGATTTGCACGACAGGCTGACATTAGGCAGCGACGGCGCGCTGACTTCGTTCGGAGAGCTGTCAGACATACTTAAAAGTCTCGACCGCCGCGGTAATTTCATCGGACTGATATTGTTCAACATGTTCGCCCTGAGCGACTTTTTCCTCGTGCGACATTTCCTCAGATGGCAGCGACATTATATTGAACGCATAGCCGAATGGACCGACAGCGTGAGTCAGATCGATGCGTTTGTGTCGATGGCCGTGTACAGCTACAACGAGCAGCAGGCCGTTGCGGCAGAGGTGGTTGAGGCCGACGGAGTGGTGTATGAGGCCAAGGGCATTTATCATCCCTTCCTCGGAGCAAAGGCCGTGAGCAACGACTTCACCATTGATGACGGCAACTATTATATAGTAACCGGTGCAAACATGGCCGGCAAGAGCACCTTTCTGCGCTCAATCGGCGTAAACTATATTCTCGCAATGAACGGAATGCCCGTGTTTGCCGAGTCGCTGCGCGTGTCGGTGTTCAACCTTTTCAGCAGCATGCGCACCGCCGACGACCTGAGCCGCGGCATATCCTACTTCAACGCCGAGCTGCTTCGTCTGCGCCAGTTGATAGAGAGCTGCAAGCATGCGACCCACACGCTGATAATACTCGACGAGATTCTGAAAGGCACCAACTCGCTCGACAAGCTCAACGGCTCGCGTCTTTTCCTTCAGGAGATATCCCGCCTGCCCGTGTCGGGCATAATAGCCACCCACGATCTTGAGCTGTCGAAGCTGGAGGACGATTCCCCCTCACGTTTCCACAACTGGTGTTTCGAGATAGAGCTGGGCGGCAACATAACCTATACCTACAAGATAACGCCCGGCGTGGCGCGCAACCAGAACGCCACGTATCTGCTGAAGAAGATAATAGGGGAGATATAGTTCTTTTTAAGGAGTTAAAGTAGTTAGAGGAGTTAAAGTAGTTAAAGTCATTAGTTTTGCGGGTAAGAATATATTGTAAAGATTGTTGAAAATTTATTGCAGAATATCAGCATGGCAAATGACTTTAACTACTTTAACTCCTCTAACTACTTTAACTCCTAACGCAATATATTGATTTAAATCAACAAATCGCTGTTATATTGCATTTTGTACACTAAAAATATTGCATGTCAGTAAAAAATCCGTACCTTTGCATCGTGTTTTTCATAGTATTAGATTTAAGGTTAACAAGGTTGGAGTACAGCGGTACTCCTTTTTTTATGCCCTTATCTAAATAGCCGTCTTTTAACATATTTCCTTCCTTTATGTTTTTGGGCCATGGCACACGGATTGCATTCTGCAATTATTTGTAAAACTCACATTGCAAAATATCATGGCACTTTTGGGCAATGTACAATTAATATGAAAATTCACTAAAATGCAACACTAAAAGTTGGATTATTCTTTTGTATTGAGAAATTAAAATGTTAACTTTGCGGTGTTTAATGGAACGTTTATTTATAAAACATAAAAAAAGGTATTATGGTAAGTTATAAGACACTAGGCTTGGTAAACACCCGCGAGATGTTTAAAAGAGCCATTAACGGCGGTTACGCCATTCCGGCATTCAACTTCAATAACATGGAGCAGCTTCAGGCTATCATCAAGGCTTCTTCAGAGCTGAAGTCTCCGGTAATCCTGCAGGTTTCTAAAGGTGCGCGCAACTATGCCAACCAGACACTGCTCGAGTATATGGCTCAGGGTGCCGTAGAGTATGCAAAGGAACTTGGCTGCGCTCATCCTGAGATAGCACTTCACCTTGACCACGGTGACAGCTTTGAGCTTTGCAAGAGCTGTGTAGACATGGGCTTCTCTTCTGTTATGATAGACGGTTCTGCCCTGCCTTATGACGAGAATGTTGCTCTTACTAAAAAGGTTGTTGAGTATGCTCATCAGTATGACGTAACTGTAGAGGGTGAGCTTGGTGTGCTCGCCGGCGTTGAGGACGAGGTTGCTTCTGAGGTTTCTCACTATACAAAGCCTGAGGAAGTTATCGACTTTACAAGCAAGACTGGCGTTGACTCTCTCGCTATCTCTATTGGTACAAGCCACGGAGCTTACAAGTTTAAGCCGGAGCAGTGCACACGCGACCCGAAGACAGGTCGCCTGGTTCCTCCTCCATTGGCATTCGATATTCTTGATGCTATCATGGAACAGCTCCCAGGATTCCCAATCGTGCTCCACGGTTCTTCTTCTGTTCCCCAGGAGTATGTTGACATCATCAACCAGTATGGCGGCAAACTGCCCGACGCTGTTGGTATTCCTGAAGAGCAGCTTCGCAAGGCTTCTAAGAGCGCCGTTTGCAAGATTAACATCGACTCTGACTCTCGTCTGGCTTTCACAGCTGCCGTTCGTAAGACTTTGGCTGAGAAACCTGCTGAGTTCGACCCGCGTAAATACTGCGGACCTGCACGCGACCTCATGGAGGAAATGTACAAGCACAAGATTACTGAGGTGCTCGGCTCTGACAACAAGCTGGCTCAGCTCGACTAACTTTGACATTGCACATTAAGAAATATAAGTGCATAGATACTGTTAAAAGTGAAAATTCCACAGTGAATTTTCACTTTTATTGTTTTCTGCGCTGTCGCCTGTCTCGTTTTCTGATGCTTATGCTTAATGCAATAATGTTTTGATTGTCAGTTATATATGGCGTGATGAGTGATGAGTTTATAAGAAAAATCTTTTTATGTTCTTCATGCCTTGCATGATATTGTGTTGAGCGCTTTTATCATGCATTGCCTTATATGTATAGCTTCTTGTTGAATTTGTTTGTCTGTGAATGACAGACAGGTTCTGATATGCTGTGTGCAATTCCGCTTTTTGATGCAAATTATAAATGCGGCATTACGTGCCTGTTATACGTAATGCCGCATTTATAGTTTCTGTTATATATTTATGCGTATATAGCCATTACTGTTTATGGCAGCGGATATAGCGGTTTTAGGTATTATGTTCTTATAAGGTTGCGCCCTGCGTCTATTCTCAGGAATATGAACAGCAGAATAGTGAAGCCCCATAATGACGAGCCTCCGTAGCTGAAAAAGGGCAGGGGGATACCTATCACAGGCGTAAGGCCGAGCACCATGCCCACGTTGATGAACACGTGGAAGAGGAATATGCTCAGTACGCAGTAGCCGTAGACACGGCCGAACTTGAACGGTTGCCGTTCAGCCATCTTTATAAGGCGCAGTATTAGCGCAAGAAACAGTAGCAGAACGCCTGCCGAACCGAGAAAGCCTTCTTCTTCGCCTACGGTGCAGAATATGAAGTCGGTGTCCTGTTCGGGCACGAATTTCAGCTTTGTCTGTGTGCCGTTCAGGAATCCTTTGCCTTTAAGTCCGCCCGAACCGATGGCAATCTCGCTCTGATGAACGTTGTAGCCCGCTCCGGCAAGGTCTTCGTCGAGGCCAAGCAGAACGTTGATTCTCACCCTTTGGTGTGGCTCCATGATATTGTTTAGCACATAGTCGGCCGAATAGAAAAAGGTTATTGAGCCGATGGTGAACAGCAATATGTAGAGATAATGCTTTATGCGCCTGTTCATCCAGAGGTAGACAAGATAGCCCATAAGACCTGCGCTTACAGCCAGCTGCACCCATACGATGTCGAACGGGATTACGAACACGGCAAAGAGAAGTGCCAAAATTGTTATTCCAATAGAGTAAGCCAGAATGGTAAGTGCCTGCTGCCTGTCCTTGCAGTAGACGTAAACCATGCCCGAGGTGAATATCTGTACGAGCAGCAATACGGCAAACTTGCCTATCGATGTGGGTGTGTCCAGCAGGAATGCTTCCTCATATCTGATGCCCACCACAAAGTAGATGACCATCGCCACGCCGGTAAACAGCACGCTGCCGGTCATGCCTTCGCGATAGAACATAAGGAAAAACGAAAGATAGACGAGGGCTGAGCCTGTTTCTTTCTGTGCCACGATGAACAGCATCGGCAGCAATACAACGGCAAATGCTGCGGCCATGTCTTTCCATCTGTGCATGTTGAAGCCGTAAGTGCTCATAAGTTTTGCCACGGCCAGGGCTGTGGCAAACTTGGCAAACTCGGCCGGCTGCAGTCGCAGAGGTCCGAGAACGAGCCATGAGCGCGAGCCTTTTATCTCGTGCGGGTTAAATATAGTGGCGAACAGCAGCAGCAGGAGTATGGCATAAATGATGTAGGCAAAGGTGTCGTAGAAGCGGTCGTCGAGCATGAGCAGCACGAAGCCGAGGCAGATAGAAGTGCCTATCCACACTATCTGCATGCCCGAGCGTGTGCTCAAACTGAAGATGTCGGTGTCGCCGTAAGTGTAGCTCGCACCGCACACGCTCAGCCAGCCGAATGCTAGCAGAGCCAAATAAATGCCTATGGTCCACCAGTCGAGTGAACGAAGCACGCTTGGTTGTTTATCTGTTCGCTGCCCCATAACTTATACGTCTGTGCTGGAAGTCGGTCGCCTTTTTCTCTGATTCGGGCGAGAGCTTGCCTTTTATATACTGTTCCATCATCAGCGCGCCGATAGGTACACCGTAGTCGGCGCCGAATCCGCCGTTCTCAACATATACGGCGATGGCTATCTTTGGATTGTTCATCGGCGCAAAGCCCATGAAGATAGAGTGGTCTTGTCCGTGGTTCTGTGCCGTACCCGTCTTTCCGCATACCTCATAGTCGGCTCTGTCGGCTGCGCGGCAAGTTCCTCCGGTTACAGCACGCCTCATACCGGCCACAATATAGTCATAGGCACGGCGGCTTGCTTTGGTATAATGTTTCTCCTTGAACTTTTCGTCGAGCGGTTCACCCTTAACTTTTTTCACTACGTGCGGAGTGTAGAAATAACCGCGGTTGGCTATTGTGGCTCCGAGGTTAGCTATTTGCAGTGGCGTAAGAAGCACTTCACCCTGGCCTATGGCTATGCTGATAACTGTCAGGGCGTTCCATGAACCGTTATATCTTTTGTCGTAATATTGTGCGTTAGGAATCAGTCCTCGTTTCTCTCCGGCGAGGTCTACGCCAAGTTTATAGCCGAATCCCATACTCACCATATAGTCGCGCCATGTGTTCATGCCCTCTTGTACGTTCTTGTATTTCTTTCTGTTTCCAAGCATATAGTACAGTCCCCAGCAGAAGTAGCCGTTGCAGGAAGTGCCTATTGCCGGAATGAGATTTATAGGCGAGGAGTGGCCGTGGCATCCTACGTGGAGTCCGCGGCAGTAGAATCCGTGGTGACAGGGGAAAGACGTGCCTGGGCTTACGATGCCTTCTGTGAGGAAAGTGAGGCCTTGGGTGGTCTTGAATGTGGAGCCCGGGGGATACATACCCATAATAGAGCGGTTAAGAAGCGGTTTCCAGGGGTTGCGCGAAAGTATGGCGTGCATCTTTCCGCGCTTGCGGCCTGTTACCGTCCGCGGGTCGTATGTAGGCGACGATACCATGCACAGCACTTCGCCCGTTGACGGCTCGATGGCCACAATGCTGCCTATTTTTCCTTCAAGCAGCCTTTCGCCAAGTGCCTGAAGCTTTATGTCGAGGCTCAGTGTCAGGTCTTTTCCGGGCACGGGACGTCGGTCGAGCTTACCGTTCATGTAGCTGCCCTGTATGCGTCCGTGTGCATCGCGCAGCATAATCTGCACGCCTTTCTCTCCGCGTAGCTGTTTCTCGTACGATTTTTCCACACCCATCTTGCCGATGTAGTCGCCAAGCTGATAGTAAGAGTCGTCCTCTATGTCAGATTCCGACACCTCGGCCACGTCGCCCAGAACATGTGCCGCGTATGGCATAGTGTATTGTCTGATGCTTCGGCGCTGTACGTAAAATCCCGGAAAGCGGTAAATCTTTTCCTGAAAAACGCTGAACTCTTTTTCCGAGAGCTGGCTCATGAAGAGCTGTTGGGTGAATCTTGAATAACCCGGATTTTTGTTGCGGTCTTTTATCTCCTCCATTCTCTTGATGAAAAACTCTTTTGTTATGCCAAGAGAATTGCAGAATTCAGTAGTGTCGAGCCTTCCTTTCTCCTCGTTCATAACCACCATTATGTCGTATGCGTTCTGGTTATAGACAAGCAGTTTGCCGTTTCTGTCGGATATGACGCCACGTGCCGGAAATTCAACTTTTTTCAGGAAGGCGTTACTGTCGGCGTTTTTCTTGTAGTCGTCGCTCATTATCTGCAGGGTAAAAAGGCGTATGATGTAGACCGTGACTATGAAAATAGCCACTCCGGCGATGACGTAGCGTCTGTATTCAAGTCCGTATTCCTTGTCCATAATCCGGCCTTTCCTGCTTTAGATGAATTATCTTTTTCTTACGTTCTCTATTACAATAATAAGGATAACCGTGAGCACGGTGCTTCCGCCAATGTTTTTGAGCCATTGCAGCCAGTTGAAGAAGTTGAACGACTCGATGGAGAAAAATACGATGTTGTAAATGAGAACGCAGATAATTGTATAGTAGATAAATTTTGCCATGCCCAGCGATTTTATCGTAGGCTTGAGGTCTTCAGGCGAGTCGCGCTGTATGAACAGGTTCAGGATGTAAGGCTGCAACAGGCCCAGCAGCGTGGTTGAAGTGGCGGCTACGCCCGGGGTGTTAGAGAATATGTCGATGCAGAGTCCGGTGAAGAAACTCCAGAGCAGGGTGCCCCATCTGGGATAGTCGTGCCTGAAGAGCAGTATGAAATAGATATACAGCAGAGGTGTTGCGCAACCAAACAGATTGATATGGTTGAGCACCAGAGCCTGAGCAAGGCACAGGACGATGAATGTAAGAAACTGTTTTAATATTTCTATGCTCATTCTTTTATTGTTATCCTTAGTTCTGCTTTATTTTCAGTGAGTCTTCGGCGGCGCGCAGTATGTTTATACGCTCTTCCATCTTGGTGTTGTCGATTATGCATACGTCTCTGATGTTGCCGAAGTCGGTGGTCAGGCGCACCTGTATTCTGTACGACAGTCCGTCGTGCGAGTTATAGACGTGCAGAATCTGTCCTACGATAATGCCCGGAGGGAATATCGAAGAGTAGCCGCTGGTTTCAACGATGTCGCCAAGGCGGAAATGTGCATGGCGCGGAATGTCGTCGACATAGGCCAGCTCGGCAGCTCCGCCTGTCCAGTGCAGATATCCGTAATAGCCTCGCTTCCTTATTGTTACGCTGATGTTCGACTTAGAGTTGAGCACCGGTATCACAATAGAATAATGCTCCGACACCATATATACGACGCCCACCACACCGTTGCCGCAGGCCACGCCCATATCCTTGCGCACGCCGTCGGCTGCTCCCTTGTCGAGGGTAATAAAGTTGTCTTTCCTGTCAATAGAGTTTGTTATTACTTTGGCAGGTATGAGCTTGTAGTCGTTCAGTATCTGCATCTGCGTGCGCTGCAGCCGTGTAGAGTCGTCCGTGTTGCTCTTTATCTGCTCAGAAAGTTTTTTTACTGTCTGTTCAAGATAAAGGTTGCGCGAAGTGAGTTGCTGGTTTATCTTTGTCAGGTTGAAGAAGTTTTTCACGGCGGCGTCCCATTCGTAGACCTTTCCTGCCACGGCATTGGCCGACGAGAAGAATACGCTGCCCTGATAGCTGTTGAACCTGAACAGCAGTGTCAGGCAGACAACTTCAAGGATGACAAAGAGAAACCAGTGGTTATATTTTGCCAGAAATTCCAGTAGGTTGCGCATGGCTTATCTCATCAAGAACGAGAAGCGGTCAACGTTCTTCAATGCGATACCCGCTCCTTTTGCCACGCTGTGCAAAGGATCGTCGGCCACGTGGAACTGGATGTTGATTTTGTCGGTGAGACGTTTGTCAAGACCTCGCAGCAACGCACCGCCTCCGGTGAGGTAGATGCCGTTCTTCACGATGTCGGCATAAAGCTCTGGTGGGGTCTTCTCGAGAGCCGAGAGCACGGCGTTCTCAATCTTGGCTATGGTGCGGTCGAGGCAGTGGGCTATCTCCTGATAGCATACCGGCACTTCCATCGGCAGGGCCGTAATCTTGTTGGGGCCATGTACAACATAGTCTTCGGGAGCTTCTTCTCCAAGGTCTGTCAGTGCCGAGCCTACGTGTATCTTTATGCGTTCAGCCATACGCTCGCTCACCTTTACGTTGTGCTGGCGGCTCATATACTCCTGTATTTCGGCTGTGAGGTCGTCGCCGGCAGTGCGGATAGAGTTGTTCGACACGATGCCTCCGAGAGAAATAACGGCAATCTCGGTGCTTCCGCCGCCTATGTCGACAATCATGTTGCCTTCGGGAGCTTCAACGTCGATGCCGATACCTATGGCTGCTGCCATCGGCTCGAATATAAGATAAACGTCGCGTCCGTCAGCATGCTCTGCTGAGTCGCGCACGGCGCGCAGCTCAACCTCGGTAGAGCCGGAGGGCACGCCTATCACCATGCGCAGTGAGGGTGAGAAGAAGCGTCTGCCCGTGTGAACCATCTTTATTAGTCCGCGCATCATCTGCTCGCAGGCCGTGAAGTCTGCTATAACGCCGTCGCGCAGCGGGCGTATGGTGCGGATGTTGTCGTGAGTTTTCTCATACATCATCTTGGCCTTTTCGCCAACGGCAATCATTTTGTCTGTGCGGCGGTCGAGCGCTACGACAGACGGCTCGTCAACAACAATCTTGTCATCACTGATAATGATGGTGTTGGCCGTGCCGAGATCCATTGCGATCTCCTGGATAAAAGAAAAAAATCCCATTACTTGATAAAGTTTATAGCTATAAATATAATTTTGTTGTCTCTTAAAGTCTTACGTCTTTCGCCATGAGGCGAAAGACGTTGAGTGTGTTATTGTCGTCTGCGCTTATTTTTCAAACCATTCGTGTATGGCGGTGTCGTAGTGGCTGCTTACGCCGAAGGCGCGTGTTGCCAGCATGCGGCGGTCTTCGATGTCGGTCTGTGCGCCCTTTTTGTTAAGTATGTCGAGCAGGACACCATATTCAGCCTTGCTGGGTACTATTACAACATCTTTAAAGTTCTTTGCTCCGGCGCGTATCAGTGATATTCCGCCGATGTCTATCTTTTCTATTATGTCGGCCTCGGAAGCTCCGCTTGCCACGGTCTGCTCGAAAGGATAGAGGTCTACGATAACAAGGTCGATTTCAGGAATTTCGTATTGTTTCATCTGCTCCTGGTCGCCTTCGTTGTCGCGGCGTCCCAGTATGCCTCCGAAAATTTTCGGGTGGAGCGTCTTTACGCGCCCGCCAAGTATTGAAGGATAAGTAGTTACGCTCTCAACGGCTTGGCATTCATAGCCAAGAGATTCGATAAACTTTTGTGTGCCGCCTGTAGACAGAAACTTTACACCTTCTTCGTTCAGCTTTGCCAGCAGCTCGTCCAGTCCGTCTTTATGAAATACGGACACAAGCGCGGTCTTGATTTTTTTTGTTTCAGCCATGTCTTTAAAAATTATCTGTTTTTAGAGTGCAAAGTTACTAAAAAACGTTGATTGTACAATATATTTCATTCAAAAAATATAAATGTTTTGATTTAAAGCAAAACCGGGCGTTGCATTTTCAATTTTTGTGCTTTCGTTTCTGTGTGATTCGGGGCCGTGAGGCAACCATTGGCATGGATGGCTGAGCAGGGGCGGGAAGGTGAAAAGAGGGCAGGGCGGGAGAGGCAGGTGCCTGAAAAAAGCCCGAAAGACAGTGTGCATGTAGTATTTGGCTGTACGGCGGATTGCGGTCTTGGCGGTAAATGCCGTATGCGTCTTATGTTTTTAGCTCTGAAAAAAGATTTTTGCAAGAGGCGTTTGCTGCTGTGTTGTGTAAGTTTAAATGGCTGATATGTGTACAATGTGTCACCGCGGTTTTGTACTGATTTTCGGCAGAAATAGAAAACGATAAGCCGGTGTGGGTCTTTAAATGGCAAAGAATATTTATAAAAGGTGATGAAAGGTGTCCTTTTGTGAGGTTAAAGGATAGCTTTTAAGGGCTAAAAGAATAGCTTTCGCAAGGCGAATTGGCAGCGTTTAAGGCTGAAAATCGCTGTGTTTTATGTCTTTTTTATGGATGTTTTATTGCGCATTTCTGTGAGAATGTGTGTATTGCGTTGATACATAGACGTTTATGCTTGCACTTGGTTTTTGGTAGTTTTTTGCGCGAAGATATTTATGTGTCAGAATACGCGAGTCTGAGGGCGTCATTGGAAATCGAAAAGAAAGCTGTTTGCGCTTTATGCTTACAATGTGTCGCAGTGCTTTTCCTCGCGTCTTGTCATGCCGGAATGCCTGTCGGTTTTGTCTTGCCTTGGTCTGTCGCGCCTTTCGCAGGCGTAAAGGTGTCCGGCCGGTATGGCGCATGAGGCGTATGAAGTGTCGATAAATGATTTTTGCTGAAATACGTGCCGTGGATGTGCCGGCGTATTTTTGGCGTGAGGATGATAATAACAAAAAGAGCCGCAACATTAGTTGCAGCTCTCTTGTAGCGGGGGTGGGACCCGAACCCACGACCTCCGGATTATGAATCCGACGCTCTAACCAGCTGAGCTATCCCGCCATCGTTTTTCTTTGCGGTTGCAAAGGTAATACAATTTCTTTAAACACCAAAAAATATTTCAACTTTTTATTAAAATCTTATGCGAAAGACTTAAATTTGTGGCAAATAACTGATAAAAAGCCTTTAAACCATGGAGAAAAACAAAGTTAGCATTGAGCATGAGCTGCGCTCTAAGTCGGCCGGAATAATATGGTCGCTGCTCAGTACGCCGGAAGGACTTGCCAAATGGCTTTCGGACGAAGTGAAGCTTAATGGCGACCTGATTACGTTTACTTGGGGTAATGTGTGGAGCGGCCACGAAACAAGAACTTCGGCCGTTATCGACAAAAAGAAGTTCGACTATATCCGGTTCAGGTGGTGCGGGGATGAATATAAGGACACATACTGGGAACTGAAAATGAACAGAAGCGACATAACCGGCGATTTCGTCCTCATGATAACAGATTTTGCCACCGACGGCGAGAAGGATGCTGTGGTGGATATATGGAATGCCAGCTTTGACGCCCTTCGCCGTGCCACCGGTCTGTAATCCTGTGGCTGAGTGGCCGGTCTGTGTTTCATGGCCGGCCGTTCTTCCGGGTAGTCAGGTTGTCCGCATGCCTGTTTCCATCCCTGTTTGGGCGGCCGCTTGTGGCGGTGCCGGCCGTGGCCTGCGCCTTCTCAATGCTTCGTTATGCTGTGCGCATGCTGCACCGTGCGGAAGACTTGCTGCGTCAGTATATACATCTTTTTATTAATAAAAAACGCAAAACGTTGTGGTTTGTGATATTTTTGTGCTAATTTTGCAAGCTGGTAAATCTGCTGTATTAACGTCAGAATTAGCATAAAAATGATTCTTCGGGTCAAAAAATTAGATAAATTTATCGCGAAACAGTTCGGGCTCCTGTTTGTCGGAACGTTCTTTATCTGTCAGTTCGTGCTGATGATGCAGTTTCTTTGGCGCTATATCGACCAGCTCATCGGCAAGGGATTGACAATGGACGTGCTGGCCCAGTTTTTCTGGTACATGAGTCTTATGCTCGTGCCGCAGGCTTTGCCTCTGGCCATACTGCTGTCGTCGCTAATAGCTTTTGGTAATTTGGGCGAGAGCAGCGAGCTTACGGCGATAAAGGCTGCCGGCATATCGCTTATGCAGGCTTTCCGTTCGCTTATCATTATAGTGATATTTATAGCCTTCGGCTCGTTATATTTTCAGGATGTTGTTGGCCCGAACGCCAACATGTCGTTTTCAAGGCTTCTTTTGTCAATGAAGCAGAAAAGCCCTGAACTTGAAATTCCTGAAGGAATATTTTATGACGGCATACCGCAGTGTAACCTTTATGTGCAGAAAAAAGACGTGAAGACAGGCATGCTTTATGGCGTTATGATTTATAAGATGACAGACAGCTATGACGATGCCGCAATTATCCTTGCCGACTCGGGCATGCTGCAGTCTACTGCCGAGAGAAAGCATCTTGTGCTGTCGCTCTACAGCGGCGAGTGGTTTGAGAACATGAAGTCGCAGGAATTTTCGGCAGGAGTCAGCGTGCCTTATCGCCGTGAGACATTTGTTAAAAAGAGGATAATATTGGATTTTGACGCCGACTTTAATGTAGCCGATGCCAGCGCGCTGTCTAACAACGCGCGCGGAAAAAGCGTCGGGCAGATAAAACGCGACGTCGACTCGCTAAATCATGTGTACGACAGCGTGGGGCGCGTGTTTTATAAAGACGCGAAGATGTCGTATTACACGCCGGTGTCCATACCGGCAGCCGACTCGATGAGGGCTGTTAAGATGGCAGGGACAAAGACTTACAGTTTTGACTCTATATACTCGCGCTTGTCGGCAGACAGAAAACTGGAGGCTGTTGACTTTGCCCTGAACAAGGTGCAGCGCGAGATGAACGACCTCGACTTCAAGGGAATGATTACAGCCGACGGAGACAAACTTATACGTCAGCACAAGATTGAGGCCATAAACAAATTCACCCTGGCGCTGTCGTGCATTATATTTTTCTTTATCGGCGCGCCTCTCGGGGCCATTATCCGTAAGGGCGGACTCGGTGTGCCGGTGATTATATCCGTGCTGGTGTTCATCGTATATTATATATTTGACAACACCGGATACCGTATGTCCCGCGGAGGAATGTGGTCGATATGGTTCGGCAAAAGTATTGCCACGGCTGTGCTTACGCCGCTCGCCATATTCTTCACTTACAAAGCGAACAACGACTCTGTCGTGTTCAATATCGACCTTTACCGCAACTTCTTCATGAAGATGCTCGGACTGAGAATAAAACGTGCCGTGTATAAGAAAGAGGTGATAATAAACGACCCCCGCTATGCGGCAGATGCGGCTTCGCTTGAAGAGATAAACCGTGAGATAGATGAGTATGCTCGCGAACATAACCTTTGGCTTGCGCCAAATATAATAAAGGTGTTCTTCAAATACAGCCCTGACCATACCATAGAGCAGATAAATGAAAGGATGGAGGCTGTTATTGAAGACTTGTCTAACACGAAGGACAAAGTGATATTGTCAAATCTGAACAATTATCCCTTCATTGCCGTGAAGTCTCACACAAGGCCCTTCGACCGCAAATGGCTAAATATTGTTGCGGCAGTGGTGGTTCCGGTGGGTGCGTTCCTGTATTTGCGCATGTGGCGCTTCCGCCTGAGGCTTATGCGCGACCTCAAGGTGATAAGGCAGACCAATGACGCTATTATTGCACGAATTAAAGAGATAGATAACAATGGCACCATAAATGCCTGATATATATAATAAGGTAAACGCTGATTATGGAAAAACTGAAAATTAATACTATCGAGGAGGCTCTTGAAGACTTCAAGAACGGAAAGTTTGTTATCGTAGTTGACGATGAAGACCGCGAAAATGAGGGAGACCTTATTATTGCTGCTGAAAAGATAACAGCCGAAAAGGTTAACTTTATGCTGAAATATGCCCGTGGAGTGCTTTGCGCCCCTATTACAATAAGCCGTTGCGATGAACTCGACCTTCCGCGTCAGGTAATCGAGAATACATCGGTGCTGGGCACGCCTTTTACGGTTACGGTAGACAAACTCGACGGATGTTCTACGGGAGTGTCGGCACACGACAGGGCAGAGACCATAAAGGCACTTGCCGATCCTGCATCGACACCAAAGACATTCGGACGCCCCGGACATGTTAATCCGCTTTACGCACAGGACAACGGTGTGCTGAGGCGCAGCGGACATACGGAGGCAACGATAGACCTTTGCAACTTGTCGGGCCTTTATCCGGCGGGAGCACTGATGGAGATAATGAACGACGACGGAACCATGGCGCGTCTGCCGCAGCTCCTTGAATTTGCCGCAGAACATGACCTGAAGGTGATAACCATCAAGGACCTCATTGCGTACAGACTTCAGCGCGAATCGCTGATAAGCGTGGGCGCAACGGTTGACATGCCTACTGAATACGGGCATTTTAAGCTGATACCGTTCCGTCAGACAAGCAGTGGCCTTGAACACATGGCCTTGATAAAAGGTGAGTGGAAAGAAGACGAACCTGTGTTAGTAAGAGTTCATTCTTCATGCGCTACGGGCGACGTGTTCGGCAGCAAGCGTTGCGACTGCGGGCAGCAGCTGCACAAGGCTATGCAGATGATAGAGAAAGAAGGAAAGGGCGTCTTGGTGTACATGCAGCAGGAAGGGCGCGGTATAGGACTTATGAACAAGATTGAGGCATATAAGCTGCAGGAGGAAGGGCTCGACACCGTTGATGCCAACATTCATCTCGGATTCAAGCCTGATGAGCGCGACTATGGCTGTGGGGCACAAATGTTGCGCAAGCTCGGTGTGCACAAGATGAGGCTTATAACCAATAATCCGACAAAACGTGTGGGACTTGAGGCTTATGGCCTTGAAATTGTTGAAAATGTTCCAATAGAAGTAAGTCCTAACGAATACGACTTCAAATATCTGAAGACAAAGAAAGACCGTATGGGGCATACATTGCATTTGTAATTGTAAAAAAATCATTTGTAAAAAAATCATTTTTATAATTGGAATAAAAATATAACATCATTTATTTTTATAAAACGAATAAATTGCTTAAATTTGCAGGAACATAAATTTAATATGACTATGGCACAATTATCAAATCGTCTTAATCGTCTGGCTCCTTCGGCCACTCTCGCTATGTCGCAGAAAAGCGGCGAGATGAAAGCGCAGGGTATCGACGTTATTAATATGAGCGTGGGTGAACCAGACTTCAACACCCCCGACCACATCAAGGACGCCGCCAAGAAGGCTATCGACGACAACTTCTCAAGGTATTCACCCGTTCCGGGATACATGGACTTGAGAGAGGCTATTGTCGCTAAGCTTAAAAACGAAAACGGATTAAGCTATTCTGTTAACGAAATCCTTGTGTCTAACGGAGCAAAGCAGAGCGTATGCAATGCCATTATGGCACTTGTAAACGATGGCGATGAGGTTATAATACCTGCACCTTACTGGGTAAGTTATCCGCAGATGGTAAAGCTGGCAGGAGGCGAGCCGGTGATAGTTGAGGCCGGATTTGAACAGAACTTCAAGATGACTCCGCAACAGCTCGAGGCTGCTATAACCCCAAAGACAAAGATGCTGATACTGTGCTCTCCGAGCAATCCTACAGGAAGCGTTTATTCAAAGGAGGAACTTGAGGGACTGGCTGAGGTGATAACCAAACATGATGATTTGTTTGTCATTGCGGATGAAATTTATGAACATATAAATTATATCGGCAAACACAATAGCATAGCTCTTGCTCCAGGAATGAAAGAAAGGACAATTCTTGTTAACGGTGTATCAAAGGCTTATGCCATGACTGGATGGCGTATTGGCTATATCGCCGCTCCTGAGTGGATAGTCAAAGGCTGCAATAAACTTCAGGGACAATATACAAGCGGTCCGTGCTCGGTTAGCCAAAAAGCTGCAGTTGAGGCTTATACGGCTTCTCAGCAGTGTGTGGAGACTATGCGTCAGGCTTTCCAGCGCCGTCGCGACCTTATCGTTAAGCTGGCAAAGGATATTCCCGGACTTGAGGTCAACGTTCCCGAAGGAGCCTTCTATCTGTTCCCGAAATGCAGCAACTTCTTCGGCAAAAGCTATGAGGGACATGTTATAAACACTTCAACAGACCTCGCCATGTATCTGCTTGATGTCGCACATGTAGCTACCGTTGCCGGCGATGCTTTTGGCGATCCGGCATGCTTCAGAATGAGTTATGCTACGAGTGACGAAAACATTTGTGAAGCAATGAAAAGAATAAAGGATGCATTGGCAAAACTTAAATAAAAAGTTAGAGATAACGATTGCACATGTGGTTTTTATAAGAAAATACGTATATAGTGCTGTTAAAACTTATTAATAAATCTTCTTATTGCTCATTAATTGTTATCTTTGTGCTGTCTTATTTAGGATCTTGTTTACATGTCTAAGAGAAAAACTGAAAATTCATAAATTAGTAACTTTATAACTTAAATTATTAATAACTAAATTTAAATTCAAAATTATGGCAACTACACAAAAAGCAGTAAGCCCTAAAAAGAAAAATCAGGGCTTCCAAGGTATTAGAGCAGCGATTTGGGTTATCGTTGTATGTTTCATTATTGCACTTTGCATTTTCAAGTATCTGCTTGGTAATCCGGCAAACTTCGCTGGTAACGATCCTGCAGGACATCCGACAAACCTGCTCGGTACTATTTACAAAGGTGGTGTTATCGTGCCTATCATTCAGACTCTGTTGCTTACCGTTATCGCTCTTAGCATCGAGCGCTGGCTCGCATTGCGTTCTGCTTTCGGAACAGGCTCTCTTGCAAAATTCGTTCTTAACGTTAAGGCTGCCGTAAGCAAAGGCGACTTCGCTGAGGCACAGCGCATTTGCGACAAGCAGAGAGGTTCTGTTGCTAACGTGGTTTCTGCTTCTATCCGTGCTTACAAGGAAATGGAGGCAACTACTGGTATGAAGAAAGCTCAGAAGGTTTCTAAGATTCAGCAGGCTCACGAAGAGGCTACACAGCTTGAAATGCCTACACTGCAGATGAACCTTCCTATCATCGCAACAATCGTAACTCTTGGTACTCTTACCGGTCTTCTTGGTACCGTTATCGGTATGATTCGTTCATTCCAGGCTTTGGCTGCTGGTGGTGGTGGTGACTCTTTGGCATTGTCTACAGGTATTTCTGAGGCTTTGATCAACACCGCATTCGGTATTTTGACTTCTTGGGTTGCTGTTATTTCTTATAACACATTCACAAACAAGATCGACAAGCTGACATACGCCCTTGATGAGGTTGGTTATTCTATTGCTCAGACATACGAAGCCAATCACGCAGACGAAGCTTAATTTTACTAACCCTTTAAAATTTTATTACTATGGGTAAAGTAAAAATTAAGAAAAAAGCGATCTGGATCGACATGACTCCGATGAGCGACGTGATGGTCCTCTTGCTTACATTCTTCATGTTGACATCAACATTCGTAAAGAATGAAGCAGTAAAGGTTCTCACGCCAGGTTCAGTGTCGGAGCTAAAAGTTCCGGAGAATAACGTCTTGAGCATACTGATCGACAGTAGAGGCAAGGTGTTCTTGGGCTGGGATAAACCCGGTGACATGGAGGCCGCGCTCAGCACTATGGCTGATCAGTTTGGCGTAAGCCTTAACGGCACTCAGATGAAAAACTCTCGCAGCGCTACCAACATCGGTGTCTCTATGGACGACATGAGCAATTTCCTTAATCAGGATGCTGCTCACATGAACGACTATCAGAAAGATAAAGGTGTTCCTACCGACAGTATCGATGGCGGCATGAGCGAGTTCCAGTTGTGGGTTAAGACTGTTACAGACAACAACTCGGATATGAAACTTGCTATCAAGGCTGACGAGAAAACCCCTTATAAGGTAATCAAGAAAGTAATGTCTGAACTTCAGGACATGAGTCAGAACCGTTACTATCTTATCACTTCTTACAAAAAAGTGGAGGAATAAGACATGGCAAAGCAGAAAGAAAGCAAACAGAAGAAGATTGACCTTCGCGTAGACTTTACGCCTATGGTGGACATGATGATGCTTCTTATCACATTCTTCATGCTGTGTACGTCTTTGAGCAAGCCTCAGACAATGCAGCTGACGATGCCTAGTAACGATGAGAACGTGCAGAAAGAGGACAGAACTGCTACAAAAGCTTCGCAGACAATCACTATTTATGTGGCTGGAAACGATAAAATTTATTATGTAGCCGGTATTCCAAATTACAATGACCCTAATTGCCTTAAAGAAACAACTTGGGGTAAGGAAGGTATCCGTAAAGTCCTCATCAACCATGTAACTGAAGACGGTACTATTCCGGTGTCTACGATTATGAAGGCTAAAGCCGAACTCGACAAGAAAAAGTTGGCTAATCCTAGTAAATATCCAGATTCAATTTACAACAAAGAACTTGAAAAGTTGAAGAACGGTGAGATTGACGGTCAGAAGATTCCTACCATGACAATCATCATCAAGGCAACAGACACAGCTTCTTATAAGAATCTGGTTGACGCTCTGGACGAAATGCAAATTTGCAGTATAGGTAAGTATGTCATCGATAACATTACTCCTGAGGACAAAGGTCTTCTTTCTAAAAGAGGAGTGAAGTAATCGTTGAGTAACATTTAAAATGAAAAGACAATGTCAAAAATAGATCTGATATCTAATGCATGGTGCGACCTCGTGTTCGAGGGCAAAAACCAGGCATATGGAGCTTATAAGCTCCGTAAGGGGACTTCAAAACGTAACCTTTGGTCTATCATTATCGTACTTATTGCTGCTGTTGCTATTTTCTCGGCTATAGCTATTAAGAATGTTATTGAAGCAAACCAAAAAGTTGCGATTGTTACCGAGGCTAAATTGTCAAAGATTGACAAGACGCCAAAGGTAGAGAAGAAAAAAGCTGCTCCCAAGATTGAGCAGCCTAAAGTTGTAGAGAAGGTAAAGAGCTCTATCAAGTTTACTGCTCCTGTGATTAAGAAGGACTCTGAAGTTAAGCCTGAGGAGGAAATGAAAACTCAGGAAGACCTTCAGAAGACAAAAACTACCATTGGTGCGTTCACCGTAGTTGGTAATGACGAAATTGGCGGAGAGGTTCTCAAGGCCAAGGAAGAAATTGCCCAGCCTGAACCTCCGAAGAACGAGGAAGAGAACAAGGTGTTTGACGTCGTTGAGGAACAGCCTTCATTCCCTGGTGGTCAGGGTGCTTTGATGGCATGGCTCAGAGATAACATCAAGTATCCGGTAGTTGCTGCCGAGAACGGTATCGAGGGTAAAGTTATTGTTCAGTTCGTTGTAGGTAAGAATGGTTCTATCTCTAATGTAAAAGTTGTTAAGAGTATAGACCCGTCTCTCGACAGAGAGGCCGTGCGTGTTGTAAGCAGCATGCCTAGCTGGACCCCTGGAAAGCAGAACGGTACTTCTGTTAACGTAAGATATACGTTGCCAGTAACATTCAAACTGCAATAAATACGTGATATGAGAAAAAAACTATTCTACAATTTAGTAGGATTGACGCTGCTGGCAGGTCTGTTGGCCACTTGTGCCGACAAGCCTAAGAGCGGCAGAACAGATACTTATTCGTCAGGAGCGATTTCGTTCGCTTCTGACGAAAGTTTTAGTCCTATTATCGACGAAGAGGTTCAAGTCTTCGAAAGTATCTATCGTGAGGCAAAGCTCACACCGATTTACACGAACGAATACGACGCGATAAACATGCTTATGAAAGACAGCATACAGCTGGTTATCGCATCAAGGAATTTTACTAAGAAGGAATTAGAGAATCTTAAGGCCCGCAATTATCTGCCTGTGGCTATTCCATTGGCTTACGATGGCTTGTCGCTTATCATTAACAGGGAAAATAAAGATTCTTGTATTTCTGTCAAAGACATTAAGCGCGTGCTCAGCGGTGAGGCCAAGAAGTGGAGCGACATTGTTCCCGGCTCTAAACGCGGAGAAATATTGGTAGTGTTTGACAACAGCAAGTCAAGCACCGTTACATATTGTGTTGATTCGATATTGGATGGTAAGTTAATCAACAGTCCTAACATTGTGGCATCCAACACAAGTAAGGAGGTTATTGATTATGTTGAGAAAACTCCCAATGCAATTGGTATTATAGGTTCAAATTGGTTGAACGACAAGCGCGATACCACAAACACAACCTTTAAGAAGAATATTACTGTTATGTCTGTAAGCAGGTTCGATTCGGCCACGGCCATGAACAGCTGGAAACCTTATCAGGCATACTTACTCGACGGCCGTTATCCGTTGGTAAGAACTATATATGCGTTGTTGAACGACCCGATTAATGGTCTTCCATGGGGCTTTGCTCACTTTATAGAGCAGCCAAAGGGACAACTCATTATCTTTAAGTCAGGATTGTTGCCTGTACGGGGAGATATCACAATAAGGTCGGTAAATGTAAACGACGATTAAACCTTTGTCTTTCCGTTCTGTCTATTTAATAAAGGGCGGTATTTTGCGCATAGGTAATTTTGAGAGTGAATATTAGGTAAATAATTTACAATTTAATTATTGAGATTATGAAAGCAATTAAATATTTATTGGCCGGAGCTGCGATGACATTGCTCGCTGCTCCTACAATGGCCCAAGATGTTAAAGCACAGATTGACGCCATTACTAAAGTTATTGTAGATAACAAGTCAAATCCCGATGCCGTTAAAGATCAGGTTAAGGATTTTATTAAGGAGAACAAGAAAAACGCTGTAGCCATTGCCGGTGTTGGGCGTGCATATCTTGACATTAAGGACACTCTTAATGCAAGGAAATATGCAGAGATGGCCATTGACCGCGACAAGAACAATGCTGCGGGTTATCTCCTTATGGGTGATGTTGAAGTGGTGAATAATGACGGTGGTGCTGCTGCAACATGGTATCAGCAGGCAACGCTTATGGATCCGAAGAATCCTCAAGGCTATATCAAATACGCCAATATCTACCGCAAGCGCAGCCCGGAACTTTCTGTTCAGATGCTTGAGAAACTGCGTTCTGTTCAGCCTGATTATCCTGTAGATGCTGAGGCTGGCCATTTCTTCTACACGGCTAACCGCTTTGAAAAGGCCATCGAGTATTTCGGCAAAGTTGACTTGAACAAGTTTACCGACAGTTATCTTACAGAATATGCAACGGCAACTTACCTTACAGCTGATTCAAAGAAGAGTCTTGAAATAGCTTTGTTCGGTGTAAAGAAGAATCCTCGTGACGCTGCAATGAACCGTCTGAGTTTCTACAACTACACAGACTTGAAGGATTATCCTAACGCTCTGAAGTATGCCGACGCTCTCTTCAACAAGTCTGACAGTGCAAAGTTCTCAGCCCGCGACTACCAGTATTACGGTTATGCTCTTATGGGTGACAGCGCCTTTGATCAGGCTATCGCTCAGTTTGAGAAGGCTTTGGAACTTAATGCCGAGCTTAACGATGTTAAGAAACAGCTTTCAGATGCTTACATTGCAAAGAAAGACTATGCAAAAGGTCTTGCTTATTATGATGAGTATTTAAAATCTGTTGAAAAGCCTACTGTAAGCGATATCGACGGTCTTGCAAAACTGTATGCTGATCAGGCTGCAAGCATAGAAACTCTTAATGAGGAGAAAATTGCTGCATTGAAGAAAGCTGACGAAATTTACGGCATGCTGGGTGAGAAATATCCTACCAATCTTCTTTATGCCACAATAATGAGAGCACGTATCAACTCTCAGCTTGACCCTGAAACAACTCAGGGCTTGGCTAAGCCATATTATGAGCAGTATATCGAGTTGGCAAAGAAAGAGAATCCTGATAACCCGAAGCTTCTTATCGAGCCGTATTCTTATCTCGGATATTATTATTTCATCAAGGAAGACAAGGTTAATTCAGATGACTGCTGGAAGAAGATTTTGGAAATTGATCCTAACAACAGCACAGCCAAGCAGGCTTTAGGCGTACAGTAAAAAATTATTGACAACTATTTGTTATAAAATATAATTAAGTCTCTGATAGCTATAAAATGCTTTCAGAGACTTTTATTTTGCAATTATTTTTGCCTCTTACCCCCTGAATCTTAATGACAGGTCGGGGATAATTTATAAAGTCCCGAAAAATTGTAACTTTTTTATGCGTTTTGTATTTCAGATGATATATTTATATTGTTAATAGGTGCTATTCATTAAGACTATTGAGCGTGTTTTGTTACAAACTGTTAGTGGCCGAGTTATAACCCGTAACTCGGCCACTTTTTATGCAAAAGTGGTCTGTTTTTTATCTCTAAACCATAGGTTAGTTTCATTTAACCCAAATCTGTTAGTCCGCATACGTATTAATACTACAATTATATTGATGCTTTTATCCGACTTATTGTTTCCTGTTATCACCTTGCCGTCCGTTTTTCTTGACATAGCCTTTTATGTCAAGAAAAATTCAAACGAAAATCCGCTCAATATTAAGTAATAATCCAAACTGGATTCTAATGCGATTTTGGATAATCCGGCCGAATACAAATAACGGATTTGGGTTAAACTGAAAACAGTTGTTTTGTGGAGAAGGTAACGGTGAAGAAACAGAATACAGTATTATACTGTATTATAATAACCGTGAAAACAGTTGAAATAAAATTTGTCTTTAACAGTAATGTGGTGACACAAAACAAATCAAGGGCTGATAGTATTCAGCTATAATACAAAAAAAGACAAATTCGCTTGGAATCTGCCTATATATAATAAGGTATAATTATTTTTTATGCTTTTCTATCTCTTAGTAAGAGAGAGATTTTCGATGCAAATATATAAACAAATACTAATATCTGCAAATGATTTAATGATTTTTTTTCAAAAAGGTCTAAAAATGTTATTTGATATGATGATTTCCGTAAACGCTGAAAAGCCTTATAACATGGGGCTTTGTTAAGATTTTCTATCTCTTACTAAGAAAGAGCAGATAAGATTAATCCAAAAAATAATTATATATATAGTTTTTAATTAAATTAGTTTATCAAATGAAAAGAAAAATTTTCAGTTCTTTGCTTCTTGTAGCGTTCCTATGCGCTTCAATGAGCATGTTCGTTTCTTGTAAAGACTATGAGGATGACATCAATGCGAACAAAGATGACATCACTGCTTTACAGAATCAGTTGGCTGACTTGCAGACTACACTGGCAAACGAGTTGAGCAGTGTAAGAAGCGAGTTGAGTACTCAAATCTCT
>CAJMMQ010000008.1 GCA_905214625.1 uncultured bacterium
GCGGATTAAAATCCTTATACTCAATTCCGGCAGATTTTTCGCTGCGCTCAACAACACGTGCAAATCAGCCGGTACATTAGCATTGTAGCTACATATCCAGTGGCACAGAAGACAGGAGTGAAGAAATAAAGTTGGATGCCTGTCAATTCAAATGTTTTATTGTAAGATATTGTACAGATATAAATTGGCATAACATTTGGATTCTTCACTCTCCACTCTTGTCTCTTCACTCACATTATATAAAAATGTGCCTTTTTATTTTGTAATTAGCTTTACATGCATTATCTTTGCAGCGGAAACAATACGGTTTAAACCATTAATGGAAGAAATTATAATTATTCTGCTATTGATTTTTTTCAACGGAATATTTTCAATGTCCGAGATAGCAGTTATTTCAGCGAGAAAAGTAACATTAACAAACGAAGAGAAGAAGGGGAGCAAGGGCGCAAAGACAGCCCTTAAGCTGGCCAACGACCCCGACCGGTTTTTATCCACCGTACAGATAGGCATCACGCTTATAGGCATTCTCACAGGTATCTATTCAGGTTCGGCCATATCGGGCAAGTTTGCCAACGTGCTCAAGCAGGCAGGTATGTCTGCTTCGTGGGCTTATCCCGTGGCACAGACAATAATAGTGGTAATTGTGACGTATCTCACGATTATTCTTGGCGAGCTTGTTCCTAAGCGCATAGGCATGAGCGTTGCCGAGCGCGTGTCTAAGGTTATATCGCGCCCGATGTATGTTCTGTCGCTCATAGCCAGTCCGTTTGTATGGATTTTGTCAAAGAGCACCGAGGCAATAGTCAATCTGCTTGGCGTGAAGAACGCCGAGAGCAAGGTTACAGAGGAAGACATTAAGTCGATTGTGCAGGAAGGCAAGGAAGACGGTGAGGTGCAGGAGGTTGAGCAGGACATCGTAGAGCGTGTGTTCATGCTCGGCGACCTGAAGGTAAACTCGCTGATGACCCACCGCTCGGAAGTTGTTACGCTCGATGTCAGCATGACAAAGAATGAGATAAGACAGGTGCTCAACGACGACCTTTACGAATCGTATCCCGTGATAGACCACAGCCTTGAGAACATCGTGGGTGTTGTGTCGCTGAAGGACCTTATATTCAGACTTGACAGCAATACGCTCAATCTGAAGGAGATAATGAGTCCGGCCGTTTATTTCTATGAGAACATGAGTGTTTATAAGGCTTTGGAGCAGATGAAGGAGAAACGCCTTACCCAGGCTTTTATCTGTGATGAGTTCGGAAGCTTTCAGGGCGTAATAACGCTGAGGGACATTCTTGAAGGACTTGTAGGAACCATAGACGAGGTGAACAACGAGCCTGATATAATAGAGCGCGAAGACGCTGCGAGTTGGCTTGTAGACGGACAGTGTTCGTTTTACGACTTCCTGTCTTACTTTGACAAAGAAGACCTTTATGACGGCGAGCAGAACTACAACACCTTGGCCGGACTGATAATAGAACAGCTGAAGCATATTCCACAGTCGGGCGAGCGTGCTGAATGGAACGGATTCAATCTCGAAATTGTTGACATGGACGGTGCGCGTATTGACAAAGTGCTTGTAACACTTAAAAAAGAAGAATAATAAGCTATAAATATTAAGCGCCGGCTGATTTTGCATGATAGATTTTGTAATTTGTTTTATTTTCAGTATTTTTGCAACGAATGACATAATCTAATCTTTTGCAATGGAAATACAACCGGCTCAGAAGTTTCAGGCACTCTCTATCGCACGGCTCATAATGCAGGCAATGAATTATGACTGTTGCCAGTATTTTGTCGGCCCGGACAACACTCTTGATGATTTTGAGCGTGTGATGACGGAGCTTGTTTTGTCTGAAAATTCGCAATACAGCTACAAGAACACTCTGGTGGCAATAGATGAAGACGGCGGACTGTGTGGCATGTGCGTGTCTTATGACGGCGGGCTGCTGCATGGCCTGCGCAAGGCTTTTATAAAGGCGATGAAAGATAACTTTGACCGTGATTTCAGCAATATTGCCGATGAGACGGGGCCGGGTGAATTGTATATCGACAGTATCGCCGTGCCGGAGAACTGCCGTGGTAAAGGCGTGGCCACAGTGTTGTTGAATGCAGTTATCGCCAAGGCCAAGGATATGGAACTGCCTGCGGTAGGATTGCTTGTTGACAAGAATAATCCGAAGGCAGAGAGACTTTACGGAAGAGTGGGATTTAAGTTTGTAGATGACAATATGTGGGGCGGGCATCCCATGAGACATTTACAGTATGTTATTAACTGAGAATAAATTAACACATGCAAGACAGTAAATATTTGGTTGCTAACGACCGTGACGCCCAATGGGGGCTTGTTGTAAACACTGTGGGATACGACGAGGTTGGCCCAAACGAGGACTATCCTACCAAAGGCCACGGCGACGGATATTATTTTGATGTGGAGCGGGGCCGCGTGCTTGATGAATACCAGATGCTTTATCTTATTGAGGGTGAAGGGGTTTTCTCGTCAGAGCATGTTAAGAATGTTCATATAAAGGCGGGTGACATTTTCTTGCTTTTTCCTGGTGAATGGCACACCTACCATCCTCTGCCTGGAGTGTTCTGGAAAAGTTATTGGATAGGCTACAAAGGGCGTAACATGGACGACCGTATGAACTATAACTTCCTTTCGCTCGAAAAACCTGTTTATCACGTAGGCTTCAGCGGAGACATTGTTTATCTGTACAACTCGGCAATAAAGGCTGCCAAGGAGGAGGCTGCCTATTCGCAGCAGATACTGGCTGGTATAGTGAACAACTTGCTCGGACACATGTATGCCCTTGAACGCAACATGGAACTTAACCGGCGTGGAGGATATGTGGACATGATAAATAAGGCACGCCTGCGCATACGCGAGGGAGTGGAGTCGAAGATTACCGTGCAAGAAATTGCTGCCGAGTTAGGCTCGAGCTATTCGAACTTCCGCAAGCTGTTTAAAGAGTATACCGGTATGTCGCCGGCTTTATACCAGCAGGATTTAAAACTGCAACGGGCAAAGGAATTACTGTCAACAACAGACATGAGCATAAAGGAAATTGCTTACAGGCTCAACTTTGATTCGCCGGATTATTTTTCAAGCAAGTTTAAGGTGAAGATAGGCTGTAAGCCGAGCGAATACAGGGCCGGCACCAGATGATTGTGCGGCTGGATGTTTTTTATAGAATCGGTCATTAGTCATAATCAATGCCTAATGGCCGATTCTTGTTATTATACAGGCTTTTGTCTTAGTGCCGTTGCATATATTTGTGTAAAGCTTTTGTGCATATAAAAAATGAGGAAATGCAAGTTTGTAATGCGTTTCCTCATTTTTTATTTTGTGTGCCTCGGGCATTGTTATATCATGAGGCACATGGCTGTTATAGCCTGATGACTGTGTTATAGCCCGATGAATGTTTTTTCTGCCCAATATACCAATATTCCGGCCAGGTATCCTGCAAAGGCGATAAGAGAAATCTTCTTCATATACCAGCCGAAGGTTATCTTTTCGAGTCCCATTACCACAACACCTGCGGCAGAGCCGATGATGAGCATTGAGCCGCCCACGCCGGCGCAGTAGGCCAGGAGCTGCCAGAATATGCCGTCCTGTGCCATGTCGCCCACTTCGGCAATAGGATACATACCCATGCATCCGGCAACAAGAGGCACGTTGTCGACAATACTCGACAGCACGCCGATAATGCCTGTAACGATGTAATGGTTACCGTTGAAAGTTGTGTTGAGACCTTCGCCAAGACTTGCCAGCACACCGATTGTTTCAAGGCATGCAACTGCCATGAGTATGCCGAGGAAGAAAAGAATGGTGCTCATGTCGATGCGTGAAAGGATGTTTGCAACCCTTTTCTGCATACCGCCCTTCTCTTCGTCCTTGTGCAGATGACGATAGAACAGTTCGGTGATGGTCCATAATAAACCAAGAACGAGCAATATGCCAACGAACGGAGGAAGATGGGTTATCGACTTGAATATAGGAACAAATATAAGACCGCCAACGCCTATGAGGAACACAGTCTTGCGCTGTCTCTTTGTAAACTCATTTGCATCGTCTGCCTTACCTCCGGCTGTGGCCGGAACTGTAATTTTACCTTTAAGCGACAGCGACAATAAATAGGCGGGCAGAACTACAGAAACAATAGACGGCACAATTAATTCCTTGATAACTCCAGCTGCCGTTATGAGGCCTTTGTTCCAAAGCATGATGGTAGTTACGTCGCCTATTGGTGAGAATGCTCCTCCTGAATTGGCCGCAATAATCACAAGCGACGCATATATGAGTCTGTCTTTGCGGTCTTGTATGAGCTTGCGCAGAATCATTATCATCACGATACTTGTCGTAAGATTATCGAGGATGGCAGAGAGGAAGAAAGTCATAAATGTAATTCGCCACAGAAGAACTTTCTTGTTTTTTGTCTTCATCATGTCGCGCACAAAGTTGAAGCCTCCGTTTTGGTCAACAACCTCAACGATGGTCATGGCTCCCATAAGGAAGAACAGTGTTGTGGAGGTGCTTCCCAGATGCTTTTCAATGATTTCATTAACGGCCAGAGATATCTTGTCTCCGGCTACATCGGGCAGATAGCTTCCCGGATCGAACATAAATATTGTCCAGCAGCCCACCAGCATAAGCAACGCCACGGCAGCTTTGTTCACTTTGGTGAAACTTTCAAGGGCAATGCAGAGATAACCGATGATAAATACGGTTACGATGGTTAGTGTTAAAGTTGACATTTTTTATTATTTAAGATTAGTTTATTTTATAGCGCAAAGTTAGTAATAATTTTCAACACAATTAAGTTATTGAAAAAAAAATACTTTTTTGAAGCTCATTTTGCTTGATTTTCAGTATGTTTGCTGCTGTTTTAGCCTAAAAAACATAAAAATAATTGCTGTTTTGGGATAGGCGTTTTTGCTGGTGTCAATAATTCACAAAAATTTTCTGGCGGATATGATTTATATAATATTATGTGTGATGTGTAGAAATGATTTTATGAAGTTACATTGTGAAAACAGCAGTAAATATAATCAGGCGTAAATGCTTTCATAATGTTAAGTGTGGCTTAAATTCTCAAATCTTATTGTCTAAAAATCAAAATGTTATATATTGTATTATGAAATAATTTTTATCTTTGCAGAAATTAATTTAATACGTTAAAAACATACTAATTGTTAAATGGTTAATTCAAAGTATTTTTTTGCTGTCGACCTTGGGGCGACAAGCGGCAGGACAATTGTCGGCTCGCTTTCAGACGGAAAAGTAAAGCTTGAGGAACTCACACGTTTCCCTAATAACCTTATAGAGACGGGAGGACATTTCTATTGGGATATTTACGCACTTTATTTTGAGATAATCAAAGGCTTGAAGGTTGCTGCAAAACGCAATCTTGACATAGCAAGCATAGGTATAGATACTTGGGGCGTTGACTTTGTGTGCATTGCCGAAGACGGAGCGCTGATGCGCAATCCGATGTCTTATCGCGATCCGCACACATTCGGCGCAATGGAAGAATATTTTGAGGCTAAAGTGTCTAAAGAAAAAGTTTATGGTGCCACGGGCATACAGTTTATGAACTTTAATTCTTTGTTCCAGCTCTATGCGATGAAGCGCGACGGAAACTCGGCACTGAAAAATGCTTTCAAAATACTTTTCATGCCCGATGCACTGAGCTGGATGCTTACAGGCGAGGCTGTATGCGAATATACTATTGCCTCAACCAGCCAGATGCTCAATCCAAAGACCAAGGAGCTTGACAGCATGCTGCTTGACAGTCTGGAGCTTCCGCGTGAGAAGTTCGGTAAAATGGTTGTACCCGGATACAAGATAGGCGTGCTTACCGAGGAGGTGCAGAAGATAACCGGCCTTGGCCCAGTGCCCGTTATTGCCGTGGCCGGTCACGACACGGCAAGTGCTGTGGCTGCCGTTCCGGCCGTCGACGAGAAGTTTGCATATCTCAGCAGCGGAACATGGAGCCTTATGGGTATTGAGGCCAAGGATGCTATAATAAACGAAAAGAGCTATGAACTTAACTTCACAAACGAAGGCGGAGTTGAGGGCACTACAAGATTTCTGAAAAACATCTGCGGCATGTGGCTGCTTGAGCGTTGCCGTAAGGAGTGGGGCGACGAAGCTCCTTCTGACTACGGCGTGTTGCTTGCCGATGCAATGAAGGCAGAGGCTTTCCAAAGCATAATCAACCCGGACGATCCAATGTTTGCCAATCCGGCCGACATGCAGGCTGCCATAAAGCAGTATTGTGCAGAGACCGGGCAGCATGTACCTGAAGGATATGCACAGATTTGCCGCTGCATACTCGACAGCCTTGCCCTGCGCTACCGGCAGGTGTTCGGCTATCTTAAAGAGATGTCAGAATTTCCGATTAACACGCTCCATATAATTGGCGGAGGCTCGCTTAACGAATATCTCGACCAGTTTACGGCCAATGCCACCGGAGTTACGGTGCTTGCGGGTCCGCAGGAGTGTACGGCTTTAGGAAACATAATGTTGCAGGCAAAGGCCGCAGGAGTTGTAGACGGAATATTCGACATGCGCCGCATCATTGCCGACAGCATAAGCCTGAAACGCTTTGAGCCACAGGACGGTGAAGAATGGGCCGCTGCATACGATAAGTATCTTAGTGTGGTTGCAACAAAAGAGAATAAACAGTAAAGAACAAAACAATAAAATCCAAAATTTAGTAACATGAAAGAAGAATTGATAAAAAAGGCTTATGAGATAGCCAAAGAGCGCTATGCCGAAATAGGCGTAGATACAGAACAAGTACTTAACCAGATGCAGGATTTTCATCTTAGTCTTCACTGCTGGCAGGCAGACGATGTTGCCGGATTCGAGAACCAGGGTGGAGAGCTGACCGGCGGTATCCAGTCTACAGGCAACTATCCCGGAAAGGCACGTAACATCGATGAGGTTCGTGCAGACATTGTCAAGGCAAAGTCTCTTATTCCTGGAACACACCGTCTTAACCTGCATGAAATTTACGGTGATTTCAAGAATGAGGTGATAGACCGCGACCAGGTAGAGCCTAAGCATTTTGCAAGCTGGATAGAGTGGGGTAAGGAGAATAACATGAAGCTCGACTTCAACTCTACCTCGTTCTCTCATCCCAAGAGCGGAAACCTTTCTCTGTCAAATCCCGATGAGGGCATACGCAATTTCTGGATTGAGCATACAAAGCGTTGCCGTGCCGTTGCCGAGGAGATGGGTAAGGCTCAGGGAGACCCTTGTATAATGAACCTGTGGGTACATGACGGTTCTAAAGACCTTACAGTAAACAAGGCTCTGTATCGCGAGCTGCTCAAGGATTCGCTCGACCAGATATTTGCAACAAAGTATGACAACATGAAAGACTGTATCGAGAGCAAGGTGTTCGGTATCGGTCTTGAGAGCTTCACGGTAGGTTCAAACGACTTCTATACTGCCTATGCTGCACAGAACAACAAGCTTATAACTCTTGACACGGGCCACTTCCACCCGACAGAGAGCGTGGCCGACAAGGTTTCTGCCATGTTGCTCTATGTGCCTGAGCTGATGTTGCACGTCAGCCGCCCGGTACGTTGGGATTCAGACCACGTAACAATTATGGACGACCCGACAATGGATTTGTTCAACGAGATTGTACGTGCCGGTGCTCTCGACAGAGTTCATTACGGCCTTGACTATTTCGACGGCTCAATCAACCGCATCGGAGCTTACGTTGTTGGCAGCCGTGCCGCTCAGAAGTGCATGCTCCGCGCATTGCTCGAGCCGTTGGCACTTATCCGCAAGTATGAGGCTGAGGGCAGGGGCTTTGAGCGTCTGGCTTTGCTTGAGGAAGAGAAAGCTATGCCGTGGCAGGCTGTTTACGATGAGTTCTGCCTGCGCAACAACGTTCCTGTTGGTCAGGATTTCATTGCTGACGTTGAGCAGTATGAAAAAGACGTAACTTCAAAGAGAGGTTAGTCATATTGACAGAATAATTAAGCGAAAGAGTTGAGAATTGAGAAATATTTCTCAACTCTTTTTTAATTCATAATTCACAATTCATAATTCATAATTTTTAATTCTTAATTAATAATTCGTGATTCTTCCGATGGAAATAATTATAGGACTTATAATAATTGCTGTGGGCGCGTTCTGCCAGTCGAGCTGCTATGTGCCCATCAATAAGATAAAGTCGTGGAGTTGGGAGTCTTATTGGCTGGTGCAGGGCATATTCGCATGGCTTGTGTTCCCGCTGCTCGGCGCCCTTCTGGCAGTGCCTGCCGGGCACAGCCTTATGGAAGTTTATGCGGCCGACCCCGTGGCAGCAATGTGGACAATATTCTTCGGTGTGCTTTGGGGTATAGGCGGACTTACGTTCGGCCTTTCTATGCGCTATCTCGGCGTGGCCCTCGGGCAGAGTATAGCCCTGGGTACATGCGCCGGACTCGGAACAATACTTACTCCGATATTTACCGGCAACACGCAAGACCTCACCATGCCTGTTATTGTAGGTGTGGTGGTTACGCTGATAGGTATTGGCGTGATTGGCGTGGCCGGAAACATGAAGTCGCAGTCGCTCAGCGAGGAAGAGAAGAAAAAAGCCGTTAAGGATTTCAACTTTACCAAGGGCATAATTGTTGCGCTGCTTGCCGGATTTATGAGCGCGTGCTTCAGCATAGGCTTGGGATTTGGCGAACATCTTAACTTCGGCGATGCCACCGACCCGATGTTCCGCACACTGCCTGCAACGTTCCTTGTCACGCTCGGGGGCTTTGTCACCAACGCTGTCTACTGTTTTTACCAGAACGGCAAGAACCGCACATGGGGCGACTATTCGCAGACAAGCCTTTATTTTAACAACATTGTGTTCTGCGCGCTTGCCGGACTGCTCTGGTACAGCCAGTTCTTCGGCCTCAGCCTTGGCAAGGGCTTCCTTACCGACTCGCCCGTGCTGCTGACGTTCTCGTGGTGCATACTGATGGCGCTTAACGTCACCTTCAGCAATGTTTGGGGAATAATATTGAAAGAGTGGAAGGGCTGCTCGCAAAAAACAATCGTGGTGCTTGTGGCCGGTATCATAATACTTGTTGTGTCGTCGTTCCTTCCTCAGCTGTTGAAATAAGCTGAACGGATAGCCACACACATAAGGTAAAAAAGTTTTTCAAAGAAGCTCATCACTAGTCACATCTATGTTTAACTCGTTGGCTTGTATTAAATTAAGGTGTGATGAGTTGCTTATTAAAGACATCACCGGATATCATCTGCCTTGCGTATGGCGTGATATCCGGTGATGTCTTGTTTTTTAAACTTATTGTATTCTATACGTCTGACAATCAGACTGTTGTCGTCAGTGTGGTGAGCAACGGGTTTGTTGAAAATTATTTCTGTATTTATCCTGTTTGTTATCTGTTTTTCAATATGTTGCCTTTTGCAATGCAATATGTGGCAAATCAGCTTGTAAAAGGCCGTGTTTTAGGAGGCAATTTGCCGTCTTTTGCAGACTACTTTTCTTATAGTTCAAAATCATCCTTCAGACTGCAAGGTTTTAGTTTTATCAAATTTATTTGCCGGCTGGCTGTAAACCCCATAAAATAACAGAATCCCAATGCTTCACAGCATCAGGATTCCGCCGTCTAAATAGACTCTTAAACTAATATTATCTGAGAATGATAAGATTTTTATTCAAATTTTTATTTTGGCAAATTAAATGCCTTTGACATTTCTGCCATCTGCTCGTCGCTCATTCCCTCAGGCTCTGCGCCCATGTTCTTGGCGGCGATGTAAATCAGCGCACTCTTGTTCAGCACGTCAACCTGATCGAATGCCTGCATGATGTCGTTGTCGATGGCAAACACTCCGTGCTTCTCCCACATTGCCACGTCGTAGTCGTCAAGCTGTCTTACAGTTTCTTCTGCAAGCTCAACGCTGCTGGGCAACTGATAAGGAATGATGCCCAATCCGCGCGGACAGAAAGCCTTTGTCTCCGGAATCATGCTCCAAAGCAGCTTCGTTAGCACGTCTTTGCCCAAGAACTTGCGTATGTGTGTCATTGCAACAAGCTCAATCGGGTGAGTGTGCAGCGATGCGCGGTAAGGAGAGCCTTTCTCAATCAGATGGTCGTGCACCATGAGATGCGAAGGCAGCTCGCTCGTGGGATTAACCACGTTGTCGGCTATGATCACATAGCTTGCGCAGTCGTCAAGTATACGGATTACGCTTCCGTTCTCCATTGGCCAGCGGGCCAAGTCGCGCATTCTGCGGTTTGTTCCTTTACAGAAGAAGTATGTGCCTTTAAGATGAGGCAGCGTTACTCCTATTTGCTTCACTTCACTTATGGCCGGCATCTGTCTTATTTCGTCGTCAACCAGCTCTGTGATGTTTATTGTAATGTTTCCTCCGTTTCTTTCAGCCCATCCCTTCTGCCAAAGATAACCGGCTACTTCAGCCACTTTGTCAATTTCTTTCTTTAATGCGGGACGTCCGTCAAGTATACTTTTCATATTTTGATTATTTTGACTGCGCAAATTTACAAAATTGAACATAATGACCACTTCGTGATTTGATATTAAAACTCGGATTTTTGACGGATGATTTTTTCTTGCCTTTCAGCGTATGTAACCATGATTCTGAATCCGGATGTTCATTTTTCGAACATGACGATGTGTTTAGTAAAGTATTCCTGATGGAAGCCTGCCTGCGGAGAGATAATCCGCGCCATGCGGTTTTCGCTCACAAGCGATGTGCAAATATACGTTCTTTTTCTTGAAAATCTATGGATACAACCTATAATTTTTGTCAAAAATGTAAGCATTGACATGCGTATTATGGCTTTATACGTGTATTTATAAGGTGTGGCAATGCCTGTGATGCAGTGGCTGAAAGTGCTTAAAAAAGCATGATTTGGCAGGTTGAGTGAAGAAAAACATAATAATTTAAACAATTTTAATATGACATTTTCCATTGCCTTGCGTCATATCGTAAGATATAAATATTTCTACTATGATCTACAATGAATTAGGAAAAACAGGAATGCGTGTGTCTAATCTCAGCTTTGGCGCCTCTTCTTTAGGCGGCGTCTTTCATGACATACGCGAGTCAGAGGGCATAAAAGCAGTCCATACGGCAGTTGACAACGGAATTAACTTTATAGACGTATCTCCATATTACGGTCATTACAAGGCCGAGATGGTATTGGGAAAAGCCTTGAAGGAAATACAGCGCGACAGATATTATCTTTCGACAAAGGTGGGACGCTACGGCGAGAACGGCGTCAACACCTGGGACTATTCTGCCAAGCGCGTAACCGACAGTGTCTACGAGAGCATGGAGCGTCTCAACATTGACTACATCGACTTGATTAATGTTCATGATGTTGAGTTTGCCGACCTCAATCAGGTTGTCAACGAGACTCTGCCCGCACTGGTGAAGCTCCGCGAGGAAGGAGTGGTGAAGCATGTGGGCATCACCGACCTGCAGCCCGAAAACCTTAAATGGGTGATAGAGCATGTTCCGGCCGGAACAGTTGAGTCTGTGTTGTGTTTCTGCCATTATAGTCTCAACGACGAGATGCTGCTCGACTATCTCGACTTCTTTGAGGCAAACAATGTGGGCATAATAAATGCTTCGCCGTTCTCGATGGGACTTTTGTCGCAGCGCGGCGCACCGGCATGGCATCCGGCTCCGGTGGCTCTTAAGGAGGCTTGCATGCGTGCTTCTGACTACTGCACAGAACACGGCTATCCGATAGAAAAGCTCGCCGTGCAGTATTCTACAAGCAATCCGCGCATTGCCACCACGCTGTTCAGCTCGGCTAATCCTCAGAATGTGCTGAAGAACATCGACTATGTAAATTCGCCGATGGACAGCAGCTTGGTTGAGGAAGTACAGAAGATAATTGGCGACCAGATGCGTGTGCGCTGGGCTAACACATAATATCGCAGGGCAGACATGGACTATAAGATTATAGATGCGCATTCACATTTGTGGCTGCGCCAGGATACTTCTTGGAACGGAATGCCGGTCAGGACATTGAAGAATGGCCGGTCATTCTTTCTTACGGAAGAGGTGCAGATGGTTCCGCCGTTTATGATAGACGGCGTAAACAGCGCCGAGGTGTTCCTCTCCAACATGAACTACGCACAGGTGGGCGGAGCTGTTGTCGTGCAGGAGTTTATCGACGGCATACAGAACGACTATCTGGCAAAGGTGAAGAGCGACTATCCCGAACGCTTCTTTGTGTTCGGTATGTGCGATTACTTCAAGCCCGGATTCTATGACACGGCAGCTTCGCTTATCGATAGCGGCTTCAAGGGTATTGCCATACCTGGCCACAGGCTGATATTGAGCGACGGAAGAGTAAACCTGAATTCTCCCGAAATGATGAAGATGTTTCATCTGATGGAGGACAAGGGCGTCATCCTGTCGTTGTGTCTGGCTGAAAACAACTTGCAGAACGGTGAGATCAAGGAGGTGATAGAGGAGTGTCCGCGCCTGAAGATTGCTATAGGACATTTCGGCATGGTTACCGCCCCGGGCTGGGAAGACCAGATAAAACTCGCCCTTAACGACAACGTGATGATAGAGTCGGGCGGCATAACATGGCTGTTCAACAAAGAGTTCTATCCCTTTAACGGAGCCGTCAGGGCTATCAGGGAGGCCATCGACATGGTTGGTGCCGACAAGCTGATGTGGGGATCAGACTATCCGCGCACCATAACGGCCATAACCTATAAGATGTCTTATGACTTTATCTTGAAGACCAATGACCTGACAGACAGGGAAAAAAGACTGTTCCTCGGCGAGAATGCTGAAAAGTTCTATGGCTTCAACAATCTGCCTGACCTGCCATACGTAAAGAATATGTCGGAGTAAATAATATGATGTCGTTATGAAAAAAAATAGCTATATAGTGCCTTTGTCGCTGATATTCTGCCTGTTTTTTCTATGGGCGATAAGCAGCAATCTGCTGCCGACGATGATAAGGCAGCTGATGAAGACCTGCGAGCTCAACACTTTTGAGGCTTCGTTTACTGAGACGGCTTACTGGCTGGCCTACTTTATCTTCCCTATACCCATAGCCATGTTCATGAAGCGTTACAGCTACAAGGCCGGCATCATCTTTGGCTTGTGCCTTGCCTCGCTGGGCGGCTTCCTGTTCTTCCCGGCAGCTATGATCAAGTCATACTGGGTTTATCTGTGTGTCTTCTTCATTATAGCCACGGGTATGTGCTTCCTTGAGACGGCTGCCAATCCGTATGTAACAGTATTGGGCAAGCCGGAGACGTCAATAAGGCGTCTTAACCTGGCCCAGTCGTTCAACGGTCTTGGCGCGTTTATCTCTGCCATGTTCTTGAGCAAGCTGGTGCTGAGCGGCAATAATTACACGCGTGAGACATTGCCCCTGAGCTATGAAGGCGGCTGGGAGGCCTACATTCAGCACGAGACCGAGTCGATGCGGCTGCCGTATCTGCTTCTGGGCACGTTGCTGATTGTCGTGGCGCTGATATTCGTCTTTACGAAATTTCCTAAAATAGCAGATGAAAGCAAGTCGGGCGAGGCCCGCGGCGAAGGCAAGCTTATCGACTTCTCCGTGCTCAGGCATTCACACCTGCGCTGGGGCGTCATCGCACAGTTCTTCTATAACGGCGGACAGACGGCCATCAACAGCCTCTTCCTCGTTTACTGCTGTGTGTATGCCGGACTTGATGAGGCCACAGCCACAACGTTCTTCGGATTCTACATGCTGGCGTTTCTGGTAGGCCGCTGGGTGGGCACTGCGCTGATGATAAAGTTTAAGCCGTCGCACATGCTTATGATATATTCAATCTTGCTGATAATCCTGTGTGGCGTTATCTGCGCTTTTGGCGGACATGTAGGCATTTATGCCATGCTTGCCGTGTCGTTCTTCATGTCTATTATCTATCCCACACAGTTCTCATTGGCCCTGCAGGGATTGGGCGACCAGACCAAGAGCGGTTCGGCATTTCTTGTCATGGCCATTGTCGGCAACGCCTGTCTGCCGCAGCTTACGGCATATTTCATGCATGCCAACGAAGAGATGTACTACATCGCATACATTGTGCCAATGATATGTTTCGCTTTTTGCGCATATTATGGCTGGAAAGGATATAAAGTGATAAATTAAAATAAAAACAAACGTAGAAAAAAATGAAAGCAGTTCGTATTGCCGCACCTCAGGAGATTGGTGTGGCTGAAATAGAAAAGCCGGTGATAAAGGCTGATGAGGTTTTACTGAAAATAAAATATGTAGGATTCTGCGGATCCGACCTTAATACTTACCGCGGCAACAACCCAATGGTGAAGCTTCCTGTCGTTCCGGGACACGAGGTGGGTGCCGTTATCGAGGAAGTTGGTGCCGACGTTCCCGACACATTGAAGAAGGGAATGGTTGTTACGCTTAACCCTTACACAAATTGCGGCAACTGCGCCTCTTGCCGCAACGGACGCTATAATGCCTGTGAGCACAATGAAACTTTGGGCGTGCAGCGTCAGGGCGTAATGTGCGAATATGCAGCTCTGCCTTGGACAAAGGTCATACCGGCAGGCGATATTCCTGTGCGCAGCTGCGCCTTGATAGAGCCTATGAGCGTCGGCTTCCATGCCGTGTCGCGTGCTGAGGTTACCGACAACACCTTCGTAATGGTTATCGGTTGCGGAATGGTGGGCCTTGGTGCTGTTATGCGTGCGTCTTTGCGCGGTGCAATAGTCATTGCTGCCGACATTGACGACGAGAAACTTGCGCTTGCCAAGGAGGCTGGAGCAACATATGCTGTTAACACCATGACAGAGGATGTTCATCAGCGCATACAGGAGATAACCGGAGGCTATGGTGCCGATGTTGTCATCGAGGCTGTAGGCAGTCCTGCCACTTACGTTATGGCTGTCAACGAGGTTGGCTTTACCGGGCGTGTGGTTTGCATAGGATATGCCAAGAGCGAAGTGGCTTTCCAGACAAAGCTGTTCGTTCAGAAGGAACTTGACATACGCGGTTCTCGCAATGCAACTCCGTCTGACTTCAGAGCCGTTATCAACTGCATTAACACAGGACGTTATCCCATCGAGAAGTTTATATCTAAGGTCGTTACTCCCGAGGAAACTCCTGATGCAATGAAAGACTGGAGCGAGAATCCCGGAAAGATTTTCCGTATTCTTGTTGAGTTCTGATTTAACGGCTGATATAGGCATTATGCCGGTCAGCGCAAGGTCCTGATGCTGTTCTTTAATCCTGACTTATAAAGACCGGTTTGGATTAAAAGTATTGCGGCCTGCGTCAGACTCACTTTATGAAAGTTGTATGGTTTAGTTATTATAAGCTGCCGGAAGACAAGGCATTATGCCTGCTCTTCCGGTTTTTTCTTGCCTCCTTATCAGCAGATTTTTTGTTTTTTTGTATCGTTGTTTTTTACAGACGTTTCCTGTCTCATGTTTATTAATATTATTCCGTAGGCGCATCCTTTTGTTGTGCGTGAAGGAGTCGGCCGTTTCTCTCACTGCATAAAATAAAATGTAAAAATAAGCATTTCTTTCATTTTATCGTTATAATTTTGCAGGCGAAATAAAATATATTCAATATGGTACAAACATCTAAGGTAAATGCTACGGCGGGAGTGAGCAAAGCCGGACTTGCCGGAATACTCATGACGCTGGGAATTGTTTTTGGAGACATCGGAACGTCACCCCTGTATGTGATGAAAGCAATAACACACACGGGCGAAGCTCTGACAGAAAATTACGTGCTGGGTGCGTTGTCGTGCATAATCTGGACGCTTACGTTGCAGACTACCATAAAGTATGTGCTCATAGCATTGCGTGCCGACAATCATGGAGAGGGCGGAATATTGGCTCTCTACGCACTGTTGCGCCGGCATAAGCGGCGTTGGATTTATGCCATAGCCGTTATAGGAGCCAGCACGCTGCTGGCTGACGGAGTGATAACGCCTGCCATCACCATAACCACAGCCATAGAGGGACTGCGCGGCATCAATCCTGATATACCCGTGCTGCCTGTTGCCATTGCCGTCATCACTGTTGTGTTCTTCGTGCAGCGTTTTGGTACGGAGCATGTAGGCCGTTCTTTCGGCACATTCATGCTGTTGTGGTTCATGCTGCTCGGTGTCGTTGGCCTTATGTGGCTTATAGGCTGTCCGCAGGTTCTCAAGGCCTTTAATCCATATTATGCGGCGCGTCTGCTTATAGAGTCGCCCGTGTGGTTCCTCGTGCTCGGAGCCGTTTTTCTCTGTACCACGGGTGCCGAGGCCCTTTATTCCGACCTTGGACATTGCGGTAAGCACAACATCGCCATCAGCTGGATTTTTGTCAAGATTATGCTCATCCTCAACTATCTCGGTCAGGGTGCGTGGGTGCTTGCCAATCCGGTGCGTGCAGCCGGCAACGACAATCCTTTTTATGCCATCATGCCCGACGGCATGCTGCTCTTTGCCGTGTTTATGGCAACGGGTGCGGCCATCGTGGCGAGCCAGGCGCTCATCAGCGGTTCGTTCTCAATATTGAGTGAGGCGATGAACCTCAACTTCTGGCCCCGCATGAGGATAAAGCACCCTACCAATGTGAAGGGACAGATATATATTCCTATGGTAAACGGATTTATGTATGTGGCCGTGGTGTTTACGGTGCTTCTCTTTGGCGATTCTTCGCGCATGGAGGCTGCCTACGGACTGGCTATCACCATAACCATGCTGATGACAACGCTGCTTCTGGGCTTCTATCTGCGCAAGATGTCAGCTCCGCGTTTTGTCGTAATCATTTTTGTCGGTCTTTACTGTGTGCTCGAAGGACTGTTCCTTGCTGCCAACATGTCTAAGTTTGTTGCCGGCGGATGGTTCACCCTGCTCATAGGCGGCTTGCTCTGCTTCATTATGTTTGTGTGGATAAGTGCACGCAAGATACGCAGCCGCTATCTGCGCATAAAGAAACTCAGCGACTATCACGACATAATATCTGCGATAAAGGCAGACAACAGCATAGCAAAGTATGCCTCAAACCTTGTGTATGTAAACCATGCACCGACTGAAGGCGGAGTGGACGACAAGCTGCTTTATTCGATAATAAACAAGCAGCCCAAGCGTGCCGACCATTATTGGCTGCTGCACATTGAGTTTGTCGACGCGCCCGACACGCTCGAGTACACATGTAAGGTTCTCGTTCCCGACACGCTGTTCAGCATAAACATGCGCATCGGGTTTAGGATAGAGCCACGCGTCAGCCTGTATTTACGTCAGATAATAGAAGACCTTGTGGCCTCAGGAGATGTAGACCTTACCAGCACTTATCCTTCGCTCCGTAGCAAGGGCATTGCCGGAGACTTCCGTTTTGTGATAATACATCGCATTTATTATCCTGAAGACTCGTCTAACCGTCGTCAAAACATGCTCATGAGTCTTTACTCAATTATCCGACGCATTGGTATCGATGAGCCTAAGGCGCTCGGACTCGACACTTCTGTAGTGGTGGTTGAGCGTGTGCCACTGATAATTTCGGGGCAACACGCCGGAAACCGGAGAAGAATTTCAAGGGTTGAGCCGGCAGAATGATGCCGCGGAGTGTGCAAAAACTATAATGGTTTAGTCTGAAAACATGAGTAATGTGTCTTTCGCTTTGAAAGACACATTACAAAGAATATCAAAAAGTCAGTTTTTTTTGTCTGACGGTGTGTATTCTCATTATTTTTGTGTAAGTTTGCATACATGAATAACAATTTGGCAGGTACCGCAAAATGGTGCGAGAATGTTATGGTGGCAGACGCCGACTATATAGATAAAGTGGCGTTCGACCTTATCGTTAATTTTGAAAGGATGATAGAGCGGCGCATCCCGCAGGCCGACATGGCGCGCTGGATTGACTGCATTGCTCTTGACGGAGGACTGCGTGAGGGCGAACACCAGACGCAGGTGATTCTGATACACGGCAAGAACAGGGACAGGCTTGACAATTTCAAGCCGTCTGAATATGCCCACGAACTTGACGGCATGGCGTTTAAAGACAATCTGGGAGAGTTCCTTATCAGCGCGCTTCCCGTTGAGGACATTGTCAGCAAGGACGATTTCTTCGTTGAGACGGTAGAGTTTATATGTGCACAGAAAGACGTAAAGCGTGTAATGGTTGTGCCTGATGCCGAGCGCATCTACGACCGTGTGCGCCATGCCCTGAGAAACGTTGACGACGAAAAGCGTGTAACCGTGTTTGCCATGCAGCCCATGCAGGGCGGCAACTTCCGTCAGGAGATACTCGGCTACTCGCTGATGAGCGCGCTGGGCATAAGGGCCGACGAGATAAAATAGGGAACGGCAGGGATTATGGCGGAGCGGCATCCTTGGCTGCCAGATGTCTGTCATCGCCTGTTATCCGCCCCACAAGTCCCATTCCTCCCATAAGTCCCATCCCCGATAATCTTTAAAAGACTAATAACAAAAAACAAGCAAAATAAATTTTTAAAATGGGAAAAGTATTAATGATTGGAGCCGGTGGCGTAGCTACCGTTGCAGCGTTCAAGATAGCAAAGAACGCTGACGTGTTTACCGATTTCATGATTGCAAGTCGCCGTAAGGAGAAGTGCGACCAGATTGTCGACGCCATCCACAAGGCCGGAATTAACATGGATATAAAGACGGCGCAGGTTGACGCCGACGACGTTGAGCAGCTAAAGGCTCTGTTCAACGACTATAAGCCCGAGTTGGTTATCAACCTTGCCCTGCCTTATCAGGACCTTACTATAATGGACGCCTGTCTGGCTTGCGGATGCAACTATCTCGACACAGCAAACTATGAGCCTAAGGACGAGGCTCACTTTGAGTACAGCTGGCAGTGGGCATACAAGGAGCGCTTCGAGCAGGCAGGACTTACAGCCATACTTGGCTGCGGCTTCGACCCGGGTGTGAGCGGCATTTACACAGCTTATGCTGCAAAACATCACTTCGACGAGATTCAGTATCTCGACATTGTTGACTGCAACGCCGGAAACCATCACAAGGCTTTCGCAACAAACTTCAACCCTGAGATTAACATCCGCGAGATTACTCAGAAGGGACTTTACTATAAGGACGGCCAGTGGCTTGAAACCGAGCCGCTCGAGGTTCACAAGGCGCTCACTTATCCTAACATCGGTCCGCGCGAGAGCTATCTGATGCACCATGAGGAGCTGGAGAGCCTCGTTAAGAACTATCCTACAATCAAGCAGGCACGCTTCTGGATGACATTCGGACAGCAGTATCTTACATATCTCGACGTTATTCAGAACATCGGCATGTCTCGCATCGACGAGATTGAATATGAGGCTCCGCTGGCCGACGGCTCTGGCAAGACTGCCAAGGTTAAGATTGTTCCGCTGCAGTTCCTCAAGGCTGTGCTGCCTAACCCGCAGGACCTCGGCGAGAACTACGACGGCGAGACAAGCATAGGCTGCCGCATACGTGGACTGAAAGACGGCAAGGAGCGCACATATTATGTTTACAACAACTGCTCGCATCAGGAGGCTTACAAGGAGACAGGCATGCAGGGCGTAAGCTACACAACAGGTGTGCCCGCCATGATTGGCGCAATGATGTTCTTCAAAGGTCTGTGGCGCAAGCCGGGCGTATGGAACGTAGAGGAGTTCGACCCGGATCCGTTCATGGAGCAGCTCAACAAGCAGGGACTGCCTTGGCACGAAGTGTTCGACGGAGACCTGGAACTGTAATTTATAATTTATAATTCACAATTCATAATTCATAATTGGGAGGAGATTTTAGAAGTTTATAATTCACAATTCATAATTGGGATGGGGAGTTTTGGAATTTATAATTCATAATGGGATAGGAGAATTTGATGTTCATAACTGTTTAGATAGACATTGAAGATTATATGCATAGCAACAATGCAAATCATAATTTTCCATTCTCAATTCTCCATTCTCAATTAAATAATTGGAGTGGAACTGTTTAGACAGACATTGAAGATTATATGCATTGCAACAATGCAAATCATAATTTTCCATTCTCCATTTTCAATTCTCAATTATAAAAACGCTTTTATATGGCAAAAGAAAAAGATACAGAAGGCATGGGCATACAGGAAGGCAAACTGAAAGCCTTGCAGGCTGCCATGGCCAAAATAGAAAAAGACTTCGGCAAAGGCTCGATAATGAAGCTCGGCGACGAGAACATCGAGTTGGTTGAGGTTATTCCCACCGGAAGCATTGGCCTTAACGCCGCTCTCGGTGTGGGCGGATATCCACGCGGACGAATAATAGAGATTTATGGTCCTGAGAGCAGCGGTAAGACTACTCTCGCCATTCACGCCATTGCTGAGGCTCAGAAGGCGGGCGGCATAGCGGCGTTTATCGATGCCGAGCATGCCTTCGACCGCTTTTATGCTGCCAAGCTCGGAGTGGATGTCGACAACTTGTTGATATCTCAGCCGGACAACGGTGAGCAGGCTCTCGAGATAGCCGACCAGCTTATCAGGTCGTCGGCTATAGATATTATTGTTGTCGACTCTGTGGCTGCGCTTACGCCGAAGGCCGAGATTGAGGGCGACATGGGCGACAACAGGGTTGGTCTGCAGGCCCGACTGATGAGTCAGGCGCTCAGAAAGCTTACGTCTACTATAAGCAAGACCAACACAACGTGTATCTTCATCAACCAGCTGCGCGAGAAGATTGGCGTTATGTTCGGCAACCCCGAGACAACAACCGGCGGTAACGCCTTGAAATTCTATGCCAGCGTGCGCCTCGACATACGCCGCGTTACGAGCATAAAAGACGGCGACAAGGTTATCGGCAATCAGGTCCGCGTCAAGGTGGTTAAGAACAAAGTGGCCCCTCCGTTCCGCAAGGCTGAGTTTGAGATAACCTTCGGCGACGGAATCTCTAAGGTGGGTGAGCTTGTTGACCTCGGCGTTGAGTACGGCATAATACAGAAGAGCGGCTCGTGGTTCTCTTATCAGGGTAGCAAGCTGGCTCAGGGACGCGACGCAACCAAGGCCCTGCTGAAAGACAATCCCGAGGTATGCGAGGAGATTGAGGCACAGATAATGCAGGCTATATCAGACAGCGTGGAGTAATACGCCGTCTGTCTTGTGTTATAAAGATTTTTGAATATACATCCGGCACGGGCGCAATGGCGTCGGTGCCGGATTTTTTTATGTCCTGTAGGGACACACCCCAGGTGTGTCCACATCGCCTTTTTGTATAAATCATGTGCCTTTATCATCCGGACGTACCTTGGGTACGTCCCTACGGTTATCTGTCATGCGTCTTGCATGGCTCTTTATTTTTGAAACTTGCAACGCATAATTGCCTTTCATTTTGTCATCGCGTTTATGTCATGATTTTCATGCGAAATAGAAATTGATTAGGCCGAAATATGGTTTCGTAGGTAAACAATATTTACAAAATATCGCTAAAGGCATGTTTTTGTCAGATTAATATGCCACTTTTTGTGCGTTAATGCACTGTTTTTTCATCTTTAACAGGCCGTTTTTGGTGCCAAAAAGCAGTGGTTTTTGTCCGTTTTTCAGTCAAAATAGTTGCACACAACGCTGTAGATTGTCTGTAATGTTCTGATGCGTCGCAGCTTATGTTTGCACACGATTTTGGCCGGTTTTTACGGCCGGATGATTTTATTTTCAGAATATCGCAGTATGAGAGCGTCAGCAAAAGTCAGAGTGTAAGCATAATCTCAGGATACATGGCAGAGTGATACTTATTTAATGCCCTTGTCAGAAGAGCAATGTGCGTGCAATCATGTGCGCGTCAGTCCTGTTTTGGGGCTGTTATATTTATCTGTTCAGGTGATTTGTCGCAGTGTAAATTTATATGTATTTGTGTATGTTTTTGTTAATATTTTAACTTCTGACTTGTAAGATAGACGTAACATGTAGGTCAGATTATGATGCGCAGCATCCCAAGGATACGTCGTTGGCAGACATCGTGCTGTTCTGTGGGCGTTCTTATTATGACTTTATACACAACGGATATCAGATTGACATCAGCGTAAAATATATGTTGTTGTCAGCAGTATGAACTGTCATGCTGCTGACAATTTTTATAGAGCAAGGCATGGCTGTTATTTTTATGTCTGCGGCGTTAGTGTGCAGGCTTGTTTGTTGTCGGCCGGGCCGGGAATATTCTTTCGTGCTTAAGGTGGGTTCTATAAATTCGCTTTTTCAGATTTTTGATTTTAGGCGAGAAGATTTTGTAAGTGAATAAAGGAGTGTAGCGGGCTACACGACTGAATGAACTTGCAAAATGAGCCGCATAAAAACAAAAAGATGAAAAAAGTCATAAGCTCATTGAAAGAAAAAATAAAACGTGTGGATTTATAGAACCCACCTTAACCCTATTTGGGCATTATGATTCAGCATGAATACACAAAATAGATAAAACTATATACGGTCTAATGATTTGGGCTTATACAAAAAGTTGCCGCTGCGCTTGCTCTTGTGTCGCAGATGTGCTAACTTTGCATCCATGCAAGTAAGCGTAGTACTTCTTAAAGAATGGTTTGCCGACTTTAATGTGCGCTATTTCGGCGGCAGTCTGCCCGTTCCCGCATTTGCCGTGGGGCGCTCGCGCACGCAGCTCGGATGCATGTCGTGCAAGGTGAGGCGCAGGATGTTTTCAAAGTCGTACACCGACTACACAATACGCCTGAGCAACTATTATGATGCCGACGAGCGCCATTTTAAGAGCGTTCTGCTGCACGAGATGATACATCTGTGCATAACATCGAGGCGGATAAAGGACACGTCGCCGCACGGCGAGGTGTTCCGCAGGATGATGCGCGCCATAAATGCCGACGGCTGGATCATAAGTGTTTCAACAAAGATGGATGCCGTACAGCGGTCTGCCGGCAAGGCGCGTAAGCGCATGAGGGTGGTTCTGGCAGTGGCAATGACCGACGGGCGCTGCCTGCTCTCTGTGGTTAGTCCGCGTTATGTGCCGGCGATAGACAGGACTATGAGCCGTGCGCATGGCATTGTCAGGTATGGCTGGTATGTGTCAGACGATGACTTTTTCAGTTCTTTTCCTTCCGTAAGGACTCCCCGCGGGCGCATTGTAGGCAAAGACATGTTTGAGGAGCTTACGGGCAGGATGAAGCCTTTAGACAGAACGTGGCACTGCAGCCGCGCTCGCTGATGATAATAGGCAATGTTTGTAGCCGTGCTTTGTTTTTTTACGTGTGCAGCTATGCAAAAAAAATGAACGCCCCTGCGTCAAGCAGAAGCGTTCACATCGTGTCGGTTTTATTTATCTGAAAGTTTAAGAAGTCTTTTTTTATACGTTTTTGAGCTTGTCACTATATATTTTAAAGAAGTCATAGTCCAGTATTAATGATATTTTCATAAGCTCATCTGTGTCGATTGAGTTTTTCTTGAATATTTTGTATATATTTGTCCGGCTGCATTCGAGCTGACCGGCAAACCACACCACAGATTGTTTCCTTTCTCTCAGTTTTGCCTTTATCATCTGGCCTATTGTTGTTTTCTCAGTGTTTGTCTTTTTGGTTTCTCGCATATTGTTTCTGTCAGTGCTTCAAAGGTGTGGCTTTATGTAGTTGTTTTTCCTGTCCGGGCCGTGTATCGGCCACTTTGCGCAGGACTTATTTTATGTACACAAAGTTACTTTAAAAAAGATTATTGTGCAAGTGTGTATTTTCCGGTATTGGAGTGTGATTGGCTCTGGAGTGATTATCAGGTGATTTTTTGTGATTATCCGGTAAAAAGAAAATGAGGGTGTGTCAAAATGATGCGCCCTCATTTTTTTTACGGCAAAGCCCCGACTTTCCCAAGCCGAGGCTTTGTTATTACCTAAAGATTTTGTATCTTTAAGCATAAGCAAAGTAATATGGCAAAGATACATTTTCGTCCTTACAATCCCAACCAGACCGTTCTTTTTCCTCAAAGAATAGATGAAGATATTCCGGCAGAGGCTCCGGTACGCATATTAAATGCTATGGTTGATAACCTTGATCTCAGCTCCTTCCACAAGTTGTATAAGGAATTGGGCCGTGCCCCCTATCACCCGAGAATGATGCTTAAGGCTGTTCTATATGCCTACATGAACAACATCTATTCCTGTCGCAAGATAGAAAGTTCCCTAACCCGTGACATCCATTTCATCTGGCTTGCCGGTTATGAGAAGCCTGACCACCAGACTATAAACCGTTTCCGTAACCGTGTGAAGGATGAAATAAACAGGATATTCACACAGATTGTCCTCATCCTTGCTTCCAAAGGATTCATAAGTCTTGACGTTGAATATGTTGACGGTACAAAGATTGAATCCAAGGCCAACAGATACACATTCGTATGGCGCAAGAATGTGGAACGCAACCGTGCACGACTTCTTGAGAAGATACGTATTCTCCTGCAACAGATTGATGATGTCATAGCACAGGACAATGCCTGCATCGATGACAGCGTCGAGTTCACCCCTTCCATGCTGACAGACATGATATCAGAGCTGAAATGCTCCCTTGAGGAGACTCCGGCCGCATCCACCAGGGAGGATAAGAAGGTGCAGAGACAGAAAGCCAGGCAGCTCAAGCAGCTGGAGTCCCACCGTGACAAGCTTGCAGAGTATGACAGGCACATGAGGATCCTTGGCGGACGCAACTCCTATTCCAAGACTGACCCTGACGCCACATTCATGCGGATGAAGGAGGATCATATGAGGAACGGACAGACCAAACCCGGATATAACCTGCAGATCGGTACCGAAAACCAGTTCCTTGTGGATTTTGCACTCTTCCCCAATCCTACGGACACACTGACCATGATTCCGTTCGAGACTTCATTCATGGACCGTTACGGACATTTCCCTTCGGAAGAGATTGCCGATTCGGGTTATGGCTCGGAAGAGAACTACCGCTTTATGGAAGAAAACGGAATAGAAGCCTATGTGAAGTATAACTTTTTCCACAAGGAGCAGAGGCCACGGTATGTGGCAGACCCGTTCCGACAGGAGAGTTTCCATTACAACGAAGAGAAGGATTATTATGTGTGCCCCATGGGACAACACATGGAACGTATCGATGTACGACATTCCAAAACGGAAAGCGGGTACATTACCGAGAGCGTGCGTTACAGGGCCGTGAGATGTGAAGGATGCCCTCTCAGATGTATGTGCTTCAAATCGAAGTCACAGAAACGCACCATAGAAGTGAACCACAGACTGAAAGAATACAAACGGAAGGCGCGTGAAAGGCTTACCTCAGAGAAAGGGATAAGACATAGAGGTCAAAGATGTATAGAACCAGAAGCTGTTTTTGGACAGATCAAGTATGACATGGCATACAAGAGGTTCAGACATTTTGGACAAGACAAGGTCACAATGGACTTTGCCTTCTTTGCCATTGCATTCAATATAAAGAAAATGTGCGCAAAAATCAAGAAGGAGAAGATGACAGGCAAAGACTATCAAAATATAGGGGTGGCATAAGCCATCTACAGCCCATTATACCACCGGGAGGAATGGATATTAGAGAGAAACACAGAAAAGCTGAAATCAAACTCTATGAAAAATGAGAAACCAATGGTTATATGACAAAAAAGAGGATGCGCCATTTTGACACACCCTCATACATTGTTTTATGGGTTAAATGAAACTTTTTACTGCGTTTCAGGCTTTTGCCGGATGTATTTGTGGCAATGTATGGCCTTTTCCCCTATTAAAGGTTAGCCAGTTCAACCACTTTGTCTACCGCGGCCGAAAGTCCGTCGATGTCTTTTCCGCCTGCCGTTGCGAAGTGAGGCTGTCCTCCTCCTCCTCCCTTAATCAGCTTGGCAGCCTCGCGCACCATCTGTCCGGCGTTGAGATTATGTTCCTTAACAAGGTCTTCGCTTATCATCACGCTGAGGGTGGGGCGTCCGTCAAAGGTGCTTCCTACAACGCAGAGCATGTGCTCCGGCTCGGCAGCGCGTATCTTGAACACAAGGTCTTTGGCTATGTCCTGCTTCATTATCAGTGTGGTTGCAATTACTTTCACTCCGTTAACGTTACGGGCCTGGGCTATCAGCTTTTCCTTAACCCTCTCTACTCTCTCAGCCTGGAACTGCTCAATGCTCTTTCTCATAGAGTCGTGTTCCTCGATATATTTCTCTATCACGCCGAGCAGGTCTTTGGTGTTGTTGAACAGAGCCTTTATGGCCTTCATTCCGTCTTCGAGGTCGTACATCAGCATTTCGCATTCTTTTCCTGTCTTGGCCTCTATACGGCGAACTCCGGCTGCGACGCTGCTCTCAGATATTATCTTGAACATGCCTATGCGGCCTGTAGAGCGGGCGTGGATACCGCCGCAGAACTCGACGCTCGGACCGAATTTGACTACGCGCACTGTGTCGCCGTATTTCTCGCCGAACAGGGCTATGGCACCCATCTTCTTTGCTTCGTCGAGCGGCATGTTGCGGTGTTCGTCGAGGGGTATGTCCTGACGTATCATGTCGTTTACAAGCATCTCAACCTGGCGTATCTCCTCGTCGGTCATCTTCTGGAAGTGAGAGAAGTCGAAGCGCAGCGTGTCGTGCGATACGTAAGAGCCCTTCTGCTCAACGTGGTCGCCCAATACCTGTTTCAGGGCATAGTCGAGCAGGTGGGTTGCCGTGTGGTTTGCGGCGCTTGCCTCGCGCTTGTCGGTGTCTACGCATGCCATAAAGTCGGCCTCAGGCTGCTTTGGCAGCTCCTTCACGATGTGTATCGACTGTCCGTTCTCGCGCTTGGTGTCTATGATGTTCACTGTTTCGTTCTCGCTTACCAGCACTCCGCAGTCGCCAACCTGACCACCCATCTCGCCGTAGAACGGTGTGTTGTCGAGTACGAGTTCATAGAAGGTGCTTTTCTTCTGTGTCACCTTGCGGTAGCGCAGTATGTGGCATTCGTATTCAGTGTAGTCGTAGCCTACAAAGTTTTGCTCGCCTTGGCGCAGCTCGGTCCAGTCGCTGTTTTCAACGGCAGCAGCGTTGCGCGCTCTTGCCTTCTGTTTCTGCATCTCCTCGTCAAACTGTTTTTCGTCAACGCTGAGTCCGTTTTCGCGACAGATAAGTTCAGTGAGGTCGAGCGGGAATCCGTAGGTGTCGAACAGGCGGAATGCCTTTGTGCCGTCGAGCACGGTCTTGCCTTCGGCTTTAACCTCTTCCATTGCATCAGACAGCATGTTTATGCCGTTAGACAACGTGCGGAGGAATGAGTCTTCCTCTTCTTTAATAACCTTGGTTATCAGTTCGCGCTGTGCGGTAAGTTCGGGATAAGCCTCGCCCATCTCGTGTATCAGCGTGGGCATGAGCTTAAACATGAATGCCTCTTTCTGGTTGAGGAATGTGTATGCGTATCTTACGGCGCGGCGCAGAATGCGGCGGATAACGTAGCCTGCCTTTGCGTTGCCCGGTAGCTGGCCGTCGGCAATAGAGAAGGCTACGGCGCGCAGATGGTCGGCAACCACGCGCATGGCCACGTCGGTTTTCTCCTCCTTACCGTACTCCATGCCTGAAAGGCGCGAAATCTCCTTGATGATAGGTTGGAAGATGTCGGTGTCGTAGTTAGAATGCTTGCCTTGCAGGGCACGCACAAGGCGCTCGAAACCCATGCCGGTGTCTATTACGTTCATTGACAGCTTTTCGAGAGAGCCGTCGGCCTTACGGTTGAACTGCATGAACACGAGGTTCCATATCTCGATAACCTGCGGGTCGTCTTTGTTTACAAGTTCGCGGCCCGGTGTCTTTGCCTTTTCCTCTGGAGTACGAGAGTCGAGATGTATCTCGGAGCAAGGTCCGCAGGGACCTGTGTCGCCCATTTCCCAGAAGTTGTCATGCTTGTTTCCGTTGATTATGTGGTCTGCCGGAACATGCTTTGCCCAGAAGGCGGCAGCCTCGTCGTCGCGGCTGAGGTTTTCTTCGGGAGAACCTTCAAATACGGTTACATAAAGGTCGGCCGGGTCGAGGTGGAGCACGTCAACGAGATATTCCCATGCCATGTCTATGGCGCCTTCCTTAAAGTAGTCGCCGAAGCTCCAATTGCCAAGCATCTCAAACATTGTGTGATGATATGTGTCGTGGCCCACTTCCTCAAGGTCGTTGTGCTTTCCGCTCACGCGGAGACACTTCTGTGAGTCGGCCCTGCGTCTTGGCTCTGGGTCGCGTGTTCCCAGTATGATGTCCTTCCATTGGTTCATGCCTGCGTTAGTAAACATCAGTGTCGGGTCGTCTTTAATCACCATCGGTGCCGACGGAACAATCTGATGTCCTTTCGATTCAAAATACTTTTTGAACGATTCACGGATTTCATTAGCTGTCATCATTTTCTTATATTTTGTTTTTGTTTTTTCTCAATATAAAGGCGAGATGCCTATTTGGGAGCAAAATTATAAAATAAATCCCATAAATCATTAAATAATTGTGTAAAACATACAATTCTGTTGTCTGTACGGCAAATTATTGTGCCGCAGGACGGCATGAGCCTGTCGGCAGCGTCTTTATCTGCAACTTGAAGAAATGTATTATTTTTTTGGTTGACAGCATGAAAATGAAAAAAAAATGATAAATTTGCAACATAAGACGTTACACTTTTTAATTTCCTTAATTTATGGCATTGAACACAGAGAAGAATCTTAAGCTTTATTACTCGATAAAGGAGGTGGCAGCCATGCTCAACGTGCCTGAGAGCATGCTGAGGTTTTGGGAAAAGGAGATACCGATGTTGCGGCCGAAAACAACCGGTAACAATGTTCGCCAGTATACGCAGGCCGACATAGAGAATGTTAAAGCTGTTTATAATCTGGTTAAGGTCAGAGGCTTTAAATTGTCGGCAGCGCGCAAGATGCTGCGTGAGAATAAACAGGCTGTTGACAATAATGCCCGTATTATGGAGAGTCTGATTAGGGTTAGAGATGAACTGAAACTGCTTAAAAAACAGCTCGATTATCTTGAATAGTTTTTATGTTAGAATAATGTGACGGTGCACATCGTAAGTAAACTTTTTTATATATGCCGTTTACAGCGTTTATATTGTATTATTGTGCTCTTTATTATACTTGTGGATACTGAAGAGCATTGCCATGACATTTTTGACCGTATAATTACGGGCTAACCACCTATTGGGGTAAAAAGCAGATGCCAGAAAACTTCACAGCTTCCCGGCATCCTTTCAAAACATAAAATCAAATTATTAACTTTGAATTTTAGTCTGGCTCTTTATTTGTTAATGTATTTCTTACCGTTGATGATAACGATACCTTTGGCATTCTTGTTAACACGCTGTCCGGCGATGTTGTATGCAGGAGCGTTAACGTCAGCCTTGTCTGTGTTAACCTCTGTGATACCTGTGCTGCCGCTGCCAGAGAGTAATTTAAGAGTAGAGCCGTCTTCTGCAACGAGGCTTACGTCAACAGGATTCTCGCTGTAGCAGAAACCTTTGAAAGAAGCTTTTGAACCAACTGCGTTGAATACATAGTTGCAGTCTTCATAGACCTTGAACATAATAACGCCAAGACCGTTGCCTGCTGATGTGGCTTCTGAATTATTGTTGTGATAAATCTGAATAGGCCAAAGAATTGTACCGTTGCTCTGGTCATAAAGACCAAGCTCGTCAGCAGGAAGTGTGTAGGTGAGCACTCCGTTTGTTATAGGATCAGCGTTTGGATCTGCACCGTCAGCAATGTTCATTGCAAGAGTGTAAGAGAGGCAATTGCCTTCTTCAAATACAGTGTAGGCCTTGTTTGAAGAAGCCTTTAAAACAGCATAGAAATAACCGTTTTTCTTTGCCTTTACTACATAATAAGCACCTGTTCCCGGCTGTACGAAGTTCTTTGCAGGATCCTCACCACCTGCTCCTTTAGGGTTGCTGTTTCCCTGAAGACCTAAGTCAGAACAGTCAACGTCCTGGTCAGCACCAAAGCGTACTTTATTGTAACCGTTGAATGCGATGTCTACAGCTTTGTACTGATCTGCAGCACCTGTTGAAACTGTAACGTCGTCGTTGTCAACTATAACAGAATTGGCATCGATGGCTGTCAGTGCAGTAGGGTCAGCTGCGCCCTTTTCTGTCAGCCATGCTTTGGCGTCAATTGTACAAACGTTCTGCGCACTGGCGCAAATTCCTGCCATAAGGGCAAGTGATAAAGATAAAATTTTTTTCATAAGTTTTAATTTTAATGATTAATAAATTTATTATAAAAGCATTCTATTTTTATTATGTGTATGCTGCATAGTTTTAATTTGCAGCATACACAATTTTTCTTGTTATTCAGCTGTAGTACGCGTTCCGGTAAACGTGTTTGTTGACGTGTAGGTTTTTCTTCCTTCCGTTACTGTTGTTACATATATAAATGTAATTTCACCGTTGGTTACTCTTGCACTGAAATTGCCAAGATTTGCACCTGAGTTGTTCGTTATAATGTATCCTGAAGTGCTGTTTCCTGAGCAGTTTGCAACATCTGATATTTCAGCTTTGATAACAGGGTCGGCCTGCTTCAGTGTTACATTTACCACCCACTGTTTGTTTGCTGATAATTCTATCGTTCCCGTTGCTTCTTTCTCATCTTGCAGTTCGCCTGAAGAGTTTGTAAGTTTCTGATTCCATGTGCCGATATATGCACCAGCAACTTCCTGTTCCGGATTTTGTGTTCCGACAGCATCACCTTCATCGTCACTGCACGCAGTAAATGTCAGCAGTGCCATAATCAGTGTTAAGAATAAATATGTTTTCTTTTTCATTGCTTTCATTTTTTTGTATATTTAACGGTCAATCTATTAATAGCCAGGATTCTGGTCTTCGCTTGTCATACTGTCGTTACCAGAGATTTCTGCTGTAGGAATAGGACGGTACCATTTTGTTTCTCCTTTGATGTTCTTCATGTCTTCAGCACTTGTAACGAAATAGTTGTAAGCCACGTTGTAGCGAACCAATTGGCGTGTACGGCGAAGGTCAACCCAACGTGTCTGCTCTGCGTAGCATTCACGTGCACGTTCATCAAGAATCAAGTCAAGCATAGTGAAGTTTGACAGCATGACGCTTACTTCATAATCAGCCAGTGAGTTAAGATGAGGAGCTCCGGAGCGGTCGCGTACTGCATTGATTTTTTCTAGAGCTGCAGATTCGTTTCCTGCCATATAATAAGCCTCGGCAGCAGTAAGATAAATTTCTGATGCATGTAGGAGAACGATGTCGCGGTAGCTGATGGTTTTTCCACCCATTGAGGCGGTCGGGTCATCCCATTTCTTCACACATGGTGTCGTTTCCAAAGAAGTACCTCTGTTGTTGTCACTGAGGTTTTGGTTTGTTATTGTCGGTGTGAGGAAATTACCTTCTGCGTCAAACTTGTAGACAAATATCTGTCCGTCGTGTAGCAGGTTGGCGTGTGGCTCTTTAGGATGTTTGTTTGCATCGCGTACAAACTGTGCTTTATGCTCTGTCAGGTATGCCTCAAATTCGGCTTGAGAAACATAAGTGGGAGCATAGTAGGCAAATATAGGTAATGTATTTTTGTCTACACTGGTGTTATAATATGCAAAATATCCATATTTTGTCCAGTCGGCAACGCTGTTGTCATATTGATACATTGTTGTCATGAAAGTACCATCCCAACGTGTGTCTCCTTTTTCCCATAATGCCAAAGAGCGTGTGTTAAGAGCTTTGTTTGATGTTGAATATTTCTGGCCTTGAGCAACGTCGCCGTAGTAGTGGCAATAGTATATGTCGAGGTCATGTCCGCCGTCGCTTATGTCGCCCGGCCATCCTGCCTTGTCGTACTGAACGGCGAAGAATGTTTCGGGATTTGTGTCTTCATTTGACGGTAACCACTTGTCTTCGAAAGATTGTGTAAGAGGAATTCCGTTGATGGCAGCTTCAGCGGTTTGTGCAGCTTTTTCAAAATACTCTTTAGATGTTACACTGAAAGTTCCGGCATTTTCGTCTGTAAGAGTAGTATTGCAGTCCCAGCCGTGAGCAAGATAAATTTTTGCGAGCAGAGCCTGCGCAGCTTTCTTGTTTACAGAGCCGTCGTGTGACATTTCAGGAATTTCACTGGTGTTAATAACTTCCTGAAGGTCGTTTTCACAATTGGTGTAAATAGTTTCGAGGTCTGTACGCGGGTAATCACGGCTTGCGCTCTGAATGTAGGTGTCAGAGTAGGGCACAGAACCAAACTGCTGTGTCATAAGATAATATCCGTAAGCTCTAAGGAATAATCCTTCGGCACGATATCTCTTGTATTCTTCACCGCTATAGTTGATAAGGCCGTTGGCGTTATTTATTAGTCCTGTACATGCAACGTAGTAGTCTTTTACCTCACCGGTTTCAGCTGTCAGTGAGTAATCCTGGAATACTGATGCACCCTGACCGCGGCAAGGCATGTAAAGGTCTGTGCCGTCGTCGTTAATGTTTATTGCTGTAGCCAGATTCTTTAAAGAAAGGAAGGCGTATGCCCTGAATGACTCCAGGCCTTCTTTTGTCCTGAAATATGTTTCAGGATCCATTTTATCTCCTCCGGCAGTCTTGTTTTCTGCGTCTAGAAAGTCAGAGCAGCTTGAAGCTGACATGAGCACCAGAAGAGCCATTGTTATGATATATGATAGCTTTTTCATTTTTTTAGATTATTGAAGTTAGAATTTTAGACTTGCACCAAATTCCCATGTAACAGTGCTTGGACCATCGTTTTCTGCACCGCCTCCGGCCCATTCAGGGTCAAATCCCTTATAGTCAGTCCAAACGAACGGGTTGGTTACCGTACAGTAAAGGCGCAGGTGGCTGATACCAATCTTGTTGATCCATTTCTTCGGGAATGTGTATCCGAGTGTAATGTTTTTAACTTTTACGAAAGACGCGTCTGTGATAGCCTGACATTGTGTACCGTCACGGTTGAAAGCGTCTGTTCCGTTAAGACCGGCTGTATTTCCGTCGTTCGGGAAAGGATATGCACCATAGTGGGTTGTCTGCTGGTATACCGGATTTATATATGTTCCATCAGGATTAATACCATCGCAGTCGATAAGTGTTCCGGCAGGAATATAGTAGTCAACATTCAGATGCATCCATCCGCGGTCTTTATAGTCGAGATATTGTGCATAGAAGTCAGAGTACACCTTATAGTTCTGCTTTGTGTAAAGAGAAGCAGACAAATCCCAGTTCTTGTATGAAAGAGATGTTGTAAGGCTTCCTGTCCATGACGGGTCAGATCTGTAAACCTTCTTATCCTTGTCATCTATTGTTCCGTCTCCGTTGACATCCTCTATTATCGGGTTGCCTTCCTGCAGTCCGTAGCATATGTTGTAATATTCATATTCTTTCATTGTAGAGCCAGGTGTGAGACCTTTTGCCACGGCTATTTCTGTGTTTGGCACAGTCATGTCGCGGTCAGTTACGATGCCGGCCCAATGATATCCGTATACGTTGTTGATAGAGCATCCAATGAAAAGGTTGTCGTTAGGCAGGTTTGCACCTGAACCGTTGATTTCCTTCACCTTGTTGATGTTGCGTGCATAATTTAATGAAATGTCCCAGCGCCAGTCTTTTGTGATGACTGGTATTGCGGTTACAGCAAATTCAATACCTCTGTTCTGTACGCTTCCTACGTTTGTGTTAAGCTTCATCGGATTTCCGTTGCTGTCTGTGCCGGCTTCGAGCGGAAGCTCTACAGAGTAGAGAAGGTCGTCTGAGGTTTTCTGATACAGATCAACGCTACCGAAGATGCGGTTCTTGAGGAATCCGAAGTCGATACCGAAGTTGATTTCCTTAGATTCTTCCCATGTCAGGAACCTGTCCACGATGCTGCTCGGATAGAAAGCGTTTACGTAAGTGCTTCCGAAGGGATAGTAAACCGGACCGGCTACTGTTGTTCTTGTAGCATAGTTTCCTACGCCGGTGTTATTACCTGTGACACCGTATGAAAGTCTTACTTTTAAGTTAGAGAGCCATTTTACGTTCTGAAGGAATTTCTCTTGTGACGCGCGCCATGCAACGGCAACAGACGGGAAGCATCCCCAGCGCTGGTCTGGTTCAAATTTTGAAGAGCCGTCCCAACGTACAGTTGCGGTAAGCATATATCTCTCGTCGAAAGTATAGTTGGCGCGAAGAGCGTATGAAATCATGCTGTTTTCACTGAAAGAGTTGTTCGTATTGGTCAGGTCAATGGTTCCTGATGACAAATTGTACCAAAGTGAGCCGTCGAGCACACCTTGTGCTGCCTGATTGGTGGCTTCGGTGTCGCTTGCCATCATAGAGAACAGTCCCATGAGGTTAACGGCGTGTTTCTTGGCAAACACTTTGTCGAATGTAAGGATGTTGTCCCATGTCCATTGTATGTTGCGTGACGTTGCAAGACTTGCCGTATTTACAGGATTTCCGTTGGTGTCTGTTGTGCCTACTACGGTTGCTCCTGCATAGTCGAGCACATAGTCGGTGAAAACACCGTCACGGTAATAAGTGAAGTTCGGTGAGAATGTTGTCTTGAACGTGAGTTCTTTTATCGGCTTGATTTGCAGATATACATTGCCGAGCATGCGCCATGTCTGACGCTTGTGTGTGTATACGTCCATCAGGTAGAGAGGGTTGTACTGTCCTGAGAACTGGTGGCCTGTTGACGAGGCCGTACCCATGGCTACAGAGTTGCCTGGATAGTAGTTTTTATATATCTGTCCGTATTGGTTGTAATAGTAGCCGGTGTATCCTTCTTCAGGAATGTTTCCGTTTGCATCATAGATATATCCGTTTCTTTCGTCCGGCTGAGTAGAATATGGCTGACACAGCGGATTAAGTCTGTATGCAAGCTCGATGGCGTCGTCGTTTGCATACTCGTTTCTGATATAAGCCATGTTTACGGTGAATCCACCGCTTATAATTTTGTTGATCTGTGCATCAAGACTGCCCTTGAAGCTGAACTGGTCTCTGCTGTCGCCCACGTAGATACCTTTCTCCTGATTGTAGCCGAGTCCGACGTGATAGTTTACTCTCTCAGATGCTCCGCTGATGGCCACATAATGGTTTTGCTGTGTTCCGTTGCGTGTTGCCAGATCTGCCCAGTCTGTGGTCTGTCCTCCTGCTATAATTTGTTTAAGGATAGAATTTCCGTCTCCGTCAACTAATGCCATTTGGTCAAAATTGCCCATTATGTACATTGGGTTGGCCAGGTTGGTCTGTCCTTGTCCATAAGAAAGGAACTTCAGGAAGCGGTAATTGTAGAATTGTTGTCCGGTTTGGAATTCCGGCATACGTGCAACTTTTGATACGCCGTAATAGCCGTCGTATGAGATGGTCGGCTTGCTCATTTTCTTGCCGATGTTAAGGCTTCCTTTGGTTGTAACCATAATCACACCCGCTGTGGCGCGTGAACCGTATATGGCAGTAGACGATGCGTCTTTCAGAACGTCGATGCGCTCAATGTCTTGCTGGTTAAGGAAGTTAATGTCGTCGCAGATTATTCCGTCAACAACATAAATAGGCTTAGTGTCAGAGTTTGTAGATGATTTTCCGCGAATCTCAATATCAAAGTCTCCGCCGGCACGGCTTGAGTTCTTTGTAATGTTTACACCCGGCACAGTTCCTTGAAGACCTTCCATGACTGTTGCAGCTCCTTTGGCTGTTACATCTTCAGTGCTGAGTGAACTTACAGATCCTGTAAGGTCGCTTTTTTTCATCGTTCCATATCCAACTACTACAAGCTCGTCAAGCGACTGATTGTCTTCTTGCATGACAAGATTCAGTGTGGAATTGCTGCCGACTTTTACATTCAGGTCTTTATAACCGATGTAAGTAATCCTTAGGTTGGTAGACTCTGTCGCATTGGGGATCTTAAAATTACCGTTGATGTCTGTAATGGCGCCAGCTTTACCGTCGACAAGGACTGTAACGCCAATCATTGGTTCCCCATTAGCGTCTTTCACAGTACCCGTAATGACTTTTTGCGCAAAAGCAGAAAGGCATATTACAGGCAGCATAGATGCCAATAAGATTCTTTTAGTTAGTAAATGCATAAACGTTTTATTTTAATTGTTAGTAGTTAGTATCTTTACATATTGAATCATTATGTAATGCTTTCCATCCGCTTTTATTACTTTTGATAGGTTTTTATTTTTGATAACGGTTTGGTAAAGTAGATTGTTTGGTGCAAATATACAATAATTTCATATTATTTACAAGCAAAAATACTTTTTTTTAATGATGAATAAACGTTTTGTGCTGTTAATTACCTGCTGAATTTGATAAAGTTGCCTTGTATTTGTGCTTAGCGATTTTGATATTTGCTTTGTTTGTATTGATTTTTGTCTTTTTTGTCTCAAATAGCATTAGGATTCAGTCGGATTTTTACTTAATATTGAGCTGATTTTCGTCTGGCTTTTCGCAGGCATAGCGGGTTATATCAAGAAAAATCGGATGAAAAGACGGCTGAACACATGAATAAAAACATATAAAACTATATGCGGCCTAATGACAGATTTTGGCTTATATTGCTGTCATTTACATAATAATATAATGTCAAAGGTATGGATAAGACTCTTGTATGTGCCGAAAGGTGTTTTATCAAAAATCCGATTGTCAACTATACATGTTGACAATCGGATTTTTGATGTTTATTGTATGTTGCAGTTCTTTATTTCCTATACTATATCCTGTTTTGTTCAATTTGTTCAGGTTAAATTTCTGGTATCCAGCTGTTGTCTATTTTGAACACATTTTCGAGGGTAACTTTTGCTGCTTCCTTTTTTGTCAGTTGCTTGCTCCATGATGTCCTGTTTTTAGTTGAGGCTCCTGCTCCGCTGTTGTTGTATTCTGCATAGCGTGCAGTTTCCTCGTTTGACGCCTTACCCCAGTTGTGCCATCCACAGGGAACAATGTGGCTGCCTAGTTCGCAGTTCATGAACAATGTATAGGCGTATGGGCGCCAAGGGCGTCCCAGATATACTTTTGTGACACCTTCTGCGGCTGTGAGCTTGCAGTTGTTGAACACGTATCCGTAGGTTACGTCAGCAGGAGTTGATGCGGCAGTTACGTAAGAATCTTGCTTACTGTGTATTATGCATCCTTCAAACCATGCTGTAGACGGACCGAAGATGAAGTCTGTAGTCCCTTCGATATAACAGTTTTTGAAATATATCCTTGTGTTTGCCACGCCGGTATATACAGTATCTTGATTTCCGAGAAGACGGCAGTTTATGAACACCAGATGGTCGCCTTCTGTGTGCAGCGCCACGGCCTGTCCCAGTCGTGCTGCATTGTTTTCAATCGTAATATTTTTAAATGTGATGTAGTTGCCCTGCACTTTTACTGTGTATGTGCGGAATGTTCCCATTGGCTGTCCTGTCTCCTTAAATCTGATGTTCGCGTGGTCGTCGTATGTTATTATGGTGTTTTCTGCATTTTCGCCGCAAACCTCGATGTTTGTCAGCCATGATGGTACGATTACCTTTTCTTTATATACGCCTTTCTTTACATATATAACTTTATGGTATTCCATGAATGCGCGACAAACTTCTACGGCTTCGTTTATTGTACGGAATTGTCCTGTGCCGTCCCTTGCCACTACGAGAGTGTCTGGATTGTCATAAGGATTTGCTGCGTTGGCCGTAAAGGCGCACATAGCTGCAAAGATAAAAGAGAGTAGCTTTTTCATAGTTATGTTTTTTGATTTATTTGTGCCATGCAGCATGCCTTTGTTTGTGGCTTGCCGATATGGCATGCCGACATGCCTGCATGGCTTGTTGTTACAGTATTTGTTTTATTTCTTGTAAACCGTCAATCTTTTTCAGCTTGTCCATAATGGTCTTAACGTCATCACGGTCGTGTATTCTGAGTTCTATTGTTCCGCCAAATATTCCTTCTTCGCAAGAAAGTGTTATTTTGTGTATATTCACGTTCAGTTCTTCAGATATAACTTGCGTGACTTCTTTCAGCAGACCTATGCGGTCGATTCCATTCACTTCCACCACAGCATCGAAGAGCAGCTTTTTGTGCATGTCCCATTTAGCGTCGAGAATACGGTTGCCGTAGCTGGCTTTCATTTTAGAAGCCACCGGGCACGATCTCTTGTGTATCTCTATTCGGTTTTTGCCGTCTATGAATCCCAGGGCATCATCGCCGGGTATAGGGTGGCAACACTCAGGGAATATAAACTGGGTTATGTTGTCATCGGTAATGTAAATAGGCTTTTTGCGGTTAAAGCCTTCTTTTACTATGAAATAGTTTGGCTTTTTGTTCTCATTGCCTTTTTTCTTGTCTTTTGCTAAGAATGGAACATATCTCCGCCAGTTACCTGTTGCGTTTTGTTTTTTCTTTCCGTTTATCTCGTCTATGTCCTTATCGCTGAGTATGATGTTTTTCTTTCCAATGGCCTTGAATAGTTCATCTGGCTTTTGAACATCATGAAATTCGCACAATTTGTCAATGACCGACGAATTGATTTCAATAGAGTGCTTGCTTAGAAATTCAGTAAGTATTTCTTCTCCTTTCTTCTGTATTTCACGGGCCTCACGGCGGAGTATGGCCTGTATTTTTGCTTTTGCCTTTGCCGTAGATGCAAAGTTTATCCACGAAGGCTGTACATGTTGTGAATTTGACGTAAGTATTTCAACCTGGTCGCCGCTTTGCAGCTTGTGACTCAGAGGTACTAGCTTATGGTTAACCTTGGCACCGATACAGTGGCTGCCCAGGAATGTGTGTATCTGGAATGCAAAGTCGAGAGCCGTACATCCTGCCGGCATTGTCTTTATCTCGCCTTTTGGGGTAAATACAAATATTTCTGACGCAAAGAGATTGAGCTTTATGGCGTCGAGAAAATCCATGGCGTCGGGCTGTGGGTCGTCAAGAATTTCTTTTATTGTGCGCAGCCAGTTGTTAAGTTCGCCGTCGTCTTCTGTAATCTCGTCACCCTCTTTGTATTTCCAGTGTGCGGCAAATCCTTGTTCTGCCACTTCGTTCATCCTGTCGGAACGTATCTGTACTTCAATCCACCGTCCCTGCTTACTCATAAGCGTTACGTGCAGAGCCTGATATCCGTTGGCTTTCGGATGATTTACCCAGTCGCGCAGGCGGTCGGGGTGCGACTTGTATATCTGGCTGATTGCAACGTATATGTTGAAGCATTCGTTAACTTCTTCCTCTCGTTTCTTTGGCTTGAAGATAATTCTAACGGCCAGAATGTCGTAAATTTGGTCGAAAGTAACATGCTTGTTCTGCATCTTGTTCCAGATGGAGTAGGGGCTTTTCACCCTTGCCTTCAAATCGTATTCAAGCCCCATGGCATCGAGCGCTTTTTTTATTGGACCGGTAAAGTCGGCAAAGAGGCTGTCTAAAGATGCCTGCGTGTCGGCAAGCTTATATTCTATTGATTTGTATTCTTCGGGATGCTCAAATTTGAAGCTCAGGTTTTCTAGTTCTGTCTTAATCTTGTTGAGGCCGAGTCGGTTGGCTAGCGGTGCATATATATATAAGGTCTCTCCGGCAATTTTGTATTGCTTGTTTGCCGGCTGGCTGTCAAGTGTACGCATGTTGTGCAGACGGTCGCATATCTTAATAAGAATAACGCGTATGTCGTCGCTCATCGTCAGAAGCAGTTTTTTGAAGTTTTCTGCCTGAGCCGAGGCTTGGTCGCCGAATATTCCGCCCGATATTTTTGTCAGTCCGTCAACAATTTGCGCAATTTTAGGGCCGAAGATGTTCTCCATGTCTTCCACGGTGTAGTCGGTGTCTTCAACCACATCGTGCAGCAGTGCTGCGCTGATACTTGTTGAGCCGAGTCCCATCTCGCTGCATGCTATTTGTGCCACGGCAATAGGGTGCATTATATACGGCTCTCCGGACAAGCGCCTTACACCTTTATGTGCCTGTTTTGCAAAGTTGAATGCTTTCGTTATGATGTCAACTTTCTTTCTGTGTCGCGTGGACAAATAGTCGTTAAGCAGATGCTGAAAAGCATCATCCACCATTTTTTCCTCAGCGGCTTCTCTTTCTTTGTCAATGTTGTTACGCTCGTCCATAATTGGTTTCTCCAGATATTATTAATAAGGTATGCAGGTGAAGCGCCTTTTTTATTTCACCCTGATTTTCTTTCCGGCACGTATGTTGTTTCCTTTTATACCGTTAAGCTGGCGCAGCTTCTTTACGGTAGTGTGGTGCCTTTCTGCTATCTCAGACAATGTGTCTCCGCTTCTTACGGTTACGCTCTTCTTTCTTGTTCTTGAGCGTCTTGACGATTTTCTCTTTTTGCTTTTGCTCTTGCTGTAGCTCTTGCGTGTGCTGCTTGTGCTTGTTGTGTACTTGCTGCTTTCAACTTCCACCAGCGAACGTCTGGTGAGCAGCGCGTCAGTCTCGTATCTGTAGATAGAGTCTTCGTTTGCTATAAATGTGTTTGTGGCGTTGGCCGGCAGACGTATCACCGACGGCTTGTTGTTGCCGTTGACGATGTCACGGCGATACTGCGGATTTAGTGTGCGCAGCTCTTCAATGTCAATGCCGCACACGTCGGCAATCTGCTTAAGATGAACATCCTTTGACACAACCACGGTGTCGGTCTTGGCCGGCAGTGTGGTGCGCATTGGGCAGATGTTGTGCTCGCAGTAGTAGTTCATCACGTAGTTTGCGGCAATGAACGCCGGCACATATCCTCTGGTCTCGCGTGGAAGGTAAGGATAAATCTTCCAGTAGTCGGCCTGTCCGTCGGCGCGGTGTATGGCCTTGTTTATGTTCTCCGGTCCGCAGTTGTATGCAGCAATCACCAGGCTCCAGTCGCCGAATATATTATAAAGGTCTTTAAGATAGTGGGCGGCTGCATAAGACGATTTAATGGGATCTCTGCGCTCGTCGATAAGCGAGTTGATTTCCAGTCCGTACTGCTTGCCCGTTGCCACCATAAACTGCCACAGTCCGGCAGCGCCTGCATGAGATGTGGCTTTAGGGTTTAATGCCGACTCGATTACCGGCAGATATTTTAGTTCAAGCGGCAGTCCGTAGGCCTCGAGAGCCTCTTCAAATATAGGTATGTAGAAGTTTGACGCTCCCAGCATGTAGCTTACCGAATGGCGCAGTCTGCCGGTATATCTGTCGATGAATTTCTGTACAATTTCGTTGTATGGCATTTCCATGACGTTCGGCAGCCTGCTGAGGCGCTCGATGTACACCTCTTTCGGGTAATCTCTGTTCTCGTCACGGTAGTTGCAGTCTTCGTCCTGCTGTAAGTAAGTTTTTGAATAGTATAAGTTCAGGAGGCTGTCAACTTCATAGTTCATAGCCTCAGGCAAGTCAATTGTTTCTTCTTTTCCGTCATTGTCAGTCACAATTATTTCATCCTTTTCGTTCTGAGCCTGCATCACGCAGTTACCTCCGAAAAGCATCGTGGCAATGATTATAAAAACTTTCTTTCTCATAAAATGTTTATATACAGAATCTTATAATTTAAATCTTTTTTCAGAAGGTTATAGAGCACTGAAGTCCCAATGACGATGATTTAAGCGGATTCAGTGACGACCTGTTGTTTATTATCGTAGGCTCAAGCTTCATGCTCAGGTCTTTTGAAATGTCAAATTCTGACAGTGACGCGTCGACATACGCGTCTATTACCGACAGGGCGTAAACGCCGATGAGGCAGAATACGCTCAGGTCGCGGTATCTGCGGTAGAAGTCCTTACGCTTTTTGAACAGATTTTGGTATTGTTCCTTGTTCTCTTCCGTTATGGTGTTACCCAGATGCAGAAACTGGTTGTAGCTCTCCGTGCTTGGGTCGTTGTCCATGATGTCCATGTAGGCCTGCGAGTAGTCCTTATACATCTGGTTGTTCCATCTTATGGCGTAAAGACATCCGATGAAGCCGCCATATACAATAGGCAGCTTCCAGTATTTGCGGTTATATATTTGTCCTGCTCCCGGTATCACGATGGCAAGCCACATGGCTCTTTTGGCGTTTGGCCTCCATGTGCTCCAGTCGCGTTTCTCTTTTTTCTTCTTTACAGAGTCGTTTGCCGACAGCATCCTCATGCTGACAGAGTCGGCCGCAGACACAACCTTGTTTATCGTGTCGCTTATCTGCTTGTCGTTTTCTGCCGCAACCGTCATGATCGTGTCGTTGACCGTGATGGTGTCCTTGTCGCCCGTTCCGAGCGCGCTGCACGGCATCATCACGGCAAGCATGCATATGGCCGCTGCCAGTCTTGACAGGTAATATGTTAGATGTCTGCTTGTATCCACAGCTTTATCTTACTGTTCTTTCAGTTTGTCAAACATGCTCATTATACGCACAAGCTCTTCTTCGTTGGCAAACGGAATGCTAATCTTGCCCTTGCCGTTGGCCGAGCAGGTCATCTGAACTTTAGTCTTGAAGAAGTCAGACAGATGCTGTTTCAGTGTAGAGAATTCTTCGGGCATCTGCTGGTTAGATGCTATCTTCTTCTTGCCGCTGACTATGTCTTCGCCGTTTTTCAGCTTCTGCACCATTTCCTCCACCTTGCGTACAGAGTAGCCGTTCTTCTGTATCTCCTTGAACAGCTTCACCTGCAGCGACGGGCTGTCTATCGCCAGCAGCGCGCGTGCGTGTCCCATGTCAATCTCCTTGTTCTGCAGCGCCATCTGCACTTGTGCAGGCAGCTTCAGCAGGCGGAGATAGTTTGATATTGCCGTGCGGCTTTTGCCCACTCTTTCCGACACCTTCTCCTGCGTCATTCCTGTGTTTGTCAGCAGGTGTTCGTATGCCAGGGCTATTTCTATCGCGTTGAGGTCTTCGCGCTGGATGTTCTCAACGAGAGCCATCTCCATCACGTTTTCGTCCTTGATGGTGCGTATGTATGCCGGTATAGCCCTTAGTCCGGCTATCTGCGATGCTCTCCAGCGGCGTTCGCCGGCAATAATCTGAAATCTGTTGTCGTCAACCTGTCGCAGCGTTATCGGCTGAATGATGCCTATCTCGCGTATGCTGTTGGCAAGCTCGTTGAGAGCTTCCTCGTCAAATTCGCGTCGCGGCTGGTTAGGGTTGGCTTCTATCTGCTCAATAGATATCTCGCTGATGGTCGAGCTGCCCTGCGGGCGCACGGCTTCGGTAGATATCAGAGCGTCGAGTCCGCGTCCGAGCGGATTGCTGTATCTTTTCTTAATGGCCATAATCTTCTTACTTGTTCCTGTTTATAATCTCCTTTGCCAGTGCCAGATGGTTCTTGCTTCCTGTTGAGTCGGCATCGTAAAGAATAACCGGAAGTCCGTGGCTTGGCGACTCGCTCAGTTTCACGTTACGCTGTATGACGGTCTTGAACACAAGCTCCTGGAAGTGTCGCTTCACCTCGTCATAAATCTGGTTGGCCAGGCGCAGGCGGCTGTCATACATAGTCAGCAAGAATCCCTCAATCTCCAGTTTCGGGTTCAGCTTGCTCTTTATTATCTTTATCGTGTTCAGCAGCTTGCTTATTCCCTCAAGGGCAAAGTATTCGCATTGAACAGGTATTATTACAGAGTCGGCGGCAGTAAGGGCATTCACCGTTATCAGGCCGAGCGACGGCGAGCAGTCAATCAGGATATAGTCGTAGTCGCCCCTTATCGGCTGCAGCAGGTTTTTTATCACCTGCTCTCTGTGTTCAAGGTTTAGCATCTCTATTTCGGCTCCCACAAGGTCAATGTGGCTCGGCATAATGTCAAGTCCGTCAATGTCTGTGGTATAGACGGCGTCATGTACGTCTGCATGGTCGATGATACATTCGTACAGCGAGCAGTCCACGTCTTTCGTGTTGACTCCGAGGCCGCTCGAAGCGTTGGCCTGCGGGTCGGCATCGATTACCAGAACCTTTTTTTCCAGTGTGGCGAGGGATGCAGCCAAGTTAATTGTCGTGGTTGTCTTTCCCACGCCTCCTTTTTGGTTTGCTAATGCGATAATTTTTCCCATTTGTCTTATATTGGTGTCCTAAATCTAATGTCTTTATTTGCTCGTTTTAGAATTGCTCCTTCCAAAAATATTTTGCAAAAATACATATTTTATGTGAGAAATAGTTGTTTTAAACCTTTTTTCGTACTTTTGTAGCCGAAAGAAAATGATTTTTATGAAAATTATGAAACCATTAATACTTATTTCTAACGACGACGGCTACCATGCCAAGGGACTTAACTCGCTGATAGACATGCTCTCTGATTTAGGCGATATCCTTGTCTGCGCGCCCGAGTCGGCACGTTCAGGATTTGCCACAGCCTTCTCTGCAACCACTCCCTTGAGGCTCAAGCTGCGCCGCAAGCGCGAGGGCGTTGAGGTGTGGTCGTGCAACGGCACGCCCGTCGACTGTGTCAAACTGGCGTTGAGCCAGCTCTGCCCGCGCCGTCCCGATATGGTCATCGGCGGCATCAACCACGGCGACAACGGCTCTGTCAATTCTCATTATTCGGGCACAATGGGCGTTACGCGCGAGGGCTGCATGAAGTATATTCCTTCAGTAGCTTTCTCTCTCTGCGATTATAGAGACGACGCCGATTTTGAGCCTCTGCGCAGCATCGTCAGAAAGATTACGGCCAAGGTGCTGGCCGAAGGTCTGCCAAAGGGAACGTGCCTTAACGTAAACTTCCCCAAGGCTGCTGAATTTAAAGGCGTAAAGGTGTGCCGAATGGCTAAGGGGACATGGGGAAATGAGGTTGTTCGCGCCCGTCATCCCAGGGGGTACGACTATTATTGGCTTGTGGGTGAATATACCAACGATGAGCCTGAAGCAACCGATACCGACAACTGGGCTCTCAACCATGGTTATGTGGCTATAACGCCCACCACAATCGACGTTACCGACTATGCCATGTTCGAACGTCTGAAGGATGATGACGATTGGCTTAGTTAGCTTTTATTAACATCGTCTTCTCTTTTGTTTATTCCACGCAGAAAGTCTTCGAGCGAGTCTTCCTGGCGAAGTCGTAGTTTTTTGCGCAGGCGTGTTCGTGATTTCTTGATGCTGTCTGGTTGCACTGACAGCATCATGGCAATTTGTTTGCCATACATTCCAGTGCGTATGTATGCGCAAAGGCGTAGTTCATATTCAGTGAGAGCAGGGTGCATCTCTTTAAGTCGGATGAAAAATCCGGGATGTACCTGCTCAAAATGAGCACGAAACTTGTGCCATTCGTCTTCTTCGCTGGCATGTGCACGGATTTGATTCTTCAGTTCTATCACTGTGCTTCTGGTTATTTGTCCGGTATCGCCTCCATTGTCAATGCGCTGTAGCAATTCGTCAAGCATCTGGTTTTTCTCTATCAGCATCAATGAATTTGAAACCAGTTCGCGGTTTTTTGAGTCCATTTCTAATTGAAATTGTAACTCTTCGTTTTTCAATCGTGTTTCAAGTCCTTTGTTTTCTAGTTCTTGTATACGTTTTTTTGCTAAAGCCTTACGGCGTTGTGACCAGAATCCATAACAGGCAAATCCACAGGTTAATACGACAACAATAAGAATAAGAACAAGCAAAATTCTGTGTAGTCTAGCTTCAGCCTGTTGCCGTGCTAAAGTTGCTTCATAATTGTTTATTGCTGCTCTACTTTCCATATGGTAGACTTCAGTCAGATTCCCTGCTTTTTGAAGCGAGTCTTGGTAGATTTGTGATCTATCTAAATAGTAATATGCAGAGTCCCAGCGTTCTTGCATCCTGAATGAATTAGCCATGCCGTTTAGGGTTGGTAATAAGAGCCTGTTATTTTTATTTTTTTTAAGGTAGTTCCATACTTTGCGATAAAATAGAAGTGCACTGTCACTTTTATTTGTATAAAGATAAGTCGCACCAAGATTTACACTAGCTTGCATTATGTATGTTTCATGATTGTAAAGAATTGCAGTTTTGTAGGCAATTCGTGAGATTTTTTCGTTTAGTTTAATGCTTTTTATAAAGCTTATAAGTGACGAATATGCTTCAAGTATAAAGGCTGTGTCTTTTTTTGATTCTGGTTGATTCATTATGTTTTTTATTAATGCTATCGCTTCTTTTGTTTGCCCTTTTGAATTTAGAATATTGGCAAGGTTTAGCTGATTCTTAATGCGATATTCCTTTTTGTTGCAAAGATAATATAAGCTGTCGGCTCTGTGTAAATAATCGTATGCTTTATTATGTTCGCCCAACTGCTGAAAAATCGTTCCGATAGTGACACATGTATTTGCAATGTTTATTTTGTCGTCTACTTTTTCCAAATATTGTAATTGTTTATAGTAAGCTTTATATGCCTCAAAATAAGTCATATTGTTCACCGTACAATTTATGATAAGTCTTTCAAGTCGGTGGTAATCATATTCATAATGTATAATATCTACAAGTTTTATTGCTTTTCGGGCTAATGATTCGGCTGAATTTAGTTGTGAATATTTCCACATCCAAAATGCGTCCCAATACATAGCTCGCCACATTAGTACAGGCTTGTCTTTGTGCCTTCTTGCTATGACGTACATGGATTTTATATAAGTTTTGAATTTTTCAGGATGTGAAAAATTATCCATGTCGTGTTCGCATATAGTGGTAAGAGAATCGAAAGGCCTACACACAGGTTTCCAACTTTTTGCAGAAATAGTTTGTAAAACTATAGAAAATGATAATATGATGAATAATTTTACCATAATTTGTGACTGCTCTTATAGATATGTAGATTCAATGTAACAAAAATATTATGCATTTCATTAATATTTATAGTTTTTTTATTTGTCGTTATTTAATAATCTTAAATGGCACAAAGGTAGGCAAAAAGAATGAAAAATATTATTTTAATAATAAAAAATAGGGATGTCCCCCATGTGTCCCCTTGATAAATTGTTGCTTAATCGTGTAGCTTACTTATATTTGTATATAGTTTAATTTAAAAATCTTACTATTATGAAAAAATGTCTATTTTCCATGTTGGCACTCACAGTAGTTTGCCTATGGGTTGGAAACAGCGCAAATGCGCAGAGAATTTATAATGTAAATTATTCAAATAATAAGCAAAAATTTGAAAACTTCAAGATTTTTGAAGAACAGACATTTGGAAATATACGGAGAATTCGCACAAACAAAAAAACTCTTGCTTCTGAAGATTTGATAAATGTTACTTTAGAATTAAAATATAATCCAGATATATTTTTACCTATATATGGAGCTGCTTATAATTCCGATATTACTGCTGAAGTTGGTTATAAAGGAAATAATAAGATTGATATGTCTATCCCCAAGGGGGTGTATGATTTTATGTGTGATTTTTCTATGACATTAGATAATACAAGTGTTATTGCTCATTGTGTAAGAGAACTTGTTGATGTTGTAAAAGATACAACTGTGGTCCTTGATGCAGGAGAAATTTCTAGACGAGTTAGTGTTAAATCTTATTCTCCAACTGGCGAATTATGTTATGTTCCAAAATATGATGAAGAATCAAATGTTATTATTGATGAGGGAACTGTTGACAATATGCATATTTCAAGTTTTTATTTGTTAAAAGGATATGGATATGTGTCGGGAATTACAGGTGGATTTAGTTCTGATTTTGGTGATGAAGATGGAGCTTCTGAATATGATTTTTATGTTAATGAACTTAGTGACCGTTATATTTTGGCTCAAAGTCGTATTTCTGAAGAGAATGGAATGTATTATGTGAATAAATTTGTTACAGAAGGAACTGAAAAAAAAGTATTATCAAATAACCCTAATGATTTTTGCCTATATGAAGCAAAGTATGATTTTAGTCCTCTTGGAGAAAAAATGGATGAACACTTTACGGCTTTAGACCTTATAAATATGTATAATTATAAAGAACTAACCAATGTTAGTTTGAAGAATACAAAGCGTTTATCTTCTGAAAATATGATAAAGATTTTTATTGATGCACCAAAAGAAATAGAGAGTGTAAATGATAAATTTGACATTATGGTTTATCCTAAAATTAGTGATTATACATATTCGCGCATAAGAGAATTTTCATACGGTGATGTGGTATATAGAGATACTGTTTTTACTGATCTTTATAATATAGGTTTGCCTATGTTTATTGATAAAATGGGAATAGAATATGTAAATAATGGGCATGCCGCTTATGGAAATTATGCATTTCAGATACCAGCACCAGAAGAAGGTAAAGATATAGAAATGTTTGAATATCCAGGTCATCCTTCATTTTCATATACAGATAGCAAAATAAAGATGGGATATGGGAATAGTTGTCCTATAAATGCATTTATGGCTAGAAATTTATTTGACGATGCTTATAATTGGAATGTCTCTTATTTATCACCATGTTATATTGGAAGATTGGGGGAAATCCGTATGAGTGATCTTTATGTTCTAAAGATGAGTCTGAAATATAATGGAGAAGAAGTGTTAGGCAATTTCAACCAATTGGATAGCTTGATGACTGCATGGGCAGAGGAAAAACATCCATATGGTGAAATAGACTTGACTCTCACAAATGAGAATGTAGATGTTGACGGTATATCTGGCTATAATTTAACCCGAATAATATATGATCAGCGTAAAGAAGATTGGACCGCACCAACGTTACAGATGCTTCATTTTAAAAATACTGATGGTATGATAACAGACCGCTTTGATGTTCCGCAAGACGGAATATTGGAATTTTGCGGTGGCGATTTTAATCTTCAGAATAAAAATGATTTATTTTACTTCGACTGCAAGGAGCAAGCCGTAGCCGTTGCTTATTCACCTTACGGACAGGACAGCTGGACTGAACTTGCCGTTGATGAGATACCTGAACTTTACCGCATGCCGGGCTTTGGCTATTTCTATCTTGGCTCGCTTGAAAGCGTAAACCGTGAGAGCAGTAACGGATGGTATGATTTGAAGATAACATTAACTGACGCTTCGGGCAATATGCAGGAACAGACCATAAGCCCAGCCTTCCGCATAGGAAACGTTACAGGTGTTAGTGAGACTTTGCAAAGCACGATGTCTCTGCGCCATGTTGGTCGACAGCTTTATGTTGATGGTGTAGACAATGCTGGTGTGTCGGTCTATACTGCTGATGGTATGTGTGTTGTTAAGGCTGCTGATGCAGTTACTCGTCCGGTCTCTCTCGGCAACGTTGCTCCTGGTATGTATGTGGTTAGGGCCACAGCTGCTGATGGCAGACAGATAGTCAGAAAAATAACAGTACACTAAAATGAAACATAGCAAAATGTGCTGATTTTGTAAGCATTACATTTCTTTATTACTGCCGGACTTTATAATCCGGCAGTTTTTGTTTTCATATTTTTCAGATTTGTGATTTTGTATAATACGATTATTATGCTGAAATTTAAACGTCTGATTTGGTTAAATCTGATGACTTACGATTATTGAATTTATGCAAATACAAGATAAAGCAAGTATAATTAGCTTTAACAAAAAACGTCTTATTTGTTTCATTGTTTCCGTTTTTAGTGCTATTTTTGCATGTCTAGTTTATTAAGAACAATTATTTTAAACAACCATAATGAAATATTATCTTATTGCCGGTGAGGCAAGTGGCGACCTTCATGCGTCGCGGCTTATGCAGTCGCTCAGAAGAGTCGACGGCGAGGCTGAGTTCCGTTTCTTCGGAGGCGACCTTATGTCGGCTGCCGGAGGCATGCGTGTGCGCCACTATCGCGACTTGGCTTACATGGGTTTTGTGCCTGTTCTGCTGCATCTTAGAACCATATTCAGAAACATGGCTTTCTGTAAGCGCGACATAACAGAGTGGCATCCTGATGTGGTGATATTGGTTGATTATCCGGGTTTTAATCTCGACATAGCCAAGTTTCTGCATGCCAAGACTTCAATACCTGCGTATTATTACATCTCGCCAAAGATTTGGGCATGGAAGGAGTACCGCATAAAGAACATAAAGCGCGATGTCAGCGAACTGTTCTCCATTCTGCCTTTCGAGGTGCCCTTCTTTGAAGGCAAGCACGGCTACAAGATACACTATGTGGGCAATCCTACGGCCGACGAGGTGAGCGGATTCTTGAAGACCTACACCGATTCTTACGACGAGTTCTGCTCTAAAAACGGGCTCGACTCACGCCGTCCTGTCATTGCTTTGCTGGCCGGAAGCCGCAAGCAGGAGATAAAGGACAATCTGCCGGCCATGATAGAGGCTGCCTCGCGCTTTGCCGACAAGTATCAGCTTGTGGTGGCGGGAGCGCCGTCGATAAGTGCTGACTATTATGCCGGGTTCATATCCGGACAGCCCGTAAAGATAGTCTACGGACAGACTTACGAACTGCTCGCCCATTCGCGTGCGGCTGTTGTAACCAGCGGAACGGCCACTCTTGAGACGGCTCTGTTCAACGTGCCGCAGGTGGTGTGCTACGAAACTCCTATACCAAAGGTCATCGCCTTTCTCCGTAAACATCTGTTGAAGGTTAGATACGTTTCGCTTGTCAATCTCATTGCCGACCGTGAGGTGGTCAGGGAGCTTGTTGCCGACACATTTTCTGTTGATAACATTGCCGCTGAACTGTCGCGTCTGCTGCCCGACGGAGCTTGTCGCAGCAGCATGATTGATGGATATGCCGAAGTGCGCAGAAGGCTCGGCGACAAAATAGCTCCCGACAACGCGGCTGAGATCATGGTGCGGCTGCTGAAGAAAGAGGTCGACGAATAGCCCGTGTGGAATATTTTTGCCACGGCATTTCTGTCTTCACCAGTGCAGTTGTATGTGCTATTGAATAAAATTCTTTTATTTGCTTAAAATAACACGGCCGTTTCTGATTAAAAAGTGGCCGGTTTACGCCTCAAAAGTGGCCGAGTTTTGACCCGTAACTCGGCCACTTTTGATTTATAACTAAATGCCTTGTTATTGCTTACAGTATACACTATGGCGCATGTCTGTATTGAAAAATGTTTATGTACGGAGTCTGTTTTGCTTACGATTTTTCGCCTAAAAATTATCATGCCGGTTGAACGTATTGAAATTTTTACTAATTTTGTATCGGCTAATGATGAAAAACATCAACCGAAATGAAACAGATTTACAGACTTAACCCTAGATTAGACGTTATGATTTAGCCTGTATTTTTGCTTTATATTAAGTGGATTATCGTTTGATTTTTCGCAGTCATAGCGGGCTATGTCAAGAAAGGCCGGAGGAAAAGTCGCCAATAAAAGACAAAAAGACGGCTGAAAGCATGAACATACCAAACTTATATACGGTCTAATGACTTAGGCTTAATGTGGAATGATTTGCGAACATTTTTGCGAACAGCAGATTTTTGTGCATTGTGCTAAATCGAGTAATTTTGCTTATAAAAATAATAAAATTAAACTGTTTGAACTTATGAAGAGAATTTGTGTTATACATTATTTGTCTTTATTTCTTCTTGCTTTGTGCAGTCATGTACCGTCGGCGGCTCAGTCGGACACAGCTGTCATGCGTATCAGTTATGACGCTAAGTTTAAGACTTGTGTTGAAAGACCGGAAATGCAAGACGAGATGGAACTGCTTATTGGCAATAAGTGGAGCAAGTTTTATTCTTCGGCAAACATACGACAACAGCATGTGCTTGACAGCGTGGTGCAGGCCACGGGTGGACAACTGCAACAGGCTTTGGCTGCAAGCACACGGATGAGAGGAAGTGGAACGCTTGGGCAGAAATATATGGTGATGAAGAATTATCCGGCTGACGGTAAACTTACTTATACACTTAATCTGCATGGTTTTGCCCTTAAGTCTGAGGAGAATATGCCTGCGTTTGACTGGCAACTGGCCGACGGCGACTCGATAATAGCCGAGTATCACTGCAACAAGGCAAGGACAAAGTTTCGCGGACAGACATGGACGGTGTGGTATGCGCCTGACATCGCCGTGAGCGACGGTCCTTGGAAGCTGTGCGGACTGCCGGGACTTATAATGAAGGCTGAAACAGATAACGGCTGTTTCTCGTTTGTATGCACGGCTGTAAGAAAGGGCAGGGGAAAAAGCATTACGATGGAAAAGACAAAATATAAATCTGTTGAGCCGAAAGAGCTGCAAAAGATTACAGAAATGGAGATTACCGATCCTGTAGGGCTGATGACGAGGCTGACGGGCCTTGCTCCGTCTGTCAGTAAGGGCAGAACGAAGCAAAGAAAGGTTACGCCGGTACTTATAGAAGACTATGACTGTGAGTGACGGCAGAACCATACGCATGGCGCTTGTCCTGTTTGCGTGGCTTTTGGCAGCAACGGCTTACGGACAGGTTATAACGGGACGGGTTGTCAACTCGGACAACAGTCCTGTCGACAAGGCTTCTGTATATATTAAAAACGGCAAGTCGGCAGTGGCTTATGGATTCACCGACAAGCAAGGCATGTTTGCCGTAGACTGTAAAGGCCGGCAGTGCGACACGATGGAGGTGCGCAAGATTGGTTACTCTAAACTGTCTATTGCTCTTAGGCATTACAGCAGCGACAAGGCTATAGTGCTCAGCGAGCATGCCACAGAACTTAAGGAAGTGGTTGTAAAGTCGCAGTGCATCAGGCAGGAGGGCGACACGCTCAACTATCTTGTGAGCGCCTTTCGTGGCAAGCAAGACCGCACCATAGCCGACGTTATCAGAAAAATGCCAGGACTTACCGTAAATGATGACGGCTCGATAGAATATCAGGGCACGAAGATAAACAAATTCTATATTGAAGGCATGGATTTGCTTGGCGGTAAGTATGCGCAGGCGTCAGATAACATTGATGCAGGAAAGGTGAAAAAGGTGCAGGTGCTTGAACGGCATCAGCCCATACGTGCGCTGAAGGATACAAAGTTCAGCGATCAGGCAGCACTCAACATCGTGCTGACCGACAGCGCAAAAAATGTGTGGAGTCACACCTTCGACCTGTCAACGGGAGCTTCGTTGACCGAAAGTCCCGACTGGCTTTATGACAATCGCATCGTCTCAATGCTGTTTTCGCGCAAGGTGCAGAGCATAAGTATGTATAAGAACAACAATACCGGTAAGAACATCGGACTGGAAGTAACGCCTATGTCGGCATATCTCGACGACTCGGCACCAGTGGACGATGGTATGCTTGGCAACATATCGCTGCCGGCACCGGCCATTGACGCCTCGCGCAGCAGATTTAATCATACTCATCTGTTTGCAACTAACTGGCTGCTGAAGACGCATGGCGGCAATGACTTGAGGATACAGCTCGACGGCATGACTGACATGACTGAACAGCGGCAGACATCCACCACGGTATATACGGCGGCAGGCGGTGCTGCCATTGTGCAGGACGTATCGGCTGAGAGCCGTCACGACGCCTTGTCGGCTGAGGTGCTTTACAGGCAGAACACCGAAAGACAGTATCTTACAAACGATGTCAGGGGATATGTTGACTTCGACCGCAGCAGCGGCTTGTCGATATTGAACGGCGTTGAGACAAGAGAGATGGTGAAACCGCGTCAGGGCTACATCACGGACAAACTGTCGTTTGTGCGCAACATCACCCGTCGCCACTCGCTTTCAGCCAACGCTTACCTCTCGCTCAACTGGCTGCCGGGCAGTCTGCTGCTTGCCGACTCAACCATGCAGCGCCTTCGCCAGCGCAGCGTCCTTGCCGGATGTAACGCCTATTTCGGACAAAAGTTTGGTGCGTTTTATCTTAATTATAATATAGGTACAGACATGAAGGCGCAGCATATAGGCGTAAGCCGGCAGGATGTGGATGCCGTAAGGAAGTACACCGAATGGCGCACTTTCCTGAAACCGTCGCTGTCGTATAAGACCGCCATTATTAATCTTGTTGCATCGGCGCCTGTTTACTGGACAAGCCGGACGTATGGCATACAGCATAAGGACAACATTACATTTGAGCCTAATCTGTTTTTCAGGGCTATGCCCGTTTCCGATTTCGGCATAACGGCAACGTATAACTGCTCGTGGAAGCCCGAAGGCTTTTTGTCAATGCTCGACATACCTGTGTTCACCGATTACATCACGAAGACAGAAGGACTGGGCAAGCTCAGCAACACATTGATGCACACGGCAAGCGCCAATATAGAATATAAGAATGTTATAAAAGGCCTGTTTGCCACTGTCGGGTATGTCTTTACCAATATGCGCAATCAGCGGCTTTACTCAATGAATGTGGACGGCAATGTGTATGAGTCGCGGGCCACTGACCTTACATCAAACAGCGTCATGCACGGATTAAACTGCCGTGTAAGCGAGAGCTGGAACGTGGCTCATCTGGTTACTACGCTGTCAGGGCGATGGCAGTGGAGTGATTATAACATGCTCTTGCAGAATGTGCTTACGCCGTTTCAGACGCAGATGGCCGGAGCTACGGCAACAGTCTCGCTCCAGCCTTGCAGCTGGTTCTCTGTCGAAGAGCAGAGTCAGTTCAGCTATGTCAGACAGGAGTGCCGTTCGGGCGCCTCGTTGCCGTCGTCGCTAAGTTCATTCAGCCACAGTCTGAAGTGCTATTTCATGCCCGGCCGCTTTAACATAGAGTTAAGCAACGAGATATATCACAGCAACGACAAGGCTGTTTCGTTCACTTATTTTGCCGACTTGTCGGTATCTTATCGCACCAAACGTTATGAAGTGAGCCTGACATGCAGCAATATTTTGGGAAAGGAAGAATATGAGCGCCGCCAGATAACCGATACTCAGCAGATGTACACCGTTACAAGGCTGAGACCTCGTGAATGTATGGTGAGGGTTGAATTTAGTTTATAAGGAGTAAAAAATGAGTCCTGACAATATAATATGGTTTTTGTTTTAAATCTAAATCGTTAGAATTCGGTGTATTTTTGTTTGCATTTACGCAGTCATAGTGGGCTATGTCAAACGAAAATCCGCTCAATATAAAGCAAATATCCCGGCAGAATCCTAATGCCCGTGGGTTAAATATAGATACAAAACCGGCGCCATGCTTTCATCTGATATTGAAGCATGGCGCCGGTTGTTTGGTTATATTGCTTGTTTACGTGCTAATCAGAACAGCGTAAGCGAGTAAAGATATACAACGGCTGCAGGCATGGCCATAAGCGAAGAGTCGAAACGGTCGAGCATTCCGCCATGTCCGGGCAGTATGTTGCCGCTGTCCTTAACGCCAAGGGTGCGCTTGAAGAGCGACTCTACAAGGTCGCCCCATGTGCCGAACACGACAACAACAAGGCCAAGACCCATCCACTGCGGTATGGTAAGTCCTGATGTGTTGCCGTTCTGTCCGTCGATGTATCCTATCAGCCATGCCACGGCCAGAACGATGATGGCGCCGCCTATGGAGCCTTCCCAACTCTTGCCGGGCGATACGCGCGGAAACAGCTTATGCTTGCCGAAGAGTGATCCGCTGCAGTAGGCACCCGTGTCGTTGGACCAAAGGAATATGAACACGCAGAGCGGTATCATATAGTTGAAAACAATGTTTCCGTCGGGGGTTGCGTTAAACGCAAGCACGTTGATGGTAGAGAAGGGCAGGGCTATGTACATCTGGCCGAGCATGGTGTAGGCCCAGTCGTTTATCGCGTTCTCCGTCTTCATGTAAAGCTCGCTGATGAAGAGATATACTATTGTAAGCAGATATGGTATGAACACGGCACCGCTCTGAATCATTCCGCTGCAGAAGCCTCCTACGGCAAGGAAAAAGTAAACTCCCGCCACTGTGCTGATAAAGCGGTTTACCTGTACGCCCTTTACATCGTTCACCAGTCCGCAGTATTCCCATGTCGTCAGTCCTGTTACGAGAGCAAACAGAAACTCCATGGCGATAGGTCTCATGAAGCATACCACGATGGCTGCTACAAAGAACACGCCTGTGATGCTTCTTACAATAAGGTTCTTCATCTTGTCACTCATATCTCATCTATTTTGTTTCTTGAGAATTGTCATTGCTGTCAGAAATACCGGTTTCAGCATTGTTTTCAGATACCGGTTTCTGATTTACGGTGTTGTTGTCAGTCTCGCTGCTTTCGGGCAGAGCCTTGTCGCTTTCTCCTTCTTCCTTAGAGTCTTTTCCCTCTTCCTCCATAATCTCCTCAGAACGGCTTACCCATGGGCGCTTGCCGAATATTGTCTCAACGTCTTCAGCAAATATAACCTCACGTTCGAGCAGCATTTCAGCCAGTTTGTTGTGGCCTTCTTTCTGTTCAGTAAGAATCTTCTTCGCGCGCTCATATTGCTCGTTGATCATTTTCAGCACCTCGTCGTCCATTATCTTGGCTGTTGTTTCAGAGTAAGGACGCTGGAAACTATACTCGTTGTTGTTATAATAGCAGATGTTCGGTAGCTTGTCGCTCATACCGGCGTATGCAATCATGCCGTAGGCACTCTTTGTAACGCGCTCAAGGTCGTTCATTGCTCCTGTTGATATATGACCGGTGAACAGCTCTTCGGCAGCACGTCCGCCAAGTGTGGCACACATCTCGTCGAGCATTTCCTCTTTTGTGGTTATCTGTCTTTCCTCCGGCATATACCATGCTGCGCCCAAAGCCCTTCCGCGCGGAACGATAGACACCTTGACGAGTGGGTTGGCGTGCTCGAGGAACCATGATATGGTGGCGTGTCCTGCCTCGTGCAGTGCGATGGTGCGGCGCTCGCCCTGAGTCATAACCTTTGTCTTCTTTTCAAGTCCGCCGATAATGCGGTCTACTGCATCGAGGAAGTCCTGCTTGCCGACAAATTTCTTGTCGTGGCGGGCTGCTATCAGCGCAGCTTCGTTGCACACGTTGGCAATGTCGGCACCAGAGAATCCCGGAGTCTGGCGTGCAAGCATGTCTATGTCTACCGACGGGTCTGTCTTTACGGGTCTTAGATGAACCATGAATATCTCCTTACGCTCGTTGAGGTCAGGCAGGTCTACGTTTATCTGACGGTCGAAACGTCCGGCGCGCAGCAGTGCGGAGTCGAGCATGTCGGCACGGTTTGTTGCTGCGAGAATTATCACGCCGCTGTTGGTTCCGAAACCGTCCATCTCGGTCAGCAGGGCATTAAGTGTGTTTTCGCGCTCGTCGTTGCCTCCCATTGACGGGTTTTTGCTTCTGGCACGGCCAACGGCATCAATCTCGTCGATGAATATGATGCATGGTGACTTCTCCTTTGCCTGGCGGAACAGGTCGCGCACTCGGCTTGCTCCGACACCTACGAACATCTCAACGAAGTCAGAACCGCTCATAGAGAAGAAAGGCACTCCGGCTTCGCCGGCAACGGCTTTGGCTAAAAGAGTCTTACCCGTTCCCGGAGGACCTACGAGCAGAGCGCCCTTAGGAATCTTGCCTCCAAGGTCGGTATATTTTTTTGGGTTTTTCAAAAACTCAACAATCTCCTGCACCTCCTGTTTTGCTCCGGCCTGTCCGGCAACATCCTTGAAGGTGATATTTATGTCTGCTCCCTTTTCATACATCTTGGCCTTGCTCTTGCCAACGTTGAACACGCCTCCGGCGTTGCCTCCGCCTCCACTCATACGGCGCATGAAGAACAGCCAGATAAAGACGAAAAACAGTATAGGCGCAAGATTAAGGAGTATGGTCATAAAGTCGCTGCCCTTTTTGTTCTCGTAATTAAGGTTGCCCTTGAATTTTCCTGATTGGCGTTCTGCGTCTACAAAGCTTTCAACCTTGTCTGCGCTTCCGAACTCGGTGGTTACGTAAGGTTCTTTTCCCACTTCCTTTGTTCCTGCCTTGAACACATTTCTGATGTATTCGGGCTTTACGTACATCTTCAGTGTGCTTTCATCCTTGTTCAATACAATTTCTGATGCGTAGCCTTTGGTTACATACGACCTGAACTCATCGTAAGAAACCTTTTTGCTTGCGCTTCCGCCAACGGCGTCGCCTCCCATCAGGTAAACGCTGATAAGCCCTATGATTACAAGCATGTAAATCCAGCTCATGCTGAATTTTGGCATCTTGTTGTTTTTATCTTGTTCCATGTTTTTTTCAGTTAATATAATGTTTCTGAATTAACTTTCATGCTTTGCGTTGTTGCATTATCAGTCTAAATCCGGTATTCTTGTCTGTTCAGCATCTTCCCAAAGATTTTCTAAATTATAATACTCGCGTACTTCAGGAAGAAAGATATGAACCATTACGTCTGTGTAGTCCATTGCCACCCATTGCGCATTTGTCAGTCCTGCAACATGTACGGGCTTCTCGCCGGCGTGTATTCTGGCGTATTCTTCAACAGAGTCTGTTATTGCCTCTATCTGTGACGGTGAGTTGCCTTGGCATACTATAAAATAATTGCATATAGCGCCCTCGATGCTTCTCAGGTCAATTATGTTTATGTTCGACCCTTTTTTTTCTTGAATACCTTTTGTTATTGTCTCAACTAAATTTTTTGTTTGTTCCATTAAAAAATAAGATGTTGTTAATGCTCTGAAATTTTGATATATGCGGGAAAAGAAATCCAATTCTGTTTATCCCTTAAAAATGTATTTTATTTTATGCAAAGGTACACTGATTTATCGTAAAACGGTTATAAAACAGCATTATTTTGAGATTTTTTAGAAAAAAGTCGGTAAAAATGTTGCCAGTTAAAAAAAAATGCGTACCTTTGCAATCGCAATCAGGAAACAAAACGATTGCAGACATAAAATTGGGATATGGTGTAATGGTAACACTACAGATTCTGGTCCTGTCATTCCTGGTTCGAGTCCGGGTATCCCAACAAAGAAGATGCAAACTTATATAGGTTTGCATCTTTTGTTTTATATATTATTATGTATCATTTGTATAGTGGCTGGCGCAACATTGTAAAATAAATATGATTTGTGATGAAAATATTTCTTTGAAACTCATCATTCGTCACAATAGCATTAATGTTGATTGATAATTAGAGGTATATAGCGTGATGAGTTGGAGTGCCGAAGCATCACGCATTAGCTTATGTGTGGATATTGTTCCTATTTCAGTTTTATGGCCGACAGGCCCGATGTGCAGCTGATAATCTAATATCTGGCAGCTTTTCTCCAAAAGAAATGATAAAGCCTGAATACGGGCTCCCAGATACTTTCACCAGGAAATATGAGCATGAAGCGCGCGTCGCGCACAAGCCGCTGTATATTCTTTTTCAGTTGGTTACCACGGTATTTGTCTATGCGCTTGTCGTAGAAACCAAAGTTGCCCGAGAGCATAATCTCGTTGAGCAGAAACTTGCCGAGGCGTTCATCGGCCTTTACAATTAGATATTTGTCGTCAAGACAGAAAACTTTCTGCATTACATACATTACAGCTGTAGCCATTTTATACAGTCCGCAGTGTTTCAGCGTGCGTGTGTCTGCCTCTTGTTCTTCTTTCGTGAATCCTTGCCGCAGCACATAGTAATAGTCTAAGAGCTGTTTTAGGCCGATGCCCTCGTGGAAGAAATGGTTAGAGATATGCGCCATCTGGTATATACGGTTGAATGCTGCCGTGGGCACGGCAATGCTTCCTGCTCCGTCGGGCAGCTGTACAATGTTTGCAAACTGTTCGCCTGCGTTCTTGTTGAAATAGTTTTGCAGTCTGGCGTTGCTTATAAGATTGTTCATAAACTGGGGACGGTAGTGCAGCTCAACGGTTGTTCCACCGTAGTCGGGAAAGTCTGTGTGATGATAGCATCGTTTGTATCCCTGGGCCATGTAACCTACAGTCTTCATCACCTTCTTGTATCCGCCTTCAGCCCATATGTCTATGTCGCCCGGCGTGCGCATGTGCCGGTCTGGGTAGAGCAGGGCATTTCCCTGTCCTTTAAGCAGACAAGTGCGCAGACCTTTACGCCTGAATGTGTCTGAAACTTTTGCTGCGTTGATGTTTACTTTTATGTTGAGTGTGGCTATTTGACGGCTTATGGAAAACCATTTCATGGCTGTCTCCTTATCTGGAAGACATTCTTTTGGCAGTTTGTTTATGCCATAGAAAATAACGCCTTGAAGGTTTTGTTCTTTGGCCATGCGGAACAGTAGAGGCCAATCGGTGGCTGTAATGTTTTTAGGAGCGGGTTGTGAAGCATCGATTGAAAACCGCAGAAGCTGGAAAAACTTTGATGTCATGATGCAGAACTGAACAGGTTATTTGCATTTAGCGTACATTTCTTTCAGCGCTCCGCGTGCAACTCCGCTTCTTACAAGCCGGTCAAGCAGAGTTTTTGCCTCTCTTTTCCTGTCAAGACAAATAAGCACCTCAACTTTGGAGATGACATAGTCTTGGTTGTCAGGCTCGCGTTTAAGGGCCTCGTCACAGTCATACAGCGCGACTTCATACGCTTTCATGTCTTTTTCAAGCTCGGCTCTTGCTGCATACACCACGCTGCTGTCAGGAAACATTTCAACGAGGTTGTTCAGCTGGTCGAGGGCTTGTGTGTTGCGTTTCAGCTGTATGTATGTGTAGGCCAGTCCGAGGCGGGCCTCCATGTTGCGCGGAGATATTTTCAGAAAATCCTCATAGTCGTTTTTGGCAAGTTCATACCTGCGCATATTGTTGTTGGCATAAGCCCTGTAATATAGTGCCGACAGGTTTGTAGTGTCCTTCATCAGGATTTCGCTGCATGTCTTGGCCGCGTCCTCCCATTCAAGCAGCTGAAGGTTTATATTAGCCTTTTGCAGCTGCAGCTTTATCGAGTCAGGATGCTTTGCAAGCATGTTGTTTATCACAGATAAAGAATCACGCCATTGCTTTTGTGTCTGCGCCTTCAGGGCGGTGACACTAAGCAATAGCGTGAGTATGCAGATAATTTTAAATTTCAATTTACCTTATGTGTATAAGTTGTTCTTGTTGCATTTATGAAAATCAGTCCTCGTCTTTATTTTCAGCGTCGATGGCCTTGATTTTCTCGCGTACAAGGTTCATGTCGTCTTTCAGCTTCTGAACCTTTCTGTTCATCTCGTCGATTAGGCTGTTGCCCTTCTTGCTTGAAGCATTGAGGAAGCCGAGGTTATTTTCATAAGTCTGAACTTCCTGCTTGATTGCCTCATAACGGCGCATCAGTCGTGCTCGTTCGTTGTCAAGAGCGTCAGCTCCCTTTTCTGCAACGTTCTTCAAGCTGTTCTTGAATTTGTCAAGACGGCGGCGTGCCGTAGAAATATTCAGCTCTTTATATAGTCTGTCGAGAATGTCGTGATATTCTTTGTAGAGCTTGTCTTTCTCTTTGAACGGAACATGACCTATGGCGTTGTATTCGTCTATAAGCTCTCGCACTTTCTCCTGAATGTTGCCTTCGGCGTTTTCTGCCATAGCCTTCAGCTGCTCTATTATGCCGCGTTTCTTTTCAAGATTTGCGCGCTCCTCATTGCGTGTTCCTGCATTTGCGTTATTGCGTGCCTCAAAGAAGTGGTTGCATGCTGTGAGGAATTCGTTCCAAAGCTTGTCGCCAAGTTTCTTGGGAACCATTCCTATTGTCTTCCATTCTTTCTGAAGGGCTATCAGCTTGTCGCTTGTTGACTTCCATTCAGTGCTGTCCTGCAGTGCCTTAGCCTGTTCGATGAGCGCTCTCTTCTTGTCGGCATTTTCGGCGAACTGCTGTTTCATGTTCTTGAAGAATTCTGCCTTCTTGCTGAAGAAATCGTCACAGGCAGCGCGGAAACGTTCAAATATCTTTACGTTCATCTTCTGCGGGGCGAAGCCTATAGTCTTCCATTCAGCCTGAATGGCTATGATGTCCTTTGTCTTTTTCTCCCATTCGCCGGCAGTCTTTATTTCGCCTTTAGCTATTTCTTCAATTTTCTCGCATAGTGCGGTCTTCTTTGTCAGGTTGTCTTCTTCTTTGGCGCGAAGCTCCTCGAAGTGCTGCTGATGGCGTTTGTTTATTATTGTAGACGCAGCCTTGAAGCGTGCCCACACTTCCTCGCGGAGTTCCTTAGCCACAGGTCCGGTCTCACGGAATTCCTGATGCAGCTTCTGGAGCTGGTGGAAAGCGCTTATTACATCTTCTTCATCACCGAGTTTTTCGGCAGCCTCACATATTTTTGTCTTTATTTCGAGGTTTTTCTTAAAGTCGTATTCGCGTGCCTCGCTGTTCAGTTTCAGCAGGTCGTAATACTGCTCTACATAAAGCTGGTAGTTGCGCCACAGTTCGTTGGCCTTTTCTGCCGGCACGAGCTTAATCTCTTTCCACTCCTGCTGCAGCTTTTTGAAGTCCTGATATGATTTGTTGGCTTCTTCGGGAGAAGTCACCATGGCCTTTATCTTTTCAATGATGTCAAGCTTTTTCTTCAGGTTTTCCTGCTTTTCCTTTTCCTGCTCAAGGAACAGCTTGGCGCGTTTTTCCTTTATCACGCCCATTTCGGCCTTAAACACCTCTTCGTCTTCGTCAGGAAGCACCTTGTAGCCGGCAGGGTCGCCGCCGCCCTCAAGATATGCTTTCATGTCAGCTTCTCTTTCAGCGAAGTGAAGTTTGTAGAAGATGGTTTTTAGATAGTCTATTTCGCCTTTCTGAGGATGTTCGTCGCTGTGGGCGATTTCTTTCATCCTTTCAATTATTTCGCCTTTGGTTTTGTATACTTTTTTCAGCTCAGCTGCATCAAGGTTGTCTGAGGAAATTTCTTCGGTTTCAGTAGTTTCGGTTGTAACTTCCGCATTGTTTTCAGCGGCAACGCAGCTTTCCTGCATGTTGTTTTCTGCTGATTCAACATTCAGTTTTTCAGTGTTCTCTTGGCTGAGTGTCTTTTCTTGAGAGTCCATCATATAACTTTTTATTCGTTCATGAATTGGTTTTCCATGTAAATCTTTAGGCTTGCAAACTTAATTAAAAATATTGTAAATACCTAATAAATTTGGAAAAAAACGTTTTTCTTAGGCTAAATGAGTCGTTTGTGACGGAAAATCCACCATGATATGCCTGAAATGAGCACGGATACTATTATGGCTATTACGAAGCCGTATTTCCATTGTTCCATGCCGTTTATTAGGTTCATTCCGAGCAGGCTGGCTATGAGCGTGGGAAACATCAGGATAATCGACACTGAGGTGAGTGTACGTATCACGGTGTTCATGTTGTTGTTGATGATGCTCGAATATGTGTCCATCGTCGACTCGAGGATGTCTGAATATATGTTTGTGGTCTCGCGCGCCTGGCTCATCTCGATGTTTACGTCCTCTATCAGGTCGGCGTCGAGCTCGTCCACCTGCAGCTTGAACTTCAGCTTTGCCAGAAGGTTCTCGTTGCCGCGGATTGACGTGATGAAATAGGTCAGCGAGTCTTGCAGTCTTGACAGTCCGATAAGCGATTCGTTGTTCACCTCTTTGTCAAGATTGCGCTTTGATTTCTCTATCAGGTTGTTTATCTGTTTCAGCCGTTTCAAGTACCATACGGCCGAAGAGAGGAACAGACGGAAAATCATGTCTACGTAGTCGGTGAAGCCTTCGCCGCGCTTCTGCTGATAGCTCACGAAGTCTATCATCATGTTTGTTTCGTGAAAGCACACTGTTATGGTTACGTCGCGCTTGTGTATTATGCCGAGCGGCACGGTGGTGTAGGGCGTTCTCGACCTTATTTCCTTAACGAAAGGTATACGCAGGATTATGAGCATCCAGCCGTCGTCGTATTCGTAACGGGCACGCTCATCATTATCGCTGATGTCTGAAAGGAAATAATCGGGAATTTTAAATTCATTTTCAAGAAGACGCTGGTCTTCTTCCGTCGGGCATGTCACTTGTATCCAGCAGTTAGGCTCCCACTCGCCAATCTGCTTTAAGCCTTTGGTTGTGTTCCAATATGTTCTCATTTGCTAATCCTCCGAAACGGTTATGACTGTACGGCGGTCAGCATCAATGAGCAAACCTCCGCACCTACAAGTTCATATTTTCCGCGTAATAATCGTCCATGAATAAATTAAAATTTCTGTTTTGCGGTGCAAAGATACTGTAAGTTGGGCTAATCTCAAAATAAAAATGAATGAAATGATTTTTAATTTTGTATTTAATCTGGTGTTATGGGGTGTCATGGCGCATCTTTGTTCTATTTTTATAGTGTTGGTTATGCTTGTGCAAATTAAACTCTAATGCGGTTTGGGTTAAACAAAGGCTCTATCGCCTTTTTATCAGCGTATAGAGCCTTGGGTCTTCTTTTTGTGTTGTCTATATATTGTTATTGTGTTATTCGGGTAATATCGAAACTGATATAGGAGCATAGTCGGCTGGCGAGAAGCGGTTGAGCAGCTTCGATGCTGTGTACGTGCCGCGGAAGTTTGTAAGTCCGCCGAAGTTGTACATTACCCCGTTTACACATTCCGTTTCGCCAATCCAGCTGAATGTTCCCAATATTTTCAGCGGTTGCGGATTGCTGTTGCCCATTTCATAGCGTAGTATAGAGCCGTCGCTCATGGCATAGATATAGCCTTCGGCCACGCCAATGAAGCTGAAGTCGGAAGTAAGCGAGTCGGCCGGAGTGCAGCGTTGTGCCGTCAGTTTGTTGCCGTCTATCATGTATGCAGTGCGCCGGCTGTCGTCCATAAGCCATGTGTTGCCCTTGCCGTCAGATGTGTTGCGTGTGCTTTCGCCTAATGTCATGCCGTGTGCGGTGGTGCCGTCGGCCGTGGCCGTTATGTCGCCGTTGCTGTCTTTGTCAAGAACGTAGGTGCAGATGTTGCTGCCGGTTACGGCGTAAATGATGTTGTCTTTAATGCCGGCGCCCGTTACTTCTCCGGTGTGCGCGGCGGCGAGGTTCCATTTCCCTGCGGCGAGATAATATATTCCGCCGTCGCCTATAATAATAGGTGTGCCGTTCCAGCATACTCCGGCACCGCAGACAGGCATGTCGGCGTATGTTTTTTCGGCACCAGTGGCTGTGTCATACGAGCGCAGTTCGTTGGTGGTTATGGTCTGTTCATAGCCCAGATTGGTTTTTTCTACAATGCCGCCGCCCATATATATCGTGGTGCCGTCGGTGAAGTGCGTGGTGGCAGAGCCGCTGTTGCCCAGGCTGCCAAGCTCTTTGTAGATAATGTTCTGCTTCACGCGCAGCGTGTTTACCGAAGCTTCGCCTGCTATCGAGAATTTGCCTTTGGCCTCGCCGTCTGCATTCAGAATGACATAAGGGCATGCCTCATATTCCTGTCCCTTCTTTATATATACTATAGGTTCTTTTTCGGGATAGGTGGCATCGGGGTTGACGAAGCTGAAGTTGCTTCCGCTTACAACTCCCAATTGCTGCATACTGCTTTCAGACGAGCGTCCATTGTATATCTTTACATACACTTTGCCGTCGCGGTAGCAGGCAGATGTCAGCACCACTCCCGTTGCCTCGCTCTCTGCTGCCGGCTGTTTCACAACAATCTGCATGGAGTCTGCTTCAGCGCGTGTTCCGGCCGCGTTGCTCAGGCGTATGTAGCCTATGCGTTCTTTCTGGGTTATGTTGCGCGCAGCGATAATCTTTACGCTCTCGCCGCCTTTGCCGCCCATCTGCGACAGTTGCAGCCAGTCGGCCGATGAAGATGCTTCCCAAGGCTGTGCCGTGGGTATGGTTACGTCGGCCTGTTCGCCGTCTGCCGACAGGCTTACGATGCCGTTGTCGGGAACAACAGGGTCGGGATCGGAACCGGGCGACAGCTCATCGTCGTTGTCGCATGCTAATGTCAGTGGAATTGTGCATGCCATGATGCACCATAGTGATAGTCGATAAAAAATTTTCATTGCTTTATATTTTTTTTATTAACGATTGCATATCGCAAAAATATAAAGTTTTTTTATTTTGCCGTTCACGGCTTTCCGTAATTTTTCTCTACAAATACAGTCGGCGGTATGTGGCTTTAGTACAGGTAGGCTATTAGTATTATGTCGGATTTCACAACAAAAAAGTCGGAAGGTTCAGGGCTTGTCCAGCTCTTAGCCTTCCGTCTTCAGCATGTATTATGTTCTTATTATTTTGTTCGTGTCACATTGAGCTATTTTGCCGGAATCTCTTCGAGAGTCTTTACGAGCAAATCCCAGAACTTGGTTGCCGACGGCCAGTAGGCGCGCTCGCTGGGGGTATGGGGTGACAGCAGGGTAGGACCGAACGAGCAGATGTCGAGGCCAGGATATTTAGAAAGAATGATGCTGCACTCCAATCCGGCGTGAACCACCTGCACTGTAGGTTCCTCGTTGAACAGATTCTTGTAGATGTTGCGCATCACCTTGATAAGTTCGCTGTCTGTGTTAGGATCCCAACCGCCGTAAGCACCGCTGAATTCAACCTTCATTCCTGCCATGTTGAAGCAGCTTTCGAGTGATGTTGACAGCTCATCTTTCATTGTCTCGCTTGAGCTGCGGGCAAGAATCTTTATGGCAGCCTTGCCGCCGTCGATGTCAACTATAGCAAGGTTAGATGATGTTTCTACTATTTCCGGCATTGTGGGGATGTAGCGCCATACACCGTTGTGTGCCGCATAGATGGCGTCAACCAGATTGTCCTGAATCTCCTGCGGTACAATCATTTCAGGCAGTGCTACTTCTTCGGCAGTTACTTCGATGTCGCTCTCAATGCCCTTGTATTCGTTGTTGAATGTTTCTTTATAGTCGGCAACGATAGACTTCAGGTCGTCAACATTCTCTTTAGGCAGGGTGAGCACCACTTCAGCCTCGCGCGGAATAGCGTTGCGCATGTTTCCGCCGTGCCATGTTGCCAGGCAAGCATCGTCTTCGGCAATAGCCTCGCGTACTATTCTCACCATCATCTTGTTGGCGTTGCCGCGGCCTTCGCAGATTTCCAGACCAGAGTGGCCTCCCTTCAGGCCCTTTATTGTAATCTTGACGGCAGCGTCTGTCTTGTCGCTTTCAGTCTCTTTGTAGTCGAGAGTGGCAGTAATGTCAACGCCGCCGGCGCTTCCAATGATTAGTTCGCCTTCCTGTTCGGTGTCGAGGTTGAGCAGAATCTCGCCCTCGAGTTCGCCAGCCGGCAGTCCGTTGGCTCCGTACATGCCTGTTTCCTCGTCGGCGGTTATAAGTGCCTCGATAGGTCCGTGCTTCAGGTCTTTAGCCTCCATGACAGCCATTATGGCAGCCACGCCCAGTCCGTCGTCGGCTCCCAGTGTAGTGCCTTTAGCCTTAACCCATTCGCCGTCTACATAAGTCTGTATGGGGTCGGTCTCAAAGTTATGAGTGCTTGTTTTCTCTTTTTGCGGAACCATGTCCATGTGTGCCTGCAGTATGGTCGTCTTGCGGTTTTCCATGCCCGGTGTGGCGGGCTTGCGCATAACGATGTTGCCGGCCTCGTCTTTAAATGCTTCAACGCCTGTGTTTTTTGCGAAGTCGAGCAAGAACTGCTGAACTTTCTCCAGATGTCCTGACGGACGTGGAACCTGTGTCAGTGCATCAAAGTTTCTCCAGATGCACTCCGGTTTGAGATTTTTAATTTCGCTCATAGTCATAATAGATTAAATTGTTATCAGGTCAGTCCCTCCGCGCCTGCATACGGCACTTCGGTATGTCCATATTTGATGTTATATGTTTGTCGAAACCAGTGTTTCCGCCGTATGCGCGGCTTCTCTCTTTTTGGTAAATGCCAGCGCGGCCCAGCCGTATATGCCGAGCAGTATGACCAGCATGGTCTGCACTGTGTGCACTATCAGCACGAAGTAGAGGGCGTTGATGTCGCTCACACCATAGAGAATGAGCATGGTCTTCACTGCGAAATGCCACGGGCCGGCCCCGTTTGGCGTGGGAACAATCACGGCTATGCTGCCCACCACAAACGTAACGAGGGCACACTGAAGGCCCAGCGACGATGTGAAGTCGAAGCAGAAGAACGTGAGATAATAGTGAAGAAAATAGCTTACCCATATTCCCAGAGTGTAAAATATGAACAGGGGAACGTTCTTTACGCTTTTAAGCGATATTACTCCCTGCCATATTCCGCCCATGGTGGCTTTCACCTTATTGTATATTGAGAGCTTTTTAAGAAGTATATGTATAAGAAACAGCGCAGCTATAGCGCACGCAATGGTTACGACATAGCCTGTGGTTGAGAACCGGTTGATGATAGAATCCATGCTTGTGCCGGTCTTTGTGAAGAATGTAGTGAACACTTTCATCTGCATGAGCAGTGTCAGCGCTGTTACAACCAGCATGAGCAGCGTGTCGATTGCTCTTTCGGTAACAACGGTTCCGAGGGCTTTTGGAAAAGACACGCCGTCGTATCTCTTGAGCACTCCGCAGCGTGTGAACTCTCCGATGCGCGGTATGATGAGGCTTGCCGCGTAAGACAGGAATATTGAGTTGACGGATGTTGAGCTTCTGGGATACTCGCCCACAGGCTCAAGCGTCTGCCGCCATCTCCATCCGCGGAACATCTGGGCGAGTATTCCGAAAGGAAACGACAGCAACATCCACGTCCAGTTCATCTCGTTCAAGAGTATGTTCTCGATGCTTCTGAAGTCGAAGTCGCGGTACATCCAATAGAGTATCGCCCCGCCGAACAGCAGCGGAAATGCTATTTTGAGTATGTTGTTTATTGTTTTTCTTGTATTCACGCTTGCCAAATGTTTTCTAATCAGACCATGCCGAGCCTTGTTTAAGCTTTGTGGCTTGCTGTTGGCTCATGCCTTATGAGGTCTGCCGCATGCATTATTACTTATGCAAACTTACAATTTTTTTTTGAAACAACGTGCCTTGGCACTAAAGAATTATGTTTTCTTTAGAGCTTTTTTGCCGTTGCGTGCGGTCTGCATGTACGCCTGTTGCGCCCAGATGCATGGTTTATGCCGCTGCCACACACATGATTACGAATTAAAATAACTTGCGGTCAGCACTGCGTGTTGAGTTCAAACACGTAGTCGTCCATCACAAATCCGTTGCCGATATCTGTTGTCTGGCTTCTTATGTTCTTGTATCCGTTTTTGATGTATGCCGCTATAGCCCTGTCGTTGTGCTTGTTTACGGTCAGCCAGATGCGGCTGATGCCCTTGTCGCGGCACAGCTTCACAAGGTGATTGGTCATCTGTTCAAACAGCCGCTGCCCTCTTGCCTCTTTCAGCAGGTACATCTTGCTTAGGTAGAGCGAGTTGTCTTCTTTTACCTGAACGCCGCAATATCCTGCGTCTTTTCCGTCCTTGCTGATAATGAAATACGTGTAGCCCTGATTTTCAATCTGGTCTTTCATCGCATGGTACGACTGATATTTGTCTACCATATAATTGATTTGCTCCTGTGTGATAATGCCTCTGAAGGCTTCGTTCCATATCTCTTGCGCCATCTGTGCTGTCAGTCTGATGTCGCTGTCGCCTGAAATTTCGCGTATCATAGTTTGCTGTTTTGTTATGTTATGATGTGTATTGTGTCAACCCGGTGTGTTGACGGCTCGTTTGTAGTGCCTTTGCCTAAGTGGCAGTGGCGGCGTGACGAACACTGCAAAGATAACTCAAAAATGCCGGATATTGAACTTTTTATATGTCGTTAACCCTGTTGCATGTAAAAAAATGTGCCGAAGGGCATCGTAACGCTTAATGTTGCCCTTTGCGTAAAGATATTGCTGATAATAACAGAAAATGTTTTTGTAACAACATTTTATTCTTATTTTAACATGTAATACGGCCATATTGTTAGATAATAGTTATATTTTTGCAAAAACAAATAAGTCTGCGTGTTATTGCTGTATAGTGTTGCCGGCATTCCGCATTTGCGGACGTGCAGACGGCAAGGGCGGCAATGACGGAATGAATACGGAAAAACAAAAAACTGAGAGGTAAAGATTATGGCTAAGAACAAAAAAGAAAAGCGTTATGTTGAGCGCGATGTGAGCTGGATGTATTTTAACCATCGCATACTGCAGGAGGCCCAAAAAGAGAATATCCCGCTGCTTGAAAGACTCTCGTTTCTGGGTATTTATTCCAACAACCTCGACGAGTTTTTCCGTGTCCGCATGGCTTCGCTGAGCCGTCTGCTTGAATCTGACAACAAGGAAGCGCGCAAGCAGCACGACACGATACGCAAGACCATGACCAAGATAAACAAGCTTAATTCTGCCTACAGCCAGGAGTACACGGCGGCCATAGAGCATGTGTTCGACTGCCTGGAGCAACATAACATACGGATGCTTGACGAGACGCAGCTAAACGATGAGCAGAAAACATTTCTGACAAACTTCTTTCATGAGCGGCTCAACGGCTACACGAATCCTATCTGGTATTCGGAGATTGACGAGATTGGGCAGCTTGAGGACAACCGCATTTATCTCCTGGTGAGAAAAACCGATGTCGGCGGCAATGCGTCACGGCCAAAGAGCAGCCTGGCCATAATAAAGGTGCCCGACAGGGAGAACGGACGATTCGTCAAGGTGCCGTCGTCTGACGGATTCGACAACATAATGTATCTCGACGATGTTGTGAGATATTGTCTCCCGCTGATATTCATAGGCTTCAAGCCGGCCGTGTTTGAGTCTTATTCGTTTAAGTTTACCAAGGACGCCGAGATGGAGATGGACAACGATTCCGACTATGGTGTGCTTGAGAAAATAGCCAAGGGCGTAAGCAGCCGCAGGCACGGCGAGCCCGTGAGGCTTATCTACGACAAGAGCATGCCCAAGGAGATGAAGAAAAAACTCATGGGCAAGCTCAACGTGAGCAAGCTAGACGTGGCCCTGGCCAGCAGCCGTTATCAGAACCACAAGGACCTGATGGGATTTCCCGACTGCGGACACGACGAACTGAAATATCCCAAGTGGGCGCATGTAATGAAGCCGGAATTTCTGTCTCAGGAAAGTGTCCTGGAGCAGATAAGGCGCAAGGACTTGTTTATACACGTGCCGTACCACTCGTTCGACGGATATATCCGCCTGCTGCGTGAGGCCGCGCTGAAGCCGGAGGTTAAGGTGATAAAGACAACATTGTATCGACTTGCAAAAGACTCTAAGGTGGTTAAGGCGCTGATATGCGCTGCGCGAAACGGCAAGAAGGTTACGGCCGTGGTGGAGCTGCTTGCCCGTTTTGATGAGGAGAGCAACATACGCTGGAGCAGGCGCATGCAGGAAGAAGGCATAAACGTGATATACGGAGTGGAAGGACTGAAGGTTCACTCAAAGCTACTTTATGTGGAGTCTACCAAAGGCAGCATTGCCTGCGTGGGCACGGGCAACTTTCATGAGGGCAACGCAAAGGTGTACACCGACTATCTGATGATGACAGCCCGCAAGGGCATTGTGTCGGAGGTGAAGAAGGTGTTCGACTTTATTGACAGGCCGTTCTCGCAGTTCAGGTTCAGAGAGCTCATGGTGTCGCCCAACTCTATGAAAACCAGGATAATAAGTCTTATAGACAAGGAGATAAAGAATGCGCGCGCCGGGCGCGAGGCGTGGATAAAGATGAAGATAAACCATATAACCGAGCCTGACGTTGTAGACAAGCTTTATGCTGCGTCGAAGGCCGGAGTTAAAATAGACATCGTGCTTCGGGGCAACTGTGCGCTTATAACCGGTGCGCCTGACTTCAGCGGGAACATACGTGCCGTGGGCATCATAGACCGCTATCTTGAACATTCGCGCATACTTATATTCTGTAATCAGGGCAATCCTAAATACTTTATAGGCAGTGCCGACTGGATGCCGCGCAACCTGCTGAACCGCATAGAGGTGATGGCTCCGGTTTATGACGAGGACCTGAAGAAAGACCTTATGCGTACAGTGGAGTACGGACTGCGCGACACAACCAACGGACGCGTGGTTGACGGCAGCGGCGACAACGTTATGCAGGATGTTGAGAACGGACGCCCGTTCCGCTCGCAGGAGGAGCTTTACAACGCGTATATGGAGGAAACCAAGATTGACTGTATGGGCGAATGATTCGGGGCTGATTCCAAAAGGTGTCCTTTCGGCTTGTAAAACATGCCCTTTTGTGCCCTAAAACATGGCCTTTTACAGCCTAAAACACGGCCTTTTGCAGCGCGGTTTGTAACCGGTTGTATGCCAGGCTGTTACGTGATGTATGTTTTGTTGCGCGGAATTATGATTTGATAAACAGTTTTAAAATAAAAAAAGATATGAGATTAGCAGCAATTGATATAGGTTCTAACGGAGCGCGACTGCTCATTAAGAACTTCAGGACTACCGCTGAGGGTACTCAGCAGATATCGCGTGTGATGTACATGCGTGTGCCCCTGCGCTTGGGTTCCGACGTGTTTACGCTCGGTAAGATTTCAAAGGAGCGCATGCTTATGATGAAGCACATGTTGAAGGCTTTTAAGCAGATAATGAAACTCAATCAGGTTGACGACTACAGGGCATGCGCCACATCGGCCATGCGCGATGCCGAGAACGGCAAGAAGGTGCTTAACAAGCTACGCAAGTCAACAGGTATTGACATCGAGATTATCAACGGCAGGGAAGAGGCTCATCTGTTGTGCAACAACATCGTTGAGAACATAGGCAGCGCAAAAGGCAACTATGCTTACATCGACGTGGGCGGAGGCAGCACCGAGATTTCGCTGCTTCACGACGGGGCACTCACTCACAGCCAGTCGTATAACATCGGTACGCTGAGAATGTTGGGAGGCATGGTGTCGAAAGAGACCGTTGAGAAGATGAAGGCCGACCTGAAAGGCTTTGCCGATAACATGCCCGACATAAAGATTATTGGCTCGGGCGGAAACATCAACAAGCTGTTTAAGCTTACCCATGCCAAGCGTGAAAACAGATACGTTACGGTGGGCGAGATAAAGGAGCTTTACTCAAAGCTGAAAGTGCTCAGCGTTGAGGAGCGCATAGAGCAGTTTCAGCTGAAGGCTGACCGTGCCGACGTTATCATTCCTGCCGCCGAGATATTCGTCACGGCAGCCGAGGCTCTTGGGTGCGACACGGTGCAGGTGCCCAACATAAGTCTTGCCGACAGTATTATCGACGGCTTGTACAGAGACAAATATTCTGTAACAACTGTTGAGGCCGTGCAAAAAACACAGAAAAAGGCAGACGATAACAAGGCTTGATGCTGAAGACTTTTATACGGTAAAGGCAGTGGTAAGTAGTGTTAATTTATAATTGATATGACATTCTGTCGTGCAAAATCGACAGAATGTCATGTTTTTTATGTTGGTATGCAAGTTGTATTATATCTTAGTGAGAGCCGACGACAAGTTTCTGAAGCTCATGAACATAACGAAAATAAAAACAATTAAAAAATAGGAGAATAAAATTATGATACCAGTTAATCGCAAGAATTCATGGTTACCCGACGTGTTTAATGATTTTTTTGACACAGACTTCATGCCAAAGGCCAATGCCACAGCTCCGGCAATAAACGTAAAAGAGAGCGAGATTGACTATGAGGTTGAGGTTGCTGCGCCGGGAATGACGAAGGAAGACTTCAATGTTCATCTTAACCAGGACGGCGATTTGTCGATAAAGATGGAGAGCAAGAGGAATAAAGTGGACGAGGAGAAAAAAGCTCACTATCTGCGTCGGGAGTTTGCTTACAGCAAGTTTGAGCAGACACTGATACTGCCAGACGATGTTGACAAGGAGAAAATATCTGCCAGAGTGAACGACGGCGTGCTCACGGTTGTGCTTCCTAAGATACGCAAAGAGGAAAAGAATGTTGTGCGACAGATTGTTGTAGGATAACAATTCGGCTGTCTAAGGACAGACGGTAACTTTAATTGATAATATAAATTATGCTTTGTTGGTAAGTCATGGAACTTTGTTCTGTGCTTACCGGCAAAGTTTTTTTATGTTTGTTCGTCAATGACAGTGCTGCATTAACCACAAATCGGTAATATCGGTCGTATATGGTTTAATTATATAAGTAGATTTATGCTTTCATCCGTCTTGTTGTTTTCAACTGTCGTCTTTCCGTCCTTTTTTCTTGACATAGCCCGCTATGCCTGCGAAAACGCAAACGGCAATCCGCTCAATATAAAACGGCAATCCTGTAGAATCCCAATGACAGATTTGTTTTAAAGTCTAAGACTTAAGCAGGAAGCCGTCGTTATTCGAACATTTCTTTCCAACGGCAGAACCTTTCAAGTCCTTCTTCTCCGTGTTTTGCCACGCTTTTTTCAGCCTGTTCAATTGTTTTTTCGCGGTCAAGCCGTGTCTTGGAGAAGAATTTGTCGGCATAGCATATTACCTGTTCTTCAAGCGTTTCCGGCAGAAGGTCGGTATGTGGTAAAGGAAGGTTGCGGCTGACAATCTCGTCGAGCGAAAGACCTGCACCGGTATGGCGTTCGCAAACGCGTGCGTGGCGAGGCATGCCTTCTGCTCTAAGCATCTCGGCTCCGAGCACTCCGTGGCGTATATACGGCTCATGGCCGTAGCATTTAATGTCTGGAGCGTCTGTCTTTATCACTCCTATGTCATGCAGCATGGCGGCTTCTTCAATGAAGTTGATGTCAAGATTCAGCTCAGGATGCCTTGCCGCTATGTCGAGAGCCTTGCGCGCTACGGCACTGCTGTGGCGCAGAAGAATGTCTTTCAGCTCGCGGTTGTCTGTATAATATTTGTCGATAATTTGTTCCCAGCTCATTTTTTAAGTAGGATTAATTTATAATAAACATGTTTTTGTTCATCATGAAGGACGTAAATGCCTTTACCGTTGAAACAAAAAAATGCTGAGAAACCAAAACTGCAAACTGCCATATTTTTGCCGCGTGCCTGCTTCCTCCTTATGGATTAAAGCGAAGCTATGGCAACAATATGCAATGTCCGCTTTGGCTTCTCAGCGTTCAAAAGGCTAAAGCCTTATGCAGAATTAAGAGTTTATCCAGTCTCTTTCGATGTATGCTATCACGTCGCCGCGGTTAATCTTAGAGCCTTGTTTTGCGGCTATCTCTACGAGTTTGCCTCCGAGTGCAGCCGGTATAGGTTCGAACTCGCCCCACGGTGTGTGTATGTAGCAGAATGTCTCTCCTTCTTTATAGTGCTGTCCGATGTAAGGCTCGATGCAAGGAGTACACTCGCTGCTGCCTTCGAAGTCGAAGAACACCTGTCCCTTGAACGGAGAAACGATGGCGTCTGCCTTTGCATGCTTGAATGCTGACAGCTCTTCCGGAGTGATCTTTGCGCCCAGTTTTGCGTCCTTTGCTTTCTGAAGGTCGGCCAGCATGCGCTTCTTTGCCATTCCGCTCTTGTAGTCGCGATACTGTTCCGGGTGCATTGCAAGCTCGAACAGCTCCTCGTCGTCCTGTCCGTATTCCCATCCGTTGTCGTCCATTTCCTTGCGGAAGCTGTCGAGTGCGTCGGGTATCAGTGTGTGCGGGTCGGCCGTCGTGAACTCGCGTCCCTGCTTTGCAGCCAGTTCTATGAGTTCCGGGTCTATCTCTCCAGGAATCTTTCCGCTCTTTCCGAGAATCATTCCCCACATCGAGTCGTCCATCATTACGAAGCGGCCCTTGCCCTGTGCCATGGTGAGCAGGTTGAGCAGTGCGATGTTCTTTACGTACTGTGAGAACGGGGTAACGAGTGGTGGATAACCTACGCGAGGCCATACGTATGCCACCTCGTCGAACAGCTTCACAAGCATCTCGTCTGTTGTGAGTTCCGGCTGTCCTTTGCTCTTCAGCGTAGAGTTGATAGAGCGGTGTATACCGGCCAGGTCGGCCATCATACTTCCCATCATTCCGCCCGGCAGTCCGCAGCCAAGCAGCAGCGAGCTCATTTGCTTGTTTCCCGGGTTGATGAAGTAGCCCAGCCAGTCATCAATAAATTCCTGGGTGAGTGTACGTGCACGCATATAGGCATTCATGTCGATTTCGGCAACCTCAAAGCCTTCGTTCTTCAGCATGCTCTGAACAGAGATGATGTCCGGATGAACCTTGCCCCATGACAACGGCTCGATGGCTGTGTCGATAACGTCGCCGCCGTTGTTGCACACTTCAAGGATAGAAGCCATTGAGAGGCCCGGTCCTGAGTGGCCGTGATATTGGATTATAACGTCAGGATGCTTGTCTTTTATTGATTTTGTGAGCTTACCCAGCATGGCCGGCTGACCTATTCCTGCCATGTCCTTCAGACAAATTTCAGTTGCTCCGGCTTCAATCACCTGGTCGGCAATGTTGCTGTAATATTCAACTGTATGGATAGGCGAAGTCGTTATACATAGAGTGGCCTGAGGCGTCATGCCGGCCTCAAGTGCCCATTTGATGCTTGGAATGATGTTGCGTACGTCGTTAAGACCGCAGAATATACGCGGGATGTCCACGCCCTGAGCGTGCTTAACCTTGTACATGAGCCTGCGGACATCATCGGGCACGGGATACATGCGAAGGGCATTGAGTCCTCTGTCGAGCATGTGTGTCTTAATGCCAACTTCATTAAACGGTTTACAGAATGCCCTCACTGCCTCATTAGGATTCTCGCCGGCGAGCAGGTTAACTTGCTCGAAGGCTCCTCCGTTGGTTTCAACGCGGGAGAAACATCCCATATCGATGATTGCCGGAGCTATACGCTCCAACTGGTCCTTACGTGGCTGGAACTTACCTGAAGATTGCCACATGTCGCGATAAACGAGACTGAATTGGATTTTCTTTTTCATTATTATTAGATTCTTTTATTGTGTGCATTCCGTTAGGTCTGCCACACATGTTGATTTTATGCAAAAATAGGTATTTTTTCTAAATCTAAAAGTTTTTATGACAAAATAATATCGTTCAATCTGAAGATTTATTTATTTTTTTCGTTTAACGAACATTTTATCACCTTTTTAGCACAATTTTGTAAAATACATATAGCAAAATAAATGATAAAGTGTTCTGATAGCACTTTTTGTATGACAAATAGACAAGTTTCTATTTGTTACCGGCAGGCGGAAACATTCTTGGAACAATTAATTTTACAAACCAAAATAACTGTTTTGAAATTAATTTTACAAAATTCAAGGCATTGGATAACATTGTAATTTACAAAATGAAACCTCTGTCAAAACTGAAAGCCCAGATTTACATAAAAATAAGGTTCTTTCGTTCGGCTTGAATATCCCAGAGATGCTCCAATCGGGCCAAACATGCTGTTATAAAAATAGGCCAGTTCGCATCCAGTCATTGGGCCTGTCTTAAACAAATCGCGAAGTCTTTCGCCACGTTGTCCGAATGAGAGCCGTGCAAAGACATAGTTGTTGTCCATTATGCGTTGCTGCGCCAGAAGCTGGCCAACGAGCAGCATGTTGTCCACAAACTCTATGTGGCCTATTCCGGCGAAAGGCACTTGCTGCTCAAGATACAGGCCGGGGAGTTGTCCGCCGATAGAGTTGCGCATGATAAGTGGTGTGTTGCTGCCGAACAGCATTCGTCCGCTTATCATAGGCTGGAGTACGAAACGGCTGCTTAGCGGAAATGACATGCGCCACATAAAATCGGCTACGCTTAGTCCGGGGGTGTCTCCATAGCTTATAAAGTTGTCGGTATAGTAACCGAAGCCGGCATTAAATCTGGCTCCTTTTGTAGTGAAAAACCAGCGGTCTTCAGAGTTGTAGTTCATTCTGAAGATATAGCTGTAGAAGTGAACGTTGTTCAGTGCATCATGAGCCGACGACGGGCCGGCCAGGACATCATGGAAGTCATAGAAGTCCATTTTTACGTTCATGTCTACTGAAAAATTGCGGATGTTGAAGCTAAGCATCTGCAGATTTACTGAGTGTTGGTTGTAAACGAAATTATAATCGCGTTCTCCGCCCTCATATATATTAATGTCGTCGTGTCTGAAAATGTATGACAGTCCGATTTTTCCATAGTGCAATGGATTTATCTGAGCGTCGAGCTTTGCCATCATTCGCTTGCCAAGTCTGCCGGTAAGCTCTAAAATAACAGGTATGCGGGCTTTAATCTGGTGCGACATGTTGGCTTGGAGGGCCACCATCTCTTCCGTGTCGAATCTTACTCCAAGATTTATTCTGCTTGTACGTTTTGCGTCTGCTGATATTTTCAGCACATACCCTTCACCGCTTTTGTTAAGCGTATATCCGGCGTTGGTGTAGAGAAAGTTTACGTCGAGGGCCGATATTGCTTCTTCAATGCGTTTTACCGACACGCTGTCGCCTCTGGTAAGTTTGTATTTTGATACAATATAGTTACGGTCGGAATTTGCGATGCGTTCAAAACATACAGAGTCGAGCCTGACAATGAGTTCTGCGCTTGTAGGTACAGAACGTGTCTTGCGCGGCTTGTATATCAGTCCTTCTGAGTCAAGCCGTTTTCTCAGGGCGATGATTTTGTCCCAGTGCTGCATGGCGGCTTCTTCGCCTCGTGCAATCAGTGTGTCGATGGCTGCGCGTGTGAAACTTGCCGACGAATATCCTTTCACGTTTACCTTGATAGGTATGTCTGTCATTGCCCAGTTCTCGTCGAACTTGTTCTTGCAGTTTATGTCAACAATCTGCATCAGTATGTCGGGGCCGCTTTGCAGTTCTGCCGCCGTGCGGTTGTCGCTCTGCACCGACACTCCTATTATTATATCGGCTCCCATGCGCTTGGCTATGTCGGCCGGATAGTTGTTGCGCAGGCCGCCGTCGACGAGCACCATCGAGTCTTTGCGCACCGGGGTGAACACGCCCGGAATGGCCATGCTGGCGCGCATGGCGTTTGAGAGGTTGCCGCCATACATGTCATACTCGGTGTTGTCTACAATGTTTGTTGCCACACAGGCAAACGGTATGGGCAGGTCGGCAAAGTTTATTGAGTCGTGATAGCCTACGGTGAGCCGTGTGAAGAGCTGCGACAGGTTGGTGCCGCTAATCAGTCCGCCTGCGGCGTTGCGAGCCTTGCGAGCGATGCTGAGCGGGCGCGACAGCAAGTATGTGTTTTGTTTCTCTCTTTCGGCCAGGCTCTGGTTGCGGACGTCCACCTTGTCAGACAACAGTGTTTTCCAGTCTTGCACCTTTACGAGCGAGTCGAGCGTCTCTGCATCGTATCCTATTGAATACAAGCCGCCTATGAGCGCGCCCATAGACGTGCCGGTAATCATGTCTACCGGTATGCCGGCACGCTCCAGCACGCGGAGCACTCCGATATGTGCCATGCCTTTGGCACCGCCGCCGCTGAGCACCACGGCAACGCGGCTGCGGCATGAGTCTTTTACTTCTTCGGCATTTGCCGGAACAAAAAGCAATGCCGTCAGTATGACAGCTAACAGGCGGAATTTACTTTTCATAATGTTGTCTGATTAGCGGGGCCCGGCCTTATGGCATGTGTCGCGGCCTTCAGGTCAGCGTCCCATGTTGTGGTTAATGAAGCGGTGCTCGGCCATCTTCTCGTATTTAGTGCCGGGCTGTCCGTAGTTGGCGTATGGATATATGCTTATGCCTCCGCGCGGAGTGAAATATCCTGTCACCTCTATATATTTAGGGTTCATCAGCCTTATGAGGTCTTTCATTATTATGTTCACGCAGTCTTCGTGGAAGTCGCCGTGGTTGCGGAAGCTGAACAGATACAGCTTCAGGCTCTTGCTCTCAACCATGCGCTCGGCGGGGATGTAGCTTATGCGTATCTCGGCAAAGTCGGGCTGCCCCGTGATAGGGCACAGCGAGGTGAACTCAGGACAGTTGAACTGCACCCAATAGTCGTTGCCGGGATGCTTGTTCTCAAACGTCTCGAGCACCTCCGGAGCATAGTCCATTCTGTAGGCGGTCTTTGCGCCAAGGGCCTTCAGCCCCTCGTCTTTTCTGTTGTCTTCAGTCATCATTGTAGGTTAAATATTTTCCAAACGTTATAGTTTATTCCGTTGTCATACACGTCGGTGCCCTCGTGCTCCTTTGTCTTCTTTACAACACGTATGGTCACGGGCAGCACTATAATCTCGTAGAGCGTCTTCAGTATAACCTGCGACACTATGAGCGACAGCATCTCGCCGGCAGGAACCACGCCCGACAGCGCAAGCGGAAAGAATATCAGCGAGTCGGCACTTTCGCCAAGTATGGTGCTTACCACGGCGCGCAGCGAGAAGTGTTTGCCGCTGGACGATATCTTCATGCGGCTCATTACGTAGGCGTTGATGAACGAGCCGGCGAGGAAGGCCACAAACGAAGCCGCCGCAATGCGCGGGGCAAGGCCGAACACGGCATGGAAACCCTCGTCGTTGTGCCAGTAAGGCGCGCCCGGAATGGCGTCGGCCAGCGCTCCGAACACGACGAATATGAAGTTCATGGCGAAGCCTGCCCATATAAGGAGCCTTGCTTTGCGGAATCCCCACACCTCGCACACGCAGTCGTTTATAATGTAAGACACCGGAAACACGAGCAATCCGCCGGTGATGTTCACCGGTCCTATTGAAATCTGCTTTGTCTCTAATACGTTTGCCGTTATCAGGCAGACGCAGAAAAGTATGCTGAAAAGCATGAACAGCACACTTACTTGTTGCTTGTCTGTTTTCATTTTCTTGTTTTTTAAGAGGTTTATCAAGCACTCTGTGAATAATTTGCGGCTGCAAAATTAATAAAAAAACTCAATAAGATAAGATTACGCGGAGATTTATTTGCCTTGTGCCGATTAATTGATAACTTTGCAAGAATATAACACCACTGCGGCGCAATGGTGCCAGGCGAAATGGGAAAATAATAACGAAAACGTGAAAAGAATATGAAAAAACTATTGACAACAGCCTTGTCGATGATGGCAGCCATCTCGATGCAGGCACAGGAAACTGCTTACAAAATCACGGGAACAGTGCCCACCACCGTATCGAAGGTTTATCTTTATGTCATGGGACAGCGTAATGCCGTAGACAGCGCGACGGTGAGCAACGGCAAGTTTGAGCTGAGCGGAAAGCAGAATCTTAACGAGATATTAATGCTGGACGCAGATAACCAGGGCATGGCTTGCTTCAACGACGGAACGCCTGTAGACCTGAATATGGTTAATAATACAATAGCCGGGTCAGACCTTAACAAGAAGCTCTTTGAGTGCAGCCTGCCGCTGAAGAAGTATGACGCTGCGACAAACGAGATTTATGCCGAGTATGAAAAGGTTGCAAGAGACAACAGCGAGGCCGGACAGGCCAAGGCTAAGGCTCTGGCAGAACGTTTCAACATGGTGAGAGACTCGATGCTCAACGACATGCTGAACATAATAAAGACCAACAAGGACAACCTTATTCCGGCTGTTTATCTGAGCCAGATTTATTCAGTGCTCGACTATAATGAACTGAAAGACCTTCTCAGTCCGTCGGCTCCTTACTATAACCATCCTGCCTTGGCGCGCGTTAAGCAGCAGTTTGCCGCCTTGGAGAAGCGCATGCCCGGCAATATGTACACCGACCTTACGATGAACGACACCGAAGGCAAGCAGCGCAAGCTGAGCGAGTGGTGCGGCAAGGGCAACTATGTGCTCGTTGACTTCTGGGCAAGCTGGTGCGGACCGTGCCGCCAGGAGATGCCTAACGTTGTGGCAAACTATGAGAAATATCATGCCAAGGGCTTCGAGGTTGTAGGCGTTTCGTTCGACAACAACGCCGAGGCATGGAAGTCTGCCATCAAGAGCATCGGCATGAAGTGGCCAAACATCAGCGACCTGAAAGGCTGGAAGTGTGCTGCTGCTTCCGTTTACGGCATCAACGCCATACCGGCCAACGTGCTGCTCGACGGCGAGGGCAAGATTGTTGCCGTTGACCTGAGGGGCGAGGCCCTCGGCGAGACGCTGAAAAAGGTGTACGGTTTCTGATAAGCAATGATATTTACTTTTTCTTATAGAAATGCATAACGCTGAAATAAGGTAAATATGCCTTATGATGTTTTTTGACGACAAACCGGCAGAAGAGTTTTTTATTTCTTTCTGAAATAATGTTCTTTTCTGCCGGTTTTCTTTTTTCACGCTTAATTCTGTAAGTATCGTAACGGGATGCCTTTTTTATGGCAACGCACATTGAATGCTGGGTTAGCCATGAAAAAGCGCCTGTTTGTAACCAAAAACTCGGCCACTTTTGCATCAAAAGTGGCCGAGTTTTTAGTCGCAAACGATAGGTTAATGATTTGAAACCTGTGCATGCTGTTTTGCTTACAGTCCGAATGAAATTAAATCTTGTCTTGCTGTCTTGTTAATAGCCAGCGCGTATTTTGCTTACAATTTTTTGCCTTGCCGAAATCATCGCGTCTTTTTTGCCTGTTTCGGCATCAGCAGCCCTTTCAATAAATCATGCATTGCTGGCGATGTGAGTGTGGTTATAGGCGTTTTCTTATGCCGGGCTGCGTAAGGGCAGATTGTCATAGTCTTGCACGTTGGCTGCAGTATCCGCCGCTGCCATGTGTTGTGCTGCATGCCTAATCCTAACTGTCCTCACATCCGGCCAGGCTCTTGTCGTTGTCTTTGCAGAAACGTATAATGTCGTCCTGTTCTCCTACAATCCAGATTGCGTCGCCGTGTTCAAGCTTGTGCGATGGATCCATCTGCGACAGGTTTTCCTTTCCTTCTTCAAGCCCCACCACCATGCAATTGTAAATGTCGCGTATGCCGCTTTCGCGCAGCGTCTTGCCGGCGAACTTGCCGTTGCGGTTAATCACCACCTGATGGAGCTTCATCTCACGCTTCTCTATCTCCGGGTCTTTCTCATACAGATCCCTGTTCATTGCGGAGCTTAATGCCGTAAGCTGTTCGTCGCTCCCGATGGCCTGAATCTTGTCGCCCGGAAATATTATAGTGTCGCCGTTAGGAATGTTTATGCGCTGGCTGCCGCGCAAGATGCTGCTTACGTGAACGCCGTATTTGTTTCTGAATTCAAGTTCGCGCAGCGTCTTTCCTCCCCATTTGGAGTCTTCGGGTATTATTACGTCTGATATATGCACGTCGCGGTCGAGCAGGCGTCCTTCATATAAAGGTCTGCGGTGTCCCATCACTTCAGCCACAATCTCGCGCGAACGCAGGTTCTGCATGAACATCCGTTCCATCTTTATGCTCCTTTTCTTCAGTGAGCGCGATATAATCATAAGCGCAACCGCCGCAAGGGCGATACTTATCATCAGGGCATTGGTGAAGCGCGTAAGGTAGTTGCAGATGTAAAACACAAATGCCGAGGCCACGGCCACCCTAACCAAGATGGTAAGAATCAGCGGCAGACGGTTGTAAGGGTTGCTGCTCCACAGGGCTTTAAACTCCTCGCTGTGGTTCTTTTTCATCATGATGGCTCTGAGGAATGGCGATATGAACAGCAGCGTAAGCAGTCCGCAAACGGCGTTGGCCCACCAGTGTGGCAGTATATGGCGCACAAACGGGAGGAAGAATGTGAACATCAGGGCTATGGTGGCACCAGACAGGATGGAGTAAATCACCGTGATGCGCACCATCTGTTTTATCAGCGTCCGCCATTTTGCTTCGGGCTGTGTGGTCTGTTTGGCCAGCGTAATGTTGTTCATCGCGATAATCCACTTTTGCGGTATGCGCCGTTCAAGCATGTTGTATGCCGGCGTGGCCATGCGTATCATGTAAGGTGTGAGGAAGGTTGTTATAACCGACACGGCCACAACGACGGGATAAAGAAACTTGCCTATAACTCCGAGCGAGAGGCCGAGCGAGGCTATGATGAACGAGAACTCGCCTATCTGCGCCATGGAGAAGCCGCACTGCATGGCCGACTTGAGCGACTGACCTCCGATAAGAAAGCTGAGACTGCCGAAGATTGCCTGTCCCAGGATAATCACAGCCACAAGAATTATTATCGGCCATGAATATTCGGCCAGTATGGCCGGGTCGACCAGCATGCCCACCGACACGAAGAACACGGCCCCGAAAAGATTCTTGACAGGCTCTACTATCTTTATTATGCGCTCCGCCTCTATTGTCTCTGCGAGTATAGAACCCATTACAAACGCACCGAAGGCGCTGCTGAAGCCGACCTTGGTTGACAGCACGGCCATGGCGCAGCACAGGCCGAGGGCAACTATTAGCAGGGTTTCGTTGTTGATTAGTTTACGCATGGACCTCAGCATTAGCGGAATGAGGAATATGCCCACCACAAACCAGAGAATAAGAAAGAAGCCTATCTTCATAAGGCTGCCAATCATCTGTCCGCCGCCGGGGCTTGAGCCGTTGGCTATGGCAGACAGCATAACCATCATTACAATGGCCAGTATGTCCTCAAGTATGAGCACGCTCATGACAAGACCGGCAAAGCGCTGCTGCCGCAGCCCAAGGTCGTCGAAGGCTTTATATATGATGGTGGTTGAGCTCATTGCGAGCATGCCGCCGAGAAAGATGCTGTCCATACGGCTCCATCCGAACAGATGGCCCGTAACTATGCCCAGCATCATCATGCAGAACACAATGGAGCATGTTGATATTATGGGCGAGGCACCCATCTTTATTATCTTCTTGAACGAGAAGTCGAGGCCGAGCGAAAAGAGCAGGAACATCACGCCAATGTCGCCCCATGTGCTTATGTCGGCCCTGTCGGCCACAGACATTATGTATGGCATGTGCGGACTTACCAAGAATCCTGCCACCACATATCCGAGCACGAGCGGCTGCTTTAGCTTTTTGAACACTATGGTTACGATGCCTGCCACCACAAGGATAAGTGCCAGGTCTTTTACAAGGTGTGGAAGTTCGCCCATGTCTTTTCTTTATTGCTGTCGATTTGTTTATATATAAAGGGCTGGAAGCAGAATATCCTCAACGACATTAACCGTGCTTGCGCTCAGATAATAGTCTGTGCATTCTGCTGCCAGTCCTGTAAGAGTTTTTGCATGAGTAGTGGTGTTACAGTAAGCATGTGGCATGCAACATGCTTACTGTACTTGCCGGCACATTGTGCCTGTTCTGTTTACTGACTTGTGTGTCAATGTATCCGCCAGTATTTACAGCCTGTATGGAAGTGCCGGATCCTTATGCTTTCAGTCGTTATATTCGGCCGTAATCTCGCATATCTTTACGATTACCTGCATAGCCTTTTCCATAACCTGAATAGATACAAACTCGTATGGACCATGGAAGTTTACGCCGCCGGCAAAGATATTGGGACAAGGCAGACCTTTGAACGACAGCTGTGCGCCGTCGGTACCGCCGCGTATAGGCTCAACCTTAGGCGGAACGCCGCTGTCCTGCATGGCCTTCAGCACGATGTCTATAACGTGCATCTTCGGGTCTATCTTCTCCTTCATGTTGTAATACTGGTCTTTCACATCGGCCGTAACAGTGCCTTCGCCGTATTTCTGGTTCATTTCTGCCACGCATTTCTCTATGAAAGCCTTACGCTCTTCAAACTTCTCGCGGTCGTGGTCGCGTATGATGTAAGACAGTTTGGCGTTCTCTATGTTCGACTCGATGCCCAGCAGATGATAGAATCCCTCGTAGCCTTCTGTTGTTTCAGGAGTCTCATCGGCCGGAAGCATGGCGGCAAACTCGGCAGCCAGGCGGTTGGCGTTAATCATCTTGCCTTTGGCATATCCGGGGTGAACGCTCACTCCTTTGATGTTAACTTTGGCCGAAGCGGCGTTGAAGTTCTCAAACTCAAGGTCGCCAAGGTCGCCTCCGTCGATGGTGTAAGCCCACTCGCATCCGAATTTCTCAACGTTAAAGTGATGTGCGCCCATGCCTATCTCTTCGTCAGGGTTGAAGCCCATGCGTATGTCGCCGTGCGGAATCTCCTTGTGGTCGCGCAGCCAGCACATGGCCTGCACTATTTCGGCTATGCCTGCCTTGTCGTCAGCGCCCAGCAGTGTGTGTCCGTCTGTGACGATAAGGTCTTCGCCAACATGCTGAAGCAGCTCGGGAAACTTCTTTGTAGACGACACTATGCCCGGCGAAAGCTCGATGTCCTTGCCGTCGTAGTTCTTCACGATGCGCGGCTTTACGTCCTTTCCGCTGCAGTCGGGTGATGTGTCGTAGTGGCTTATGAAGCCTATTGTAGGAACATCCTTCTTGACGTTCGACTTCAGAGTGGCGTAAACGTAGCCGTTTTCGTCCATCTCCACATCGTCAAAGCCCTCGTCCTTGAGCTCTTCTTTCAGGTATTTGGCAAAATCAAGCTGTTTAAGAGTGCTCGGCACGGTCTGGCTTTCTTCGGCCGACTGTGTGTCGAAGCTTACGTAATTCAAAAATCTTTCAACTATGTCCATGATATTTTTTATATTATTCAGTTGTTTTTCAAAATTACATACCATCTGTTCCTGCGTTCGTGGCACAGGTTATCAGAATGCAAATATAGGAAATTTTATTGAGATATGTTGATGTTTTGCCGGGTTAATTAGCCTTAATTCTACAACTTTTTGCGGATTTTGGAGATATGTGTAATATATTAGGGCAAATAAAACAGGCGTAAATTCTTATCACAAAGAGATTTTACGCCTGATGTGATCCCGTTGGGATTCAAACCCAAGACCTTCAGAACCGGAATCTGACGCTCTATTCAGCTAAGCTACGGGACCATTGTCGTGTGTTTCGTCGGGCCGAGTCTGCACGTTAGAAATGCATGCCTGTACTTAAAACATGTGCAAAGGTAATATTTTTTTTCGATTTCTGCGCCTGTTGCCAGATAAATTATTGAAAATAAGGAATAGTTAATAGCGCATGATGAATAAACCGTTATGATTGTTCCTGTTTCTTTGTCGCCAAAATTTCACAAATAATTGCCGTGTTATTAGGCCGCGGCATGGCGTTGAAGTTGTCCGGCTTGTAAGAATGAAAAACATAAGCCGACGGGCAAAATGTTCCAGACCACAGGTCGGGCACATGTCCGTCGGCTCTATATGTTCATGGCGTAATACGCCTGTATGGGGCTTTGCCTTACAGCTAATTATTACAGACGTTCGAGCTGTACTGTGAAGTGGCGCATGAGCGGTGCCTCCCATGCAATTCTTACGCCGCGCGTAATCTCAGCCCTGCGCTCATAAACGTTCTTCAGCGCAGCTGCTATAACAGCAATGTGATTGTCTGTGTAGACGCGGCGCGGAATGGCAAGGCGCAGCAGGTCGAGACCTGTGAAGCGGTTTTCACGAGTAACCGGGTCGCGGTCGGCCAAGAGATAACCAATCTCGCATCCGCGGATACCTGCCTCGAGATAAAGCTCTATGGTAAGTGTCTGTGCGGGGAATTCTTCCTTCGGAACATGTGTGAGCACCTTGGGAGCGTCAACGAAGATGGCGTGGCCGCCGGCCGGGCGCTGATAAGGAATGCCGTACTCGTCGAGCAGGCGTGCGAGCAGCTGCACCTGACGGATGCGTGTGTCGAGGTTGTCAAACTCTGTATTCTCGTCGAGACCTATTGCCAGTGCGTTCATGTCGCGTCCGTTCATACCTCCGTATGTCAGATAGCCTTCAAACTGCACACAGTAACCCTTGGCGCCCTCATACCACTCTTGCTTGCGTGTGGCAATGAATCCGCCCATGTTTACGAGTCCGTCCTTCTTGGCGCTCATTGTCATGCCGTCTGCCAGAGCGAACATCTCGCGTGTAATCTCCTTTATGGTCTTGTCGGCATATCCTTCCTCGCGTGTCTTGATGAAGTAAGCATTCTCGGCGAAGCGTGCAGAGTCGAACACCACGGGCTTGCCGTATTTGTCTGCCACGGCGCGCACCTGTCTCAGGTTTTCCATCGACACAGGCTGTCCTCCTGCTGTGTTGTTGGTTATGGTTACGATGATGAACGGTATGCGGTCGCCGTGCTCCTTGAGTGCGTTTTCAAGTTTCACGGGGTCAACGTTGCCCTTGAACGGCACCTCGAGCTGAGTGTCCTTAGCCTCGTCAACGGTGCAGTCGAGCGCGATGGCCTTACGTCCCTCGATATGTCCTTTTGTAGTGTCGAAGTGAGAGTTACCGGGCACGATGTCGCCTTCGTGTACGAGATATGAGAACAGTACGTTCTCGGCGGCGCGTCCCTGGTGTGTGGGTATTACATACTCAAAGCCCGTTAGCCTCTGTATAGTCTCCTTCAGTCTGAAAAAAGAGTCGGCTCCGGCGTAGCTCTCGTCGCCAGTCATTATTCCGGCCCACTGGCGGTCGCTCATTGCGCCCGTGCCCGAGTCGGTGAGCAGGTCGATATACACCTGGTTGGCTTTAAGTTGAAATACGTTGTAGTGAGCCTCTTTAATCCACTGTTCGCGTTCCTCGCGAGTGCTTTTGCGTATAGGCTCTACCATTTTTATTTTCCAAGATTCTGCGAATGGTAATTCCATAGTTTAAGGTTTTAATAAAATTCAGCATCAAATTTAGCAAAAAATATTTTATGGCGCAAAGGGTTTTCGCCATTTTTTTTGTCATGCTCAGTCTGTGTGCCTGTTGGTTACGTTGCATACTGTAAGGTAAATAGTCTTTATTTGTATTAAGTGAAGTTTCTTGATTTGTGCGGTTGCCTAAATGCCAAGGAAAAAACATCGGCCGTGTGCTAAATGATAATTTGGCTTTTTTTGTTGCCGGTACATTGTCAGGAGGTTTTGCGGGTGGCAGCTTCCCTTTGTTAAGCTGCGTTTTACAATATGTTGCGTGTGCAGATGTTTATGTTGCATTGTGATTTTTGATTACGCTCTCATACTGCGATATTTTGAAATAAAAGTAATTTGGCCGTAAAAAACGGTATAAATAGTGTGCAAACATAAACACCTGCAATACAGGATGTTGCGCGGATTTATGGCTTCGTGCGCATCTTTTTTTAGCTGAAATGACAATAAAAAACGGCCGTTTGGGGCACCGAAAGCACTGCTTTGGTAATGTAAAAGCTCTGCTTTCAGACTCTAAAAGCTATTCTTTCGCCATGCAAAAGCATGCCCGTCGCACTGTTATGTAAATATTATTTACCGGAAAAGACGTTTTGTCACTCTCAAATTTCTATTTCGTTTAAATATCCGTACATATTCCGTTTGACACTTTGATATGTTTATACGGTATGATGATGACAAATGTAAAAAGTTATAATTTGCGTCCGCGGTCATGCTGCGTGCCTTATTTCGTTGTCATGCTCTTTAATCAATATCGCGTCATCAGGTCGTGTGTAGGTTAATTCTACAAGCATATTGATGCTTTTATCTGTCTTATTTATTTTCTATTGTCTTTTTGTCGTCTGCTTTTTTTGACATAGCCTGCTGTGCCTGAGGAAAGCAAACAACAATTCGGCTGAATCCTGATTACCGGTGTTGGATTAATGGCAGGTTGTTGTTCGTGCCTTGTTGCATGATAAAATGCCTTGGTGGCGTATGCGCCTGCATACATGCCACCAAGGCATTCAACTCTGACATAACGCCCATTGGACGTTGCCTGTCAGGAGACAATGACGTATGTCTTAACCCTTGCAGTATTCTTATTTGCGCTTCATAACGCTGTTGACAACGCGCACCGACGACACCAGCTTGCCGGTAGACGTAAACACGTCGATGTTCCATACGTGAGACGAGCGCCCCTTGTGAACCAGAGTGCCCACGGCACGCACCGTGTCGCCTTCATGGGCTGACGAAATGTGGTTTCCGCTGACCTGCATTCCCACTACATATTCGTCGGGATTGCATATTATCATCGAGCCAAAACCGGCAACAGTCTCGGCCAGTGCCAGCGTGGCTCCGCCATGAAGGATGCCGAACGGCTGGCGGTTGCGGTGGTCTACAGGCATGGTGGCTTCAACGCGTTCGTGCGAGGCGTAGGTGTATTGTATGCCGAGATTGCCCATTAGCGTCGACTTCGACTGTGCGTTAAGCTCATCGAGCGGAATCTCGCTCGGGCGCACTTCCGAGAGGAAAGCCTTTTCTACGGCCACGGCCACACCGTCGTCGTTGTTCGACAGCGTTATGTAGTCGGCGCATCTTTTTACAGAGCCGGGAGCGTTGCCCATGGCTATGCCAAGGCTTGCAAGCTGAAGCATGGTTACGTCGGCCACGCCGTCGCCAATCACAACAATCTCGTCGGTTTTTATTCCTTCCATCTCCATAACGGCAGCCAGCGTGTTAGCCTTGTTGACGTGGCATCCAACCACCTCGAGGAAGAACGGCTCTGAACGGAACACGTCGAGCACTCCGTCGAGACGGCGCTTCCAGTGGTTCTCAAGACCCACCAATGCCTCCTCGTCGTCGCTTACCAGCATGCACTTATATGGAATAAAGTCAATGATGATAGAAAACAGCTCGTCGTAAACAACCCTCATGCCGTTAAGTTCGGCTTCAGCCTTAATGTGCTGATTGTCGGGCATGTTGGTTACAATGTAGTCTTCGTTATAGGTAAGAATTCCAAAGCCGTTCTTTTGTGCTTTTTTCTCAAGATATGGTATAAGTTCGGGATTGATGCGGCGCTCAAAGATAACTTCTCCGTCAGAAGCTCTTATTACCTGTCCGCCGTTATACGACATCACGTAACCGTTGTATGTCTCAAGTTCAAGCTGTTTGGCCAGCGGCAGCAGTCCGTATGTCGGCCGGCCTGAGGCCAGCATAATGCGTACCCCCATCTGTTGAACCTTGCGCAGTGTAGCCAGTGTGCGCTTGCTTATCTCCTTGTTGTCGTTTAACAATGTTCCGTCAACATCCAGAACGAGCATCTTATATTTCATAGCTCTATGTTTTAAGGGTTATGTAGAGCAAAAATAAGCAAAAACATTCTCAAAACTCCCATTTATTGCTTATTTTTGTAGTGGCGTTTCAGTTTTTTAAGGAATAGCCGACTGTTATGGGCGTGTTTATAAGTTTATTTAAAATGTAATTGCCGTAACGGCCGCATATTCAACGGCAAAAAACAAAGCCGGGGCGAAAGACGGTACAACATTGCCCTTGTTGCGTCATTACATAAGAGAAAATCAGTTTTAGCAATTATAATCTTTATTGCCGAGGCAATACAATAAACTTGAAAAAGACATGAAAAATTTTTTGTTATCTGTCCTTTTGCTCGTTTCGTGCAGCGCAGGAGCAAAGCTCACCGTGACAAGGCTCACGTGCAACTATCAGGACGGCATGGCTGTAACATACGGCGACATACGTATGGGATGGCAGATGGAGTCTGACATTAACAACGACCGCCAGACCGCCTATCAGATAAGAATCTTTGAGAACATTACGGGCAAGAAGACCTACGATTCAGGTATTAAGAAGTCGGCCGAGAGCCAGCTTGTGGCTTTGCCGCCTCTCGGTTACAACAGATACGGATACTGTTGGCAGGTGCGTGTGTGGGACGCAAAGGGCAAGCCGTCGGCATGGAGCACAAGGCAATACGTCAGAGTGGTGCCATCTAAGATAGATGCGCAATGGATTGGGGCGATAACCCGGGCCGATGCAAAACTGCCCATAGGGCGATGGTCTAACGGTGTGTTCAAGAAAGACAGCTTTAAGGCAAAGTGGGCCGGCGTGGATACATTGTCGTCCAGGAGCATAATCGTGCGCAAGGAGTTTTCGGGTGGAGGCAAGAAGGTTGTTGATGCCGTGGTGTATGTGAGCGGACTTGGCCACTATGAGATGAGAATAAACGGCAGGAAAGTGGGCGACAGCGAGTTTGCTCCTCTGTGGAGCGAATACAGCAAGACAGTATATTACAACACTTACGACGTTACTTCAATGCTTACGTCGGGCAATAATGCCGTAAGCGTATTGCTTGGCAACGGTTTTTTCAACGTTCAGCGCATGGGGCGCTACAGCAAGCTGCAGACCAGCTTCGGTGCGCCGCAGGTTATAATGCGTATGGAAATAAATTACAGTGACGGCACGCAGCAGGTGGTAAAGAGCGGCACCGACTGGAAATACGACTTCAGTCCGATAACATTCAACAGTATTTATGGAGGCGAGTCTTACGATGCCCGTCTGCGTCAGGCCGGATGCGACATGCCCGGTTTCGACGACAGCAGCTGGCGCAAGGCTGTGGCTGTTGAAGGTCCCGACGGCGTTCTTACTCCGCAGACCACTCAGCCCGTAAAGATTATGGAGCGCTACGGCGTAAAGTCGTGGAACAGAATATCTGAAGACTCTTTGCCTGCGGCATCAAAGGCCACGAAACGCGACATACACCCTTCGGTGCTTGTGGCAGACATGGGGCAGAATCTTGCAGGCTTTCCCGAGATAACCGTTCAGGGCAAGCCTGGGCAGAAGATAACAATGTTGGTGGCCGAAAAGCTGACGAGTCAAGGCGCGTGCGACCAGCGGCAGACGGGTAGGCAGCACTATTATGAATACACTCTCGCCGGTAACGGTGTTGAAACATGGCATCCGCGCTTTTCTTATTACGGATTCAGATATATCCAGGTGGAGGGCGCAGTGCCCGAAGGTGAGCCAAATCCGGACGGACTGCCCGTGATAAAGAAACTTAGCAGCTGTTTTGTCTACAACTCTGCACCGGAGGTTTCTTCTTTTGAATGTTCCAACGAACTGTTCACCAATACGCATCGCCTTATAGAACGTGCCGAGCGAAGCAACATGCAGTCGGTGCTTACCGACTGTCCTCACCGTGAGAAACTTGGGTGGCTGGAGCAAGACCACTTGTGCGGGCCGAGCCTTCTGTATAATTACGATATGACACGCTACGCCCCGAAGGTGATACGCGATATAACAGACACGCAGAAACCTGACGGCATGGTGCCAACAACTGCGCCACAGTATGTGTCGTTCGGCAATCTGTTTGACGACTCGCCTGAGTGGGGCAGCACACTTGTAATACTGCCCTTTATGTATTATGAGCAGTATGGCGACAGCACGCTGATAACCGACAATTATATGGCCATGCGCCGTTATGTCGACTATCTCACGTCGCGTTCAGACAACGGCATTGTAAGTCACGGCCTTGGCGACTGGTATGATTACGGTCCCTGGCGTGCAGGCTTTTCAAAGAACACGCCAATACCATTGGTTGCCACAGCTCATTATATATTTGACTTACAGCTGATAACACGCGCCGCGCGTATGACTGGCAACACGGCTGATGCCGAAAAGTATTCAGCATTGCTCGGCAATGTTACCGATGCATTTAACCGCGAGTTCTTTAAGCCCGACTCGTGCACATACGGCACAGGCAGTCAGGCCTCTAATGCACTGCCTCTTTATCTCGGGCTCACGGGCAATAACCGTCAATGTGTGCTCAACAGTCTGGTAAACGACATAAAAGCCCATGGCAACCGTCTTACCACCGGTGATGTCGGCAACCGCTATCTCTTTCAGACTTTGGCGCAAAACGGTATGAACGAGCTGCTTTACACCATGCTGAATCATTACGAAACGCCGGGTTATGGCTTTCAGTTGCGCCACGGAGCCACCACGCTTACCGAGCAGTGGGACCCAAACCAAGGCTCGTCGCTCAATCACTTTATGATGGGACAGATTGACGAGTGGCTGTTCAAGACGCTCGGCGGCATACAAAACATGCCCGGCACATTCGGTCTGCGGCACCTGCTGATACAGCCGACGCTCGTTGGAGACCTTAAATATGTAAAGGCCAGCACGTCGTCTTTGTATGGTAAAATAAGCGTAGACTGCACGCGCACTGCCCTGACTGTTGATATTCCCGTAGGCTCAGATGCAACTATAGTGCTGCCTGACGGTACGCGTAAGCATGTTGGGAGCGGACATTATACTTTCAGCATTGATGACTGATGTGCCTGAACACGGCGAAAAGTGGCTTGTTAAGCTGCTTTTCGCCGCGCTTTGATATGTCTTTATATAGTCTTTTTTCCGGAATATATCCCCGCCTATTTCAATTATTATCAGAATATCGGCCTTCCCGGTTTCTGTTCTTATAATCACGCTTAAAATTATTAAGCAGAAAATACTTGATGTTTTGAATGGGAATATTAGATATAATGATTCAATATTCCTGTTATTTTGTATAGATATTTTATGAATTAGCAATTTTTTAGTTGTCTAAATGTCGCTAACATGCACATTAAGATTGTCGTAAAACGTTAAATATAAAATAAAAAGAAGATTTTGGTGCGCTATTAGGTTTAATTTCTGTAAATTTGCACCCTGCATTATATGAGAACTAAAACCGTCATATTCGTATTGCTGTTTGCCTTCATATTTGTGATGGCAGACTCTTCCTTGCCTTTGTTCAAGGGAACCGGCAACGGGCGCGCGCAGAACGACTCTCTGAGTGTGGGCGACACAGTGTCGTCAGACTCTGTAGCCACTGATTCGGCAAAAATGTCTGACGAGCCTGACACAACAAAGATGGATTCGCTTCAACTGGCCATATATCGTCACAATAAGCAGGTGGACGACTCGATAAAACTTGACAGTATAAACCGCAAAAAGGAGGGAGCACTGGACGCTCCGGTTACTTTCTCGTCTGAAGACTCCATGGTGTATGACGCCAAAAGCAAGGTGGCCAGACTATACGGAAAGTCTAACGTGAAGTATCAGAACATGGATCTCAGCAGCGACCGCATACAGATGAGCCTCGACAGCAGTCTGGTACGCGCTACAGGTACTGCTGATACTACGGGCGCAATTTTCGGCACTCCTGTGTTCACAATGGGACAGGACAAATATGAGAGCGACACCATGGCCTTCAACTTCAAGACAAAGAAAGGCTTTATATATAATGTCTATACAGAACAGGAAGACGGATATCTGTCGAGTCAGCACTCAAAGCGCGATTCGAGCGGTGTGCTTTATCTTGAACATGGCCGTTACACTACGTGCGACCAGCCTCACCCTGACTTCTATATAGCCCTGTCGCGCGCAAAAGTCCGTCCCGGCAAGGATGTCGTGTTCGGTCCGGCTTATCTGGTTGTGGCCGACGTGCCGCTGCCTTTGGCCATTCCTTACGGATTTTTCCCGTTTACAAAGAGCTATTCGAGCGGATTTATAATGCCGAGCTATGGCGACGAAAGTTCACGCGGATTCTATCTGCGCGACGGAGGATATTATTTTGCGATGAGCGACAAGTGGGACTTGAAACTGCTTGGCGAGATTTACACCAAAGGCTCGTGGGGCTTGTCTGTTGCAAGCAACTACCGCAAGCGCTACCGCTACAACGGCAGCTTCTTCTTCAGCTATCAGAATACAAAGAACGGCGACAAGGGTATGCCCGACTATACGGAGCAAACCAGCTTTAAACTGCAGTGGAGCCATCGTCAGGACGCCAAGGCCAACCCGTTCAGCAGTTTGTCGGCAAGCGTTAACTTTGCGTCGACGAGCTATGAGCGCAACAACCTGACAAGTATGTACAATCCGCAGAGCTACACACAGAGTCTGCGTACGTCAAGCGTAAACTGGAGCACATCGTTCTCGAGTTTAGGTATGACCATCAGCGGTTCGGCCAACCTGAGCCAGAACATGATAGACTCTACGGTGAGTCTTACCTTGCCCGACCTTAACATATCGGTGAGCCGTTTCTATCCGTTCAAGCGCAAGCACATGGCCGGAAAGGAACGCTGGTATGAGAAAATTTCGATGAGCTATACCGGACAGTTGAGCAACTCTATCGATACAAAGGAAGACAAACTGTTTAAGTCGAATCTTATTAAAGACTGGCGCAACGCTTTTCAGCACAATATTCCTGTTAACGCCAACTTCACGCTGTTTAATTATTTAAACATTAACCCCTCGTTCAATTTCACCGACCGTATGTATTCTAATAAGGTGATGAGGTCGTGGGACGAACAGGCGCAAGTTGAGCGTGCCGATACCACATACGGATTTTATAACGTTTACAACTGGAGCATGAGTATCGGCGCTTCTACTAAGATGTACGGTTTTTGGGTGCCGTCGAAAAAGATTTTCGGCGACAAGATTCAGGCCATACGACATGTCATAACGCCGCAGGTTACGTTCAGCTATGCGCCAGACTGCGGTTCGAGATATTATGAAACTTATCAGAAAACCGATGCCGACGGCAACGTGAGCCTTGTGGAATATTCGCCCTTTGAGAACGGCTTGTTTAGTGTTCCGTCAAGAGGCAAGACGGGAAGCATTACGTTCGACGTGTCGAACAACATCGAGATGAAGATTAAGTCGGACAAGGATTCTACGGGTTTCAAGAAACTCAGTATTATTGATGAACTTGGTTTCAACATGGGATATAACATGGCTGCCAAGGAAAAACCATGGAGCGACCTTACAGTAAGGTTGCGACTGAAGTGGTGGAAGAACTATACTTTCAACATGAACGCCGTGTTTGCGACTTATGCCTATGAGCTTGACCAGGACGGAAATCCTTATCTGAGTAATCATACCGAGTACAGCAAGGGCCGTTTTGGCCGTTTTCAGGGCATATCGCAGAATATATCGTTCACGCTTAATCCGGAGAAACTGAAAAAATGGTTCGGAGGTGGCGATGATGAAAAGGATGATGAAGACACTGATATTGACGAGGATGACGATACCGGTGTGGAGTCTAATATTGATGACGACCTTGTGAATGGTCAGAAAGGAGCCAAGAAAACGAGTTCTGGAAAGGCGGAGACCGACAATGACGGCTACATGAAGTTCTCTATGCCGTGGTCGCTAACGTTTGGTTACGGTATATCCATGCGCGAGAATACAAGCGGAAAATTCAACACCAAGACCATGCGTTATCCTTACTCGTTTACTCAGACGCTCAACTTCAGCGGCAACATACGCATAAGCGACGGCTGGAACATAAGTTTCTCTTCGGGATATGACTTTGAGAATCACGACATTTCAATGACTACGGCATCGCTCAGCCGCGACCTTCACTGCTTTAACATGAGCTGTTCTGTGGTGCTGGCACCTTATACATCTTATAACTTCTCGTTCAGATGTAATGCCGCTACGCTTACCGATGCTCTTAAATATGACAAGCGAAGCAGTTACAGTAACGCTGTGCAGTGGTATTGATATTGTTTTTGGGGTTGAGGCTCGCCTTGCTTTTACTGAATTATCTTGAGTAAGATATAAAGTTTTTATAAAAAAACAAGCCAACTCGTCACATCTGCATTTAACCGTCTGAATTTTATGACGACAGGATGTGACGAGTTGGCTTTTTTATTTAAATAATCAGGCAATTACACAAGTGTATTGATTATTTACAAAATAAAACTTATTGTATGAACTTTTTGTTGTGAAATTGACAAAGTACAAATGCCGGAAATAACAGTAGACTTTTTGATGTCGAAAAATTGAAAGGAAAATATACTCATGCTGTTAACAAACGGCCGGAATGATGCTTGCGGTGATATGGATTGTAAGCAAAACGGTGTGTATGGGTTTCAAATCATTAACCTATTGTTTATGGGTCGTAAGTGGCCCACTTTTAATACAAAAGTGGCCGAGTTTTTTGTCGTAAGTGGGCGGTTTTTTTATGGTCAGTCGCTGTTGCGTTATAACAGACGTGTTTGGGATAAATAAAAAAGATGAGGAAGTGTCAAAACTTAAGTCGTTTTGTCAAGTTAGCCGACACTGATTTTCAACGTTTGTATTAGTTGACGAGAATAGCATGGGTGATAAACAATTATGCCTTAATCCGTCATTTCCCTATACATCGTTGATGTGGCCATTATTTTCGGTTAACTTCTTTTTTTTGACACATCCTCACCTTTAAAACAGGTTTGTCGTGCAGATTCTTTTATCTGTAAGACTTTTCGTAGATGTCAAGAATCTCATCGTCTGTCAGCATGCGCGGGTCAAGCAGGAACAAGCCTCCCATGGTGTCTTTGGCATTCTGAACCATTTTGGGCAGGTCTTCTCTCTTCAGCCCCCAGTCGCTAAGCTTCAGGTCGTCAACTTTACATGCCTTCTGCATCTTTACAAGAGCGTCGATAAAGTCAGACGGACGCTTGCTTGGCTCCATTGTCATGGCCTCGGCCATCTTCATGTATCTCTTCATGCTGTCGTTGCGGAATGTTTCAAAGTAGGCTTTAGACAGACAGATGAGCCCTGCGCCGTGTGGCAATTCGGGATAGAGTGCGCTCATGGCATGCTCCATAGAGTGTTCAGACGTGCAGCTTGATGTTGACTCTACCATTCCGGCCAGAGTGCTTGCCCAAGCCACCTTGGTTCTGGCTTTCAGGTTGTGGCCGTCGGCAACGGCAACAGGCAGATATTTATAGATAAGGCGGATGGCTTCAATGGCATAGAGGTCGCTTATCGGTGTTGAGCAGTTGGCGATGTAGCCCTCTGCTGCGTGGAAGAAAGCATCGAAGCCCTGATATGCCGTAAGTCTTGGCGGTATGCTCAGCATGAGTTCCGGGTCGATGATAGACAGGGTGGGGAATGTCAGCTTGCATCCGAAGCCAATCTTCTCGTGAGCCGTTTCGTGTGTAATAACGGTCCATGGGTCGGCCTCTGTTCCTGTGCCGGCCGTTGTAGGTATGGCTATTATCGGCAATGCTTTCTCCACAGGCTTAGCCTTGCCTGTGCCTCCTGCAATATAGTCCCAGTAGTCTCCGTCGTTGCAGGCCATTATGGCTATGCTCTTTGCCGAGTCGATAGAGCTGCCGCCGCCCAAGCCTATAACGAAGTCGCACTTTTCATCGCGGCAGATGGCTGCTGCCTCCATTACGTGCTGTTTTATCGGGTTTGGCAATATTTTGTCGAATACAACACTCTCGATGTTGTTTTCTTTAAGATACCCTACAACTTTATCTAAATAGCCGTACTTCTTCATGGAAGTTCCGCCTGAGATTACAATCAGCGCTTTTTTGCCCGGCATCTGTTCTGTTGCCAGTTTACTGAGTTCGCCACATCCGAACAATATTTTTGTCGGAATGTGCAGATTAAATACAAGATTCTTGTTCATAATTGTATCTATTTAAAGTTTACAGAAAGCAAATATAATAAATCTATTACAAAAAAACGAATTAATGGTGATATAATTTAGAATAATGAAGAAAGAATGTTTTTTGGGTAAAAAAATATTTCAGTAAAGTGTTTGTGTCGGTGGCGTTTCTTGCGGTTGTCGTTCTGCCGTGTTGTTTTGCAGGGCAACCAGAGTAGGCAGACATGCGGTAAGATGTTTATACAATGGTTGCGGTCTGTCTATTCCGGTTGCCCGTGAGTCTTTCGTCAATATTTCTGAAGGCTAAAAATATTTTGCTGTCAGTTAGGTATTGGAACCAAAACTTGTTTTTACTTTAAGCGTGAATTATTCTTTCACGCTGATTTTTCCGTCAATAATTTCAGCCTCCACTGTTCTGCCGCCTGTGGCATGCAGCCTGAATCTGACATTCCATTCGCGCGGCCATGCCTGGAACAACAGCAGTTTGCCGTCAGGCGATTCCTGAAGCAGCATCTCCTGCAAGCCTATCATGGCAGCTCCTCCGCGGTTGCAGTCGGGAGCCCAGTCGTACCCGGGGTCCCAGAAAGCAGGAAAGCGATAAGGGCCGTCGGCAAATTTCTCAAGGTTAAGGCGTGCCGCTTCGTCGGTAAGACCAAGGCATGCCGCCCAGATGTTGTCCTGTTTCCAGCCTATGTGCGTGCGCATCTTTTGTGCGTGCGGGTCTTTAAGATAAGTGTTGCGCGCTATGTTTAGTCCGCTACGCCCCATGCCGTATATTCTCCAAGGAAATACCGGATACAGTTGCGGCGTCTCAACGTTCTGTATTCTGGCCCATACAATGGCAGGGGCTATGCATGTGTCGCCCTCTATGGTGCGCAGCGGCATGTCGGGTATGCGGCTTATGAATGTTGAGTCAAGGGCATAAGCAAGTGTGTCTTGTATGCCTTTTGCAGTCTTGTATGCCTCAAACTGCTCTGTCACTGTGCGCAATGCTGCCACTACGCTCGACGGGTTATATGCCATTTTGTATGTCTCGCATCCTGATGAAGGGTAGAGTATAAGTTTTCCTTCACCGTCGAGTGCCTTCACTCCGCGCTGTTTTGCAAGATACTGATAATGTTCGTCGAAGAATTGCAGGCATTGCACAATCAGCGGTTCATACTTCGTGATGTCCATTCCGGTGTAAAAGTGCGCCTGTAATATCATTGAGCAGAATTCCAACGATGTGTCCCACTGATATTCAAGCCATGCGTTGCGCTCCATACCGTAGTCATCTCCGGGCTTGTGCTTGCCGTATTCGGCAGGATTAGGCAGTCCGAAGTTTTCTATCTGTTCGGTAAACGACGCCCCGCCGTGTCCCCAATAATGTTTTGTGCGTGCCACAGCGGTAGGCAGCAGTCGCAGATATGTGTCAAACTGCGACACCATCATGTCCGTGTCTCCGCTTTTAAGCATAGGCCAGTAAACCAGTCGCTGGTTTTGAGCAGTCATGGTTCCGCCTCCCCATTTGCGGTAGTCGGGTGTGAAAGGTGTTTTCGGGTCTACGTATACTGGGTCGAAGGTGAACAGTCCGCCGTTGAATTTAGAGGGCCATTGCCCGTAGGCGTTGCATCCGAGCATATAGCGGAACAGTTCGTAGTTGCGCAGCATGCTCTGCCATTTGCTTGTCGGATTGTCTGTGTTGTCGTTTCTGTCGGCCGGTATGATATAGCTTCTTTGCCAGTAAGCGTGCCACCATGCAGCACTTCTTCTTTTCGACTCTTTCGCCGTAGGCATCTTCGGGGCCTTGTCGCCGTCATACAGGTTTAGCGTTATTGTGGATTTTTTTATGCCTTCAGCCTTAAAGTTCCATGCGCGGAAGTCTGTTGAGGCGTAGGTGCCGTCTGTCGTACCGCAGAAAGTGAAGCCCGTGGCAACAAGTTCACCGCCAAAGCGCAGGCCGCCGATTGGGTTATACAGATTGCTTTTTATGCCGTCGAGGTTTTCTTTATTTACCGTAAAGTCGAACACTGTCTGTTCGCGGTTTTTGTGCCAGAATACAAGTGTGCTGCCCTTTGCACGTATCGAATCCTGATATGTGGTGCAGTCCTTGGGCAAATTCCATTTGTATGAGCACTGCTGACATTCGGCTTTTGTAACCGGTCTGTCTTTATATCGCCAGCTTTCATAGCTCAGGGTGGCGTCTGTCTTTGTCTTTGAACTTATCTCTGCAAACACGGCAGATGTCTCAACATCGGCCCACAGGCGTATTTCCGTGTCTTTTCCCTTAATGTAAACAGCGCCGTCATCAAACCGCAAAGTCTGGCTGAAGCCTGCATCTGCACCGTTAAACGGGTTAGGATTAAGTTTGAGTCTCAGTCTTCCGGCTTTCAGCAGCGTATTGTTCTCGTCGAACATTCCGCTTCGTGCCACGTATATCATTATGTCGCCGTTCTCCACCCATACGTTCATGCCCACGTCGTGTCCGCCGCATGGCATTGATTCAGATGAGTTCTTGCTCTGTGTCGTCCATATGTAGTCTGCCGGCACATAGTCTTTTCCTCTTGTAGTTTTAGCTGATTTACCGGTTGCAGCTGCCGGCATGCTTGTTGTCACTGCTGTTAAGACAACAGCAAGCACCAACATCGCATAGTAAATGAAATGAGACAGACGGCCTTGCCGGTTTGCGTTTAAGGCAAAATGTTTTTTCTTGACTTGTTTTTTTGATAGCGTTCTGTAGTACGTTTTTTTCATATTGCTTTTATCAAAAGTAGGAATTTATCGTTTGTTATTTTCTTTTCGGTAAGGCTATTGCGGTTAAATGGTATTTTTACTGTTCTGTTTCAGACACATATCCAGTCGCCTATCGTGCCTGTCTCCGACGAGAAGCTGGCGCCTATCTTGAACACACGGCGGTTGTCTGACTCGTATTCGCGGGCATAGCCC
>CAJMMQ010000009.1 GCA_905214625.1 uncultured bacterium
AAAGGGGATAAGCAAACTTATGACTCATGAACAAGACAAAAAACAGGCCGGGAAGAATGAAAATTATACGAAAACGGCAAATATCAAAGACCGATGGCAAAAATTAAAGGCCGAAGGCAAAAATTAAAGGCGTTTGAATTCCAAAGGAAGAAAACAGCCGGCCGGATACCGGTTACGACAGCCGAAGCGACGGGCAGGCCTGTCATGAAGCAGATATATTCATGAACGGCAGGATTAATGCAAGGCTATGCGGCAACCCATACAGACAGTCTGCAACGCCATAACACGCTGATGGAATGGACGTTAGAAGTGTTTAAAGCCGATGTAAGACCGGTGCAAAACATATATATCATCCAGCCGTCTGCAAAAGGGCACCTTTTAGGATACAAAAGCATACCTTTTACACGACAAAAGGACGCTAAACGGAGCGCAAAAGGACGCATTTTACAAAATGAAAGAAAACCTGCCTTTTCTGAAACTGACATCAACAGGAAAATGAAACGCCAAAAGGCCATGAACATAAACAAAAAAAGCGCATCATTTAACGATGCGCTCAACATAATGCAACAGGCGGTTAAGTCCGTCAACAAGCGTTGCTCTCGGGCAAGCTATGTTTATGCGGACAAACGGCCTGTCGGTTTCTCCATAAATGTCTCCGCCGTTAAGCCACAGCTTTTCGCCGTCTTTCAGTTCGCCTACAATGACTGAAGACGTGCGGCCAAGCGCCGTGCAGTCAACCCATACAAGGTAAGTGCCCTCAAGACGAACCACCTTAAGCATAGGCATGCGGGCAGCAAAGAAGTCGCAAAGGTAATCATAATTAGACTTGATATACGGCAAAAGCTCGTCGAGCCAGCCTTCACTCTCATTATATGCAGCCTGAAGAGCCACCACGCCAAAGGGTCCGACATCGCATACCTCGTTGATATTTATTGCGCAGTCGATCTTCTTACGGATAACTTCATCGGCAGCAATGATGTTGGCAATCTGCAGTCCGGCAATGTTGAAAGTCTTGGTCGGGGCCGTACATGTTGCCGAATTTGCAAGAAACTCGTCAGACAACGATGCAAAAGGGGTATACTTATAACCGGGCATGACTATGTCGCAATGAATCTCATCGGCAATTACGAATACGCCGTGGCGCAGACATATTTCTCCCATACGGCGCAACTCGTCAGGCGTCCACACTCTTCCGGCAGGATTATGAGGATTGCAAAGCAGGAAAGCCTTTACCGAAGGATCAGCCACACGGCGCTCAAAGTCGTCAAAATCAACAGAATACGTTCCTCCGGAATAAACCAGTTTGTTATCTTCTATGATACATCCGTTATTCCGTACAGACGAGAAAAAACAGTTGTAGACAGGCGTCTGAACCAGCACCTTGTCGCCCGGTGCGGTAACAGCCTTTATAACAGCTGACACTGCCGGCACAACTCCTGTAGTGTAGATTATCCATTCGGGGCAGAAAGACCATCCGTGACGGCGGGCAAACCATCCGACAACAGCTGCATAATAAGATTCCGGCACATGCTCATACCCGAACACTCCGTGAGCGGCACGGCGCTGCAGAGCCTCAACGATAGCAGGAGCCGTGCGGAAGTCCATGTCGGCCACCCACATAGGCAACATACCGTCGACATCAGTCTCGTCCCATTTAACACAGTCGCTCCCCCTCCGGCCGACTATCTCGTCAAAATTAAATTTAGCCATAATATATAATATAATAAGGTAGAAATTAAACAAGGGCATCTCTGCCCGGCACTAAAAAAGGATTACAGACACACCTTGCGGCGCAGTGGCACAGCCACATGCATGTCTGCATAAACAGCTGACGCCAAAAGAAAAATGCGCAATCAACAACAAAGTCTTTTGTAAGCATTATTCAAATCCGGTACAAAATTACAAAAGAAAAACCAAACTGCATATACCCTTTTTACGGCATAATAAACCAAAATCAACGAAAAGTATACAAAAATATATAAAAACCAATAAATCATAAAAAGTTTTTATTACATTTGCACAATTATAACGAAAGAAACTGAATTATAAAAAACTATAATAAAAAAAATTAAAGAAAACAGAAATGGCAAATGTAAAACCTGCAGAAGGTAAACTGGGTATTTTAGTGGTCGGTTGTGGAGCCGTTTCCACAACATTCATGACCGGTGTTCTTATGGCCCGCAAAGGATTGGCAAAACCAGTCGGTTCAATGACACAGTACGACAAGATACGTGTCGGCAAAGGCGAAAACAAGAAATATCTTGCATACGGAGACATCGTTCCGCTCACTAACCTAAACGACATTGTATTCGGCACATGGGATGTTTATCCACAAAACGCATATCAGGCAGCAATGTATGCCGAGGTGCTCAAGGAGAAAGACATCAATCCCGTGCGTGACGAGCTTGAGAAGATTGTCCCGATGAAGGCAGCCTTTGACAAAAATTATGCCAAAAGACTTGACGGTGACAACGTGAAAGATGCTGCCACACGCTGGGACATGGTTGAACAGTTGCGCGAGGACATACGCTCATTCAAGGAGAAAAACGGCTGCGCAAGAATCGTAGTTATATGGGCTGCATCAACCGAAATCTACGTACCTGTATATGAGCCTGTACACGGCACGCTCGCTGCCCTTGAGAAAGCAATGAAGGAAGACGACCGCGAGCACATCGCACCGTCTATGTGCTATGCTTACGCCGCACTCGCCGAGGGCGCTCCTTTCATAATGGGTGCTCCTAACACAACGGTAGACATACCGGCAATGTGGGAAATGGCAGAAAAGACCAAGATGCCTATCGCCGGCAAGGACTTCAAGACAGGACAGACACTGGTTAAGAGCGGATTTGCTCCTATCATCGGCACACGCTGCCTCGGTATGAGCGGATGGTTCTCAACCAATATTCTGGGCAACCGCGACGGCCTTGTACTCGACGAGCCGGAGAACTTCCGCACAAAGGAAGTGAGCAAGCTGTCTACACTCGAAACAATACTCAAGGCCGACGAACAGCCCGACCTGTATGGCGACATCTACCACAAGGTGCGCATCAACTACTATCCTCCACGCAACGACAACAAAGAAGGATGGGACAACATCGACATCTTTGGATGGATGGGCTACCCGATGCAGATAAAGATAAACTTCCTCTGCCGCGACTCTATCCTTGCCGCTCCGCTGCTGCTCGACCTCTGTCTGCTCAGCGACCTGGCTGCAAGATCCGGACGCTACGGCATACAGCGCTTCCTCAGCTTCTACCTGAAGAGTCCTATGCACGACTATACAAAGGGCGAAGAGGCCGTAAACGACCTGTTCAAGCAGTACACAATGCTGAAGAACGCAATCCGCGAGATGGGAGGCTACGAGGCTGATGAAGAAATCGACTAACAGAAAGCGAACATCACGTATAATCTTACAATCGCTGCCGGCAGTGCCGGTGGCGATTGTAGTTGTTATATACGTCATGTCATTTATGCCGCATTCAATAGAGAAGATGGAACGCGGAACTGCGCTGATTGAACACAAGTCATACTACGAGCTTACAGTTTCGGGCAAGCCGGTGGCGTGGTTCGACTCGCTGACAGACAGCTGCCTGTCTGACAACATATTGCTGTCGGCCGACTCGTCGATAACCAAACATAGCATAATCAACGGCTGCTGGGTGAACAAGTATGCCTTCATGCCGTCGTGCCACGGAATGATTCTGACAACAGATCCCGACAGCGCGGCCTACAAGACAATGGCCTCGGCCAACAGAAACATAAAAAACGTGATAAAGAAAACAGCCGAAAGACTTGAAAGCGCCATTAAATCGCTTAACAAAAAAGACGAAGAGCTGAAGTATTATCTCAGTGTACACAACGTAAGCGATGACGGATACAACACCATGGCATATCTTGACAGCAGACTGAAAAAGCAGAAAGAGCAGACAGAAAAGGCTCTCGAGGCTATCAGGAAAGCCGAAATGGCAAAAAAAACATGTATAAGACTCGTGAGCAAATACACCTTGTTGCATAAAGACACGGCTGATAACATTGTGAGAATTGCCTGCAACACGTTAACTCCTGCAAGCGGAAAACCATTCAGAATAATACAGACATCTGACAAGCAAACACCCGACAATGTATCGCCAACGTATCTTCATCAGTGGTTCACGCCCGCAACCGACAAGCCTAGAGACATCATCGTGGCATCATATCCCGGATGCTCGCTTAGCAAATACGACATAAACAGAGCCAAGGCAACAACATTCAGCGGCAAAGCTACGGGCGACAACCGCCACGACGTGCCCCCTATGCTTGCTCCCGACGGGGCTGCCGTATATACCGTTGACGGCCGGCTGATGGGCATAAGCTATAAAGGAAAGATAACAAGCACGAAGAATTTCGGCATAGCACTTAAACATTTGCTGCCATGAAGAAACTAATTTATTTAGCTGCAACCGTAACACTGCTGATGATGTCGGCATGCTCTGTAAAGACACCAGAGGGCACAGGAGTGGTAAGAAACGGCGACTACTGTTACCGCGGCGAGCTTTCTGACGGCAAATATAACGGCTATGGTGTGCTCATGCTGAAAGACAGCATAATCTACAGCGGCCAATGGAAAGACGGAAAGCGCGACGGCCAGGGCCAGACTACCGACTCGCTCGGACGCACAATAACAAGTATATGGAGGGCAGACTCGCTGATAAGAGGCGTGATGAACGATTCGGCGGGCACATACATAGGCGAGTTTAACGACAAGCTGGCACAAGAAGGCCACGGAATCTACTTCGGCAAAGACGGCAGTTTCTACAACGGCAACTGGAAAAACGGTGTCTACAGCGGTTTCGGATGCTCACTGAGCGCAGCCGGAAAAGCCCGAACTGGTGAATGGAAAGACGGAAAATTCCGTGGCGAACGCCTCACCTATACGGCCGAAAGGATTTACGGCATAGACATTTCGCGCTACCAGCACGGCAAGGGGCGCAAGAAATATCCCATACATTGGGACAAAGTGCGCATAACACATCTGGGAAAAATCAGCCGCAAAAAGGTAAGCGGAACAGTTGACTACCCCGTGTCGTTCGTATATATAAAATCTACCGAAGGCACCACCGTACGCAATCCGTACTACCTCTCGGACTATCAGCAGGCACGAAAATACGGCATACACTGCGGCGCATACCACTTTTTCTCGCCTACATCGCAAGCATCAAAGCAGGCACAGTATTTTCTGAAGAACTCGCGTTTCAGCAAAGGCGACTTTCCGCCGGTGCTCGACGTTGAGCCTACTCCGTCGCAGGTAAAGGCGATGGGCGGCCCGGCAGCCATGTTCAGCCGCATACGCACTTGGCTCAACATAGTAAGACAACGCACAGGAGTGAAGCCCATACTATATGTAAGCCAGCAGTTTGTGAACAAATATCTGCCCGAAGCGCCCGACCTTATGCGCGACTACATGGTGTGGATAGCACGCTACGGCGAATATAAGCCCGAAGTAAGGCTGGTGTTCTGGCAGCTGTGCCCCGACGGAAGGGTGAGCGGAATAACCGGCGAGGTGGACATCAACGTGTTCAACGGATACCGCGACCAGTTTAACCAGTTTCTGATTAACGAAAGAATAAAGTAAACTTACGAAACGGCGGTATGGAAAATCCTGTAAAAAACACCAAAAGATAAACGCCAGACCGGCTCCGAGAGCAGGAAATGTCATGGCCATAAAATACCTCGGCGACATAAGAAGCTCCCGGAGCCGGTCATAAAGAAATCAGAATCTCTGATAAAGAATAAGACTAATCAAACTGTAACAAAAGCATAATAAGCATGCCCCGCAGACATGCCTGCCGCAAAACAGCGGCTAATGAAACACATTTGCCCGCGGCCAATGGCCACGGGCATTTTTTTATTTATACCTTATTATTATCGTAACCTTGGCGTGTCCGTAATAATTGCTGTGTGAGCCGAAGCCGTAAGGGCTGTCGCATTTAAGCATGTAGACACGGTTCTGACGCGGGCGCTTTGTGGTAAGAATCATCGTAAGACCATTGTTGTCGCGCTTTTCGGTGAAGTCACCGTTCGACGATTCGGTTTTAAACGCCTCTATTATTGCCTTGATACCCTTGTCATAAAGTTCGAGCACCTTAACCACCTTCTGCACCTTGCGTGTACGCGGATCGCGCTCCACTGCCGAAGTAAACCTGCTCTGACCTATGGACGAATAGCGCTCCACCTGCTTGTCGATGCTGTTCTGGCCCATGGCGGCGAGTAACATGCCTATGGTAAAGAATAATATAAGAATTAATCTGCGTATCATGGTAACATTGTTTTTTAATCGTTCAACATCTCGCTTATGCGCCTGCGCTCTGCCGGGTCATCAATGCTGTTGAGCACCTCCTGCTCTGCATTCTCCGTAACGCTTGCCGAACTGATGCGGCGCTCTATGCGTCCGGCATCGTCGAGAGCCTTCTCTATGTCGCCCTTAATCTCGCTGAGGTCGTCTATACGCTGCCCGTTCTCTATGACATAACTGCCTCCGTAAAGCCTTGCCAGATACCTGTCTTCGCGATAGTCGGCATAAGCCAGCACGGCCGACACCACTATCAGCACCACTGCGGCAGCCGCGGCCACGCGCATAAGTATGGGGCGCAGCTTCTGGCGCTTCGGCTCAACAGCCTGCAATGAAGCAAATCCGGCAAACACTTCACGATAGCCTGCAAGACGCTGGGGCACGTCGCGACGTGCAAAAAACTCATAAAGCCGCTGTTCCTCCTTGAGCGATGTCTCGCCGTCGAAGAATTTTCCGATAAGCCTTTCTATGTCTTTTATCTTACGTTCGTTCATATCCGTAGTTATGTATAAAGTCGTTACATATTATGCAAATACTGTTCTTTAACTGCCATTCGGGCCCTGCTGAGCGCCTTGCGCACCGCAATCTCCGTTCCGCCCGTAATCCTTGCTATGTCGGCCATCGACATTCCGTCGATATGGCGCAGGCGTAATATTATCTGCTGCGCTGGCGGCAGCGTGTCAACTATCGCCATCATGCGCTCTATCCGCTCGATGTCGGCCGAGTCACAACTAAGGTCGGGCACGTCGGTGGTGTCGATGCTCAGCGTGTAATGATGACGTCGCAGATAGTCGATGCAGAGATTATGCACCAGCACACGCGCCAGCGGGGCCATGGGACTGTGCAGTTCGGCACACATTGCCCATAGCTTCAGCATTGCGTCCTGCACAAGGTCTTCGGCACATTCGGTGCCTCCGAGCCAGTGAGAGGCCATCACCGTTAATACAGGTCTGAGGCCAAGGGCCTCTTTTTCAAACTCGTCTGCTGTCATCAAAGAACTATATTTCACTCAAACTTTGCGTCTACCGGTGTAGCTGGTCATGCAAACGCTATGTCATTCAAAGTTGTTAAGCCGGCTCGTATCTATCCTCGAAATACCGTCGCCGTCAATATCAATCTTGTCTGCCGTGCCCGAAAGCGCAATTTTTCCTACTCCGTTAACACTTGCGGTTACGCTAAGGCAGTCTACATCCATATTAACTTTTGCCGCGCCGTTGCATCTTATGCTCATGCCGTCGCCCTTGAATTTTCCGTTAATTTTTCCTGAGCCGTCAATATAGAAATCAACATTTTTGGCATTAATACCAATCTCGCAGTTGTCTGCGCCATAACATCTCCAATATAAATTGCGCGCTTCAATGTTGCCGTTGATTTTATTCGAGCCGTTGTTGCTTACACTCATGTCGTCTGAAACATTCATCTGGGCATTGCTTTTGTAGGCGCCGCTGTTGTTCAAGTCGAACGAACCGGCGTCTATAGTTCCGTTGTTTGTCAAAGCACCGCTGTTTGATATGCGGCATGAGCCGGCTTTAAGATAATCAATATTGAGCTTAAGGGCACCACTGTTGCTTACGGTAAGATTGCCTGTATTCAGACTTTTAGTTATGAACGAGAACGAGCCGCTGCATGCTATCCGGTCGATGCGCGGAGCCGTGATATAAAGTTTGCAGCCCAGTGATCCTACATTTTTCCACTTGTTGTTTTTAGAGTAACCTACAACAAGTATTCCGTCAGACACCTTGAAACTCAAATTATTCCAGTCGCTGCTGCGCCCTTCAAACACTACTTTATATTCAGAGCCTTGCGTATAGTACACCCGAGCAGCACTCACAACGTTTATGCCGTGGAAATTTTTCAGCGACAAGGTCTTCTTTATAGTCTTTGAATCAGAATTTGTAAAGTCGCCAAACGACACAATGTCAGTATTTTCGTCTGACACATTCTTGCTTGAACATCCGACGGTAACGAGCGGCATTGCGGCCAATAATGCCGAAAACAGATATAACTTAAACTTCATCATAATCTTATTTTTAATGTTTCTTCTGTTATCAGTACGCAGAACACTGCCGTTTGTGACACGAAAAACAAACTTTTTTTCATTCCGGCACGAATTAATTTACATCCGTCCATGACACGCCATACAACTGGGCACGCAACAGTCTGACTGTCAACGTGTTGCAAAAGGTCGTCTTTCAGCCTGCAAAAGGAGGCTTTTTATACGATAAAAGGCCACCTTTCGGAACCCCAAAGGTGGCCTTTCATAAAACGTAATGATATTTGGCTCATATCATGGCAATGCCGTAAGCCGTTAAAACGGACTGAAGGCAGCATGCCGGTATGTATCTACAAGTGTCGCAGAAGATGTTTCCGTATGCCGTGACGAAGCCGACATAATACTAAAATGAGAAGGTCTTTACAACCTCGCCGCCGTATGTTGTCATGCTTACCTGCACCTCGTCGCCAGCCGACAGCTCTATGGGGATATACTCCACGGGAATGCTCATATAGAGCTTGGCCGAGTAATATTCGGGCACAGCCCCCTGGTCGTGATACAATATCAGGCGCACAAGGCGCGTTCCGTCGGTGCGCGTATCTATGCCGTCGCATGCCATGCCCACCGTCTGCTGACCATACTTGCCGTCAACGGTGCCCGTCTTTACGCTAAGGTCGAGGTTTATGAACTTGCCGTTGTGGCTCTTCCACGCACTCTCAAACACCACCGGGTCGGTCTTCATGCCGTCCTTTATATCGGCTACGGCGGTTACCGCAGGCGTAAGCACCTGAGTTGCGCCAACCGGCTCGGCCACATACTGCCCGTTGTCGTTCTTCACCTTATTATAATATATAAGCGAACGGTAAGCCGTGTCAGGTTTTTCGGCCCATTCGAGTTTCACGCTCCGCGTAAGCCAAAGGCGTTCGTCGCGGTCGGTAACGATGCTCACCACCTGTGCCGAAGCATCAGTCTCGGCCTCAACAAAATCGGCAACCATGTACGACAGACTGCCGTCGCCGGTGTCGTAGCTCTCGTTGCTGCACGCCATAAGCAAAACGGCGAGCGGCAGAAGCATAAAAAGACGTTTTATTTTCACTCTGAAGCTTTTATAAAGTTTCTGGCCGGATTGGCATACATCGTGAGCATGCGCTCGCGCAGATATGCCTCGTCCTTGTTCTCTATATTAATTTTTGCCATCTGTCCGTCAAGATATTTCTCAAAGGTTGCCTTGTCTTCAGCCGTGTAGCGGCCGGCATAAGCATTGCCGCCGTCGAGCAAGTCGAGAGCAACATAATTTGACGGATAAATCCTGTAGTTGCGGTGTATTTCGTGGTCGATGTGCGCAGCAATCACGTCAAACACCTTTGTCTTTGGCATTTCCGGGTCGAGCGTGTCGAGCCATTCGTCTATGCACGGTGCGCATTGGTAGTGCACGCGGCCCTTATAGCCTACAATTCCGGTCTGCATGCTCACCACATCGTCCTGAGCCGACTTCTTCCAGCCCTCAATGTCGCGCTTCAGCTGAAACTCCTGAGCCTTGAGAAAATCGCAGGGGTCGTACTCATACGATATTGACAGCGGCACAATGTGCATCCTCTTCAGCTTTTCAGTAACGCTGCCCTTGCCTCCGCCCATGGCCATCATCTTCAGTATGGCCGGCTGTGTGCGGTCGTCAGAGTCCTTGGCACGCCCTTCACGCTGGGCTATCCAGATGTTGTCGTGCTTCTGCTCAATTACAAAGTACATATAGTCAGACATCAACTTGCTGGCGGCCAGAGTCTCGCGCGGCGGCAGTCCGCGTCTTACTATGAACGACTTGTCAATCCTCACAAGGTCTTTCACCCACGGCAACGACAGCAGATTGTCGCCGATAGCAATTTCGCAGGTGGTATTAAATCCGTTGTCTATAAGCCCCTTGCCAAGAAAAGCCGGGTCGATAACAATGTCGCGGTGATTGCTCACAAAAGTGTATCGTCTGCTGTTGCTTATGTTCGATACGTCCATTGAGCATCCGCCGGTATACTTGTCCACCAGCTTTTGCAGAAAGCCATAACAAAAATTAAGCTGAAAATCAAGATTAGTCTTACACTCGTGCATCTTTTGCTCAATCATGTCAAAAGGCACTCCGGGCATTACGAAGTTTAAAACCTGCCTGAACTGCGTATTGGCCAGCAGCCGGTCAAAGACCTGCGGCAATTCTTCCGGCTCAAAAGGCCGTATCTCGTCAAACTCAACCGGAACTTTCATAGTATACAAAAATTTTATGGTTAGTTTATCAAACGGTTAAAAGAGCCTCAAAAACCGGCTCTCTTAACCGTATAAGAATAATGTTTCAGAACATTATCTGAACTGATTTTCCACGATGTCAGTCAGCACATCCTTCATGTCAAGGCCCGCCGCCTTAACCTGCTGCGGAATAAAACTGGTTGCAGTCATGCCCGGAGTGGTGTTGATTTCAATCATGTTCACCTTGTCCACATCCTGGCCGTCGCTTCCCGTTCCGCGGCTTATGATATAGTCAATGCGGATAATACCGTTACAATGGAGTATGTCGTAAATCTGACTTGTAATCTCGTTTACGCGCTTTGTTGTCTCCTCGCTGAGGCGTGCCGGCGTAATTTCCTGCACCTGTCCGTTATACTTGGCCTCATAATCGAAGAACTCACGCTGCGTAACCACCTCTGTTGCTGGCAGCACAACGGTCTTCTCGCGCGTCTTGTAGCAACCTATCGAAATCTCTGTTCCTTCAATAAAGCGCTCCACCATCACATCCTCGCTCTCAAGCATGGCCTTGCGTATGGCCGGAGCAAGCTGGTCTTTATTCTTCACCTTAGACACTCCGAAGCTGCTGCCGTCGGCTGCCGGCTTTACAAAGCAAGGCATTCCGATGCGCTGCTCAATCTCGTCGTCGCTCACAATTTCCGCATATCCCTTACGGATAAGAAGGCTGTCGGCCACTCTTACGCCGTAACCGCGCAAATACTGATTGAGCACAAACTTGTTGAAAGTAAGTGCCTCAACAAGCACTCCGCTCGTTGAATAAGGCACATGCACAAGCTCGAAATAGCCCTGGAGTATACCGTTCTCGCCCGGTGTGCCGTGTATGGTGATATAAGCATAGTCGAATTGTACAAGTTTACCGTTCTCCATAAATGAGAAATCGTTACGGTCTATTCTGGCTGTAGTACCGTCGGGCAGGTTGACATGCCAGTCGATACCCTTTACAACGACAATATAGACATTGTAACGCTCCGTGTCAAAAAAAGAGTAAAGGCCCTGTGCAGAGCGCAACGAAACCTCATACTCTGAAGAATCTCCACCGCACACGATGGCAATCGTTCTCTTTAAATTTTTCATACAGTATTTTTATTTAAATTCATTTCCGTTTATATATGTTCTCCATCGCCCTATCAGCTGCTCCATATCGGCAGGAAGCTGCGAGGTAAAGTCGAGCTGCCGGCCCGTCTTTGGATGCACAAAGCCGAGCGTGCGGGCATGAAGCGCCTGCCGTGGACATATCTTCAGACAGTTCTCTATGAACTGCTTGTAGCTTCCGCTGCGGTTACCGCGCAGTATGACGGTGCCCCCATAACGCTCATCGCCGAAGAGCGGATGGCCTATATGCCGCATGTGGGCACGTATCTGGTGAGTGCGGCCTGTCTCAAGTATGCACTCTACCAGGGTGACATAGCCGAAGCGCTCAATCACGCGGTAATGAGTGACAGCCGGCTTGCCCGTTTCCGAGTCGGGCGGAAACACCGCCATGCGCAGCCTGTCCTTAGGGTCGCGCCCTATGTTGCCCTCAATGCGGCCTTCGTCCTCAGTGAAGTTGCCCCACACCATTGCGTTGTAACTGCGGTGAGTTGTCTTGTTGAAGAACTGTACGCCAAGCTTTGTCTTTGCGTCAGGCGTCTTGGCCACTACCAAAAGGCCGCTGGTGTCCTTGTCTATACGGTGCACAAGCCCCACTTCAGGGTCGTTTGGGTTGTATGACGGCAGGTCACGCAGATGCCACGCTATGGCATTTACCAGCGTGCCGTGATAGTTTCCGCAGCCCGGATGAACAACTAATCCGGCGGGCTTGTTTATCACCATCAGCTCCGAATCCTCGTAAACCACATCCAGCGGAATATCCTCAGGCTCAATGGTGTTGTCGTATTGAGGCCGGTCGAGCATCAAAGTTATGACATCAAGAGGACGAACCTTGTAGTTACTCTTCACGGGGACATCGTTGACATGCACGAATCCGGCATCGGCCGCGCGCTGAATGCGGTTACGGCTTGTGTGTTGCAGTTTCTCGAACATGTACTTGTCAATACGCAAAGGAAGCTGTCCTTTATCCACAACAATACGCAGATGTTCATACAGCTGTTGCTGCTCGTCGTCCTCCAGTTCCTCTATATAATTGTCTGTCATATAAATCTTTCGTTTTATCCGCCGCAAGCTGTGCCGCATGCACAACACTCACGGCCATCCATATCATTCCGGACCGGTAACCACCTCAAACTCGTCAACGTCGCTTTCCTGCCCCGTTCCATGTTGCAAGGCAGGCTCGGCAACACCATTAACCATGGTAGAATCCGCCTCATCCCCATAATATAAGTCAGGATCGGCATAGATTATCGAGTCGTTCATGTCGCGCATGCCGTCGCCAATCTGAAGCACCAACACATCATTTACCGAGACTTTCTGCCCGTTATGCAGGCTCTTGCCCTTTGATTTCAGGCCATACACCCAGTCTTTTTCACCAGGAATAAACTCCGTAGGCCCGACCTTGAAGCCCATTGCCACCAGTTTTGCACGCGCCTCACGGTAAGAACAGTTGTCTATGATGTCCGGAACGGTTAGCATCGGCGAGCTCGAAGAGTTGATAACGACATAAATCACCCGTCCGGACTTTACCTCCTTTCCGGCCTCGGGCGACTGTTCCAAGATACAGTCGGGCGGCAGCGTCTTCACGTATCCCGTGTCGCTGACCACAACTTGCAGCCCCCTGTCGTTAAGGATATGCTCAGCATCGGCAAAGAGCTTGTGCCTCACATCCGGTATTTTTATCTTTTCACCATGATGGGTGTATATGTCAATGCCAATTTTCACGCCCCAGCAGAGCAACACAACAACCAGCAGCATTGCCAGGAGATTAGCCCAAAGCTTTAAACTAAAGATTTTTCTGAAGAAATCTTTTGTCTTCATCTACGTCGTAGGTTTTTCTGCAAAGGTATAAAAAAAAGAGAAAGAAGCAAAGATATTACTTTACTTCTTTCTTTTTCCCGATTAATTTCTTTAGAGTGCCTGATTATTTACCATGGTTCTCGTCAGAAACTGTAAGCTTTTTACGCCCCTTTGCACGACGTGCTGCAAGCACGCGACGGCCGTTCTTAGTAGCCATTCTCTCACGGAAACCGTGCTTGTTCACTCTCTTTCTGTTGTGCGGCTGAAATGTTCTTTTCATCTTATTTAATTATTTTATTGTTATTTTGTTCCACGCTTTGGGCTGCAAAAGTACACATTTCTTTTTAAATAACCAAGAATTAAGCGTTTTTTAGGCCAAACTTTTATGTTTTTTTCTAAAAAAATCGTAACTTTGCGCCCTGAAAGCCAAATATTTACAACATACGAAGGCTTGCGCAAGGGCTACATGCCCGGCATGCGGGGCATCACAAGGCTCCGCCATAAAGCAGGAAACAACAATAAATTCATATTTTTACGAACAATGATTAACTCACAGGAAATTAAAAAAGGAACATGCATCCGCATGGACAATCAGGTATGGATTTGCATCGACTTCCAGCACGTTAAACCTGGTAAGGGAAACACCGTAATGCGTACAAAGCTGAAGAACGTTACCGACGGCCGCGTTCTGGAGCGCACTTTCCAGGTTGGCTTCAAGCTCGAAGACGTAAGAATTGAGCACCGTCCATATCAGTATCTTTACGAGGACACAACGGGCCTTATCTTCATGAACCAGGAAACATTCGAGCAGATTCCTATCGCAAGAGACGCTATCATCGGCGTTGACTTCATGAAGGAGAGCGACATCGTTGAGGTTGTAACCGACACTACAGACGGAACAATCCTCTATGCGGAGATGCCTGTTAAGACAAACTTGCGCGTAACACACAGCGAGCCGGGCATAAAGGGCGACACAGCCACAAACGCCACAAAGCCGGCAACTCTTGAAACCGGTGTTGAGGTAAGAGTTCCGCTGTTCATCAACGAGGGCGACCTCATTCAGGTTGACACACGCGACGGCAGCTACCTGAACCGCGTAAAAGAATAAGCATGCTCAACCCTACGTTGAGAACATAAACCATAAAGGAGCCAAGGCTTCGGCACGGCGGCCGCTGACACTACACGACGCGGCTTCCATACCGGAGGGTTGGCTCCTTATTTTTTACATTCCTCTGAACCACGGAGGAGCAAAAATAAAGTAACCGTTAACCTTACAGGACAAATGAAATATTCTTTTATCATACCGGTGTTCAACCGCCCGGAGGAAGTTGACGAACTGCTGAAGAGCCTTACGGCACAGACCGTTAAGGACTTTGAGGTGATTATTGTTGAAGACGGCAGCACACGCACATGCAAGAGCGTATGCGAGGGATACAGCGGAGCGCTCAACATTCAGTATTTTATGAAGAAGAACAGCGGACCGGGACAGAGCCGCAACTATGGCGCGGAGCGTTCTAAAGGAGAATATCTCATTGTGCTCGACTCTGACGTGGTGCTGCCCGAGGGCTATCTCGCGGCCGTAGACGCCGAACTGGCCAAGACCGGAGCCGATGCCTTCGGAGGTCCTGACCGTGCGCACGACTCGTTCACCGACACGCAGAAGGCCATCAGCTACTCCATGACAAGCTTTTTCACAACCGGAGGCATAAGGGGAGGCAAGAAAAAGCTCGACAAGTTTTATCCCCGCTCATACAACATGGGCATACGCCGCAGCGTATATCTGAAGTTGGGAGGTTTCTCCAAGATGCGCTTCGGCGAGGACATAGACTTCAGCATACGCATATTCAAGGCCGGCTGCAACTGCCGTCTGTTCCCTGACGCATGGGTGTGGCACAAGCGCCGCACCGACTTCCGCAAGTTCTACCGGCAGGTGTTCAACAGCGGCATAGCGCGCATAAACCTTTACAAGAAATATCCCGAATCGCTCAAAATAGTTCACATGCTGCCTACGGCGTTCACCGTAGGCGTAACGGCCCTGGTGCTGATATCGGCCGTAGGGCGGGTGCTTATGGAATACGACAATATCGACAAGTGGTACTGGCTGTGCGCCGGGCCGTGGCTTCCGATACTTCTCTACTGCCTGCTGATACTCATCGACTCGTCAATAAGCAACCGCAGCTTCAAGGTGGGACTGCTCAGCATACCTGCATCGTTCATCCAGCTGTTCGGCTACGGATGCGGATTTATCACGGCATGGTGGAAACGCTGCGTGCTGAAACACGACGAGTTCCATGCTTTCGAGAAAAACTTTTATAATTGAGAATGGAGAGTTGAGAATGGATAAACGGAGTTCGGCATAAGCCAATTATGATTACTATTGAAATGTATCAATGATAATATAATCCGATTATTCATTCTCAATTTTTCATTTAAACAATCTGCTGACAGCAATCAGCTGCATATTTAATTCATGCAATCGGCATACGCGCTTTCTTTTTACCTTTATAACCTTATTCTTTATCTTTATAACCTTAAAACAACACTAATGCTGCAACGAAAAGAAAACATAATATTAACCAAGACCGAAGCCTTTTCTGCACGTATAGTAAACATGTACAGATACCTTGTTGAGGTGAAACACGAACACATTATAGCGAATCAGATACTTAGAAGCGGCACAAGCATCGGAGCCAATACAGCTGAAAGCAGAAACGCACAAAGTAAAATTGACTTTATACATAAGCTGAGCATTGCGCTAAAAGAAGCCGACGAAACAGTATATTGACTGAAAATGCTTAACAGCGGCCATTATATTACGGACAAGCAACTGCAATCTATGATGAACGACAACGAGGAGATTATACGCATACTCACCAAAATTATAAAAACATCAAAAAGCAGTTTAGAAACATAAGCAGAGATATTTGTGTGCCCTGCTATTACTCCATCTCTACATTTTGCAACAATCTAATTTCTTTTGTACACTTCCAACCTGCAAACAAAGCAACACCATAATAATCAAAAAGGCAAATCATAATTTTCCATTCTCAACTCTCAATTCTCAATTAAAAACAAGATGTCAAAACTAAGCATAAACCAATGGGCCGAGGACGACCGGCCACGCGAAAAGATGATGCGGCTCGGGGCACAGGCGCTGTCGAACGCCGAACTGCTGGCAATACTCATAGGCTCGGGCTCGCAAGATGAAAGTGCCGTCGACCTTATGAAGAGAGTGCTCAACGACTGCAACAACAATCTCAACTCTCTCGGCAAGATGACCATCGACCAGCTTACCTCCGGACGATATAAAGGCATGGGGCCGGCCAAGGCCGTAACCATTCTGGCGGCCTGCGAGCTGGGCAAGCGACGGCAGGCTGAAAAGGCAGAAGAGCGCAAGAGGCTCGATTCGGCAGCGGCAATCTACGAGTTTATGCACCCCAAGATGCAGGACCTTAGCGAAGAGGAGGCATGGATTCTGCTGATGAACCAGAACTGCAAGCTGATAAAACACATGCAGCTGTCGCACGGCGGCATAACCGAAACGGCCGTGGACATACGCGTGGTGATAAAGAACGCGCTGCTGTGCAACGCCACCATCGTGGTGCTATGCCACAACCATCCGAGCAACAACCCCATACCGAGCGGCGACGACGACCGGCTGACGCAGCGCATGAAAAAGGCGTGCGAGGTTATGCGCCTCCATTTTCTCGACCACCTGATAATCACCGACGGACGATATTACAGCTATTCGGAGGAAGGACGGCTGTAAGGAAACAGCACGCCATAAAACCGCAAAAATCCGATTACGCAACCATCTGACATTCAGCAGGTTACAAAAGGCCATCTTTTACACGCTAAAAGATGGCCTTTTAGCGTGCAATATGTGGCCTTTCAGAAGGCGGAAGGCCACCTTTCAGAAAACACAGACATTACGCTCCGATGCAAGATATGTGTAAAACATATATGCACTATATGTTTTATACCTTCCGTTTATATAATACTGCATGAAAAAGCAACCACAACAGATGCAGCAGACAAACCGCGAGCATAAAAAAACAACATAAATTTTGTAATACGCTTTTTTTCACCTATCTTTGTATTGTCCAATGCCACAGACGGCATGCAAACAGACAGCAACGGCTGTCTGATACCCCATAAAGATAACAGATAATATAAGAAAAATCATGACTCAAGAAGAAAAGACAAAGATAGAGGAGAAGATTGTGGACGTGCTTAAAACAGTCTACGACCCGGAAATACCCGTAAACATATACGACCTCGGACTGATTTACAAGATTGACGTTAAAGACGACGCCACCGTGGACATCGACATGACCTTCACCGCACCTACATGCCCGGCGGCAGACTTTATCCTCGAGGACGTAAGACAGAAGGTTGACAGCCTCGACGGCGTAAAGTCGGCCACGGTGAACCTCGTGTTCGAGCCGGCGTGGGATCAGAGCATGCTCAGCGAGGAGGCACGCCTCGAACTGGGATTTGACTAATAAAATAATCGTTAAAACTAAAACATCTGCGCCATGAGAAAGAATGTCTACATACTGTCCGACGCACATCTGGGCTCGCTGGCCATAGAACATGGCCGCACGCAGGAGCGCAGGCTGGTGCGGTTTCTTGACGAGATAAAGAATAAGGCCGCGGCAATATACCTGCTGGGCGACATGTTCGACTTCTGGTACGAATACAAGTACGTAGTGCCCAAAGGCTACACGCGCTTTCTGGGCAAGCTCTCCGAGCTGACAGACATGGGCGTAGAGGTGCACTTCTTCACCGGCAACCACGACATCTGGATGTACGGCTATCTTGAAGAGGAGTGCGGCGTAATAATACACACCAAGCCTACGACCGTAGACATATACGACAAGGTTTTCTATCTGGCACACGGCGACGGCCTGGGCGACCACGACCCTAAGTTCAACTTCATACGCCGCGTGTTCCACAACAGCATATGCCAGCGCCTGTTCAGCGCCCTACATCCGCGCTGGGGCGTGTCTTTCGGACTGGCATGGGCCAAGCACAGCCGCATGAAGCGTGCCGACGGAAAGGAGCCGCCCTATCAGGGTGAGGATAAGGAGGCCCTTGTAAGATATACCAAAAAGTATATGAAGACGCATCCTGACATCGACTATTTCATCTACGGTCACCGCCACATAGAGCTCGACCTGATGCTGTCGCGCAAGACGCGGATGATGATTATAGGCGACTGGATATGGCAGTTTACATACGTTGTGTTCGACGGCGAGCACCTGTTCCTCGAAGAATACGCCGAGGGCGAGAGCAAACCATAAGCCTTCAGCAGCCATTACGGCACGACAAAGGCGGCAGACTGCACTGAGGCAGGCCGCAACAATAACGACAACACGCACGGGGCGCAAGCCTCAACAAATAAAAAAAGGTGAGAAAGACGGCGTCATAACATATCAGACGCACATGCTTTCTCACCTTTTATTGTATGCTATCCGTGTGAAGTTTACAGCAGATTCATTGTATCTGTGGCAATCATCAGCTCCTCGTCGGTAGGAATTACGCATACCGTAACCTTTGAGTCGGGAGCCGAAATAACAGCTTCCTCGCCGCGTACGGTCTTATTCTTCTCCACGTCAAGCTTAATACCCATGTACTCCATGCCTGCGCAAACCTGCTCACGCATAGACGACTGGTTCTCGCCTACGCCGGCAGTGAACACTATAATGTCGCATCCGCCCATGGCAGCAGCATAAGCTCCAACATATTTCTTTATTCTGTAGTTATACATGTCGAGAGCTATCTTTGCACGCTCGTTGCCCTGCTCCACTGCAGTGTCAATCTCGCGCATGTCTGAAGATATGCCAGATACACCGAGCACACCGCTCTTCTTGTTGAGCAGGTTAGACATTCCGTCGGCATCAAGACCAAGTTTCTTCTCAAGGAAAGTAATTGCACCGCCGTCGATGTCGCCGCTTCGTGTGCCCATCATGAGGCCTTCGAGCGGTGTAAGACCCATAGACGTGTCAACACATTTGCCTCCGTCAACGGCAGCAATACTGCCTCCGTTGCCTATGTGGCATGTTATTACCTTCTTGTCGGCAGGATTTACGCCAAGAAACTCGCACACTCTCTGTGATACATAGCGGTGGCTTGTTCCGTGGAAGCCGTAGCGGCGCACGCCATATTTCTCATAAAGCTCGTACGGAATGGCGTAGAGATAAGAGTGAGCCGGCATTGTCTGATGGAAGGCTGTGTCGAATACGCCTACCTGAGGCAGTCCGGGCATAAGCTCGCTCACGGCCTTAACGCCCTTGAGGTTAGCCGGATTGTGGAGCGGAGCCAGGTCGATACATTCTTCAAATGTCTCGAGCACCTCGTCGGTGAGCACCACGCTCTTGTTGAACTTCTCGCCTCCGTGCACCATGCGGTGGCCCACTGCGTCGATTTCTTTCAGGTCTTTAATCACTCCAATCTCAGGGTCAGTGAGCAGCGAGAAGATAAACTTCACGCCCTCAGTATGCTCCGGGATGTCGTGCATTATTTGTTTTTTCTCTCCATTAGGCATTTTCACTTTAACAAAAGCGCCGTCGAGCCCAACGCGCTCTGCACCGCCTGATGTCATGACAGACTTGTCGTCCATGTTGTAAAGGGCATACTTGATAGACGAGCTGCCGCAGTTTAATACTAGAATTTTCATGGTTAAAAGTTGTTTATCGGGAGTTAAAGTAGTTAGAGTAGTTAAAGGAGTTAAAGTCAATAGCTTTGTTGATTATCATCAGCATAGCCATTGTTTATCACGCCCTTGCAATATGCGTTAAGCAGCCTGCTTGCGTCAGCCAGCGCTCCCATCAGTTCATTGAAAACCGGAGCATCAACATATCCAAGGTCTTTTGACAAATAAACATAGCATCTACATTCTTCTATGCTTCCTTGCGCGATGTTGTAGAAACGCAGTTTATCGGCCTTGCTGAGTTTTTTGTATCCTTCAGCAATATTGGCCGGAACAGAAACCGCAGCCCTTTTAAACTGAGAACAGAGTCCGAAACGTTCACATTCGGGAAAGGTGTTGGCTACCTTATATGCCATCAAAGTAAACTTGTAGGCCTTCTGCCATGCCACCACGCTCTCAAAGTTGTTCATCTGCAAGGCTATTGACTTTAACTCCTTTAACTACTCTAACTCCTTTAACTACATAAATTATTAATTATGCTTTAGCATCCATTGCCTGGCATGCCGTGATGGCTACCAGTTTGTAAATATCCTCTACTGAACAGCCACGGCTGAGGTCGTTAACCGGACGGGCGATACCCTGGAGGATAGGACCGATGGCCTCGGCACCGCCAAGACGCTGAACCATCTTATAGCCGATGTTTCCTACCTCAAGGCATGGGAATACGAGCACGTTGGCCTTGCCGGCGATGTCGCTTCCGGGAGCTTTCTTTGCACCTACTGAAGGCACGAGGGCTGCGTCGGCCTGAAGTTCGCCGTCAATCTTGAGAGCCGGGTCAATCTCCTTAGCCAGCTTTGTAGCCTCAACCACCTTGTCTACTACCTCATGGCTGGCGCTGCCTTTTGTCGAGAAGCTGAGCATAGCCACGCGAGGATCTGCGAAACCGGCTACCGACTTGGCTGTCTGAGCCGTGCAAACGGCAATCTGAGCCAGCTGCTGAGCGTCGGGCACAGGTGTAACGGCTACGTCGCCTACAACGAGCACGCCGTTCTCGCCATACTGGGGCTGATTTGTTATGAGCAGCATTGCGCCGCTTACGCATGTAATTCCGGGAGTGCACTTGATAATCTGAAGAGCCGGACGCAGTGTGTCGGCCGTTGTGCTAAGCGCTCCTGATATCTGTCCGTCGGCTCCGCCGGTCTTTATTATCATACATCCCAGATATAGAGGATTCTTAACCAGCTCGCGGGCCTGTTCTATTGTCATGCCTTTCTTCTTGCGAAGCTCTGCCAGCAGGGCTGCATATTCCTCACTCTTGGGGTTGTTCTCCGGGTCAACGATAGTAGCCTTGTCGATATTTTTCAGGCCCCACTGCTCTGCCAGAGAGTTTATCTCACCGGGATTGCCGATAAGAATGATGTCTGCCACACCTTCGGCCAGCACCATGTCTGCTGCCCTCAATGTGCGCTCCTCTGTGGCCTCGGGGAGCACGATGCGCTGCTTGTTGCTCTTAGCGCGCTCAATGATTTGCTGAACTAAATCCATAGTTTTGTAGTTTATTAATATATTATGTGTGTTTTGTAATTTCTGCTTTGCAAAAATAGAAAAAATAATCCGAATAACAACCTGCGTTTCTGTTTTTTTGATTAATTAAACGATAATAATCAAAAAGCTCGTGGCAGTGGCAAAAATCACGCCCCGGCGGCACGGCTGAATGTGCCAGGGAGGGCTGCGCCGGCTGCAATAACAAACGGGGACATGGGGGCCGCAATAGGTATTGAACGGGGCACTTGCAGAAGACATAATCCGGGACAACAACGGCAATGTAACGCCGTAATGGGGCATGGCATATTTGGCCATAATGCAAAAGGGCACATTTCAGGCTCTAAAAGGTGGCTTTTTGGCGTGTAAAAGATGCCCTTTTACAATGCGAAAGGCGGCATTTTGCAACCCGCTGAATATCAAATGGTTAGGCAAGTGTATTTTTAACGTCGGGAAAAAGTGCCATATGCGTCAGAATTCTACATACGGACGCAGGCGCGCTATAACTTCGGGAGTGAAGTCTTTATAAAGTTTCAGGTCGTCGAGCGAGCTGATTTTTCCGTGTACGCGGCGGTATTCTATTATGGTCTTGGCCTGATAAAAGCCTATGTAAGGATGCCGGCGCAGCATGCTCAGCGACAGTTTGTTAAGGTTAAGCCGCCTTACCACGGGATGTTCAACCACGAAATATGCGATGGCCGCATCGGGAAAGTTGTCTATCTCGCGCAACTGCTCCACGCTGACGTAGCCGCCAAGGCGCTCGCCGTAGCGCACAATGGCACGGGCAAAGCCGCTGCCTATGCCCGGCACGCGCTTCAGCTGCGAGGTGTCGGCCGTGTTTAGCACAATATGTTCGCCGGGTTTTATCTTTACGGGATAGCGCGTTGTGTCGCGCACTGTGAGGTCGGCCGTGCGTTCTCCATACACTTCGGCCGCAGGACGATAGTCGCCCGAAATGCGTATGTACGGTTCAAGCTCCTTATATTTTTGCGCCGTAAGGCCGTAAAGGCGCGCAAAGTCGGCCTTGGTGCGGTAAACGCCGCCCTTGGCCCTGTATTTATAGATATTCCTTACCTGCCACGGCGCCAGTCCGAGGCGCAGCAGCTGAGTGCTGTCGGCCGTATTGGGGTCAAACGGCATAAGCTCAATTTCCGGGGCCACGGCATAGCCTCCGCCTGAAGCCTGGGCTTGCCGGCGCGGCACATCATTCCTTACCACAGTACCCCCGTCCGTGCCTTCATCGGCACGGGGCGTTGAGAAATGTTTCATCCCGACATATCCAACACCGGCCAGAGCAACCACAAGTACAATCAGAACAGCCACTACAAGATGGCGGTCGCTCTTCTGCAAATAAAAAAAACGTCTCATTCCACCTGCATTACAAACGTAGACACATTAAAGTTTATATCGGGCACTGGCTACAGCACGCCAAACTGATGGAGAAATATGGCCGCTATGGCCGTAGGGCATATATAGCGTACGGCAAAGAAATAAAGCTTGAAGAAAGTGCTTTTAAGCGTGCCGTGGTTAGTAAACTCATAAATCGCGACGCGGCGCGGTATGTGCCAGCCAACAAATATGCAGGTGAGGAAACTGCCGACGGGCAGAAGTATCTGTGCCGAAAGATAGTCGAGACTGTCCATCAGCGACTTGCCGAAGAGGCTTATGCCGTCGACCGCCCCTACCGACAGAGAGCACAGCACGGCTATGACGCAGCAGATGGCCGTTACAATCCATGCTCCGCCCGTGCGCGAAAGATGCAGCTCTTCGTGGAAAAAAGCCGTGGCTATCTCGTGCATCGAGATGGTTGACGTCAGCGCGGCAAGCGCCATGAGGGCATAGAACATCACAGAGATAACATAGCCGAGCGTGGGCATGCCTGAAAAGGCCTGCTGAAAGACGTTTGGAAGGGTTATGAAGATAAGCGACGGGCCCGAGTCGGGATTTACGCCGACTGAAAACGCGGCTGGAAATATCATCAGTCCGGCCAGCACAGCAATCAAAGTGTCTATCAGGGCGATTTGTATGGCCGACTTTCTCAGGTTGGTGTCACGATTGAAATACGATGCGTAGGTGCACAGGCAGGCCGTGCCCAGGCTCAAAGAGAAGAACGCCTGGCCAAGGGCATCGAGGAACACGTTGCGTGTTATCTTTGAAAAGTCGGGCTTGAAAAGGAACTCAACGCCTTTGGATGCACCGGGAAGCGAGCACGACGCTATGACGATAATTATCAGCAAGGCGAACAGTGCGGGCATCATTACCTTGGCGGCACGCTCTATGCCGTCGCGTATGCCGTGCGAAACGATATAGTGGGTTATCAGCACAAACACCACAGCCCATGCCACCGGCTTAAATGGATTCGACGAAAACGAGGTGAAATAGTCAACAACATAATCCTTGTCGCCCTGCAGATGTTCAAAGATTGAGGCAAAGAAATATTGCAGGCACCATCCTGCCACAACGGCATAGAATCCCAGAATTATTATTGCCGTAAACACACCCAGATAGCCTATGATGCCCCAAGGCCGCCCGTGAGACAGCTTGCGGTAGGCGCGTGCGGCATTGGTGGCCGAATTACGGCCTACGATAAACTCGCTTATCATGCCCGGAATGCCGAGAAACAGCACGCATGCAAGATAAAGCAGAATGAAGGCGGCACCGCCGTCGTGGCCGGCCATATATGGAAAGCGCCACACGTTGCCAAGTCCAACGGCCGAACCTGCCGTGGCCAGGATAACACCCAGACGGCTTCCGAATTTTACTCTGTCAGTGTTGTGCATTTATTTAGTCGATGTTTAAATTAGTCCGAACTGATGCAGGAATATAAGAAGGATGCAGACCGGACAAATATACTTTATGCAAAATATGAATATATGGAAGAATTTGCCGCGCAGGGTGCCCCAGTTTGTAAACTCGTCGTGCACCATCTTATGAGGCAGATACCAGCCAACAAAGAGGCATGTGAGGAAACCTCCTATGGGCAACATTATCTGTCCGGTGAAAAAGTCGAAGATGTCGAACAGCGAACGGCCGCAAATCTGCAGTCCGTCCCATTTACCCAACGACAGCGAACATACCGCGCCGATAACCGAACTGGACAAAGTGACGATGAGAGCGGCACGCTTACGGGTGGTGTGAAACTCCTCATGGATGAATGCCGTGCTCACCTCATGAAGCGATATGAGCGACGTCAACGCGGCTAAGGCCAGCAGCCCGTAAAACGCGAGAGCAACTATATAGCCCACAATGGGCACACCCGAGAATGCCTGCTGGAACACGTTGGGAAGTGTTATAAACACAAGCGACGGACCGGAATCGGGATTTATGCCTACCGAAAAGGCTGCCGGAAATATCATAAGGCCCGCAAGTATGGCCACCATAGTGTCGATAAGGCTTATCTGAACTGCCGAGCGCATAAGATTTGTCTGCTTGCTGAAATACGAGGCATAGGTGCACAGACAGCCCATGCCTATGCTCAAAGAATAGAAAGCCTGGCCCAAAGCACCAAGGAAAACGTCGCCGTTGACGGCCGAAAAGTCGGGATTGAACAAAAAGGAAATGCCTTTGCCGGCCCCGGGAAGCATGCACGAAGACACAACAATAACCAGCAGCAGGACAAAAAGCGTAGGCATAAGCATCTTTGAAGCCTTCTCAATGCCCTCGCGCACACCGTGCATGATTATATAATGGGTAAGAAACATGAATACGACAGTCCACAGCACGGGCTTAAACGGGTCTTTCTCAAAAGTCTGGAAGTAATTTGTGAAAAACTCAGGAGAGCCATGCAGATGCCCCATAAGCGAGGCGAAGACATACTGAAGGCACCAACCGGACACCACGACATAATAGCCCATGATAAGGAAACCTGTCAGAACGCCGAAATAACCCACAAATCCCCAAAGCGTGCCGCCCGAAAACGAGCGGTAGGCACGGGCCGTGTTTGCGGCCGCATGGCGGCCGATAATAAACTCGCTCACCATACACGGTATGCCGAGCAGAAACACGCAGCATATATAAATAAGGATGAATGCCGCACCGCCGTGGTCGCCGGCCATGTATGGAAAACGCCATACATTGCCCAATCCCACCGCCGAGCCAGCCGTGGCAAGTATAACTCCAAGCTTACTTCCAAAATTTGCTCTACCTGACTGCATAATATAATAATAATGTTTCTAAAGCTTCAGCCTGTCAGCCTCTTGCCGCCAAAACGTTCATAAGCGTCATATACGGATGATGCCCACACCTTGACGACAAGCCTGCGGAGCTTTATATTTTAACAAATAATCAGTTGCAAATTTATAAAAAATATCCTACTTTTGCATCAAAATTATAAGCAAAGATGAAAATCATTGGCAGTTTTATTAGAAAATATCCGTTTTCGTGCCTGTTTCTGGCAACAATCTGGTTTCTGTGTTTCTGCTATCCGCCACACACTCCGCTCGACAATGTGGCATTTATAGACAAATGGGTGCATATCTTAATGTATGCCGGAACATGCACAACAATATGGATTGAATATCTCAGACATCACAAAACGCCTGAGCGGATGAAGCTTTTTGTATGGGCATGGCTGGCCCCGGTGCTTATGAGCGGACTGATTGAGATATTGCAGGAGAACTGCACCGGCGGACGGAGAAGCGGCGACTGGCTCGACTTTGCTGCCAATGCCACGGGCACAACGCTGGCTGCCGTCATCGGAATTCTTCTGGCAAGGTGTCGCGCCAGACGCTGAACGGAGCGCGGCGTAACGATGAGTTATAGAAACGGCGGTCGCCGGTAACCTCATCGGCAATGAAACCGGGCTTTACGAAAGGCTCGTCCTCACTCTGAAGCTCAACCTCGGCCATTACCAGGCCCTCGTTCTCTCCATAGAACTCATCAACCTCAAAGACATGCTTACCGCTGTCAACAAGATATCTGGTCTTGTCGATAATGCCCGGCTCACACAGCTCCATAAGATGAGAAGCCTCATCTGGCGTTATCTCTTTTTCAAACTCATAGCGGCTCATTCCTTTGCCGTCTGACGGCCCTTTGATTGTAAGAAAGCCGCGACCGTCGCGAATACGCACCCTGACAGTGCGTCCGCGCTCGCTGCAGATGTAGCCCTGTCGTATGCGGCTCGACGAGCGTGCCTGAGCTGCATACGGCCGGCCGGCCTTGTGAACCAAGAACTTGCGCTCTATCTCCAGGCCGCTCATGCTACATCTGAGTTACAAGCAAAACAACAAGATATATTACGGCAAAGATAACCAGTGCCGCAAAAATCCATGTAACAATTTTTTTGCCTTGCTTTTCTTGCTCTGCCTCGCGTCTTGCTCGGCGTAATTTTCTGTTCTGACTCATAGCTATTATATTTAATATTAAGGTTCTTAAAATATTATTCTCTGTATTATCACATGCCCTTCACACGGAAAGATGGCGCCAAAAGGCGGCATATCAGGATGAAAAGCTGTATGAAACATTAAGCGGAAGACGGGCCAAGGCCGTTTGCCTGCCGCCATTCCGTAATGGAAAATCACTCTTCGTCGGTTACCGGAAACTCCATAAGGTATGCCTTGATGAATCCGTCTATCTTTCCGTCCATCACTCCGTCAACGTCAGACGTCTGATAGTTGGTGCGGTGGTCCTTAACGCGGCGGTCGTCGAACACATAACTTCTTATCTGGCTTCCCCACTCAATCTTTTTCTTTCCGGCTTCTATCTTGGCCTGAGCCTCGAGGCGTTTCTTCATAGCACGGTCGTAGAGCTGCGACTTGAGCAGGCGCATGGCGTTGTTACGGTTCTCGAGCTGCTTGCGGCTTTCGGTGTTTTCAATGAGGATTTCTTCCTCCTCGCCGGTGTCGGGGTCGACATATTGATAACGCAGACGCACACCGGTTTCAACCTTGTTTACGTTCTGTCCGCCGGCGCCTCCTGAGCGGAAGAGGTCCCAGCTCACTTTAGACGGATCGACATAAACCTCGATTGTATCGTCGACAAGAGGCGAGACGAACACACTGGCAAAGCTTGTCATTCGCTTGCCCTGGGCGTTGAACGGCGAAACACGCACCAGACGGTGCACCCCGTTTTCGCTTTTAAGATATCCATAGGCATACTCTCCGCCCTCAATCTCCATCGTAACGCTCTTTATTCCGGCCTCGTCGCCCTCCTGAAGGTTGCTTATGGTAACCTTGTGGCCGTGAGCCTCGGCCCAGCGCATGTACATACGCATGAGCATCTGCGCCCAGTCCTGACTCTCGGTGCCGCCGGCGCCGCTGTTAATCTTGAGAACGCAGTCCATGGGGTCTTCCTTCTGGCGGAGCATATTTTTAAGTTCGAGGTCCTCGATGGCCTTTATTGCCTTGGCATAGTCTTCGTCAACCTCTTCTTCCGTAACCATTTCGTCATGATAGAAGTCGAAAGCCAGCTGCAGTTCGTCGGCACACGTGCGCACTTCTTTATATCCGTCAATCCACCGCTGTATGCCTTTTACCTTCTTCATCTGCTCCTGCGCGCTCTTAGGGTCGTCCCAAAAGTCGGGTGCCTGAGTGCGGAGCTGTTCCTCCTCAAATTCTATTTTCTTTTTGTCTATGTCAAGATAGCGGTGCAATGCGTCGGCACGCTCCATCACGTCTTTCAACTGTTCACTTGTTATCATCTGGTTACTTTCGTTATTTTTTATTGTTCTACAGAGGCTTCCGGCTGTATTGCGTCAGCGTCCTCATACATTTTTTCTATCACGTCGGCGTAATTTTTATTGAGCACCTTACGCCTTATTTTCAGCGTGTTGGTGAGCTCGCCCCTCTCCATAGTGAAGTGATTAGGCAGCATGGTGAAGCGCTTTATCTTCTCGTAGCTTGCAAACTGCTGTTGGAGAGTCTCTATGCGGTCGGCCATCATCCTGATTATGCGCTCATCGGCACAAAGGTCTTCACGGCTGCCGAACTTGATGCTGTTGTCACGGGCATATTCCTCAAGCAGTCCGTAATCAGGAATAACCAACGCCGAAACGAACTTGCGCTGGTCGGCTATGACGGCTATCTGATCGATAAACTTGTCGACAAGCAGTTTCGACTCTATCATCTGCGGGGCTATGTACTTGCCGTTGGATGTCTTGAACAGGTCTTTTATCCTATCCTTGAGAAAGAGTTCACCTTTTCTTATATAGCCTGAGTCGCCGGTATGGAAGTATCCTTCCTCGTCGAACACCTCACGGTTGAGAGCGTCGCGCTTATAATATCCCTTGGTTATGGTAGGACCTTTGAGCAGAATTTCTTCGTTTTCGCCAATCTTTATGTCGAGTCCGCGTATGGGCCTGCCCACCGAACCTATGGTGAAAGGCTCGCCCTTATGGTCGCACGACACAGTGGCCAGGCTCTCTGTCAGGCCGTAGCCGACAATCATTGATATTCCTATGGAATGCACAAAGCTCTCAACCTCTTCAGACACCGTGGCTCCTGCCGTAGGAAATATGTTTGGATGCTCAAGCCCCAGTTCGTTTCTGACAATGCTGAAGAGCGTCCTGTTAATCAACGCATACTTGGCTTTGAGAGACAGTGGCGGACGCTTGCCACGGCTGAGATACTCTATGTTGTGCTTGCGCCCGATGGCCAGCGCCTTCATAAAGAGCTTGCGCCTTACGGGATTGGCACGGTCAATCTGGTCTTTAACGCCTGCATACACTTTCTCCCAGAACCTGGGCACGGAGCTCATGCACGTTGGATGTGTCTCGCGCATAGACTGCTGAATTTCTTTCGGATTGGTGTTTATCACTATCTCAGCGCCTTCGCTCAGGCAGAGGAACACCCAACCGCGCTCAAAGATGTGAGTGATGGGCAAGAAATTCATAATGCGGTCTTTCTCCGTAACGTGTATCACTTCGTCGTTGGCCTTTAAAGCCGAGTGGAACTGGCCGTATGACAACATCACGCCCTTGCTGTCGCCGGTTGTGCCGCTGGTGTAGAGTATGTTGCACAGGTCGTCTTCGTTTGCCTCGGCATACAGCTTTTCAACCTCCGACTGCCTCGGACTGTTCTCGCCCAAGGTAAGGAAATCGTCAAAATATATTGCGTTTTTCTCGCTCTGACTTATAACAACACGCTTGTCATAGACGATTATCCGCTCCAGCGTCGGACAGTGGGAGAACACCCTGCGGGCCTTGTCATACTGTTCCTGCTCGCCTACAAAGAGGACGCGCACCTGTGCGTCGTCTATCATATATTGTATCTGCTGCTCGCTGCTGGTGGCATAGAACGGCACGCTGACAGCCCTTATGCCGAAGGCTCCGAAGTCGGTGTAAAGATACTGGAGGGAGTTCTGCGAGAACACTCCGATGTTTTCCTGAACCTTTACGCCAATATTCAGCAGCGCGTTAGACACATGCCTGACCTTACGCGAGAATTCTTTCCACGATACCGACTTCCACTGAGTATCGCCAAAGTCACGATAAATAAACACGCGCTTGTTTCCGTATTTCTTTGCCTGTTCGTGGATTAGAACCGAAAGATGACATCTTGTCTGCATAAGCGTATTGTTTTTTGTTAGATGCAAAGATATATTAAATAACCATAAACACAAAATAAAAACGGCTTTTTTACTTTAAAAGAAACTCTTTAACGCACGCAGGACAACGCGTAGGCATAAGGCGGTGGGGCACGCGGCAAGACAAGGCACGCCGGGCCGAGCCAAGCCAAAAAGCCGGCAGCCCGTACTCTTTGGATTGTTTTATTTTGTTTTTACGCCAACTTGCATTAACTTTGCACTGAAAATGCCGCACCGTGACACCGGTATGCGGCCGGCGGACATCATAAAGTAGAATTAATCTGACCGAACATGACACACACCGAATATCTCAACGATGCAGTGGAGCTGCTGAAAGCCCTTATAGCCACCCCCTCGGTGAGCCGCGACGAGAGCGACGCCGCCGACATAATGGCCCGCACAATAAGCCGGTATGGATATGAATACAGCCGCGAGGGCAACAACATCTGGATTAAGAGCGACGCCTTTGACCACTCCAAGCCTACGCTGCTGCTAAACGCCCACATAGACACGGTTAAGCCGGTAAGCTCGTGGACGCGCGACCCATTCAGCCCGGACGTATGCGACGGCAGGCTGTACGGACTGGGAAGCAACGACTGCGGCGGCGGACTCGTATCCCTGCTGCAGGCCTTCAGGCACATAACGTCGCGCCCGCAGAGCTACAACACAATCTGGCTGGCATCGGCCGAAGAGGAAGTTTCGGGCGAAAACGGCATAAGGCGTGTCCTGCCCCTGCTGCCGGAAATAGACGTGGCCATGGTGGGAGAGCCCACGGGCATGCAGCCCGCAATAGCCGAAAAAGGACTTATGGTGATAGACGCCACGGCCAAAGGCAAGTCGGGACACGCCGCCAGGGGCGAGGGCATCAACGCCATCTACGAGGCCATGGACGACATCTGCTGGCTGCGCAAATACAAGTTTGAGAAAGTAAGCCGGCTGCTCGGCCCCACGGTGATGAACGTAACCGTTATAAACGCCGGCACACAGCACAACGTCATACCCGACACCTGCAAGTTTACGATAGACATAAGGACAAACGAGCACTACAGAAACGAAGACGTGTTCAGTTTTCTTTCGTCAAAGATGAAAAGCGAGCTGAAGGCACGCTCGTTCCGCCTGTCGTCGTCGCACATAAGCGCCGGCAGCCCTCTGATAAAGAGATGCGTCGACATGGGCATGAAGCCCTTCGGCTCGCCCACGCTGTCAGACCAGGCCCTCATGCCCTTCCCCTCGTTCAAGCTCGGCCCGGGCCAGTCGGCGCGCTCACATTCCGCCGACGAATACATAGGCATCAACGAGATAGAAAATGCCATAGCAACATACATCACGCTGCTCGACGGAGCCGACATTTCAGCTGCCGGCGGAGCCGTCTAACGTCCACTGCATAACCATCTGTATATCAAGCAGTTGCAAAAGGCCATCTTTTAGCTTCTAAAAAGCCGCCTTTCAGCCTTCAATTTGCCGTCTTTTAGAAGCCAAAAGACGGTCCACTTAACGCTCTCAGAATGGCGGTGCTCATCACGAATCAGTGATTTGACGCGAAAAACGGCGAAAAATGCGCATATCAGCCGGAACATTAGGCTTGCTGCTACATATCCGATTTAAGTGAAAAATCCAAATGTAACAGATGATTATAAATCCATGTTGAATACGGCCTGTCAATCGGCAAACAGATCCTTTAGCACCTGCAGCGACTTCAGCTCGGGCAGGTCGGGCATGTGTATGCGGTAATATCTTATGATGGTGTCCACCATCCTGTTGCGGTCAAAGTGCGACATGCGGTAAAGGTGCATCGTGGCATAGTTCATGCGCAGCAGCAGTCCTATCTTGCGCGCGTCGTCGGGACTGAGCACGTCGGCATGCATGGGGCGCTGGTTGCTGAAGCAGCTGCTCCTCATGTCGAACCAGTCGCCAGGCTCGTAGTTGTCGGTGTTGGGATAAAATCCGAGAAACTTAGACAGGCGCATCATGAAGACAATGTGGAAGTTGGAAAAGCCTGAAGCACATCCGTCGAGCCATCTTATGCTGTTTTCAATATAAGAGAATGTGGTGGGGTCGGTCTGTTCACGGCGCGTGGCGCATCGCAGGAACTCGGCCATGAAAAGTGAAATGGACATCTTGTACGGATTGAACGGTATTGACATGAAAGGCACCGCTATGCGTGCGTCTCTAAGATGCTGAAGGTTTGCTTTCTGCCTTATGTCGATGTCGGTGTCAAGAATGAACAGGGGCTGGAAGTATTGCTTCTTCAGCTTGCCCTTTGCCGACTTGGGTATCCTTATTATACACGATGTTCTGCCGCATGTTTCGGTAAGGAGGTCGACAATCATCTGTTGCTCTCCATATTTGAACGAATGTAGCACTATGGCCCTTGTTTTTGTTAGCATATCTGCAAAAATACAAGAATTTTATGGTTTTTGAGAAAAAAGTTTGAAAAAAGTTTGGAAGTTTAAAATAAAACCTCTACCTTTGCACCGCAAATTTATCACATGGTCCCTTCGTCTATCGGCTAGGACGAGAGATTTTCATTCTCTAAAGAGGAGTTCGACTCTCCTAGGGACTACTAACAAAATAAAAAGGAATAATAACAAGATGGCAAATCACAAATCATCAGTTAAGAGAATCCGTCAGGAGAAGAAAAGAACATTGCACAATAGATATTATGCAAAGACAATGCGTAATGCAGTGCGTAAGCTGCGCGCTATAACAGACAAGGAAGAGGCTCTGAAGCTGTATCCTAGTGTACAGAAGATGCTTGATAAGTTGGCTAAGACCAATATCATCCACAAGAACAAGGCTTCTAATCTCAAGTCTAAGCTGGCGTGCCATATCAGCAAGTTGGGATAAATAGAATTATAAATAAGAGACGATGAGGGCTGTAATCTTTATAGATTACGGTCCTTTTTCTTTTTTGCCTGTTATGGACTTTTTCGGCATTGGCTGTGTTTGTGGGTGGCAGCAGTAGGCAAAAGACTTGACGGTGTATTTAAACACTGTCATTTTGCTTTTTTAAAGTTAAAAGACTTCGCCGTGTCGTGAATTTTTATTATATTTGCACGTTAATTTACATTGAAGCGAAATGGCAGAAAATCAAATCAACGAGAATAATTATTCAGCCAGTAACATACAGGTGCTTGAAGGTCTTGAGGCCGTGCGCAAGCGCCCGGCGATGTATATCGGCGACATCAGTGAGAAAGGTCTTCACCATCTGGTGAACGAGACCGTGGACAACTCTATCGACGAGGCCATGGCCGGATACTGCACACACATCGAAGTTACGATAAACGAGGACAACTCTATAACAGTGCAGGACAACGGCCGCGGTATTCCTGTGGACGAACATGAAAAACTGCATAAGTCGGCTCTTGAGGTGGTTATGACCGTGCTGCATGCCGGCGGAAAGTTCGACAAAGGCTCATACAAGGTTTCGGGAGGTCTTCATGGCGTGGGTGTGTCGTGTGTTAACGCATTGTCAACCCGCATGCTCTCACAGGTGTTCCGCGACGGAAAGATTTATCAGCAGGAATACGAAAAGGGAAAGCCGCTTTATCCCGTAAAGGTGGTAGGCGAAACCGAACTGCGCGGTACACGCCAGCAGTTCTGGCCGGACCCGACAATATTCACCACGACGATATATAAATACGAAATCATAGCAAAGCGTATGCGTGAGCTGGCATATCTTAACGCCGGCATAAAAATTACGCTGACAGACCTCCGTCCCGATGAGGAAGGTAAGACAAGGCAGGAAGTGTTCCATGCCAAGGACGGACTGAAGGAGTTTGTGCGCTATATCGACCGTCACCGTACGCATCTGTTTGACGATGTTATCTATCTGAAGACAGAGAAGCAGGGCATACCTATCGAGGTGGCTGTGATGTACAATACTGACTACAGCGAGAACATCCATTCTTACGTGAACAACATCAACACCATAGAGGGCGGTACGCATCTTGTAGGTTTCCGCATGGCGCTGACACGTACTTTGAAGAAATATGCCGACAACGACCCTGTTATATCAAAGCAGATAGAGAAGGCAAAGATAGAGATTGCGGGCGAGGACTTCCGTGAAGGACTTACGGCCGTTATATCGATAAAGGTGGCCGAGCCGCAGTTTGAAGGTCAGACAAAGACAAAGCTGGGCAACAGCGAGGTTACCGGAGCCGTTCAGCAGGCGGTGTCAGAGGCTCTGACATATTATCTTGAGGAGCATCCGAAAGAGGCCAAGCAGATATGCGATAAGGTTATTCTTGCCGCAACGGCACGTATCGCGGCACGCAAGGCGCGCGAGAGCGTTCAGCGCAAGAATCCTATGACCGGAGGCGGTCTGCCCGGAAAGCTTGCCGACTGCTCTAACAAAGACCCGAAAGAGTGTGAGATATTCCTCGTCGAGGGAGACTCGGCCGGCGGTTCTGCCAAGCAGGGACGCGACCGTTACACACAGGCCATACTGCCGCTGCGCGGAAAGATTCTTAACGTAGAGAAAGTTATGTGGCACAAGGTGTTCGAGAGCGAGTCGGTTATGAACATCATACAGAGTATCGGCGTGCGTTTCGGCGTTGAAGGTGAGGACGACAAGGAGGCCAACATCGACAAGCTTCGTTATGACAAGATTATCATAATGACCGACGCCGACGTCGATGGCTCACACATCGACACCCTTATAATGACACTGTTCTACCGCTTTATGCCGAAAGTTATCCAGGACGGACATCTCTATATAGCTACTCCGCCGCTTTATCTCTGCACTTATAAGAATAAAGTTAAGGAGTATTGCTATACAGACCAGCAGCGCCAGGCTTTTCTTGATAAGTATGGAAATGGTGTAGACGACGGCAAGAGCATACACACTCAGCGTTATAAAGGTTTGGGAGAGATGAATCCTGAACAGCTGTGGGACACAACAATGAATCCTGAGACGCGTTTGCTGAAGCAGGTTACGATAGAGAATGCTGCCGAGGCCGACGAGATATTCTCAATGCTGATGGGTGATGACGTAGAGCCGCGCAGACAGTTTATAGAAGAAAATGCAACATACGCCAATATTGACGCTTAAGTTAAAGCAAGCATAATTATTATAACAGACGCAAGACCTTTATACAAAAAGTCTTGCGTCTGTTTTTGTATTATCCTAAATCAGACCGCTGTGATTCAGGCTTTATGATAGTTCCCGTTTTTGTTGCTGTTTGTTATATTATGGCTATCAGCTCTCCTTCATGGTGAATGTAGATAAAAATTGCGCCTTCAAGTTCGGCCTCTCTGCCGAAAGTCATGGCTTTCTCTCTTGCCGGCGGAAAGTGCATTGGTGCGAGATATGCGGTTTTTATGGTTTCGAGCCACTGCCGGGCGCCACGCGCGAAATCTATTCCGAGACGCGGGTCTACGGGGAACATGGCAAGGTCAACAGTCTGATATTCTGCCTTTATGTCGCGCAGCACGGCCTTGAAGTCGCCCTCCATTTTCTTCACTTCCTGTGGTGTAGACTCGTCTTCCCAGTGCCAGTTGTTCAGGTCGCCGGCATGAAACACGTTTTTCCCGTCCACCTCAACCATAAACGACACCCCTGAATCAGTAGAGCCGAAGGCTTTAACCTTTATCATGTCGTCGCTATAGCTTTGTCCTCGGCGCAATATGGTGTCAGCGTCAGTTTCTTTTGCTCTGTGCCGTCTTATGATGTCGCGCGACAGAATTATATGTTTCTGTCCGTTAGGCACGTTCATTCCCAATATTTCCGGGCTGAAATGGTCTTCGTGAAAATGACTAGCCATGAAATATACCCTTTTGTCTGTGTTAGCCAGAATGTGCCTTACGTGTCCTTCAGGCGAGTCTTTCCAGAAATCGAATATCAATATACACCGCTCAGCCTCCAGCATAAAGCAGCTGTGAAATATATAGGTAAGTTTCATATCGTTTTTAGGTTGTACGAGCTATATATTTATGGCAGAGTTTCTCATTTAATTATTTTTTTCTTGTTAATGATATATATACCTTTTTGAAGTAAGTTGGGATTTTTCCCTAAGTAGCGTCCGTCTATGCTGTATATGTATGAATCGGTATTCTTTTGGTAGTTTAAATTGTTTTCTATAGATGAGGTATTAAGATTTTCAAAAGAGAACGACATAGTTCCGTCATCTTTTCTAGTTATATTTGTTACGGCTTTATTCATATATTTAGAACCGTCAGTATTTCTGTTGTTTAATGTAGCAGCCGGTATTGATGTGTTTGTAAGACAATTGTTACTTTCATAAGGGTAGATGTCACCCGCTGAATTTATATTAGGTTTATTGTCTGCAATGAATATAGTACATCTTTGGCGCGATGTGCTGTTTACCATATTGTTTGCCCATGTGTACGTGTCATAATCCACGTGGATAATTAGCATCCCTGAGTTTGGAAGTGCGGCATCCCATCCACTTATCTGTCTGTTTTCGAGTAAATAATATTCATCTTTGTTATTGTCGTTATATATTATGTAAGCCTCTCCTGTGTCGGCCATTGGTGTCATGGCGTTTATAGTGCAGTTTTCATCAAGTTCTATAGGTTTTATCCATCCTGCATACATTCTTTCATAACTGGTATAATTTGCTGGTAAAAACCCGTTCCCGTTATAGCTTCCATAATCCATTATATCCCATACGGACATGCCGTAATATCCATTATATGATGTGTCATACATATCCGGTAACCCAAGACAATGTGAGAATTCATGGCAGATTGTTCCTATTCCGTCTATTGTCTCTGTGAGTTTATTGCCTTCTTGAACTGAACCGAGTTCGCAACTGCATGCGTATGTATTGATAATCACACCGTCAAGGGTGAGTGTACTTTGTTGTGGATATAGTGCGGATTTAAGATCCCATTCGTGTGGCCATATTGTATTTTCGTCATCCCATGAAGCTTCGCCGTGCCCAGCATATAATATATACACTTGGTCAACTTCTCCGTCGCCGTCCCAGTCATATTCAGAAAAATTTATATCGTTGTCAACAGCCATACAAGCGTCTATGACCATTTGTGCTATAGCTGAATAGTTATCAGATTCACCTTTGGTCGGACCGCCATAGTATGCATAACCTTTTGGCATTTTTACAGGGCCTGCTATATCAAATTCAAGCTCAAATTGCCCGTAGCTTTGTGCCTTAAAATAGTCTTTTACACTACCGTAAAAACCCATTTCGCTGAAACCTTCTTCGTTGGCAATCCGGCTGTATAGTTCGGGGGTGTGCTCTTCCCAGAAAGTTTTGTCGGCAAACTCCACAAGTATTATTAACCCTTTCTTCTTTCCGGTATAAGGTTGACGTATGTCTCCTAATAAAGCTCTTGTTGAGGACATGTTTGCCCTCAATCGTCTTGTAGACTGTCTTTTTCGCTCGGATCTTGCAGTAAATGTCGCAATGTCTATCTGTTTATATGTGCCTGTTGTACTGTCTTTTATAAATTTTGTTCCGTCTGATGCCTGCCAATACCTACAAGATTCATCGCCGCAAAGTTCTACTTTTATTTTTGTTCCGTCAGATAATGATACTGTCCGCCATATTCCGCGCTTAGCAGGGACAGCGAAAGCTAATGTTGCAAAAATCGCAAAAAACAAGGTAGGAATAATTTTCATATTTTATATCATTAATGGTTGACTTGCAAATGTAGCGATTTTGGTTTTTATTTCCAAATAATAATTATGGTTTGTAGTTTAATTTAACATGTTAAAATATTTGAATTAATTTGCTGTGTGGTGACATACATCAACTAAATGCATGGTAAATACAAACAGATATAATGTTATGCTGCGAAAGTTGACCAACTTATGTAAAAAAAACAGACAAAAGGCGTAATAAAGCCAAACGGAAAATATTAAGAAACCAAAGTTAGGCATTAGCCAAACAAGAATTATGAATTGCGAAACGAAATAGGTATCAGCCCAATTATGAAACGAAGTTCGGCGAAAGCCAATTGTGAATTATGAATTATAAATTAAGATTCGTATATTTGCATGCTCCCCTGCCATGTCTCGCCATATGGCACGGACACGACAGGCACTAAAAGGCCGGTCTGCGGGCATCAGGGCAACGTGGACATAACAGATGAAACATCACTATGCACAAATAATATAATATTATGGAAAAACATTTTAAAAGGACTTTTATGGCATTATGCCTGGCCGCATTGCTCATGCCGGGCATGGCGCATGCGCAAAAGAAAGGCTACATGCCGGCGCCCGAAAACCTAAAGGCGCGCAAAGAGTTTAGCGACAACAAGTTCGGGATATTCCTCCACTGGGGCATCTACAGCCTTTTCGGACAGGGTGAGTGGTATCTCAACAGCGGCGGACTCAACTGCCACGAGTATGCCAAGGCAGCATCAGCTTTCTACCCCTCACGCTTCAACGCAAGCGAATGGGTTAAGGCCATAAAGGAAGCCGGAGCGCGGTATATATGCATCACCACACGCCACCACGACGGCTTCTCGATGTTCCACACAAAATATTCCGACTATAACATTGTTGACGCCACGCCCTTCGGACGCGACGTGATAAAGGAGCTGGCAGACGAGTGCCACAAGCAGGGCATAAAGCTTCATCTGTATTACTCCCACCTCGACTGGACGCGCGAAGACTACTATCCGCTGGGCAACACGGGCCACAGGACGGGCAGAAAGAACCACGGCAAGTGGGAGAGCTACTATGAGTTTATGAACAACCAGCTGACCGAGCTGCTGACCAACTATGGCGAGATAGGCGCAATATGGTTTGACGGAGTGTGGGACAAGCCCGACTTCGACTGGCGCCTTAGCGAGCAGTATGCCATGATACACCGCCTGCAGCCGGCATGCCTCATAGGCAACAACCACCACAGGGCGCCGGTTGAGGGCGAAGACTTCCAGATGTTTGAGCGCGACCTGCCGGGCGAGAACACCGCGGGCCTTTCTGACGAAAGCGAGATAGGTAGTCTGCCGCTGGAAACATGTCAGACGATGAACGGAATGTGGGGATATAAGGTGAGCGACCAGAACTACAAGTCGGACACAACGCTCGTAAGACTGCTCGTGAGGGCTGCCGGCAAGGGTGCCAACCTGCTTATGAACATAGGGCCACAGCCTGACGGCGAGCTGCCGGCAGTGGCTCTTGAGCGCCTTAAGAGCATGGGCAAGTGGCTGTCTGAATATGGCGAAACGGTATATGCCACAACGGCCGGCGACGTGATGACTGCCGAATGGGGCACCACGACGCGCAGCGGCAACAAGCTTTATGTGCATATCCTTGCCGACGACATGCCGAAGATGATATTGCTGCCTCTGAAAGGCAAAGTGAAGAGCGCCGTATTATTTGATACAGGCAAAAAGATTAGTCATGAAAACGTAAGTGGCGGCGTAGTGCTGCACACTGCCGACCTTACGCCTGCAATAGACCGCATAATAACACTGACGGTGAAATAAGTGAAGAGTGAAGAATTCAATAGCCTGTTTTGTATTGTAAGGCGCAATCAAGATTGTCAATATTACGTATTGCTCAGTTTTTATATGCTATTGAATTCTTCACTCTTCGTTCTTCACTCTTCACTTATTTAGCTTCTTTGGGCATCGGCAGGAAATATGCAATGACAGTAAGGACAAGCATTAAGATCCAGAAGCTGCTCATACCGGCATCTACCGCATAGCTCACAGCCACGCCTATCAGACAGATTACGATGTCTAAGACCGAAAGGACCGACCTTGACGTATAACGCGAAAGGAAGCCGCGCGCATCCTTAACCAAATCTTTTATCATCAGCACAACCATCAGGACAAGACACAGGACTATTAATCCCCAGACGGCATAATCTGCCGCAGGCACGCTGCCAAACAGCGGCTCAAGTGCAAACAGAAGAAGAAAGATGCTGAAAACAATTTCAAGCTTGCCGGTCTTTAAATCTACTTTTCTCATAGGCTTGTTGTTTAAAAAAAATATTTATAGGTTTAAATCACAAAACATCAAACTTAAACAGCTTTTTCCGCATGGAGGAATATCTAACACTCGACACAAAGATTATCAGCGACAAAGCCGTCAGCACTATCATGCCGGCACAAACAGACATTCTGTAATGCCTCATAATAACGTGCAGATACGGTTCGGCAGCTCTTGCAGCCTTATGTTCACAAAGTTAGGAAAAATCCTGAACAGTTTCAAACTTTCAAGAAGTTTATTTCGGTTCATTAACATGTCCATTGAAATATAAGCGTTCAGAGCAGCACGACAGACACAACGCAATAACCCGGCCGAATAATAACCGGTCGGATTATCACATTAAATTATTAATACTGTTCAAATTTTTCACAACGCTTTTCCGTAACCGTCAAAAAGGAAGCAGCATGAAAACAGTGAAATACACCATAGCCAGCAGAGCCAACACCTCTAATGCCAGTTCTAGCCTGTCAAAGCGGGTGCTTTCATTGTTTTTCAATAAAGACGTCAGTGTTACAAGCACCAGCGGCAAAATCATAAAGGAATACCTAAGTTCTATTCCAAACAACACAAAGCCCCACCATACAAGACCTATAAGAAGTATGAGGGAAAGAATTATTACTTTTGCTTTTTTCATAAGGCACTAAAATTAAATTTAACCACCATAATCATTAAAAACTTCAACGAAGTTAAATAGAGAGAGTAAAGCAACAAATGTAATTTTCTACAGATTTATACTCACAAGAAGATGCGCAACAAACCATTATCATGCCTAAGCACGCAGGGACGTACCCCAGGTACGTCCACACTTACATTATCAATCATATATAACGCTTTCGGACGCACCTGGGGTACGCCCCTACAATATCACGTTGTTTTCGTTCTCTTTGGTGTCGGCAGAAAATATAAAACGACAAAACAGATAAACAGAAAAATCCACCAGCTACCTGAATTTGAGCTGAACGCATAGCCTACAGCCAGGCCTATAAGACATATTACGGCATCAACAATCCAAAAGACCGACCTCGATGTATAACTCGAAATGAAGCCGCGCGCATCTTTAATCAGATCTTTCATCAAGAACACAAGCATCAACACAGCGCACACTGCCATCAACCCATAAATTAGAAAATCTATCACAAGTATGTCTCCAAACACAGGCTCTACGGCATATAAAAGCAGAAGAGTGCTGAAAAGGATATCTAACCTGTCTTTCCTAAAACTTATTTTAATCATAGCTTATGATTTTAAGATTATTGCTTAAACATTTTTATATCACACAAGACAAATTGTCAATGCAGTCAGAAATATTTTATCGTTATGCTAAATAGTCCGTGTATTTGTTTGCAAATGTAGGCAAAAACTAAAGTCGTTATTTATTTTAGTAAGTTCTTTTCGGTTCATTTCTAATAAATTACAGTTTATATAGAAATTATTCAGAGCCATACAATAGGCCTAACGGCAATGCAAAAGGTATGCTTTTGCATGCTGAAACGTGGCCTTTCAGGGTGCAAAAGTATGCCTTTCGGAAAAAGGAAAACGGCAATAATAAAGAATGTTGACTATTTACTGACTCAGGTTGACCGAAACATGGGTTATCACTGATAAAAGTTGACTCTTCGTGATAAGTCATGCAGCATAACATAAGGCTCAATTTTATTTTTATAAAAAACTCATCACTCGTCATAACCGTGCATAATAAACTGTAAATCAAGATGTTACAGTATGACGAGTTGCCGACTAAACTCATCACGGCTGATGTGTGAGCCATGAGCGTGACGATTTGTTTAATAAAATAGTTAGAAGAGGTAAAGTCGTATGTTTTGTTTTTAGGAGTTAAAGCAATTAAAGGAGTTAGAGTCATATATTCTGCTATTAGCGTTAGACCTTGTGCAATATTTTGTGCAAATGGAAACAAAGTTCTGTTGCCGGTACATCAAAAAACAAATCAGCCTGAGCAGACATTAAGTCCGTTCAGGCTGATTTATTTTTTATATCAGAAAGAAATGCTTAGGCGAGCAGTTTCTTTACGATGCCCGAGATAACGCGGCCGTCGGCCTTGCCGGCCATCTGCTTTGAAGCCACGCCCATAACCTTGCCCATATCCTTCATGCCTGCGGCACCTGTCTGGGCTATAATTTCCTTTACGGCAGCCTCAATCTCTTCCTCTGTCATAGGCTTTGGCAGGTATGCCTCAATGACGCTGACCTGTGCCAGCTCGGCGTCTGCCAGGTCCTGACGGTTCTGCTGCACGAATGTGGCAGCAGACTCCTTGCCCTGCTTAGCCAGCTTGGCAAGAATCTTCATGGCGTCGGCATCCTCGAGAGTGTCGTTGGCCCCGGGAGCTGTCTTTGCCTCAAGAAAAACTTTCTTAATGTTGCGCAAGGTCTCAAGGCGCACCTTGTCGCGGGCCTTCATGGCCTCCTTTATATCGTTGCTTATCTGATCGAATAACATTTTAATTATGAATTAAAAATTATGAATTGTGAATTACCCCAATCATCCAAACTTTATTGTCCCCTGTATTTTGTTGTCCTCGCTCTCGGTTTTCTTTACGTGTCCCATCGACTGGTTGCGTATCTCCTCAAGCTCCTGACGCGTGCGCTTGTATGTAGGCGTCGACTCTACCGATGATATTACGTCGTCGTTGTCGAGGTCCTCCTGACGGAAGATATATATGTGCGGACGGCGCTTGTATTTAGAGTTTTTGCCGTCGCTGCCATAATAGTGTTCACGCTTTGCACGGCGCTCGGCAGCCTTCTCCTCTTCCTCGGCACGGCGTTCGTTCTCCTCCTGCGAGTGCTTCTTGTAGTGGTCATTCATGCCGTCAACGTTCTCTATGCCGAATCCTGTGGCGAGTATGGTAACCTTCACCTTGTTGCCCAGTTCGGGGTCGGTGGCAAGTCCCCATTTGATTTCAAAGTCGTTGCCAAACTTGGCCATGAAGTCGTTAACATCGTTCATCTCCTCCATCATGAGGCCGTTGTTGCTGTTCTTGTCGCTGCAGAACGATATGCTGAGCAAGATTTTCTTTGCGTTAAACACGTCGTTGTCGTTGAGCAGCGGAGAGTTCAGCGCATCCTCAATGGCACGCTTTACACGGCCTTCGCCTTCGCCGTAGCCGGTACTCATTATGGCCACGCCGCCGTCTTTAAGCACGGTTTTAACGTCGTTGAAGTCGAGGTTGATAAGTCCGTGAACGGTTATAATCTCGGCTATGCTCTTGGCCGCAATGCTAAGAGTGTCGTCGGCCTTGCCAAAGGCATCGAGAATAGACAGTTCTGGATAAATCTCGCGCAGACGCTCGTTGTTGATTACGAGCAGGGCGTCTACATGCTTTGACATCTCTTCAACGCCGTCGAGGGCCTGGTCTATTTTGCGCTCGCCCTCAAAGCGGAACGGTATGGTTACGATGCCAACAGTAAGGATGCCCAGATCTTTTGAGACACGGGCTATTACGGGAGCGGCTCCGGTGCCTGTACCTCCGCCCATTCCGGCTGTGATGAATGCCATCTTCGTACCGTCGTTGAGCATTGCCTTTATGTCCTCAAGGCTCTCTTCGGCAGCCTCGCGCGCCTTTGCCGGCTTGTTGCCGGCTCCCAGTCCTTCCTTGCCGAGCTGCAGGTGCACGGGCACGGGCGAATCGTTGAGCGCCTGGTTGTCAGTGTTGCACAGCACGAACGACACGTCGTGTATGCCCTCGCGGTACATGTGGTTAACGGCATTGCCGCCACCGCCGCCTACTCCTATAACTTTTATTATGCTCTTTTCCTTTTCGGGCTCACCGAAATCCAATATTCTATGTGTATCAGCCATATCTGTCTTTATTTATTCGTGGTGTTATAAGTTTGTAGTAACGCTGCCATACAAGGATTATTCGTCCTCAGAAACAAGGCTCTTAAACCAGTTCTTAATCTTAGTTACATGAGGTTTCATTCCCTTCTTGTCCTTATCGTCATCGTCCTTCGGCAGAGTATCGTTCTCGCTTTCTTTCTTGGCGGCCTCTTCAGCGGCCTTGCGGCGCATCTCCTCAATCTTCAGTTTCTCGGCCTCAGTAAGCACCACGCCCTCACTGTTGCCGCGCGGCTGAACATGAGTGCCCTGCGTGGTGGCGGCGGGTTTCGGCTTATCGGTGCCAAACAGGTCGTTGTGCTCGCTGTATTCCTCTCCGGCACAGTTCATGTCGCCTTTGGCCAAAATGCCAAGCACGGTGTTCATCATGCCGTTATGTGCGTTGACATCGGGGTTGTTTGAGTTGATAGTCTGCGTAACAAACTTCGCAATACGTATTTTCTCTATATGCGTGTGGTTTCTGAATGCCATGTCGATGTTCTTCATGTTAGAGCCACCGCCCGTAAGGATTATACCGCCCAGAAGTCTGTCGGCATATTCGGCGGGAACCTGATACCACACATTCTCGATAATCTCCTGAAGCCTTCCCTCAACAATGTCAATAAACTTACGGCTCTCTATGCTGCGGTCGGTGTCGATAGGCAGCATCAGCGAGTTGTCTATTTCGTTGTTGTCGGTATAGGCATTGCCGTATTTCAGCTTCATCTTCTCCGCATTATCGTCGTCCATCTGCAAAGAAGCAATATCCTTGGTTATGTTGTTTCCGCCGAGAGGTATAACTGCAAGATGGCGGAGAATATTCTTATAGTAAACAGAAACTGTAGTAGTGTCGGCACCAAGGTCAACGAGCACACATCCCGAACGCTTCTCAGAGTCAGAGAGCACGCTGTCGGCCAGAGCCAGCGGAGCCAGATACATCTCGGCAATGGCAATGCCGGCAGTGTCGAAACACTTGTTGAGGTTGCGGTAGAAGGTCTTGCGCCACAATATGTTGAGGAAGTTGCCCTCAAGACGGCTGCACTGTATGCCCACGGGGTCGAGCTGCAGCTGGCTGTCAACCTTATACTCCTGTGTGGCCGCGTCAAGAATTTCCTGCTCAGGGTAAGACATGTTACGGTTAGTGTCCATAAGCTCGTTTACCATCTCCTGCGTAACGATAGTGTCGCTGAGAAGATCCTTACCGATAACATTCTTCTCGCTGCGTATAGACTGACCGCCCACGCCGACATAAACCTGAGCTATCTCTGACTTTAGAGCCACAGAAAGTTTCTTCACGATGTTGGACACGCACTGAACGGTCTGATTTATGTTGTAAACAATGCCCTTGCGGATAAACGACGAAGAATCCTCTTTCACAACGGCAAGCACCGATATGCTGCCGTCAAGATTCTTCTTGCCCGCAATGCCTGTAACCTTTGATGAGCCTAATTCTATTGCTACTATAAAATCCTTTGCTGCCATACGTTATCAATTTGTTGTTTCTGTTTATTATATATCTGCCTTTTTCCTCTTTTTGCATATTATCTGATTGTCAAACTCCAGATCTATGTAAGAGTATTTGTTCCATCCGGCCTGACTGAGTCCATATTTATAAAATTTCTTCAGCCGGCTCATTTTCTTTTGCACAAAACTTTGCACCATAGCCTTGCGGCGGTTTACATATTTTGTCTGCGGAATGTTGCCAAGATACACGATGTGCTCGCCTACACGCGGAACCAGCTCGACACCCATGTCGGACAGAATGTTAATCTGCACTATCTGGTTTTTCCAGAAGTCGTCCTTCATCAGCTCCATGGCCAGATAAGAAAGATAGTTGCGCGCATACCAGCGGCTTATGTGTCCTGTGGCAATTATCAGGTCTGACGTGTACTTCGAGTTGGGCATTATGCCGCCGTGGTCATCCAGATAATAGTCGTCGCCGTTGACATTCTTAACCCTGACGATGGGCAGACGCTGCGTAATGGTTATAAACACGTTGCCGTCTTTCGTCTTATAGCACTGCGCCGTGTTGACAAAGGGTGTATCCTTCAGTTTGTCTTCGATGTCGCGCGGATTGATGTCGGCCATTTTCTTCTTAAACGGATAAAGGCGGCTACGCTCAAGAATGCGCTTAACCTCCTTTGCACTGAGAAATCCGTTCGTACTTTCATCCTCCACGTTTATAGTAACCTTGGTACACAGGCTATGGGTCTCCTCCGGGTGATTAAACGATGTCGTCGCCATCACCAGGTAAACCGCAAGGAACACGTCGAGCGCTATTAATATGGTTCTTTTAAGTTTCTGACGCATTTATTTATACTTGTCTTGAAGTATTTTCTCTATCTGTGGAACATAGTTGTCGAGGTCGCCGGCGCCGAGCACTACGAGAACCTCGAAATCATTGTCTTTGACAAATGCCGTAACATCCTCCTTATGTATCATCTTCTTGTCCACGCCTTCTTTCAGGTTGTCGTAGATAAGCTGTGACGTAACGCCGGGAATAGGTTCCTCGCGTGCGGGATAGATGTCACAGAGCACAACCTCATCGAGCATGCTCAGGCTGTCGGCAAAGTCCTTATAGAAGTCGCGGGTGCGGGTGTATAGATGCGGCTGGAATATTACAGTTATCTTCTTGTCCCTGTAAAGCTCGCGTATGCTTCTTGCGCTCTGATATATCTCCTTTGGATGATGTGCATAGTCGCTGAGAAAGACAATACGGCTGTTCTTTATCTTGAAGTCGAAACGGCGGTCAACGCCACGGTAAGTCTTCATGCCATATTTCAGCTCTTCGGCCGAACAGCCGTTAAGCTGTGCCATTGCCATGGCCGCAATGCCGTTCTCGATATTGATTGGCACAGGCTGACCGAGCTGTATACCGCGCACAATTTCTATGGGCGAAATGAAATCGAACGTGATGTTTCCGTTATCAATCACGATATTCTCGGCATGGAAGTCGCCACTGTCAAGGCCATATTCATACACCTTAACACCGGGCTGCACCTGAGCTTTCATCTCAAGGCCCTTGTGTATGATGAGCGCTCCGCCGGGCTGAATAAGCGAAGTATAATGGGCGAAACTCTCGAGATAAGCCTCCTTAGTGCCGTATATATCGAGATGGTCGGGGTCGGTGGATGTAATGACACTCATCCACGGGCGGAGCCAGTGGAAACTGCGGTCGAACTCATCGGCCTCGATAACCACGAAGTCGCTCTCCTTGCTCAATATGTAGTTAGAGCTGTAATTCTTTGATATACCGCCGAGAAAGGCGTTGCAGTCTATGTGACTCTGATGCATAATATGGGCACACATTGCAGACGTAGTGGTCTTGCCGTGTGTACCGGCCACACAAAGCCCCTTGTGCGAACGTGTGAGCATGCCCAGCACCTGGGCGCGCTTCTCAACGTCGAAACCGTTCTCACGGAAATAAACCAACTCCTTATGATCAGCCGGTACGGCCGGTGTGTATATCACAAGTGATGATTTCTGATTTCTACAGGCATGGGGGATTTCATCAATATTTTCCTCATAATGAATCAGCATGCCTTCTTTCTCGAGCTGTGTTGTCAAGGCAGAAGGTGTCTTGTCATATCCGGCAACCACAACACCCCTGTGCAGGAAGTAGCGTGCTATAGCACTCATGCCTATACCGCCGGCTCCCACAAAATATACAGCTTTTATATCTTTCAGTTCCATTATTGTATTTAATCTACAGAAACGGACTTATGTCCGCCCAAACAGTTTGTTATTCTGTATCTGCTCTTGCAATTTATTTTAGTATTCTCTATAAATCTTGTCTGTCACCTGCACTCTGTCAAATGCCTTTCAACGTCCACGACGTGCGAGCTTAACCACTTCATCGGCAATTATGTCTGCCGAATCGGGAAGCGCGAGCTTCAGTATGTTCTCGCTCAGCTCTTTCAGCTTGGCATCGTCTTTCACCGTCTGCAGCGCCAGTTTCACCACTTCAGCCGGAGCATCGGCGTCTTTCACATACAGTGCGGCGTTCTTGTTTACCAGAGCCATGGCGTTCTTTGTCTGATGGTCTTCGGCTACGTTAGGCGAAGGAACAAGGATAACCGGCTTGCCTATGAGGCAGAACTCCGAAATGCTGCTTGCTCCGGCACGGCTTATAACCAAATCGGCAGCCTTATACGCGGCACCCATGTCAGAAATAAAGTCGGTAACACGCAGCGACGGAACAGTTCCGCGCGTTTTCAGCTCCGCCATTATCGACTCGTTATAATATTTTCCGGTCTGCCATATAAACTGCACGCCCGATTCTTTTACCTTATCGAGATTTTGCATCACGCTCTCATTAACGGTTCTTGCGCCCAGACTTCCGCCGACAATAAGTATTGTCTTTTTGTCTTCAGAAAGCCCGAAACTGTTAAGGGCCTCAGCCCTCGTGAGCTTTGTGTCGAGCAGGGCCTGACGCACGGGGTTACCGGTCTTTACAATCTTGTCCGCAGGGAAGAATCTCTCCATACCGTCGTAGGCCACGCAGATGCGGTCTACCTTCTTTGACAGTATCTTATTGGTAACGCCGGCATAAGAATTTTGCTCCTGTATGAGGCACGGTATGCCCATCTTTGTACATTGGTTGAGCATCGGACCGCTGGCATAGCCGCCTACTCCGACGGCAGCCATTGGCTTGAACTTGCGTATTATATTCTTGGCCATCTGCTGGCTTTTCCATATTTTATAAAGAACGGCCACGTTTTTAAGCATGTTCTTTCTGTTAAAGCCACTTATCGGAAGACCTACGATCTCGTAGCCGGCCGCAGGCACGCGCTGCATTTCCATGCGCCCTAACGCTCCGACAAACAGTATTTTTGCATCGGGGTGTTTTGCTTTGATTGCATTGGCTATTGAAACAGCCGGGAAAATGTGCCCTCCCGTGCCGCCTCCACTTATAACTATTCTAAGTTCATCGTCCATATTTCCTTGCACCTTATTATTTCGCAAAAGTAATCAAAATTTTTCTTTTCAGATAATTTTAAATAATATTTTTCTGGCTTATTAAAAAAATATACTGACACTCCGCACGACGGTATGACCACTACGCCGACACACTGACGTCATAAAGAAAATAATATGACAAAATGCGCCTGTGACTTGTCTTCAAACCGGCATTGGGTTTATATCAGATTTTATATTATCGCATTCACTCAAATATTATCTTCCGAGCCAAGCCTCGGGATTAAGCTTCGCCGTCCCTCGTCTAAGCTGGAACTGCAGAATGTTGTCCTCGCCTACCACTCCGAGAGCCTGACGTGCACTTACATGCTGTCCGCGATGCACGTTTACGGAACGCAAGTTACAGTAAACAGAAATATAACTGCCGTGACGGACCATGACAACCATAGTGCCGCCAAAACCAAATACGGCGCTCACCTCACCATCAAAGATTGAACGGGCTGACGCTCCGGGACTGCCAAGAATGTTGATTCCCTTATTGTCAAGCTTAACATTCTTAAGTCCTTCAACATTATACTGTCCGAAATGGCTCACTATACGGTAAGAGCCCGTTATAGGCACCGGCAGACGTCCGCGGTTACGCTCGAAGCTGCCGCTCAGTTTTCGGTCCTGAGAGTCGAACGAAACAGCTTCTTTCGCCTCTTTCTTAGCACGTGCCACCTCGTTTTCGTGCCTCATCTCTTCAACTTTCGCCTTACGCTCGGCCGCAACGCGGTCGGCCTCAGCCTCCCGTGCAGCCTGCTCCGCCTTGGCTTTTTCCTCTGCGCTCTTGCGCTCGGCAGCCCTGGCCTCAGCCTTCAATCGCTCCTCTCGTGCCTTAGCTTCAGCCACACGGCGAGCATTCTCACGTGCGGCTGCCTCTGCAGCAGCCTTCTTGCGCGCCAGCTCTTCAGCCCTTCTCTTTGCCGCGGCGGCAGCCTCTGCTGCCTTTCTGCGCGCCTCAGCCTCGGCTCTGGCCTTGGCTCTGGCCACCTCTTCGGCAATAAGTTTATCAATCTGAGCATTCAGGGCCGCGTCTTTTTTACGCTGGTCTGCTATAATCGACTGTATCGTCTTCTGCTGTTTCTGCAAGGTGTTCACCACTTGTTGCTGCTCGGCTTGCTTATTTTGCAGGGCAGCATGTTCCTGCTGACCTTTGTAAAGCAGGTTGTTTTTCTGCCCCCTTACCTTCTGCAGCTCCTTGTTCTTGGCCTCTATCTGACTTTGCTTGGCCTTAACCATCTCACCCTGGGCACGCTGATAGGCTGCATACTCGCGCACAAAGCGCAGACGGCGGTACATCTGGGCAAAGTTTTTCGCACTGAAGATAAACATCAGCTTGTCCTGTATAGTGCGGTTGTTTGCCATGTATCTCATCGACTTTATATACTTGGCCTTACGGTCCTGCAACTGCTGTTCAAGGGTTGCGAGCTGATTTTTGAGCAGTCCGATATTACCGTCTATATGAGATATGTCTTTCTGAATACCGTCAATAGCCTTCTGACGCTGGTCGATTTCGCTGTTTATCATCATCAGGTTATCGAGACGTTTTTTTACGTCTGCCTTATTTGCACGCAGCAGACGTTCCTGCTCCTTAATCTTGCGCTGAACACTGGCGCGCTGATTGCGGAGTCCTTTAATTGAAGCATTAGAATAGTTGGCTGTCTTTGCCGACTTCTTCGTTGTACGTTTCTTAACCACTCGCTTTGTCGTGGTTTTCTTTTTCGTAGTCGACTGCTTTTTCTGAGCCAACGAAGGAACGGCAAAAGACAGTGCCAGTAAAAATATAAATATCCGTCTCATTTATAACTTTAAGATTCTGTTCATAACATCCTGTGCATCCACCTTTTTATATTTATCAGACACTGTGGTGCGTGTCTCCCAGTCGGCAGACGTGTCCAGTCCGCTCATTGATATATTCACCGCCACGCCGTTAGCCTTTTTAACAGAACTGCTCTGCATCATCAAGGTTATATCTGTCGGGAATCTCTTTGTCCCAAGAGGTTTAAAAGTGCCGTAGGTGCACTTAACCGAGGTGTTGCCGGCGGTCTGGCTGCTGTATGTAACATCCACAGCCTTTATCTGCCCGCTGGTTTTGTCGGCCTGCCACACATAGTTCATGTTGCCGCGTTTCAGCGTAACAAGCGTGTTGGCCACGGCATCGTTAAACGTAACGCCGAAGTTTTTGAGCGCCGAGTCGGTTATTTTCTGCTGTCCGGGAACAAAAAGCTGATTCCAGAACAGAGCCTGTAAGGCATAGAAGTCGAGCCCGTTGCGCTGCAGAAAATCTACATCATTATACGATGCCTTGATATACTCCTTGTTTATACGGTCAATCACCAGCACATAGTCTTTGGTGAACTCTATGCGTCCGGCTTCCATAAGTCCCAGAGGCGTGAGCTGTATGCGTATAACGTCGTCCTTTTTCATCTTCAAAGAGCCCGACACTGAAAGGTCTTTTGAACCGGTGTTTATACTGAACTTTATCTTTGCCGACAGGCACTGGGCATAAACTTCATTGTCGTAAACCTTGCGCAGGAAGTCGGTTTTGCGTGCCAAAACACTTTCGACATCGTTCTTGTCAACAAGCGATGACGAGCCTCCCGATGTCACGGATTTCTTTGTGCCGCACGAAACCATTGCAAGACACATGGCAAAAAGCACTATGCTGTAAAACAGCCTGTTATTATTTTTCAACATATTTCTTTAGTTTTATTTTCCTTATAAGCACTTTGTTCTCTCCGTCGCTGTTCTCAAGAGCCTCGCGCCAATATTCGAGCGCCTTGTCTGTTTCGCCGTTCATTATATGTATGTCGCCGGCATGTTCAAGCAGCACGGCACTGCTTGTTGTATCATTCTTGATGGCCATGTCGATATACGGCTGCGCGTCTTTATATTTTTTCTGTTTGAAAAGTATCCACGCGTATGTATCCAGATACGTGCTGTTATCGGGTTCGGCCTGCACCGTGCGATAGCTCATCTGCTCGGCCTTGTCGAGATTCTTGCCAGTTTCCGACAGATAGTAGGCATAGTTGTTAAGACAGCCGAAGTTGTCGTCCTTCCATTGCAGACAACTGTCATACGCGGCATACGCCTCCTGCTCCTGTCCCTTGCTGTAAAGGATGTCGCCCATTATGGCATAAAAGTCAGAAACGATGTCGGGATTGCTCTCGTCGTCAATCTGGCTTACGCCTTTTCTGAACACATCGAGGGCGTTGTCGTCATCGTCTTTCTGCACATAGGCCAGTCCGAGGAAATAATAAAAGGCCATTTCATCAGGATTATAGTCGAGCGCCTGGCGCGACAGCTCAATAACCTTGTCGAAATCTTTCTCGTTCCACTTTGTCTGTATCAGCTGCAGACGGGCTGCCGCGTTGTCTGGCGAGATGGCAAGCACGGTCTCGAGCACCTTAGTGATAGAGTCCTGTGGCATTTTCTTCAGCGTCATGTATGCAGCATACAGCTCTGCCATGTCGGATGTCTCCTGCGGTTGCTTCAGTATTCTCTTAAAGAGGCTGAGCACCTGCGTGCTGTCGCCTCCGTTCTTCTCGTTGTCTGCCACCACCTGCCGCATCAGTATCATCTTGGTGCTCACGGGTGTCTTTGGGTTAACGAGCATCGTTTCCTGTATAGAGTCGGCCTTTGCCTTGTCGCCTACGGTCTTGTAATAATCTATCATCGACATGCGCGCCATAGGATTTTCAGATTCCTGCCCCAGCACGTCCATATATTGTCTGTAAGCGTCATCGGGCTTGCCGTTCTGCAGAAGCCAGTTGCCCATCATCACTCTATAGTTCATGTCGTTGGGATATTTCTCCGACATCGACTTCAGCTCGTTGAACTCTTCCTCTTTTTTGCCTTGAAGCGAATACACCTGCATCTTCGACAGGGCTGTCTGCTCGCTGCTTCCCTCAAGGGCTTCTATGCGCTCAATGGTCTTAATCACATTGTCGTAGTCTTTCTTTCCGATATAAAGCTGATTAAGGATGTCGAGCACATCCGAACGCTCCGGACTGTTATGTGCAAGCTTTTCGTATGCCTTAATGGCCTCGTCTATATTGCCTATGCGTATGTAGCCTGTGCCAAGACGCTCCAGATATGCGTTGTTCTCAGGGTCAAGCTCAGCCGCCTTCTTCACGTCTTCAAGTGCGGCGGTGTCGCCGTTGAGCACTCCGCTGTAAGACGACATCATAAAATACGCCTCTGCCGCATTCGGATTTATTTCGAGGCAATGGCTCAACAGGTCGTAAGCCGCATCGTAGTTGCCGGCCACCTGCTGCTTTACTGCCTCAAAATAGTATATCTTGAAGCGCAGGCTGTCGTTATGGCTTATGGGCGGAACAACTATGCCACGCGCTGCCGTGCCGGCTCCGCCGGTATTGATTGCAGTTCTGCTGCCGCAGCCCGTAATGACAACTGCCGCCAAAAGCAGCGTCAGGATGTATGATGTTTGTCTGTTCATCTGAATTGTTGAAATGCTAAAATAGCCGTTACTTCACTCCGGTGTGGCCATAGCCTCCAGCTCCGCGTTCTGTCTCGTCGAGCACGCTCACCTCTACAAACTCTGCCGTCTCGTGGCGTGCAATTACCATCTGGGCTATGCGCTCGCCGTCGTTGATAACAAAGTCGGTGTCTGAAAAGTTTATCAGCAGCACCATCACCTCGCCTCTGTAGTCGGCATCTATCGTTCCCGGCGTGTTAAGCACCGTTATGCCGTGCTTCAAGGCAAGTCCGCTGCGCGGGCGCACCTGTGCCTCGTAGCCTTCGGGCAGGGCTATGTAGAGGCCCGTGGGTATCAGTCTGCGCTCCATGGGGCGCAGCGTTATCGGGGCGTCGATGTTAGCCCTGAGATCCATACCTGCACTCTGTGCCGTGGCGTATGCCGGAAGCGGCTGGTGCCCTTTGTTGATTACTTTTACGGGTATCATAGTCTTATTCTGCTTTTTAGGTTTTAACGGCGCATGCCTCGGCCTGACGCCACATGCCGACATCAGCCAGCCCACAGCTGGCATGCTGCCGGTTACGTTACTTTAATTTGTGTGCAAAAATAGCTATTTATATTTACATAATTGTATTTTTAGCGCTAAAAAGAAAGAATTTAGCCATTTTTAGATTACTTTTGCGCAGCTAACCGCCGTATTGTGCATACGGCCTTATTTTGCAGAAAGATGATGAACTGGAAACAACTTATATCGAACAAAAGACTCGGACAGGAGTCGCGCCACTCAATAAGGCACGACGACCGCTCCGAGTTTAAGCGCGACTACGACCGGCTGATATTCTCGGCGCCGTTCCGCCGCATGCAGAACAAGACTCAGGTGTTCCCGCTGCCGGGCAGCATTTTCGTCCACAACCGCCTCACTCACAGCCTGGAGGTGGCCAGCGTGGGCATGTCGCTCGGCAACGACGTGGCCCACTGCGTTATGAAGACAAGGCCCGAACTGGCCGACACGCTGTTTACGCAGATTGGCACCATAGTAAGCACGGCATGCCTGGCGCACGACATGGGCAACCCTCCGTTCGGACACTCCGGCGAGAAGGCCATTCAGACGTTCTTCACCGAGGGCAAGGGGGCTTATCTTAAAGACAGGCTGAGCCCCGAAATGTGGAACGACATCACTCACTTTGAGGGTAACGCCAACGCGTTCCGCCTGCTTGCCCACCGTTTCAAAGGGCGACGCGACGGCGGATTCGTGATGACTTACACCACGCTTGCGTCTATCGTGAAATATCCTTTCGCGTCGGCTCTGGCGGAAAACGGGCACGGTAAATTCGGCTTTTTTTGCACCGAAGCAGATATTTTCAGCCGTATTGCCGACGACCTTGGCATCATACGCAAGTCGGCCGACGGCTGTCCTGCCGAGTATGCACGCCATCCGCTGGTGTATCTTGTAGAGGCTGCGGACGACATCTGCTACGAGATTATGGACATCGAGGATGCCCACAAGCTGAAGATTGTAACGTATGAGGAGACCAAGCGGCTTTTCCTGGATTTCTTCGATGAAATGGGGCAAAATCATATCATGCAGAGAATTCACGACGAGGAGATAACCGACGACAACGAGAAGGTTATATACATGAGGGCTTGTGTTATCAACGCGCTCGAAAGGGCTTGCGTTGACGCGTTCATGAGGCACGAGGACGAGATTATGAGGGGCGAGTTCAGCGGCAGTCTTATCGACAGCATCGACGACAGACTGGTTACGGCTTACCGCAACTGCACAGAACTTTCAAAAAAGAAAATCTACAAGAGCAAGCCGGTGCTCGACGTAGAGCTGAGCGGTTTTAAGATTATGGACAGCCTGATGGAGGTTATGACCGAAGCCGCCGTCAATCCGCAGCGGTTCTACTCGCGCCAGCTTATCAGCCGCGTGAGCAGCCAGTATGACATCAGCGCGCCCGACCTCGAAACGCGCATCATGGCTGTTATCGACTATATCAGCGGCATGACCGACGTGTATGCGCTCGACATTTATCAGAAAATCAACGGAATAAGTCTGCCGATTGTTTAATTTTACGGCAACAATACATAACGAAAACGGAGACGGCATGTTGTTATCAGACATGCCGTCTCCGTTTTTCATTATCACAAGCCATTATAATTCAGCCGGATTACTCTTTTATATCGAGCGCGTTTCTATCAGACTTTTCATTGGCGCAGCGGGATAGTAAAAAACAGACAAAAAGGCGCCGGATTATAATAAACACCTGTCGGCGGAATTAATTGTTCCCTTTTGCGGCACGCACTTACGGTTTGTTACATTTCAGGTACTTTTACTTACGGTTTCAGCCTATTTCCGACAAGCATGCAAAAGGTATCCTTTTATAGTGTAAAAGGTGGTCTTTCACAAGACGAAAGGCCGTGTCTTGCAGGCTGAAAGGGCACCATTTGAAACTGTAACCAACGCCATGCCACTTAAAATAATTCCGCCGACGGGCAATAAACGTTTTTGCTACTTATACAATTCATAAGAATTATACTCTATTCCCGTTTCAACATCTTTGGCCGAAAGAACAAAGTAGCGCCTGTTGCCCCATTGCCCGTTCCATGTGTACAAAAACTCATCTCCGTCGCCTTCCGACTTATATCCACAATCGTAAGGAGTGTACCACCCCTGCAAGTCCCACGTGCTAAGTTCTACTTTATAGCGTCCTTTTGCATTGATGCGGTATTCAGCCTTCATCGTATTCTCCGATACAAGATGCAGCACCAGCTTAATGTCGCTGTCATCAGTTGTTCCGGGAGTTTTGACCGATGTTTCTTTAGAATAAATTATAGAATTGCCGAATTCTCTGTATGCCCTGAAATAATAAGTTGTATTCGGCTCCAATAAATCCGTTGCTGAATAAGAATCGCTATTTGGCCGTACAACCCCTGTACTCGTGCTATTGTCATACACAGTAGGATGAGGCGACTTGCCATAACACATACCGGCAACAAGATAATCATCGGGGTCGGTAAAATTTTCAGGATGGCTGTATTCTATACGGTAATAAGCCCGTATAGGAGAAACCGAACTGATTTTCACGGTAAGTCCTTCTGCCGGCACTGTCTGCACTCCGCCACCGTCACCATCATCATCAGAGTCGCTGCATCCCCATGCTCCCATAAGCACAAACAGCGTGGCACTAACAAATAAAAAAAAGTTTTTCATATCATTCTCATTATATTCCGGCACAGGCTCACACACACCGGACGATAAAACATCATAATACTATATACTGCCGGAAGCGTATGAGCCTGCAAGAGCCGTAGCGTAAACTTACGCCCTACCGGACGCTCCCTGTCAGCAATTTGTACGCATGCTCACATTTTATTGCGGCCACTGTCAACTGCAAAGATAACATTATGCAGCAATATATACAAATAAATTTGTTCAAATCACCTGTCTGTTCTTTGATTATCACAAATTTCACATAGCGGAATACGATACTTATGTGAAATTTTGAACGTTAACGTTTAACCCAAATCAGTCACACAACAGAATAAACATAGTCAGAAAGCAGGGCTACTTGCATCGGCAAACATAATAAGAAAAGACACAAGCTAACCGCAAACAACAATCAGGTTTCGTTGTCTTTCCGCTTTGCCAAACGGTTAAAGACTTATCTGCGCGCTCAATATTATCTCGCGAGGGCGCAGGTTGTAGTATGTGGTTGACGACGACGCACTGCCGTAATAGGTAACGGCATAGTTGCGTCTGTTAAAAATGTTACGCAGCGCGGCCTGTAGTCTTACTTTCTTCAGTCGCCACACAACACCGGCATCGGCAAGCAGCGTGTTGACGGTCTGAGCCGACTGCAGTTCGTTGCGGTAGTGAACGGCCGACAAGGTTATGTCTACGTTGCCTATAGTCTGCGTGTAAGACAGGTTCTGACGCCAGCAGAACAGCATATTTTGTGCGGTTTCATCGGTATTCATGCCGTTCACAGTGAATTGTCCCGCATAATAAAATGTGCCGAAAGACGGCGAGAAAGTTATTTCGGGCGACATGGTAAAGGTGTGTGCCCTGTAGCCTGTAACGGCCGACATAGACAGCTGTCCGCCCACCGAACAGGCATACTGCAGGGCAAGGAGCGTCTTTAAGTGCAGACTGAAAAAGCCCTTTGACACCTCAGCTTTTACGAAGGCCGACTGCCGGCTGTTGCCTTTTTCGGCAACATAATATCTGTATCGGCCGTCGGTTATGGCCATGTCGGTCATCACGTTGCTCCGTATATGGCTATAGCTTGCCGTGAATGTCCAGAAAAGTTCTTTCACGGGGCGCTTGTAGTCGTAAGTTATGTATGCGCTCAAAGTGCGGTCAACGGGAACGACGCCGCACGTTGCGTAAGTTGTCCGGTAGTCGAAGGCGTATTCATCGAGCACAAAACTGTTCCATTCTCCCGGTTTCATCGTATATCCGCCCCATGCCGTAAGCTCGCCGCGCACGCCGGTCTTGCAGTTGAAATAGAGCGACGGCGAAGCATACAGCAGGTTTCTGTTCTGCGCCGTAAGCCGCTGCCACCTTACAGGCACGTCGATGTTGAGCCTCATGCGGCCGCGGCGATATTCAATTCCGGGCGTTGCATAAACTTCCACAGAGGTGTTGCGTCCGCGCAGGTTGAGGTGTTCTATGGCAAAGCCGGCCTTATAACTTTGCGTGAAATATCGGCCGGGCAGAACCAGCTCTGCGCTGTTGTCGGTGTGCCAAAGCAGGTTTTTCAGCTCTTCCGTGGTGCCGTCAACGTTCAGCGAGAACGGAGCGTAATGAAAATCTGCCGTCGAGCGCACCGTAAAAGTATTGTCGCCAAGCGTAAATAAGCGCGAAAAACTGTTCAAAAGGCGCATTTCGGGAGTTTTTATAATCTGTACAGTGGTGCCCTGTGCTGTTCCTTCTATACGTGAAATGCCCTCACGCCTTGTGCCTTCTGCCAGAAAATACTCGTTACCGTAGGTTTTTGAGTTGTTCACCGTACTCGTGAAATCCACGTAAACATTATCTCTTTTTATGCAAGAATAGTCGGTTTCATCTGTCGTTTCAACGGCGGAATTGTCAAAATAGTATGATGAAGTGTTGGCGGTTGTCTGCTCCTCGGTGCTGTGCATGTATCCTGCCGTGATGCGCCAGTCGCTTCCTCTTGCCGTCTTTGCCGTGTGCTTTACGTTCAGACTATACGAGCGGTTGAAGCGGAGACGCTCATCGTCGATGGGTGCGGCCAGCTCCGGCTGAGAGAGTAATTGCGGAACATCTGCCCCGGAGTCATAACCGGTGGTGCCGCCAATGGCAAGCACGTCATTGCTGCGGCTGAGGTCGCGACCCGAACAGTCGTATTCGGCATCATACAAACTCTGCCTTTTCCGCCCTATCTGCAATGCCTCGGCTCCGCCCATAAGCTCGGTGGCCTTCAGCGGAAAGGGCACAGCCACCGCAGGTTTAAGCGTTGTCATCCATATGTCGCGCGCTCCCGGCTTCAGCTTTATGTTCATTGCCACGTCGTCGGTGAACACCTTGTCGCGCAAAGCCTTCACTGGCTGGTCGTGCTGTATCACTTCGGCACGGGCGACATCTTCAGGTTTCAGCGTTTCGTTCAGCCTGTTGTAGCGCCCGCCCGTCAGGTCCATATCTTCAACAGTAAAACGGCTGATGTCTTTTCCGTTGAAACTTATCTTGCCGTTTTTATCTACATCCACCCCGGGCAGCTTTTTCAGCACGTCCTTCAGCGAGTTGTCGCGCTCGTCGGCAAACTGCGACAGGTCGTAACTTATGGTGTCTTTCAATCCGGCTATGCGTCCGCTCTTCACCAGCACCTCTCTCAACTCAAACACTTCGGGCACCATCTGTATGCTGACATGCCGTCCCGGACTCACCCGCACTGTATGTTTGCGGTAGCCGAGAAAACTTACTGAAAGGCAGTCGCCGGCTTTTGCGGCGATGGAGAACGCTCCCTTGTCGTCAGCATTGGTAAATGCCACCGCCTTTCCGCCACGCATTAGCGTAACCGCAGCCATGGGCAGCGGCTCATGAGTGGCAGAATCCGTAACAACACCCGTAACCGACTGCTGTGCCGAAACATACAAGCTGAACGGCAGCAATAGCAATGTTATAAATATCCTTATTATTCCTTTCATAGTAAACAGCATTAAAAAAGCAGGTTGAAGACGCCCATGATTAGACTGCTTATCGCTCTATCGGATTATAGGGAACGCCCTTGGGCGGAGCTATTGACTTGCCGCTACGGTCTTGCATCTTTACCGTCACCTTGCCGCCGGCAGTCATATAGCCTACAGGATCAGAATAATAACGGCAATAAAGGCCGTCCAGGTCCTTGCGGCTTACATTCTCGTAACCTCCACCTTTATAATATATCGGGCGAGGTTCATCGACGGTTTTAATGCCTATCGCCTCAAAAATATAATCGCGACGGCTATCATAAGCACGCAAGACAAGCCCCGGCAGTCCGCCAAGTTTCCACGGACCGTAATAAAGAGGAATATCTTCGGCGTACCATGCGCTCCACCGGCGGCCTTTATAGGTGGCTGTGGCAAGTCGGCATGGGTAGCCAAGAATGGTGGCAGAACTGTCGGGACAGAGCTGCCACTGCGGTTTTTCAACGTTTTCAACGCAGACAAAGCGGTCGAGGCCGAGCTTTTCGGTGAACGACAAGCGACCTGTTTCGGGATAGTTGGAATACAATCTCCACGAGATACGGCCAAGCGAGCTGTACTGTGTGGCACCACGGCTTAGAAGCTCGGCATTGATCGAGTCGCTTCTGAAGGCGTCGTAACTGTAGAAAGCTGTAACCTTGCGCCCCACTTCGAGCAGCATTGTTTCGTGAGCCGCCTTTACAGGCACATTCAGCGTATCCTCAACATAGGCCATGTCATAAGTTATCAAGTAGTGCAAAGTGTCGCACGGCTTTCCGGGCTGCAGGTCTTCAGGCGTGAACACGTTAATGTTGGTCTGCGCGCTGCCCAACATTGCGCTGACGGCGAGAAGAGATATGGATAAAAATCGTTTCATAGTAACAAAAGTTTTGGTTCATGCCGCAAAATTAACGCAGGCAGGCCGATGAAAAGGCATATTTTTATTACTTGCGTATTACCGGGCGTATTACTAAAATATTATTGACACCACGCAGTTCTCCTTAATTTGCTATATTTGCATAAGCTTTACGCTCCCGCCATGACACGAACAGCGGCATGGCGCAAGGCCGGAGCAACTTATCAGTTGAACAAAATACAACCGTAAAATGAACAGAAGGATAAAACATGTTTGGACTATAAGCATCGTGGCGATGACGGCAATATTCGCCATGCAGGCTTACTGGCTCTACAACCAATACGAATACAGCAGCATGGTTAAGGCTGAAGAACTGAAAGAGGCTTGCACCAAGGCTCTTGAAGCTGAAAAGGATATAAGAATTGACAAATATGAAGACGGCAAAGACGACAGCAACTACGTAAGAATGCAGATTGTGCTGAAGATTGATCAGAACGCAAGAAAGATAAAAGAGAAAGACAGATGCGTGAAATCGACGATAAAATACATTCTGCCGGACACGAAAAAACAGCTGAAAGTTAAAAACATAGACATGACTGAAGGTGTGGAACTGACATCGAGATACATGGCCTCTCAGGAAAAGCAGTTCGACCGCAGCAGATTCGACTCACTGCTGTATGCTGCCGAAGGCGTAAAGACCGACAGCTTCAGGTTTGTGAGGACAAACCGGTGCATGGTGAAGCCGGTGTTCAGCGTGAGCGGCGGACTAAACAAGACGCTGCACGTAAGATATTCGACCAATCCGCTTGAAATGGAAGCCGTAGAAATGACCATTCACGTGCCGGCATCGCAGATAATCATGATGATGAGCCGGCAGCTCGCCGCAAGCGTGGCGCTGCTCGTTATACTGGGCTTCTGCATGATGTACCAGATTAAGACGATAATGATTCAGCGCCGCATAAACGCCATAAGGCACGAGTTTATGAAAAACATGATTTATGAGATGAAACAGCCGCCCGCCACGGCAGCCGACGACGCCACGGCGATAAAGATAGGCTCAACGCTGTTTTTTTACGAGCTAAACGAGCTTCGCCACGGCAACGAAAAGGTGATTATTACCAGCCGACAGGCCGAACTGCTACGCATACTTGCCGAAAACATCAACAAGGTGGTGGAGCGCGAAGTTCTGCTGAAAGAGGTGTGGGGCGACGACTCTTACTCTAACTCCATGGCACTGAACGTGCAGATTACCTACCTAAGAAGGGCGCTGAAAAGCGACACCACGCTAAACATAGAGGCTATTATAAGAAAGGGATATGTGCTGAAGACAATTTAATCCAAAACCGCATTAGTATCTGGCATAAAAAAACTGCCGTCAGACAGCCTCAATACGGCTAAAGTCTCACGACAGGAGTTTTAATGTGTATGTTATAATATCAGATTTTATTTCTCCTTATATATTATCTTGTTTGCTCCCGACGTAATCTTCAGAGCATCGGGATTCTCTTTAATAAACGAGTCGATGTGGCGTATGCGCTTTTCCTCAAGAATCTCGTCTACGGCAATAAGTATGCCTGTTTCCTCAACATCGCCGAAGCCATAGTTGATGGCCGTGCCAAACATTTTCATAGTAGGACTGAGGCCCATATAGGCATTAACCAGCGGCGGGATGTTGTAGCCCATCTTGCGCACCTCGCGGTTGAGTATGCGGTAGTCGTCCTTAAACGATTCCTCACAGAAAAGCTGCTCCAGCTCCTTCTCGTCGGTCTCTATTTTCAGCGGTTTCATCGGTATTATGAGGTCGTCAGGGTCGTTAAAATGCTTTTTCAGGAAGTACAGAATCATGTCGCGGCCCTTGCGCACGTATGACGGATACATGGTCATCTTGCCGAAGAAGTACTTCACGTTGGGCATCACCACGGTGAGTGCCCCCAGTCCGTCCCACAGGTTGTCGAGCGCAAAAAGGCTCTTGGCCCCCATTTTAGAGCTTTGATAATCGAGAGATACGAACGAGCGTCCGAGCTCTATTGTCTGCGGCATATAGTCTTTCATAAACTTCTCAGAGAAATGAAACATGTGCCCCGTAGCAAGTATGGGCTGCCCGTTCTCGTCGAGTTCAACATCTGTTCCGAGCAAATAGCGGTATCCGCCGATAATCTCTTCAGCCTCGGGATTCCACACTATAAGCTGCTTGTAGCAATTTTCCATCGTGTCAAACTCGTCGATGTCCATGCTCTTGCCCGTTCCGCCGCCTGCCTCACGGAATGCAATCTCGCGCAGTCGCCCAATTTCCTTCATCACATTGGGCGAGTTGTGAGCCGTTATAACATAAATCTCATTGTTGCTCTTGTTTGTCATTCTGAGTTGCCGTTCGGGCGTAAGCTCACTTTTAAGCAGTTCTTTGTCAATCGGCTGGATGATCTCTTGTTCCATCTTATAAAAAATTAAGAGGTTTGTTTGTTGATGTATCTCTGTTTTTAACCTGTTTCATTATAGTTTGTACACCTCGTCCTGCACATACTGCGCCCACTGCGCCGGCGTTCTGGACTTGTCGAAGGTCTGCCAAGGTATAGGCTTCCCTATGGCTATGCGGAACGACTTGTGTACGTTCTTGTACATCTCGTCAACCAGAAACAACATCGCTATGTTGAACTTTATGCCGAGAGCCTTGCATACGTTGGCCAAGGTGTAGAAGAAATCGGAGTTGCGGCCTCCGAAATGGATGGGCACCACGTCGCGGTGGGTCTCCACGCTCTTTGTTATGAATGTCTTTTTCCAGGGCAAGTCGCGTATTTCTCCGTTAATCCTGCGCGAGCAAAGACCGGCGGGGAACATCAGCATGTGGTTGTCGCTCCTGAAACCGGCCTCAACCATGGCGGGGAAATTGCGGCTCTGCGAGCCCGTCTTGTTTATCGGGATGCACAGCGGAGCCAGACCGGGAAGGTTCATAAGCAGGTCGTTTACCAAATAGCGGAAACGTCCGTCGTAATGGCGGCCGATAACGGCACCAAGGGCAACACCGTCTTCTCCGCCGAGGGGGTGGTTGCTCACAAAGGTGTAAAGCTTTCCGTCATCTTTATCGGGCAGGTTCTCCTTGCCCACAATGTCGAGCGTCATGTCAAGATAACTCATGCAGTCCTCAAGCCATTCTACTCCGGTTAGATGCCTGCTGTCCCAAAGATATTTGTTGACTTCGTCCTGATGTACGATATGCTTGAGCCATTTTACCAAAGGTGAGGGCACAAACTTCGCCTTGCTGCCCATTCTACTCTTAAGAATATCGCCGATGTCAATCGTCTTCTCTGTTATACTATTCATGCTTTCGATACTAACTCAATGCAAAAATAATTCAAGTTTTTCAAAAACATACTTATTTTATGGAAAAATATTGGTTTTTTCTCACTTTTGTAACAAAAAACGCATATTATTTAAACAAAATCAAAACTGCAAGCAAAAAAAACGTAACATATATGACACAAAAGCCCATCATGCCCCACCCCAAAACCGGTGCCTGAACACAATTACATGATACCGGCAAAATTAGCTAAGGCGTGCAGAAGCCGGCTGGCATTCTCGGACGCACATCTCATCAACATAATAATAAAGCAGCATGCACGTCCTGTTTTGTAAAGAAAAACGACAGAGACACGAACGTTTGACGCTCTCAGAATGGCCATGCTCTGCACTGACACGTGATTTGGCGCAGAAAACAGCGAAAATCACACTTTTATGATAATACACTGATACACAGAAACTTACATCATTTTAAAGAGAAGAGACGGAGAATTAAAAAATATTACTCTGCCATTTATGGTGCAAAAGTGGGCCGTTTACGACTCAAAAACAGTGCATCTACAACATAAAAGCGCTGCTTTTAGATACAAAAATCAGACTTTTCAGGCTGTTTAAACTGTTTAATCTTAAACAAACGTTAATTAGATTATACTTCTAATGCCATTGATTTAACATTCGTTATATTTCGATTTTCCAGATTGAAAAAATATTTTGTCCTAAGTTTTTACCACAAAGTAATGTTTTTAAGTGAAGAGGGAAGAACGAAGAGTGAAGAATTCATGTGCAGAGCGGTTGATAAGAATCCACAAGGCTAATGACTTTAACTCCTTTAACTACTCTAACTCCTTTAACTACCAAAGAGAAAAGCATTTGCCTTAACTCCAAAATAAAAGAGTGAAAAACGAAATACTACATTAAAAGACTCTTTCGTTTTTCACTCTTAATCCAAATGCGATTTAGGTTTAAGCTAAGCGCCTATTTTTTTGTTCATCCTATTTTTGCGAGTGGCACGGTGGATGCCGATGCCGTCGGATTGACATTTTTATTTGCAGAATTAGTCTTTATCCTGCTGCCTGCCGTTTCGTCAACGTCTGCCTCCTCGTCTTTCTTCTTGGCCGAATAGCTTACACTGAGAATTATTCCGATGTAGACACAGTTCACTATGGTAGATGTTCCGCCCTTGCTTATCAGCGGCAACGGCTGGCCGGTTACGGGAACGAGACCCACGGCCACGGCCATGTTAAACATTGCCTGAATTACAAGCAGCAGGGCGAAGCCCATGATGAGCAGCGCAGGAAACGTGTTGACACAGCGGTTGGCTATGGTTGCTGTGCGGAAGAGCAGGATGATGTACAGCAGACATACAAAGGCAGCGCCGGCTATACCCATTTCCTCTATGATAATGGCATAGATAAAGTCGGAGAATGCCTGCGACAGGAAGTCGCGCTCTACGGAGTTGCCCGGGCCTTTTCCCACTACGTTTGACGAGGCAATGGCTATGTTGGCATGGGCTGTCTGCGCGTCCTTGTCGAGGTCAACTTCCTCGGGTGTTATTTCCTTATTGTCGAGAAACTTGTCGATACGTGCCTTCCATGTGTCAAAACGGTGGAACACCTTTTCAACAACCGTCTCGTCTTTCTTCTCCACCTGCTCAATCATAGCCATTTTCTGCCCGTCGGCATTTTCTCTCTCCTTGTCGTGTCCGAGCATCATTACCATAGACACGACAAAGATGAGGCAAAGCATCACTATGCCAAGCAGGCGGCCAAGCTGCACCTTGGGAACCTTGCCGATGAACATGAGCAGAAACACCACCGTGCAGAGCAATACGGCAGTTGAAAGATTTTCTACCATGATTAGCGGAACTATAAAGGCGCACACTATGCAGATGTATTTAAAGGCGCGCTTGTCGGCACCTGTAGGTGTCTGCATGGCGCTGAGAATCTGTGCCGTGGCAAGTATTATGGCGCCTTTGGCAAGCTCGGAGGGCTGAAACTGTATGCCAAGGATTGACAGCCAGCGCTGTGAACCGTTGGTGCTCTCGCCGAAACACAACACGGCTATAAGCCCGACGAACGATATTATCAGTGCCAGCGGAGTAACCATCTTGAAGTATTTGCACTTTACGTTCATGGTGGCAATCATGGCCATGACACCCACTGCAAGCAGCATGGCGTGCTTGAGCATCGGGCCAAGATAGTTGCCGCTCTTGAACGAGAGGTTGCTCGATGCGCTGAACACTTCGATGATACTGATAATGCAGAGGAAGAAGAACACGGTCCATATCACTCTGTCACCTTTAAATTTGCCTGTGGCGGCTTTTTCTTCCATTTTTATCTGTTGATATTATTATTGCTGTTGTTAACATATCCGGTTTTGCCGGCACACATATTTTTTGATAAGACGTCAGCGGCATTGCCATGCCGCCATGACGGACATCAGAGTGCCCTTACGAGCGTCTTGAACTGTTCGCCGCGGTCTTCCATATTCTTAAACAGATCGAAGCTGGCGCAGCATGGACTCAACAACACTGTCTGCCCGGGCTTTGCCATCTCATAGCATGCGTTTACACAGTCGCGCATCGAGTGAGTGTCGCGCACGGGTATGCCCATGCCGTCGAAGAAGTTGTGCAGCTTTGTGTTGTCGGCTCCGAGATAAACCAGTCCGGCGCACTTCTCCTTCACAAGGTCTTTTATTGCGTTATAGTCGTTGCCCTTGTCTTTTCCGCCGAGAATCAGTATTACGGGAGTCTTCATGCTCTCGAGCGCATACCAGCATGCATCCACATTGGTTGCCTTGGAGTCGTTTACATAGAGCACTCCGGCCACAGTTGTAACCTTCTCCAGACGATGCTCCACGCCGGGGAAGTCGCTAAGGCTCTTGCGTATAAACTCTTTCTTTATTCCGGCCACGTTAGATGCTATACCTGCTGCCAGCGAGTTGTATATGTTGTGCTTGCCAGTAAGGCTCAGAGCCTCCTGCTCCATGTTGAACGGAGTGGGCTTCTCTATGGTGTACATGCCTTCCTCGATGTATCCGATAGAGCCTTTTTCCTTCAGTTCCGAGAACGGATAGCGTATGGCCTTTATGTCGTATTTCTCGAGTTCGCGGCTTATTATCGGGTCGTCGTTCCAGTAAATGAACGAGTCTTCATCAGTCTGGTTCTGCAATATTCGCATCTTTGCGTCCACATAGTTCTGCATGCAGTTGTCGTAGCGGTCGAGGTGGTCGGGCGTGATGTTCAGCAGAATGGCAATGTTCGCGCGGAAGTCGTACATGTTGTCGAGCTGGAACGAGCTGAGCTCAATGACATAATATTCGTGCGGCGTCTCTGCCACCTGCAGGGCAAGGCTGTTGCCTATGTTTCCAGCCAGGCCAACGTCGTAGCCTGCGCTCTTGAATATGTGGTATATGAGCGATGTAGTGGTTGTCTTGCCGTTGCTTCCCGTTATGCAAATCATCTTCGAGTTGGTGTAACGGCCGGCAAACTCTATTTCACTGATAAGGTGTATGCCCTTTTCCAAACACTTCTTTATCATCGGGGCATCTGAAGGAATGCCCGGACTCTTGATAATCTCGTCGGCATTGAGTATGAGTTCCTCCGTGTGGTGTCCCTCTTCCCATTCAATGCCGTGACTGTTGAGCATATCCTTGTATTTGTCCTTAATGGCCGACATGTCTGAAACAAACACGTCGAATCCTTCTTTCTTTGCCAGTACGGCTGCTCCGGCACCGCTTTCGCCGGCTCCTAATATAACGATTCTCTTCATACTCGTCTGTTTATCTTATTTTCAGTGTTATGATTGTAAGTGCCGCAAGGATAATGGTTACTATCCAGAAGCGTATGGTTATCTTCGACTCGTGCACCGCTCCTTTAGGCTTTTTGAAAAGATACTTAATCTCCGGGTCGAGCTGTTCCTGCTGTGTGCGGAAGGTGTCGTGCAGGGGGGCGCGCTTGAACATGCGCTGCTTTATGCCCTTGCGGGTGCCCATCTTGGCATACCACACCTGCATTATAACGCTAAGGCTCTCGACGAAGAATATTCCACAGAGAATAGGCAGCATCAGCTCCTTGTGAATGATGATGGCACACACGGCAATGATACCGCCGATGGTAAGCGAACCGGTGTCGCCCATGAATATCTGAGCAGGATAGGCGTTGTACCAGAGGAAACCGATAAGCGCTCCGATGAAAGCACAGAGGAACACCACAAGCTCCTGCGAGCCGGGAATGTACATGATGTTGAGATAAGCGGCATATTCAATGTGACTGCTCACATAGGCAAATATGCCCAACACCACACCTATTATGGCCGAGTTTCCGGCGCACATGCCGTCCATTCCGTCGTTGAGGTTGGCACCGTTAGACACGGCTGTTACAACGAATATGGTCATCACCACGAACAATATCCAGCCAGCTGCCGTCTTGTACTTGCCGCAAAAGCTCATTATGTTGGAATAGTCGAGGTTATGGCCTTTGACAAACGGTATTGTAGTCTTCAGCGACTTGGTGGCTTCGGGCCTGTGTTTCACCACCACCTCCTTGCCGTCCTGCTTCTCAATGGCGAGATTCTCGTTTATCTTTGCGTCGGGACTGCTCCACAAAACCAGACCTACAATGAGGCCGATGCTTATCTGTCCGATAATCTTGAAGCGGCCCGGCAGTCCTTCCTTGTTGTGGCGGAATATCTTTATATAGTCGTCGAGTCCGCCGAGGAAACCAAGCCACACTGTGGTGATAATCATCAGGATGATGTAGATGTTGCGCATACGGCCAAGCAGCAGCACGGGCACAAGGATGGCCACGATGATGATAATGCCGCCCATCGACGGCACGCCGATTTTCTTCACGCCAAAGGGGTCTATCTTGGCGTCGCGCTGGGTTTCGGTTATCTGTTTGCTCTTCAGATATTTTATAAACTTCTCGCCGAACCATGCTGATATTACCAGCGCAAGGATGAGAGCCAGCAGCGCGCGGAACGAGATGTAGCCCCACACATGAGCTCCTGGAATACCAAACTGCTCAAGGAAACGAAACAAATAGTATAACATTATATTTAAGTTTGGGGGTTATGCTTTCTGATTGTCGAAAATGTCGTGGATAATCTCTTTGTCGTCAAAGTGATGTTTCACTCCCTTTATCTCCTGATAGTCCTCATGACCTTTGCCTGCCACGAGTATCACGTCGCCCTTCTGGGCCAGCATGCAGGCCGTGCGTATGGCCTCCTTGCGGTCTACAATACTCACCACCTTACCCATCTGCTGCGGAGTAAGGCCGGCCAGCATGTCGTTGATGATGTCCTGCGGTTCCTCAAAGCGCGGATTGTCGCTTGTTATGATAACCTTGTCGCTCTGCTTGACGGCCTCCTGTGCCATGATTGGGCGCTTGCCCTTGTCGCGGTTACCGCCGGCTCCGCACACTGTTATCACGTGGCCCTTGCCGTTTAACACCTCATGAATGGCCTTGAGCACATTCTCGAGAGCGTCGGGAGTGTGGGCATAGTCTACGATGGCGGTGTATCCCATAGGAGAATAAACAGGGTCGAGACGGCCGCTGACACTCTTCAGCGTACTCATAGCAACAAGAATATCCTCGGGTTTCTCGCCCAGCATCATTGCTGCGCCATAAACGGCAAGCAGGTTGCTCACGTTGAACTTACCGATAAACTGTACGCCTACCTCGCGTCCGTCAACCTCGAGATACATTCCGCCGAAGTGACATTCAAGTATCTTTGCCCTGAAGTCGGCCATGCTCCTTACCGAATACGTCTTCACCTTGGCCTTGGTGTTCTGCACCATCACCATGCCGTTCCTGTCGTCGGCATTGGTTATAGCGAAGGCGGCCTTCGGCAGACCGTCGAAGAAAGCCTTCTTGGCATCGCGATAATTCTCGAATGTCTTGTGATAGTCAAGATGGTCGCGTGTAAGGTTGGTGAATATGCCACCCGTAAAGTTAAGTCCGCCGATGCGTTTCTGGGCTATGGCGTGAGAGCTGCACTCCATAAAGGCATACTGACATCCGGCATCCACCATGCGGCTGAGCAGCGCATTAAGCTCAATGGGGTCCGGTGTTGTATGGTCTGCCGGTATTTTCTCGTCTTCAATATAGTTGCATACGGTTGACAGCAGTCCGCATTTATAGCCGAGTTTACGGAACATATTATATAGCAGCGTGGCTATCGTTGTCTTGCCGTTGGTGCCCGTAACGCCCACAAGTTTGAGTTTCCTTGACGGTTCGCCATAGAATAATGTTGCCACCTTGCCTACTGTATCCTCGGTAGAGCTTACCTGAACATAGGTAACACCTTCGGCAATGTCGGCCGGCACATCCTCGCACAGTATGGCAGCCGCCCCCTGTTCAACGGCTTTACCGATGAATGTGTGGCCGTCTACCTGTGTTCCTTTCATTGCAACGAACAGATGGCCGTCGGCAACGCGGCGCGAGTCGATGTCAACGCCTTTGATTTCTATGTCTGTATTTCCGGTTATGCTTACCGTACAGATATTTTTTATAAGCTCTTTTAGTGTCATATATTCTTTTGTTTTATATTTCGAGTTTGAGTGAGCAAACCTCACCTTTCTTTATTATATGCCCTGCCGGCAGACTTTGCTGTGTAACTTTTCCGCGTCCATTAAGTCTTACCTTAACTCCGCGGCTTTCAAGAATATACACAGCATCGCGCGCGCCCATGCCTACTACGTCGGGCACAATCTTTGCCTCATAGTGCGGACCCTTGTTAAGAGCCACCGCCGACTGCGATTTTGTGGCGCTGCCCCATATAGGATTGCCGTTGGCATAGCTTCCGCTCCAGTTCTTGTTGGTGGTGATGCCCAGATGGCTCAGCACGTAGTCGGCAGCAATAATGTTGCCGCTCTTAACATCGGGCACAAGTATTGATAGCGAGTCGCGCGCGTCTTCAACACTAAGCTTCAGGCTCTGTGCCATGATGCCCTCGGCAATGTTGTGAAACACCAGTCCGCTCATGCCGCCGCCAGAGGCAGGAAGTCCCGACTTCTGTATGCATACGATGCAACTGTAGCGAGGATTGTCGGCCGGGAAATAACCTGCAAAGCTTAACAGATAGTTAACCTTGCCCGACTTATAGCCTCCTGCACCTTTTGATATCTGTGCCGTACCGGTTTTTCCGGCCACCTTAAACGATGTTGAGCCGGCCCGCTTGCCAAGGCCCTGACTTACCACATGCTCCAGAATTGTCTGTATCTCGCGCAGAGTCTTTTCCTTGCAGATACGCGGCTTTATAACCTCAGGCGGAAATTCGGCTATCACAACGCCATCCTTAACCACCTGCTTGACAAAGCGCGGACGCATCATCGTTCCGTTGTTTGCAATGGCATTATAGAATGTGAGGGTTGATATCGGCGGCACCTGCGTCTCATATCCTATGCTCATCCACGGCAGAGCAGTCTTGCTCCAGTTTACGTATTGCCCTCTCTTGTTCTTCTTCGGCATGCGAATTTTCGGTGCTGCGGCTCCGACAAGCGGTATCTGCAGGTCGGTGCGCAGTCCTATACGATCTATTCCCTCAACAAATTTCTCCGGATTGTCATGATAATATTTGTCTATTATACGGCTCACGCCGATGTTTGAGCTGTATTCGAGCGTCTGCGGAAGAGACAGCACCTGATATCCGCCGCGATGCCAGTTGTGGTCGCGCATCTTTGCTCCGTACATGTCCCATATACCGTTGCCCGTGTCTACCTTATAAGTTGTGTCTACCACTCCGTCGTCGAGCGCCACCATTATTGATGCCGTCTTGAACACCGAGCCAGGCTCGAGCAGGTCAGACACGGCACTGTTCTTTATCTCGCGGTATTCTCCGTCGGCACACTTTGTCATATTTACTATGGCCTTAACGTCGCCAGTCTTAACCTCCATCACAATAGCCACGCCTACGTTGCCGTTTATTTCCTTCAGCTCGTCTATGAGCGCGCGCTCGGCAAGGTCTTGCATGCCGACGTCTATTGTGGTAACTATGTCTGCACCGTTTATAGGCTCTTTTGTCGTGATGCTCAGATATTTGTTCATCACCTTCTTGCGGCTTATCTTGCCCATTTTGCCTCTGAGGATAGAGTCATACGAAAGTTCAAGTCCGCAGCGTGCGGTATCCTTGTCGCCGAACATGTCGCCTACGGTTCTTTGTGCCAGCGAGCCAAACGGGCGCTGCCGTGCATTGTATGTCTCGATGTGGAATCCACTCTTATATTTCGACAGGTTGAACACCGGCAGCTTCTTCACCTCCGAATACACGTCATAGCTTACGCGACGCTTCCATATCGGCCAGTGCTGACTTTTCTTCTTTCGCCCTTCCTCAAGGTCGCGTTTAAACTGAGCCGCCGATTTCTCGGGGAATATCTCATGCAGCCCCTGACAGATGCTGTCGAGTTTCACCTGCCACAGCGAATCTTTCTCCTCGCCTCCGGCCTTAAAGTCCATAAACAGGCGGAACTCAGGCAGCGAGCTGGCCATCAGGCGGCCGTCGCAGCTCAGGATGTTGCCTCTCACCGGCTTTACGTCAACGCTGTCTTTCTTCAGTCGCGAAGCCACCTTCAGCCAGTAGTCGCGCTCAACCGTGGCAATGCACATTGCCTTGCCCAAAATAATTATTCCTATCACAACCATTACATAGGCTATGATTTTGTATCTTGGAATTATCTTCTTTCTGTCAAACTTATTGCTCATTTTCGGGTACGTTTATTATGTAAGGTGGTTGATTTGCTATATGAAGTATGCTGTCCTTGTTGTTTTTAAGCATTTCCAGCACGTTGCTCTCGCGGCACATCTCTGTAAGCTCGCTCGAACTGGCCAGAGCCTTGTATTTTGCGTCTTTAAGCTTTTCGTTAAGCTCGTTGATTTCAAGCAGGTCTTTCTGGCAACTGTATCTGTTAGACACATAAACCAGTGTGAAAGCCGCAATTAAGACTATAACCCATATCTGGTTTTTAAGCATCTCAGTAGAGAGAAAGTCGCCTCCGAGAATCTTGCGCAGCGTAAAGTTGGCCGACTGCGGTCTCTCTTCCTCTATGGCCTGCTCTTTCATCACCTGCTTAAACAGCGAGGTCTTCTTCTCATTCTCCTTCTTGGCCGGCTCGTCGGTTCCGGTCATGTCGTTCTTTTTTTCCAGGTCTTCTTTTTCAGTCATTTTTCTTTTCTGCTATTCTAAGTTTTGCACTTCGGCTTCTCGGGTTATTCTCCAGTTCCTCGTCGTCAGGCGTTATCACTTTATTGTTTATGAGGTTGAAAGGCGTCTCTATGCGCCCGAAGAAGTCTTGCTTCATCTTGCCCTCGGGATTGCCTGTCTTCATCACATTCTTCACTATGCGGTCTTCAAGGCTGTGGTATGTTATCACCGACAGTCTGCCGCCGGGCCTCAGCAACTCCGTGGCCGACCTGAGCATCTCCTTCAGGGCGGTCATCTCATTGTTCACCTCGATGCGCAGGGCCTGAAAGAGCTTTGCCATGTCCTTCTTCTCGCGTTCCCGCCTGAACAGGCTTTCCACCGCGCCTATAAAGTCATGAGTGGTGTCTATCTTCTTGGCGGCACGCGCCTTAACCAGCGCAGCGGCTATCTTTCTCGAATTCTTCAGTTCGCCGTACAGATAGAATATGTCGGCCAGGCGTTCCTCGTCGTATGTGTTCACCACGTCGGCCGCAGTAGTGCCGTCGCGCTTGTTCATGCGCATGTCGAGCGGAGCGTCGAAGCGGAACGAGAAGCCGCGTGACTCGTCGTCAAAATGATGGCTCGACACGCCGAGGTCGGCCAGCAGGCCGTCTATACGGTCAACGCCGTAGTAGCGCATCCAGTTTTTAAGATACCTGAAATTGCTCCTTACAAAGGTCAGACGGCTGTCATTGATAATGTTTTTCTCGGCGTCGGCGTCCTGGTCGAAGCTGTAGAGATGGCCACTGCCGTCAAGTCGCGACAGAATTTCGCGACTGTGACCGCCGCCACCAAAAGTTACGTCAACATATATGCCGCCCGGACTGATGTTCAGCCCGTCTACGCTGTCTTTCATCAAGACAGGAATGTGATATGTCTTTGCGGTGGTCACCATTGGCGTTATATTTGTGTGATGATTAGTAAGCTATAAAAAATCCGATTGCGGCGCACATCATACGGCCTGTCCGCCGTTTAGGTCTTGTTTCATTATCTCTTCGAGCGACGCCCCAAACTCCTCCGGCTCCATAAAAGGTTTGTCGGCGTTCTCGCGGCTCCATATCTCAATGGTGTCGTCCATGCCGATAAACTTTATCTCCTGACTTATGCCGGCCATCTTCATGTAGCGCTTGGGGATAAGAAAACGCCCGTTGGCGTCGAGCGAAACAACTTCTGCGTCGGCCACAAACTGGCGGAATATCTGCTGATGCCTGCTGTCCCAGCGGTTCAGGCGCGAGCGCAGGACCTCGGTCTGGCGGTTCCATACTGATGCGGGATAAAGCACGAGGCAGGGCTGGAACACATCCTTGCGCATGATGAGATATTCCTCATAAGAGTCTTGTAGCTCTTTGCGGAATATCGCCGGCAGAAAGGCGCGCCCCTTTACGTCGGTCTTGGCTTCTATGCTTCCCAAAAATCGCATGCGTACATCTATAATAGGAATCCGGTGCCAAAGGTAAGCATTTTCCTCCACATTCCCCCACAATTCTCCACAAAAATGCAAAATAATTATGTTAAAGTCGATAACGCCTCCACAATAACTCTCATAAAAGTATGATTTGACCTAAACGGACTATCAATTCACACCATCATTGCCAAACATCAACATCCTGTCCTCACATTGATTTCCAAAGTTTTTTAATCATAATGCAGGCTTTTCTTTTTCTTCTTCAGCCTATGGCGTATCGTGCTCACGGCCCCTGCGGATTTAAACTATCAGACGGCTGGCATCTGCGGACAAAAGCAACGCCGGTGAAATGGCGGAAAAGAGCAGAATTACAGCAGAGAGAGCCACTACACTAATTATATTCCGTGAGACATTTTTCTCCATTAACTTACTTTCATATCCGCTTTGCACGGCAATCATTCTCTCCGTCTTTCTTCCTGCTCGATGCCATGTATGGCCATCGCCCTTTTCTATATGTTGCCGTGTTTTCAAGCAGCTGCTTTTTCTCTGTCCCACATTGCCATAAACCTAATAATTTCGGCCTTTTCATCGAGTGTAGAGCCTTGACCAACCGCGTCTTTCACGGGAATTTACCCCTTTGAAGTAACACTGCCATGCAAGTTCACTTTTCATGCTTTCCTCTTGATAATAATGCATACTTGTGTCTAACGCCATATTTGCTTTTCTGCGGATTTCGTCTCTCTTTTTTATCCATATTTTACATAATTTCTTTTTCAGCACAAAGTAAAAACTCATGACAAAATATTTTTTCAATCTGGAAAATCGAAGTGTAACGGATGTTAAATTAATGGTATTGGAAGTACAAATTAATTAACTTCTGTTTGCAATTAAACAGTTTAAACAACCTGAAAAGTCCGATTTTCATGCTAAAAAGCCGCACTTTCATATCATTAACGCACCGATTTCGCATCATAAACGGCCCACTTTTGCACCGTAAATGGCATAGTAATATTTTTTAACCTTTCGTCTTTTATTCTTGAAATGCCGTAAGTTTCTGTATGTCAGCAGCTTTGCCGAAATGCGCCATTTTCGCCGTTTTTCGCTCCAAACCATGAGTCTGCGCAGAGCATCGCCATTCTGAGAGCGTCAAACGTTCGTGTTTCCGTCGTTTTTCTTTACAAAACACAAATATCGAAGTGCATTTACATGCCATTACATAACACCGGCAGCGACCTGTTTGAGGCAATCTGAATGCGATACGTGCAATGCCGGCAGTAACAGCAGTTTGGCAAAAACACACATGCGGCCGGTATATGTTTTGGAGATAAAAAACGCACAGTGCGACATTTTTAAAAAATAAGCAATCCGGTTTTGTCATTAATTGCTTATTTTTGCAACAATAAAAAATTTGAACCTTACAATTAATGAACAGATACAAGTGTATAGTGGCCGTTTTGGTTATGTTAGTTGTCGGGGCTGTTGTGGCAGTGAGCATCAACGGCTGCAGCGGCACAGGCGAGGCTCTTGACGGGCAGAAGTTGCTGAAAAACGGGATAAGCAGCTTTAACAGCAATAACATTGTCAAGGCTTTCAGCGAACTGCAGCAGGCAGTTGCAGAGCTAAGGAAAGAAGGCGACGAAGACCGGCTCTTCGAGGCTTCGGTGTATCTTGCAATGATATATGACCAGATAGGCCAGCGCGACCAGGCGTATAAGATACTGAAGTCGACAGAGTTCAGAGACGTTCCCAATTATAAGGACTACAGCTCACAGTATTATTTGCGCCTTATGGGCTATTATAAGGCACTGTTTGACAAAGACTATGCCTCGGCAGAGCGGTTTACCCGACGGGCGATAGACTTTTCGCGCAATAAATATCCGGGCGATGCAGCTTATATGTATATGGACATGGCTAATCTTGCAGAGTTTTATATTATGAGCGGAAAGCAAGACAGCGCGTGGAATGCCATTGACTATCTGAAAAAGCAAAAGCCCGTTGAATACAACTTGTATCTGTCTGAAATGTATTATTGTATCGGCAGGCTTTATTATATGGAGCATGCCACAGACTCGGCCTATAGTAATTTCGACAGGAGTCTGGATTTTTCACGTAAATATAATGTCTATGACAATGAGCTGGCCGCATTGGACATGCTGTCGAAGCTTGACAGCCTGACAAACAATCTGGTGTCGTATATCAATCACCGCCATGCTTACGACAGTCTGAAAGAAAAGATAAGAGGCAACGAAATTCATTATAAGGTGGCAATGATGCGCGAGCAGCATAAAATAGACATGATAAAGCAGGAAAGCGAAAAGAGCAAGACTATTTTTCTACTGACCTCGTGCGTGCTGTTTTTCCTTATACTTGCAATGATTGTCGTGTTTGTGTATATATATAAGTCTGTCAAGACAAAACAGAAGATGGCATTGCTCGAAAAACGCAACCTTGACGCCACGGTGGAAATGGAGAGGCTTGAGAAGGAACTGCTGCAGCTGAAGATAGCAAAGCAGGGAGAAATGCTTGACCATACTTATAAAGAGAATCTCGTGATGAGCATGAAGCTTGTTGAGAACGGGCAGGAAGCCGACAAGATAAAACCTCTGGAACGTGTGCTGAAAGAGATGGACAGAAACTTTATAAGGAAGGTGGAGCAGCAGTTTCCCAGACTTTCAAAAAATGACATCCGCCTTATGAGTCTCATCAAAATAGGACTGTCGTCAAGCGAGATATCAAACATGCTGAACATAACAATGGACAGCCTCCACAAATCACGCTATCGCCTGCGCAAGAAGCTTGGACTGGCGAGCGGGCAGGAGCTTGAAGCTTTTATAAACTCTATTGAATGACAAACAAGCATTGCAACTGTTAACGTATTTAACATTGTTGTCCATGCGTTGTCCATGTCCTATTTTAAAAATTGAAAGCATTTTATCCTAAATTTGCAAAAGATCAATATTTTTTGTCGGATTTAATAGATAAAATGCAATGGAAACAAAACACGTGTTAACATTATTAACAACTCTGGCATGCTTATTCATACCAGAAGTTGTGCTTGCGGATAATCCTTCAGACGAAGGATACAGTGTGTCTACAGAAGTTTCAGCCAAAGGCGTTTTGCTTGAAGAGTTCACAGGAATAAACTGTGGATGGTGTCCGCAGGGACACGCCATTGCTGCCAAACTTGCCAAGGCTTCTCCCGAAGTTTATGTTGTGGCTGTGCATGCCGGCTCGTTCTCTACCCCGGCATACGATGAGCCTGATTTCAGGACGGTAGAAGGCGAAAATATCGTAAAAGAGTTTAATGTGGAAAGGAGCGGATATCCCAGCGGAATGGTAAACAGGCATGACTTTTACGATACGGGCAATCCTGTTTGCGCACGGAGCTCATGGAAACCCTATACTAAACTTGGCGTCGCTGAAACTGCACCCGTGAATCTTCTGGTTACAAGCGGTTACGACGGCACGACAAGAGAACTCACGGTTCATGTAGAAGGATATTATACAGCTGACGCTCAGGCCGACAACCAGGCTCTTTGCGTGTTGTGGACTCAGGATAATATTATGGGGCCGCAAAACGGAGGCCTCGTGGGCGATGAATACATGCACCAGCATGTGCTGCGCGGATATCTTACCGATTTATGGGGCGAGGCCCTCGACTCTCCTGCCAAGGGAAAATATTTCTCGCGCGATTATAAGATTACATTGCCCGAAAGCATAAAAGAAGTAGAGGTGAAGCCCGGCGATGTAAGAATAATAGCATACGTAATGAGCGATAAGCGCGACATACAGAACGTTACGGGCTGCAAGCCTGTGTACAGCAACTATGACATGCCCTTGGGCGGAGAGCTGGCTGAGCCTAAAATACCGATAGGAAGCTACTGGGGCTGCAGTTTCTTTGAGCTGGAACTTACAAACAAGAGCGACAAGGCAATAACAGAGGCTACCTTTGACATTGATGTGAACGGCAAGGTTGTGACGGCCTCATGGAGCGGAGAAATACCGTCGTTTGAGACAAAGGAAATAGTTGTCAGGTGCAATTATGATATTAAGGACAAGGGGCAGAACAGCTATAAAATATCGTTGCGCTCTATTAACGGCCAGAATGTTGACGAAAGTTCGCTCAGCGGCATCTTCACTTCTCCTATATCGGCCACTCCCGGCATAACTATAAAAATAAACACCAACAATGAGGCAGACGAGAACCATTTTTATGTTAAGGATGCCGACGGCAACGTGGTTAAGGAGTTTGGCCCTTATCCGGCAGGAAAGGTAACACAGGCAACGGAGAATATTACCCTTGATGCCGACAAGATATACTACATAGAAGTTACCGACTTCTGGGGCGACGGCATGTACACTCCGATGGGATATTACACGGCACATTCATCAGACGGCAGTCTGATAGAACAGATGTATGACATACCTGACTTTGGCGTGCGCAGCATATTCCGCACCTCAAAAGAAACAACGGGCATAGGCGGTGTTGCAGCAAATGCCGGCAACGGCCGTGTTACGGTGTATCGTCTTGACGGTACAGTGGTCTATGCAGGAAAACGTGACGGCATGAACTTGCCCGCAGGCGTTTACGTTATTTACGACGATGCAGCCCGCACTGTGACGAAACAGATAATAAAATGAATGGAAAAATAATTGTGTAACCCTAAAAACATTAGCTTATGAAAAAGACATTACTATCAATAGCCTTGGCAGCATGTTGCACAATGGCTGTTTATGCCCAGTATGTTTCTGATCCGACAGAAAATACCAAGGTTACAGAGTCTATAAGCAACTACGGCAATGATGCCGTGGTAAGCAAGGACGGCATTCTCTATTCAATACAGAGAATACCGGGACGTGACGAAGACGGCACAAGCAGACTGGCATACAATCTTCAGATACTTGACAAGGAAGGAAACCGCCTGTTGCCTGAAGGAGGCACTCAGGTGTGCAACGAAGCAAACCTTTCATACGTTGTTGTAAATAATGTGCTGTATGCAGACAATGACGGCAACTGCCTTGTAATGGTAAGTGATTGCCGCAACTCTCCGAAAGACAATACACACAGAAGTTACACCATTTATAAATACGGGCCCGACGGAAAGATGTTGTGGGATTCGGGCGTAAGTATGGCTGACGACATAGCAGACGGCGACGAGGCCATGCTGAGCGTAACTCAAGTGGCCGACGGAGGCTATGTGTTTACGTATGAGGTGTTCAGCGATGAACTGCAGAAGTCGTTTGTCCGTCTGGAGAAAATCACTTACGACGGAAAGAAGGCGTGGGACAGTCCGGTAGAGCTGAAGGATTCAAAGAGTCCTTATTCATGTCCGTTCGTAGTCGACGCCGGTGACAGTCAGGTGTTGCTGGTATATGCCAAAAGCTCAAACGAGTATATCATGGCGCAGCTGTACGATTTTGACGGAGCTCCATTATGGGATGAAGAACTGAAAGTTTATGTAGGGGGCTTCGATTCAACTCCTTTATACACAAAGCTGAAGGTGTTTAAAGCCCCGGAAGGAGCATTTGTTACATGGAGTGATGACCGCAATTTCGAAAATGTGTTCTCCAATTACATCTCTTATGTAAAGCGCGACGGCACATTGGGCTTCCCGGGTGGAACAAATGCCCTTAAGATAAGCTATGCCAATGACTACTCAAGGCAAGTGCCTATGCTTTATTGCAACGAGGCCGACAACTGTGTTTACGCCATTTACAGACAGTATAACCAGGCATTACAGAGCTATTGCGGCATCTATATGCAGAAGATAAGCCTTGACGGCGAGCTGATGTGGGGGCCTGAAGGCAAGGCTATTGTGGCCATGCAGGATGATCGCTCTGTTGGCTATGCCACCGTTCAGAATGCATCAGGAACTGATGTTGCCGTATTTTATCAGACAAATAAAATCAGCGGAGGCGACGTTAAGACTTATGTTATGAGAATGGACAAAGACGGAAACAACTTGTGGGAAAAGGCTACCGAGCCATGTACTGTGGTCAGCGAGAAGAACGACCTGCTGTCTTCCACTTTAATTGACGGCAACTACTGGATTCTTACATGGTGCGACATGCGCATTTCTCCCGACTTCTTCAGCTATGGAATGTATGCCCAGCGTGTAAATATAGACGGGTCTTTGGGTAATGTTGACACGGGCATTGGCGGCATTGCTGCCGGTTCTGCAGATGATGAAGTTGCCGTTTATGGCATAGACGGATGTTTCGTCAAGTCTGCCAAGAGGGCTGATTGTATGTCAGGACTTCGTTCCGGAGTGTATGTCGTAAAGAACAAAGTTACCGGCAATACAGAAAAGGTTACAGTGAAATAGAAACTTAAAACATTATGTCTATGAAAAAAATATTATCATATATAGTCATGTGTGCGTTTGGCGCGGCGGGTGCCGTCGCACAGGTGACCACAGCCTACGATGTAACAGGCTCGGTAGGTGTTTATGAGGAAATAAATGACGGCACAGTGATAGGTGCCGGAGTTACAGGCTCGGATTTTGCAGAAAAGGTGTTCGACCGTGACGGCCATGCCATAGCAAAAGATACGGTGACCCAGGGCTTTCCCATTGGCTTTGACTTCAAGTTCAACAACAAGAAGATGAATCAGTTTGCAGTAAGCTCTACCGGATACTTGCTTTTGGGAAGAGACTCTGTTTGTGTGTTCAATTCTTCACAGAACACATTTAACGTCATCGGCCAAAGTGCGGTTAAGGATTTGCTTGGCGTAATGCCCAGGGCTGAGACGTATGGCCTTGACAACACAGAGATAAGCTACAAACTCACAGGAGCTGCACCAAACAGAACTCTTGTAGTACAGTATAAGAATCTGGCTCAGAACACTCAGCTTTGGGAAGAGAATTATGTTCCGGTGCAGTTGCAGATAAGGCTCCATGAGGCTGACGGCAGCTTTGACATTGTGTTTAAAGGCTGGGATCCCAACGACGATGGAATGGTGTCGTATCTCACGTTGAAAATTGGTGCCAAGGGTGAAGGCAAAGACATACTGCTTCTGTCTGACTCTTACACGGATTTTAAGCTCGGCACTGATGAAGGGTGTACGGTTCCATGGAACAACGACGTTTATCCTGCTGACGGACAGACTTTCACGTTCACTCCGCCTGCCGACTGCGAAAAGCCGGCAGCACAGCCAACTGAACTTGTGCTGAACTGCTACAGCACAAAGATTGAAGGAAGCTTTAAGGCTACAGACGCTGCAGACCATTATCTGACACTTATTACTGCAGACAATGCGTTATCAGAGACGCCTGTCGACGGAACATTCTATTCGGCCGGCGACAGCATAGGCAACGCGCTTGTGGTGGCTTATGATACGGCAACAGTGTTTGCAACACCTGACGTGCTGGACGGAGCAAAGACATATACGGTATATGTATTCAGCACTAATTCTTATTGTATGTATGGCCCGAAATACCAGACATCTTTACCGCTCACGGAAACGGCGGCCACAAAGCCGGCGGCTCCAAGTGAGCTTACTGTCGATGCCATAGCCATTGACAAGCTGCAAATAGGCGTAAAGAGCAACAGTAATGATGACAGAGTATTGGTGGCCATAACAAAAGAGCCGGCAAAAAGTTCATACGGTGATGTAATTGCCGACGGCGTGTTTGGTGAGCCTGTGGGCGAAATGGCTGTAGGCGACCAGATTAACGGCAGCGGAGAGGTTGTTTACCTTGGCGACGCAAAAGACGGTATAACGGTAGAAGAGCTATCGGAAAACACCGTATATTTCCTGCGTGCATGGAGCATTGATGCCTCCGGCAACTATTCCAGCACCAACATCAAGGCTATGACCTCAACGGGAGGCACTGTGCCATATGTTCCCGATTTCACCAATATGGTGCCTTATGAAATACCTGCAGGCTGGATTTCTGAAGGCAATGCCGTAAGACTGGTTAAAAACCGTGACGGCTCGTCGGTAATAGAGAATTCTGTTACTCAGCCCAACGTTGCAGAAGGTACTGAGTCGATGCTTACGACCCCGTGGATAAAGCTTTCTGACAAGGCAAACAGAATACTTATGGACGTTAACTTCACACGCTATGAAGGAAGATTCAATACTGCCTACAACAATTGGGAAGAAGGCGATACGCTGCTGGTTCAGGTGTCATCAGACGGCAATGATTTTACCACGGTTTATTCTGTTGGCCCGTCTTCAGCTCCGCAGATGGCGTCACTCGACAGCTATGTCACGTTAAGAATGCCTTTTGACGAGTTCTCTGGCCAGAACGTTAAGGTGCGCATATATTGGAAAACGTTCACCAATCCTAAGATGAACATTGCCAACTTTAAGATAGAAGAGAAAGACGACTGCGATTATCCGGTTGACCTGCGTACAGTGCCCGGTTCGGTTATAGGCACTTCTGCCACCATTGACTGGAACCGCCAAGGCAACGAGAATGAGTGGGAGCTGCGTTATCGTATGGCGGGTGCTGAAGAATGGAGCAATGTAATTCCGGTTCTCAACAAGCCATACACTATGACAGAACTGCCGGGCTTGACAGACATTGAGGTGCAGCTGCGCGCCAAGTGCGATGCCACTACGGCCAGCCGCTGGTCTGACACATTTGCGTTCCGCACAGGATATACCGTGCCGTTCGTTGAGAAGTTTGACGGAACCGAATTGCCTTCAGGCTGGGAGCCTCTTGTAGGCGAAATAGGCACACCGACAGAATTCAGCGACGAAGAAAGCCTCTGCTGGTTCTTCAGCTCAGGATTCTATAACCGTGGCCTTATGTTCAGTCCGACAAACAACAAGGAATGTGCAGAATGGCTAACCTTCCCGATGCTTGACATGGAAGACGGCTCAGCCAACTATGTCCTGACGCTATATATAACTCCGATAGGCGAGTCTATTTCCACCGACGACAAGTATTGCATCGTTGTTTCGCGTGACGGAGGCAACACGTTTAACGAGGCCGATGTAGTTAAGACATTTACTGTATCAGAGCTGCCGGCGCTCTACGAGAGCGGAAGCATCAGTGTTCCGCTGCGCGGATATACAGGCATTATACGTCCGGCGTTCTATATCAGTTCAACATCAGGCTATCCGCTGGCACTGAAACTCGATTCAGTGGCCGTGACGGCTACGTGTCCTGTTGATGTTTCAAACATAGTGCTGTCAGATACTACTGAAACTTCTGTAAAAGTATCATGGAAGACCAATGCCGAGAAGAGCTACGTGTTCGTAAGAAAGGCCGGCGAGAGCATCAAGCCTTATGTGGAGACAGCAGAGAGCGTGATGTCTTTCGACAATCTGGAGCCTCGAACCGACTATGAAATAGGTATAACCAAGGTTTGCGAGCCGGGCGATACGGCTAAAGTTACCATAGTACGCTTCACCACGCTTGCCGCTGCCGGTTGTCCGCAGGTGACAGATGTCGAGGTGAAGGCCGCAAAATACAGTGCAGTGCTGTCGTGGACAGGCGAGGGCCAGAGCTACAACATACGTTACCGAAAAGCCGGTACAGATGCCTGGACAAAGAAAACGACCAATGAGACTGTATACGAGATAACCAATCTTGAACAGAATACAGAGTATGAATACGGAATACAGACAATGTGCAGCACGCTCGAAAGCGACACAAGCGCATATACTCCTATTGCCGTGTTGCAGACCTTGCCCGAAACATGCTTCGCTCCGACTGACATTGTTGTTGATGCAAGCTATAACAGTGCGGTGGTGACATGGAACGGCGAGGCCGAGAGTTATAAGCTGGCTTATGCCAAGGCAGACGCTGACGAATGGACAGAGGTTCCTGTCAGCGGAACAACTTATAAGATTGAAGCCCTGGAGCCCAGCACTGCGTATAAATTGCGTATGATGAGTTTCTGCTCAGCCAACGACTCAAGCTTGTGGAGTGCTGACGTTAGCTTTACAACAAAGGCTGTACCTGAGTGCGTAACTCCTTATGACCTCACTGTCTCTAATCTGTCTGACGCTTCAGCATTACTCACATGGAACGCAGACCAGGGCAACTTGCGGTGGAACATACACTATCGTAAGAACACCGTGTCGGCATGGACTGTTGTAGAGGGCCTGGAAACCACCACCTATGAGCTGACGGGACTCGACGCAAACTCTACATACATCTGGAGCGTTATGGCCGAATGTGAAGCCAATGAAAGCAAATGGGCAACTCAAAACAGGTTTAACACCACGTCAACAGGCATAGGCGCCATTGATATCAGCGGCGTAAACGTGTTTGTGAAAAACCGTGTGCTCAATGTCATTAATCAAGAACATGGCTATATCCGCTCTATACAGATATTTGCCGTAAGCGGACAGATGATAAAGTATATAGAGGTTAATGCTTCTGACAATGTGTTCGCATTCTTGGGAGACATATCTGAACAAGTACTGTTGGTAAGAATTGTAGGCGAAAATTGCTCACGCACCGTGAAGGTTAGCATGTAAATGCTTTCATGTCGCATACATGACAAAGAAATAGCTTAAAACTGAATAATGATGCAGAGCTCTGTTAATTAAAATCAGAGAGCTGCATCATTATTGTATTGAAACCATTGCAGAAATAAAAATTATCGGTAATCTGCAATATTAATTCTTAACGGATAATACTTTCATAATGTTTAAAAAATATTTTGCTGAGGTAAACATTATTCGGAACGAAGTAAAAACTCATGACAAAATATTTTTTCAATCTGGGAAACGAATATATAACGGACGTTAAATTAACAGCATTGAAGGCATAGGATAATTAACATTTATTTATAATTAAACACTTTAAACAGCCTGAAAAGTCAGATTTTCATGCCAAAAAGCCGCACTTTCATATCATTAACGCACCGATTTCGCATCATAAACGGCCCACTTTTGCACCGTAAATGGCATAGTAATATTTTTTAACCTTTCGTCTTTTATTCTTGAAATGCCGTAAGTTTCTGTATGTCAGCAGCTTTGCCGAAATGCGCCATTTTCGCCGTTTTTCGCTCCAAACCATGAGTCTGCGCAGAGCATCGCCATTCTGAGAGCGTCAAACGTTCGTGTTTCCGTCGTTTTTCTTTACAAAAAGTTCCAAGCCTACTATTAAGATTCGGATGGATTGTCGCATTCTTTTGCAGCATTAAACCCAAATCGCATTATATACCGCGTATAGTTTTTCTATTTTGAGTATTCATGCTTTCAGCCGGAATTTGAGTTAAGCCATATCCGTCATAATGATTTTGGTTAAACACCCGTACTATATCAAATTCCATTTCCCGGCCAACAAGAGTAATCATAATTTTCTATTATCAATTATCCCTTCCTGCTTTACCCAGATAAGTTTAGCAGTGTCGTAGCCACGCCGGCGCAGGTTGCCGAGAATACCGGTAAGCGCTGACTGCGGCAGAGCCTTTGTGCGGCTCATTATCCAAAGATACTTGTCTGAACTGCTGCCCACGAGCACATAGCTATAGTCGGGTGCTATGTCGAGCACATAATAGTCGGCATAGAACCACAAGAAGAAGGACACTTTGAGCTTGCCCGGCTGCGACGCGTCTGGCAACTTGCCTTTGCCGTTGGCCGTCTTGCGCTTACCGTCCTTCAGGCCCTCGTTAACCACCTCTATCCTGCCGTTGTCGAGCAGGGTGTATGTAGCTGTAACATTTGTCATTCCGCGTTCAAACTTATGGTCGTAGCGCGCTATCTCGTACCAACGGCCCATAAACTGCTTGAGGTCGAGCTGCTTAACAGTAGTGTTGTCAACAGTAACAGGCTCGTCGGTGCATCCGCCTAAAGACAGAAGCGAAAGCAAAAAAAGAAATACCTTTTTCATTGGCAATGTGTTTATATCATCTGTTCTTAATCAAAAAGATTGACTTGACAGCAAATATAGCAAATAAACATCAAAATGCCAACTCAGATATAGGATAATATAAAATTATAACATAAAAATATCAGGAGCCGGAATCTTAAACAGATATCGCCATTAATTAAAAAGCAGTCTTGCTGATACATGGCCGTTGGCACCATAAATCAGCAAGACTAATCATAATTGGCTAAGTAAGACTTCGTTTCTCAGTTTTCAATCCACAATTATATCAGCATTACCAGCACATAAGTCCAGTGGGCAACCATGCCCGCGGCAATGCCGCCAATTGTGTGAGACACTATAGCCTTCGACGTAAGCTCACGATAGCCCAGAGAGTCGAGCATGGCGGTGTGGGTGCTGAGGTATCCGCTCCAGCACATGCCGATGGCAGTGAACACGGCAATGGCGTTGCCGTCTATCCATCCGGCATTGATAAAGCCGGGAATGAGACCGAGCGATGCGCCAACGGCACCCAAGGCGGTTATGGGGAAGGCAACCTGATGAGGGTCGTTGAAACCGAATAGCCATTTAAACAGAAAGTCAATCTTGTTGGCAAGCCACGGCAGGAGATCTACGCCCTGATACGGCGAGCCGTCGTAGCCGTTGGCTCCCGCGCCGAACGTGAGCATCATAACGAGCGTTGATATTATCAGCACGCCGGGAATGATGGCTATGCCGATGTCTACGCCGGTGCGTCCGCCGTCGAGAAGCGAGTTGAGCGTGCGCAGGAAAACACCCTTCTGCTGTTCCTGCTGCTCTTCTTCCTCAACCTCATGACGGTCGCAAACCTGCTCGTCGGCATACTGCGGACAGGCTTTCAGAATCTTGCGCTGCATAAGTCGCGTAGACACTATGCAGCCCACAAATGCCCCGAACAGGCCGACTATAGGCTCGATATAAAAGCCCTGCCCCACCATGAACACCATGACGAGCAGGCCCATGCCGAAAGCCGTACCGAAGTTGGTGAGCGAGATAAACTGATACTTCTTGAAATAGCTGCTGAAGCGTTTGTCCTGCGACAGCGAGATGATGGCCGGATTGTCCGACAGAAAGGTCATCACGGCTCCGAGCGAGGCCACTCCGGGCAGGTTGAAGAGCGGACGCATGAGCGGGCGGAGCAGCTTTTCGAGCAGGCTCACCACACCGAACTCAACAAACAGGCGGCCTATGGCACCCGTGATGACGCAGATGCCCATAAGATAGAACACGGTGTTGAGCAGAAGGTCGTGCGCCGTCTTCATTATAGTGTTGAGCATGTTGGGCACGCCCATTATTGAACCGATGTAACCGAAGAGCGCAAAAATCACGCACAGGCAGACTATTCCGCTCGGTACGGCCTGCCATACTTTCTTAAAAGATAATGTCTTTTTCATAGTTTCAGTTTCAAGGTGTGTTTTTTCAGTCGTTGTCCTTTCGCCACGGATTTTTCAGCTTCAGCAGGTTTATGTCCCACGTAAAGCCAATGTCCATCCAGTCGCGGCCCGGCTTCAATGTGCCAGACTCGTTTGTGTTGGTGCCGAAGCAGCGTGAATAGGCGGCATGAAGGCGCACCGACTTATGCGGCCGGTACTCAACGCCGCCGCCGACCTGAGTAATCTCTGTGCCGGGCATTACACAATAGTCGGCCATCTTCGTTGTGCTGTTTACGTCGTAAGTAACCTTCCCGAACACATTAATCCTGTCTGACGGGCTATAGGCCACATTGACAACGGCCGAGCAGTCGGCAAAAAAGTATGTATGACCCGAGGAAGCACGGTTCATGAAGTCGGCCTCAACGGTGATGTTTCCAAGCGAAAACCTGTGACCTAAAGACAGATAGCTGATGTAGCGGCCGGGCATATACTCAACAATGTTGGCCGAATAGAGCGTGGAGAGGCATCCATGCGTGCCATACCACATAAGGCTGTAGGCATACATGTCGGAGGCATGGGCCACAAAGGGGCTCTGACTGCATTGGGCGGCAATCTTGTCGTTTCCGCTCCGTGTGGCATAGGCAACGGTGGCACCAAGCTGGAAACAGGGTATGTTGTTCCAGTATTCGGATGCATAATAAACGTCAACCGGGTTGGCGTCGTACTCATATCCTCCCACTGCCACCGGCTCTTTGCCTACAGAAAAGCTCCAATGACAATCGGGCTGATATTTCAGGTAAGCCCAGTCGGTGGCATCAAAAAAGCTCTGTTCAGAGTTGGCTTTGTTCAGGCGCTGGCGATAGGCATAAGAAAAATGGTCGTTTATCTTGCCGTCGAGCAGCAGCATAAAATACTTTCCCCTGAAACCGGAGTTGTCGTGAACGGCGGCACCGTCGACATATTCTCTCTGGTAATCAAACCTTGTCTGCATCTTCAGCCTCACCAATTCGTCTTGTGCGTCAGCTGCCAGAACACACGCGCCGAGCAATACGGCACTGATAAGTTTTTTCATCTATTGTATGTGTTTGTCATTAATGGTATTAAACGAACGCAAATATAGTATAAATCAGATGTAACGCAAAATAATAGCGAATAAAATATGAATAATTTTTCAGCGCATTGAAAAAAACAAATGGACAAAGCCTAAACGGCCAACTCTGTAAAACCGGAAGGATTTGAGACAAGAATTAAAGAAATAGCCACGGCATGACCGACGGAACAGGCCAAGGGCGAAGCAACGGCATATTACAGGCACATGACATTTATCATTGACAACATTCACTGAAAGCGAAACAGTTATACAAAAGCGATATTACAGGCCATAGACATGCCGCACAAAGCGCAAATGGGCGCCAACGGACAATTTGCTGTTACATTTTTCATAAAAAACGGAAAAATATTTGCTAACGTGCAATTTTATTGTTAATTTTGCAGCGTTCAGAGGAATGAGGGGCTTTACGAAGTCCCTCATTTTATTTTAAATACCCGTTTATGATAGACAAAAACGTAGTAAAGAATTTAGTTGACGAATGGCTTAAAGACAAGGAGTATTTCCTGGTAGACATTGAAATCAGCCAAGATGACAAAATTGTAATTGAGATTGACCACGCCGACGGCGTTTGGATTGAAGACTGTGTACAGCTCAGCCGCTTTATTGAAGACCATCTGAGCCGCGATGAGGAAGATTATGAACTGGAAGTCGGCAGTGCCGGACTGGGACAACCCTTCAAGGTGCCCCAGCAGTATATCAACTTTGTGGGTAAGGACGTTGAGGTGCTTGATGCCGACGGAAAAAAATATCACGGGCTGCTGAAGGCCGTTGACGGCCGCGATTTTACTGTTACGGTAAGCGAAAAAGTTAAGAAAGAAGGCGCAAAGCGCCCGGTGCTTACCGATGTTGACCATAAGTTCAGCATGGACGGTGTGAAATACACAAAATATCTTATTAACTTCAAATAAGGAACCGGCCACGCCCCAAACAGGGCACACCTGCATTATATAACATTAAGGCCAACGGCGGACATCCGCCACCGATGACGATAATAATAAAATAAAAATATACAGACAGCTATGGTAGCAAGAAAGAAAGAGGAAGAAACCGTGAGCATGGTTGACACCTTCAAAGAGTTTAAAGATACCAAGAATATCGACCGTACCACTCTGATGAGTGTGCTGGAAGAAAGTTTCCGCAACGTTATCGCGAAGATTTTTGGCAGCGACGAGAACTTTGACGTTATTGTCAACCCCGACAAAGGCGACTTCGAGATTTACCGCAACCGCATTGTTGTGGCCGACGGCGAGGTTAAAGACCAAAACAAAGAGATAGCCCTCAGCGACGCAATAAAGATAGAGCCCGACTATGAGGTTGGCGAGGAAGTGAGCGAGAAGGTAGACTTCAGCAAGTTTGGCCGCCGCGCCATACTTAACCTCCGCCAGACTCTGGCCTCAAAAGTGCTGGAGCTTGAGCACGACAGCCTCTACAACAAGTATAAAGACCGTGTCGGTCAGGTTATTGCCGGCGAGGTTTATCAGGTGTGGAAGCGCGAGGTGCTGCTCGTAGACGACGAGAACAACGAGCTTATCCTGCCAAAGTCGGAGCAGATTCCCCATGATGTCTACCGCAAGGGCGAGACTGTCCGCGCCGTGATTAAAGAGGTTAACAACGACAACAACAACCCGAAGATTATTCTTTCACGCACCAGCAACATGTTCCTTGAGCGCCTGCTCGAGGCCGAAGTTCCCGAGATTGCCGACGGACTGATAACCATAAAGCGCATAGCCCGCATGCCGGGAGAGAGAGCCAAGATAGCCGTTGAGAGCTACGACGACCGTATAGACCCCGTTGGAGCCTGCGTCGGCGTTAAGGGCAGCCGCGTTCACGGCATCGTGCGCGAGCTGTGCAACGAGAACATCGACGTTGTAAACTACACCGCCAACATCAAGCTCTTCATACAGCGCGCGCTCAGTCCGGCAAAGATTTCGAGCATCAACGTTGACGAGGAGAACAAGAAGGCAGAGGTTTATCTCCGTCCCGAAGAAGTTTCTCTGGCCATCGGCCGCGGCGGTATGAACATCAAGCTGGCCAGCATGCTTACCGAATATACTATCGACGTGTTCCGTGAGCTCGACGAGAGCGAGGTTGACGAGGACATCTATCTCGACGAGTTCTCTGACGAGATTGACCAGTGGATTATCGACTCGATAAAGGCCATAGGACTCGACACTGCCAAGGCCGTGCTCAACGCTCCGCGCGACATGCTCGTAGAGAAAGCCGACCTTGAGGAAGAGACCGTTGACAACGTGCTGAAGATACTCAGAGCCGAGTTTGAAGGAAATTAAGTAGTTCATAGTTCATAATGCATAATTCATAATCAGGCCGCAAGGCTTTTGGGTTGGCATTATGAGGCTTTAACCGCGGATGGGCGCCTGTAGCGTCTGCCGGACACAGATGCCAATTATGAATTATACATTCTGATGAGATTTTACGAATTATGAATTATTAAACAAATTTCGGCAACAGCCAATTACTAATTAAGAAAGATGAGCATAAGATTAAATAAAGCAATACGAGAATTGAATATAGGACTCCAGACAGCAGTAGAGTTCCTGAAAAAAAGAAGTGACCTCGGAGAGGTTAAGGAAGAACTGAGCTTCAAGCTCAGCGACAGTCAGTATAATGCACTTGTCGAAGCGTTTAAGTCAGATAAAGAAGTGAGAAGCCAGGCCGAAAAGCTGTTGCTGAAGCACCCGAAAGAAAAGAAACGCCAGTCTGAAAGCAACAAGGAACAGAAATCTGACAACGCTACAAGAAGCGTGAGAACACAGAAATATACTCCTTTAGGCAAGATAGACCTTGACAGCATAGGCAAGAAGCCGGCACAAAAACCGGCATCTGCCCCAGAGAAACAGGCTGAAACCGCCAAGACAGAACAGCCAAAACCGGAAATAAAAGAACCGGTGAAGACAGAGGTTCAGGCGCAGCCACAGGAAAAGAAAGAAGAGCAGCAGGCAGAAACAAAGCCTGTTGAGACAGCTGCACCGGCACCGAAGGTTCAAGCTGTTGCCGAAGAAAAAGAACCCGAACAAAAGCCTGTACAGAATGAGCCGAGAGCTGAGCACAAGCCGGCTGAAGCACCTGTAACGGCAGAAAAGCCGGAAGAGCCAGAAAAGCCGAAGGATGAAAACAAGATATTCACGCTGAAAAGCGAAAAGAAACTCGCACCTAAAGTCAACGTGCTTGGAAAGATTGACCTCGACTCGCTCAACCAGAGCACACGCCCAAAGAAAAAGACCAAAGAGGAGCGACGCAAGGAACGCGAGGAAAAGGCCATGCAAGCTCATCCTGACGGAAAGAAAAAGCGTTCGCGTATAACAAAGGAGCGGGTAAACATAGACCAGGCTGTCAAGCAGAACAACAACGGAGGAGGCGACGGACATGCCGAAAAGGGCAACGCCAAGAAGAAAAACCGCAAGCGTAACCATAAGCCGCTGGAGGTGAATGAGGAAGACGTTGCACGCCAGGTAAAAGAAACTCTGGCCCGACTCACCAGCAAGGGACAGAACAAGAAAGGTGCAAAATACCGTAAGGAGAAGCGCGAGGCCGTGCAGGAGCACCTGAAAGAGCAGCGCGCAGAGGCTAAGGCCGAGAGCAAGACGCTGAAGCTTACCGAGTTTGTTACCGTAAGCGAACTGGCAAGCATGATGAACGTATCTGTTAATCAGGTAATCGGTACCTGCATGAGCGTGGGCATAATGGTTTCTATCAACCAGCGTCTCGACGCAGAGACTATCAACCTTGTTGCCGATGAGTTCGGCTTCAAGACTGAGTATGTCAGTGCAGAAGTTTCTGAAGCCATAACCGAAGAGGAGGACGACGAGAACGACCTCGTGCCGCGCGCCCCGATTGTAACCGTTATGGGACATGTAGACCACGGTAAGACATCTCTGCTCGACCACATACGCAACACCAACGTAATTGCCGGCGAGGCAGGAGGTATCACCCAGCACATCGGAGCATACAACGTTACACTTAACGACGGACGCGAAATAACGTTCCTCGACACTCCTGGTCACGAAGCCTTCACCGCCATGCGTGCCCGCGGAGCACAGGTAACCGACATCGCTATCATCATCATCGCAGCCGACGACAGCGTGATGCCCACCACACGTGAGGCCATTGCCCACGCACAGGCTGCCAACGTGCCGATGGTGTTTGCCATAAACAAGATTGACAAACCGGGAGCAAATCCCGACAAGATACGCGAAGACCTGGCAAACATGAACCTGCTCGTGGAAGAATGGGGAGGTAAATACCAATGTCAGGAAATAAGCGCAAAGAAGGGCATCGGCGTTGACGACCTCCTTGAAAAGGTTTTGCTTGAGGCCGAGATGCTCGACCTGAAAGCCAATCCAAACCGCAAGGCAACGGGAAGCATCATTGAGTCGTCGCTCGACAAGGGACGCGGATATGTTTCTACGGTGCTCGTAAGCAACGGAACGCTGCGCGTCGGCGACAACGTGATAGCCGGAACAAGCTACGGCCGTATCAAGGCCATGTTCAACGAGCGCAACCAGCGCATTGAGCAAGCCCTGCCCGCCGAGCCGGCAATCATACTCGGACTGAACGGCGCGCCTACTGCCGGCGACACCTTCCACGTGCTCGAGACAGAACAGGAGGCACGCGAAATTGCCAACAAGCGCCTGCAGCTGCAGCGCGAGCAGGGCCTGCGCACACAGAAGCGACTCACCCTCAGCGACATCAGCCACCGTATAGCCCTCGGCTCGTTCAAGGAGCTTAACATCATCGTCAAGGGTGACACCGACGGAAGTATCGAGGCTCTCAGCGACTCGTTCATCAAACTCTCTACCGAGAAGATTAAAGTGGACGTAATCTACAAGGCCGTAGGCCAGATTTCAGAGAGCGACGTTACGCTCGCCGACGCCTCAGACGCTCTCATCGTGGGCTTCCAGGTGCGTCCTTCGGCTGCAGCCCGCAAGCTGGCCGACCAGGAAGGCGTTGAAATAAACACCTATTCTGTAATCTACGATGCCATAGAAGATGTCAAGTCGGCTATGGAGGGTATGCTCGAGAAGGTTAAGAAAGAGGTTGTTACCGGTCAGGTTGAGGTACGCGAGGTTTACCACATCTCAAAGGTTGGAACCGTTGCCGGAGCATACGTAACCGAAGGCAAGGTTCACCGTGTTGACAAAGCCCGCGTGGTGCGCGACGGTATCGTGGTTCACACAGGCGAGATAAACGCCCTGAAGCGCTTTAAGGACGATGTAAAGGAAGTTGGCGTAAACTTCGAGTGCGGTATCAGCCTCGTAAACTTCAACGACATTCAGGTTGGCGACATCCTTGAAACGTTTACTGAAATCGAGGTGAAACAGAAACTATAATGTGGGGCATGCAGTAAGGCCGTAACTTACGCTAACTTCTGTTTTAGCTTACACATATTTATATTAAACTTAAAAGTCAAGAAGCCGGGACTGCCTTTCGGGGACGTGTTTTCAAACCGTCCGAAGGCCACAATCCTTACTTCCTGACTTTTTTGTTGCCATATTTTTACAACCGCGATAGACTTATCACAACCACACATAAACCTGCCCATAGCGCTAAACACTACCCAAATTACCGCATAAATAATCAACTTTAACCCAAATCCGTCATTAGGATTCGGCAGGATTTATGTTTTCTATTGTCATAAAGAGAATAAACAAACGGAAAGAATAACCTTACTATTTTTAGACCAAACAGCCGAACACACCTACAAATATTCTTTATCGCCGTCTTAAGTATCAAAAAATAAAGTTTTCAAAAAGTAATATAAAAGTAACCATTTTATTATGTCTTACTGACCATCTTTTTACAAAGAGGTAGCAGGTTACGCTAATTTTTGAGTAAAAAACTATTTTTTTTGATTTTTAGCATGTTTTTTTCATGTTATCTTATAGCTGAGAATAAAAAAAAAAATTATATTTGCAAAAAAGAAATAACCTAATACGAGGAAAAACATAAGCCTTGATATGGTTAAAATATACATTGCTGCAAGAATACATAATCTTACTTTGGGAAGTTATTGAAAACTTTATATGTGATTTTATTGACTTACGTCTTTAATCCTAAACCTATTTAAAACTACAATAAGCAAAGTACTAAAAACAACCATTGGCACGCGCTGGCACGTAATTGTATGTGTCACTTAAGTCGGCGCTTAGTAATATCTTTGTCACTTATGTTTAACAACAGAATTAAGAATATGAAAAAAAACATGAAGCATTATTCAGGCAAAGCCTTGACAAAAACTTCTGTCATTTTCAGCTTATCAGCCCTCTTGTGCATACCGGTTTGCGGCTATGCGGAGAACGCAGAAGCAAAGGATATGGCGGTACAGGTGGTTCAGCAGAGCCGCACGGTAAAAGGTACTATCACTGACGAGACCGGTGAACCTATGATTGGAGTCACCGTCAGAGTAAAAGGCAGCAAAGCAGCAGCTGTAACCGACTTGGATGGCAGATTCTCAATATCTGCCAATGCGAGCGACCAGCTTGAAATAACCTACATCGGCTATGCAACTCAGACTGTCAGCGCCAGTAACACATCGCTGAGCATACAGATGAAGCCAGATTCTGCAACCGAACTCGACGACGTTGTCGTAATTGGTTACGGTACGATGAAAAGACGCGACCTTACCGGTGCGGTTACTTCTGTAAAAGCTGAAGATATTACTCTTACACCGGCATCTAACCCGATAGAGGCATTACAAGGAAAAGTAGCCGGATTGGATATCACAAAATCAAGCGGTCAGGCCGGAGCATCCATAAGTATGCAATTACGTGGTACACGTTCATTCACCGCCAGTGGTAATCCTACAGTAATCATCGATGGCATGCCAGGCAACCTCAGCACCATCAACGCAAACGATATTGAAAGCATTGAAGTACTCAAAGACGCTTCGTCTACAGCAGTCTATGGTTCTGCCGGTGCAAACGGTGTTATTATTGTTACAACAAAGAGCGGAAAAGAAGGCAAAGCCAAAGTTAACTTTAACGCTTATGTGGGTATAAACGGATGGTCTGAAGTACCTGAGGTCTACGATGGACCTGGTTACTTCAACATGCGTAAACAAGCACAGATTGAATCTGGAGGATACATAGACGACGCCAGTGTACTCGGCAATACAAATGCATGGGAAGCTTATCAAAAAGGACAATATATCGACTGGGCGGATGCTCTGCTCAAAACTGGAGTAATACAGAACTACTCTGTATCTGTAAGCGGTGGAACAGAAAAGACAAAGGCATACATGTCACTTAACTTCACCGATGAGCAGGGACAGTATGAGAACGACGACTATAAAGTTTACTCTACAAATATACGCGTAGACCACGAGTTGAAAAAATGGCTCTCTATCGGTATAAACATGCAGGGCAGCTACGTATACAAGAACTCAGCCTATGCAAAGCTCGACCGTGCACTTCAGGCTAACCCGATAGGCTCACTTTATGACGAAAACGGAAACGCAAACGTTGAAACCATACCAGGAAGCGGTGCCGTAAGTCTTCTCGTAAACAACAAGAGCAACTACCGCAACAACAATCAGGTGTCGCGTATCTATCTTAATCCATACATACGTATTAACCCGCTGAAAGGTCTTACATTCGAGAGCCGCCTCAATGCTTCGCTCACATTCAACAAGAGCAACAAATTTGACGGAATAGGATCCTACAGTTACTATTTCAACAATGGTGCCGGTGCAACAGGAACAAACTCTGGAGTATACGCCTCTGTTGAGCAAACTAACGGATATAACTATAAATGGGAGAACATACTTACATATAACTTCCAAATAAATAAGGATCACGATTTCACGCTTACCGGCGTGACATCATGGAATCACAACAGACAGGAGTACACATACTCGTATGCAGACAACCTTACTACGAACACTTACCAATGGCACAATTTGGGAGCCGGACAGAACCAGAAAGTCAAATCGACTTACACTATGTCAAAAGGCATGGGTCTCGTTGGCCGTATCAACTATTCTTACAAAGGCAAATATCTTGCTTCAGCATCAGTAAGATACGACGGTTCTTCACGCTTAGCCGAAGGCAACCAATGGGATGTATTCCCGGCATTCTCACTTGGATGGCGAATCTCTGAGGAGAAATTCATGGAAAATACGCGCAGCTGGCTCGACAACCTGAAGATTAGAGCAGGTTATGGTGTTACAGGTACTGCCGCCATCGACGAATATTCAAGCCTCTCTGTACTCGAACAAGGCTACTACGGACTCGGCGGAACAAAATTACCGGCATATCACTTCAGCCAGAACGTAGCAAACATAAACCTTGGATGGGAAAAATCCAAGAACACCAACGTAGGTCTTGATGCCAGTTTCCTGAACGGACGCATTGATATGTCGCTCGACTGGTATTTCACCAAAACAGAAGACGTTATCTGGCAGAAAGCGTTGCCTATAACCAACGGCGGATACAACTCTTCAGCGTATTACATGACTAACATGAACATCTGCGAAACAGAGACATCTGGTCTTGAACTTGCGCTTAATACCCGCAACATAGTTACAAAAGACTTCACATGGACCTCTAACCTCACATTCACATGGAACAAGGAGAAGATAACCAAGTTGGCTACTCCCGATGCTGAGTATGTAACGAACGGTGACAACGGTCTTGTGCTGATGAAAGGTGAAGCTGTAAACTCTTGGTATCACTATAAACTTAACGGTGTATGGAAAACTTCTGAAGCAGCTGACGCAGCCGTATTCGGAGCAAAGCCCGGTGACATCAAGATTGACGTTCCGGGAATGATACACAACGGCGAGGGTTCTTACTCTAAATGGGTTGAACGCGAGAATGCTGAAACCGGAGAGATTGAACGTGTACTCGAAACATATACTGCAGACAATCCTTACGTTGTAAGCAGCAACGACTATCAGGTTCTCGGACACAAGAATCCGGATTGGACAATGGGATTCAAAAATACATTTACATACAAGAACTTCGACCTAAGCATCTATCTCTACTGGCGCTGGGGGCAGACTATCAAGTATGACATGCTCGGCAACTATGATCCGACAGGTGCGAAGAACTTCCCGACATACTTTGACTATTGGACTCAAGAAACAGGTGATCAGGATCACTATTTCCCTGCGCTCAACTCTTCACGTGACATCACTACTTACACAGGATATTACGCACTCTCTTATGTCGATGGTTCTTTCTTCAAGATTAAGAACATAACACTCGGCTACACACTGCCGCAGAAGTGGGCTAAGTCTGTCGGTATCGAAAACTTCCGCGTTTACGCCACACTTACCAACCCACTCGTTATACAGAAAAGCGATTTGCTTAAGAACTATGATCCTGAAATGGACGGTGGCATAGACTATCCGCTGACAAAACAGTTTGTGTTCGGTGTGAACCTTACTTTCTAAAATCATAAAGCACTCTGACACTATTAAATGTTGTTATAACTAAAAATGAAAGTAAAACTTATGAAAACAAAATTATTATATACGGCAATTATAGCCGGAACGCTGAGCTTCTCATCCTGTGAGCTCGACGAATACAACCCAACCGGCGGCGACGCAACCATCGAAGCGTTCGACGCATGGTCTGGACTTGAGACTTACTGCTACTCGCCTCTGGCCGAACAGCTCTACAGCGTATATGACTTCATGTCTGTAGCCGAAGGAGGTACCGACATGTGGCTGACTCCGGGTGGAAATCCCGACTACGCAAAACAGCTCATCTACTATGATGGACTGACAACTAACACCAACGGTTCTAACAAGGTGTTCAAGCAGGCTTACTCTTGCATAGCATCATGCAATGCCGTCATAAACAACGCCGACAACGTAGAAGGCATAACAGACTACGACAAGAGAATACTTACAGCCGAGGCAAAAACCCTGAGAGCGTTCTACAACCTGCTGCTTGTAACTTACTACGGTCCCGTAACGTTGAGTCAGGAGGATATCAGTAAGGGCGAAACCAACGTAAGACCGACACGCAACACTGTTGAAGAATTTTATACTGCTATTATCAAAGATCTCACTGAGGCTTCTAACGAGCTCGACGTTCAGCCTTACGGCGGCAACTATGCACGCGTATGCAAAAAGACCGCCCTCGGACTACTCGCACGTGCCTATGCACAAGGTGCAGGCGAAGGTCTCTCTGAAAACGGAGTAAGCTACTGGCAAAGAGCAAAAGACGTGGCTGACGACATCATCAACAACGCCTCTGCATACAATGTTTATTTATATACAGACGTATCCGACCTGTGGGCACAGGCTAACAACCGCAACAACCCGGAGGCTCTGTTCATAGTTTCAGGACGTGACGCCAACGATGAGTCGTATAATTATGTGAACTGCAACAACAACTTATTCACATACACAATCTGTAACCCCTACAAGTGTAGCGACATCTACACACGTGCAGATAATACCAACTATTATCTCGGACGTACTAACAACAACACACTTGCACCAACTAAGTACACAATCAATGTGTTCGATCCGTCATGGGACAAGCGATATGAAAATACATTCATGACAGCATTCGGTCTCTTTTCAATGGTTGATGCCGGCTGGGTAGGACCTTACAGCGCATGCCGCGTAAAGATAACACCTAATCTTATTACAAAATATGGTATCGGTGAACAATATGTAGGTCAGTATATATATCCTTATGTTGACATGGCAACATCTACATCTGCCTACGGAGGTAATCAGTATTACCCCACCGGTATATGGGCCAAGGGTGACCACAGCGGCGACACAAAGAACCTCATAAAAGATGTAAAGAACGTCTACGTGGTTGACTATCCCGTTGCAGAAGACGATGACCGCTTTGCCATCGTGCTCTCAAGAGACTACAAGAGCGCTGAAGAAAAGGCCAAGAGCATCTACTTCACTGTTAACATCGACGACCTGTTCGACGGAGACCAATACAAAACAGCACAGTTTGACGGAACAAACTCTTATCAGCTCTATCCGTCGCTCATCAAATACGACTGGTGCTACAACGGTGTTGTTGGTAATCACATGCAGCGCCGTAACGGTGACATGATGGTTATGCGTACAGCAGAAGTATATCTCATCGCTGCAGAAGCATGCCAGCAGCTTGGAAATCCACAGGAAGCTGTAAAATACCTGAAGCCGCTCCGCGACCGCGCGGCACGTCCGGGAACCGTTGCCCCTGAATTGACAGAGGTTACTGAAGAAACAATTCTGGATGAGTATGCACGCGAAATGGCCGGCGAGTTCTGCCGCTGGGCTCTTCTCAAGCGCCACCATAAGTTGGGTGAACGCATAAAGCTCTACAACTCTCGTGCAGCACGTTACTTCAACGAGGACATACATTACAACCGTCCTATCTCTGCCGACTTCCTCAACCAGATTGAGAATAAAGACGAATACGGAGACAATGGATATGGAACTACACCAAGTAAAGGATATTAACCTCTAGATAATATAATAACATAAAATGTCGGGGCATACCGAAAATGTCCCGACATTTATTAAAATCTTAATTTTATTATTTACTTAAAAACAATTAATTATGAAAAATTTATTACTTATTGTAGCATTTGCCATTGCAGGTGCAATGAACTTAAATGCCAAGACAAGCATTCACATCCCCACTGTTGAGGAAGCACAGACAAACGGATGGGAAGCACTTTGGGGCAGCTATGACTATGGC